>NZ_JBSGHN010000005.1:283139-450974 GCF_053604425.1 Microbispora sp. NPDC004025 | reverse complement strand
CGGTTACTTTCCGAACCCGGAAGTTAAGCCTGCCAGCGCCGATGGTACTGCACCGGGGACGGTGTGGGAGAGTAGGACACCGCCGGACAATCTTTCATATGGTAGGGCCATCCCGTTTGGGGTGGCCCTTCCGCATTTCCAGACCCCTTTTCCCCTGCGAAGGTTGTCGGGCTCGGTCCCGCGGGATGGGCGCTGAGGCCGTGGTGGTGCCGGCCCGATCCAGCCCCGGCCTCAGGCCCGGGTCCCGGCTGCGTGCCACCGTCGGCGGGCCGGGCAGCAGACCGGTCGTCACCTGCCCTGCCCTCACGGCGAGGCGGATTACAGACCCGGCGACGACATAGAACCAGGGAACACAGCCCCGGCCGATGACGGCCGGGGCTTTCGCATATCCAGGGGCAGGCACGGGGGCAGGTGCAGGGCTGGTAGGGCCGGCGGTGGTGGGCCCCAGGCCGATCCCCCAGCCCAACAGTGTGGGGCGTGAGCGTCGAGGGAGCGGAGCGGGCGGGAGGGAGGACCGCAGCGAAGGCCCAGCGAAGCGGGCTTCGCGAGGACCGGACCTTCCGGCCGGCGCAGTGACCAACCCCCACCCACACCCCCAGCTCGCTCCACCCCACACACATCCAAAGAGCTGGACGTGAGCGTCGAGGGATCGAACCACCCAGCCAGCTCAGTGACCAACCCCCACTCACACCGCCAACTCCATCCCACCCCAACACGCGTCCAAGCGGCACCCGTCCTCGTCCAGCCGCCCCACGATCCCCATACACCGCCGGCATTCCCACACCGGATGCCCATGCCCCACGCGTCCGTGTCGCTCACGCGTCCACGTCACTCACGCCGCCCCGCGGGGTCAGTTTCTGCCATGCGAGGTCGAGTCTTGATTTCAAGGGGCGGAGGCCATCGACCGGGCCGTGGTCCCCGCGAGAGAATCGGCGGGTGTTACTGGAGACGCCACGGTTGTCCTCGCGTGTCCTCGCACCGCTTTGCGGGCCGGGGGCGCGTAGGCGTTCGCCGTCTGCCGTCCGGGCCCTGGCGGATAGCTGTCGCTGCGGCGAGCGCCTCCGTCCGGACGGTGCTCCCCAGTTGCTGAACCAGTCGGTGGCCAAGGGCCCGCTCACCAGGCTGCGCGGAGGTCTGAGCGCCGGGATACGACGGACGTCTCGGGGCGTCGGCCGGGGCCGGATACGGCGGCCTTTCCCGTCCTCTTTCCGCAGGCAGGATTGCGGATCCGTACTGTGCCGGAGGCGCGAGAGACACCTCAAATGGAGCTCGATATGGAAGCCTCAAGGACGCGCTCGGGGCCGCTGCACCGTTATCGAAAATGCTTTCGATATGAGAATTCCGGCGTCTTCGTCGCACAATTCGATCTTCATTGGCGGCGTCGTGAATCGTGCCTCGCATGCGCAGCGCACCAGGGCCCACCTGCAAGATCGTGTTTCGGGAACCCGTCATCGGTGGCGTCCGTTGTGATCTACTGAAGGCGTGCCGTCGTTCGGGGTGACTGTGAGAAATGTTTGCGAAGGGTTCCATGGGGTAGGCGGGTTTGAGAGTTACCCTGGAAGGGCTGACGGAATTGACGATGAAGACACGAGTACCCGGCCTGCACATTATCCAGCCAACAACACTTAAATGGCCGGGCGTGTCGGTGGGGGTTCGCTGAATCGTCGATTACGGTTCCGCGTGTCGGGACGAGCCCGGAAAAGGACAAGCCGGAAAAGGACGAACCGATGGGGGCTGTGCGCAAGGTGGCGAGCTACCTTGGCCTGGGTGGGGCAGAGCAGTACGACGACGAGACCTATGCCGAGGACGAGTACGAGGACGACTGGATGCCGGCGGCCGAGCGTGCCGCCAAGCGTTGGCAGCCCAATGCCGACCCGGCCCGGATCGTCATGGTTCGCCCGCGGAAATACGACGACGCCCTGACGATCGGCCGGCACTTCCGCGAGGGCCACACGGTGGTCATGGACGTGGCGAGCATGTCGACGGCGGAGGCCACGCGAATGGTCGACTTCGCCGCAGGCTTGGCCTACGGCTGCGAGGGACGTATCGAGCGGATCGCGGACAAGGTCTTCCTGATCACTCCGGCGACGGTGGAGGTCTCCACCGCCTGAGACGCATCCGTGTGATCGCATGGATGCGCATCCGCGGACGAGACTGTGCCCGCCGCCCTTCCTGGGCGGCGGGCACAGTCGTCCGCGGTGCAGGCGCCCTACGCGGCCCGCGGGCCCCGGCGCAGGAGGGTGGAGACTTCCGTCAGGTCCCGGGCGGCGGCGGAGGCGCGCTCCTCGGACTCCCTGGCGTACTCGTGCAGGGCCCAGACGGCTTTGTCGGCAAGGTCGGCGAGCTTGCCGGCCCGTGTCTGGACGTACCGCACGTCCGAGTGTTCCTTGATGCGATGCCGCCACAGCAGGTGCCCGCCCCCGGCGCCGATCATCAGGCCGACGAGGGCGAGCGGCAGCGAGACCACGAACCCGGCGGCGAAGACGACGACGGCGAGGACCAGCAGGACGTATCCGGCCCAGGGCCGGGTGCGCTTCGGCACGCAGTCGGTGACGAGCCGCTGCTCGGCCGCGGCCATCGACTCCTGGTCGGGTCCCTCGGGCCTGAGCGTGATCGGATAGCCGAGGATCGGCACGTGCAGGGTGTCGGGCGGCGGTTCGCGCACGACCTCGACGAGGGCCTCGGCGGCCGCCCTGACGGCCGGCGCGGCCACGTGCAGGGCGAGCGCCGCCAAGTGGGGGTCGGCGTCGGGACGCAGGTCCTCCAGCAGATGCCCGGTGAGCGAGCTCAGCGGCCCTTCCTGACCGCGCTGGCCCGCCAGGGCGCGGAGCACGGCCAGCGGCTCGTCCTCGGCCCACACGGTGCCACGTACGATCTTGGTGACCTCGCCGGCCTGCCGGGTGGAGGTGATCTCGGTGCAGCGCTCGCGCAGACGGTTCAGGGTGACCGACGCCCGCAGCGACCGTTCGATCTCGGGGACCTTGGCCAGTTCGGGGAACGCCTCCAGCGAGGCGGGCACGGCCGTCTCCGGCAGACCGGGGACCAGCGCCTTCAGCCATCGGTCGTCGGTGTCCGGCACGTCGACCGCGTCCAGCTTGCGCAGTACGAAGATCTTGCCGACCGGTCCGTACGCCCCGCGGGCGGCGGCGAGCCACAGCGCCCGCTGGCCGGGGGTCACCGGACGGTCTTCGGACAGGTCGCCGAACGCGGTGCCGAGCCAGGAGGCGTGGATCCGGTCGCCGTGGCCGCAGACGGCGAGGGCCAGGCACAGGAACAGGGCGGTGCGCCGCTCGTCCAGCTGGTTCGCCAGGGCCAGTGGCTCCAGGGCGTCCTTGCCGGAAGTGATGAGGACGAGCGCCTCTACGGCGGGCCCCAGCCAGTAGCCCGGCACGTCCGTGATGCCCGGCGGCAGGTCGGGCGCCGTCCCGTCGGCCGCGAGGCTGACGATCAGTGCCTCGGCGTAGCGGTGTAGCTCCGTGGCCTCGGCCAGGTTTTCGAAGTCCGGACTCGTGGTCAGGTCCATGCTCACGCGGAACGCTCCCCGAGGGGTCGGCTGGCACTCCCTTGACCGCGCCAGACTAGACGCTTGGTGCGACAGTCATGGACGAGGCGCGCCGTGGACGGCCGTGACCCGTGGAAACGGCAAGGCCGGGCCGCCCAGGAGCGGGCGGCCGGCCATGGACGTATGGGGACGGCATCTCCACCATCCCCGTCATCCGGGTCATCCCCGGCATCCCAGGCACCTGTGGATGCGCGGACGGCGTCCGCGGCCTCGAGAGAGCCGTCCTCCGTGTCCGCCGGAGCGGGATCCGGCACCCCGCTCACATCCGCTCGGGGACTTCGATGCCGAGCAGGTCGAGCCCGCGCAGCAGCACACGCAGGGTGAGCGCGGCCAGGGCCAGACGCGACTGCCGTACGGACTCCTCCTCGGCCTTGAGGACCGGGCAGCTTTCGTAGAACGAGGTGAACGTCTGGGCGACGTCGAACAGGTAGTTGCACAGCCGGTGGGGCTCGGAGAGTTCGGCGACGGCCGCGACGACCGAGCCGAAGCCGAGCAGCTGCAGCGCGAGCGCCCGCTCGGCCGGGTGGCCCAGCGTGATCGGACCGGTGGCCGACTCGGGCTCGATCCCGCCGTTGCGAAAGATCGACCGGATGCGGGCGGTGGCGTACTGGAGGTACGGCCCGGTGTTGCCGGTGAGAGCGAGCATGCGGTCGAAGTCGAACACGTACTCGCTGTCGTGGCTCACCGACAGGTCCGCGTACTTGACGGCGCCCATGCCGACCTGGCGCGCGATCTGCCGGCGGGTCTCGGGGTCGTACCCGCGCTCGGCGATGACGGCCTCGGCCCGGACGACGGCCTCGTCCAGCAGCTCGGTGAGCTTGATGGACTCGCCGCTGCGGGTCTTGAACATCTTGCCGTCGCTGCCGAGCACGCTGCCGATCTGCACGTGCTCCGCCTTCACGTCGTCGTGCAGCCAGCCGGCCATCCGCGCCGCGGCGAAGACCATCTGGAAGTGGAGCGACTGGGTGGCGCCCACGACGTACAGGACGCGGTCGGCCTTCAGGTCGCGCACCCGGTAGCGGATCGCCGCGAGGTCGGTCGTGGCGTAGCCGTACCCGCCGTCGCTCTTGCGGACGATGAGCGGCAGCGGCTGGTCGTCACGGCCCTTGAACCCGGGCGGGAACACGCACAGCGCGCCCTCGCTGATCTCGGCCACGCCCGTGCGCTCCAGCTCGTCGCAGACGTCGGTGAGCATGGGGTTGTACATGCTCTCGCCGGCGATGTCGTCGTCGGTCAGCGTGACGCCGAGCGTCCGGTACACCTTGGTGAAGTAGCGGTTGCTGTAATCGATGAACTCGCGCCAGAGCCGCAGGGTCTCCGGGTCGCCGCCCTGCAGCAGCGGCACCCGGCGGCGGGACCGCTGCTGGAACTCGGGGTCGTTGTCGAACTTGTGCCGCGCCGCCTGGTAGAAGGCGTTGCCGTCGCCGGCGGCGAGCATGCCGAGGGCCTCCTCCTCGCCGATGTCGAGGAGGTGCTCGATGAGCATGCCGAACTGGGTGCCCCAATCGCCGAGGTGGTTCTGCCGGATCACCTGGTTGCCGACGTGTTCATGGGTACGCGCGAGGGTGTCGCCGACGATCGTGGTGCGCAGGTGGCCGACGTGCATCTCCTTCGCGGCGTTCGGCGCGGAGTAGTCGACGATCACGGTCTGCGGGGCAGGCTGCGGCACGCCGATGCGCTCGTCGAGCAGCCGCTGCCCGGCCTGCTCGGCGATCCAGCCGTCGCGGAGCGTCAGGTTGAGGAACCCGGGCCCGCTGACCTCCACGCTCACGTCGTTCGTGTCGAGGTGATCGGCGATCGCCTGGGCGACCTCCCGCGGGGCACGTCGGAGCCGCTTGGCCAGGCTGAGCGCGACGTTCGCCTGGTAGTCGGCGAACTGGGAGGGCCTGATCAGCGGATCTTCGGTGGCGTACTCCGGACCGAAGGCGGAACCCAGCGCCTGCTGGACCCGCTCGGTGAGCACGAGCTGCGGGTCGGTCATGCGTCAAGCTTATCGGCGCGCGGCTTCCGCCCGCCGTCCTATATCCGGTGGTCACCAGCGGCGGTGCGGCTTGTTGTTGGAGGCGATGCGCTCGCCGATCCTGGCGACGATGCCCTGGGCCGACAGGCGGGCCGCGAGCTCGCAGGCGGCGGCCACGCCGCGCGCCCGTGACGAGCCGTGCGCGATCACCACGGTGCCGTTGAGACCGAGCAGCACGGCCCCGCCGTGCGCCTCGGGATCGAGCCGGCCGGCCAGCTCCCGGAGCCGGGACCGCTGCAGCATCCCGCCGAGCCTGGCCACGCGGCTGTCCGCGATCGCCTCCCTGAACTGCTCGAAGGCGTACCGCACCGTGCCCTCGACGGTCTTGAGCGCGACGTTGCCGGTGAACCCGTCGGCGACGACCACGTCGACCTTCCGGGTGAGCAGGTCGTGCCCCTCGATGTTGCCGGTGAAGTCGATCCCGGGCGTGGCGGCGAGCAGCTCGTGAGCCCGTTTGGCGAGTTTGTTGCCCTTCGAGGCCTCGGCGCCGATCGTGAGCAGGCCGACACGGGGACGCCGCAGGCCGAGCGCCGATTCGGCGTACGCCACGCCGAGGTGGGCGAACTGCACCAGCATCTCCGGCTTGGCGTCGGCGGTGGCGCCCGCGTCGAGCAGCACGGTCGGCTGGGGCAGCGTCGGCAGGCCGACCGCGATCGCGGGGCGTACGACCCCCTGCTGGGCCCGCAGCCGCAGCCGGCCGGTGGCGACGACGCCCGCCGTCGATCCCGCGGACACGACCGCGCAGGCGTCGCCGCGCCGGACGAGGTGGCAGGCGACGGCGATGCTGGAGCGGGGCCGTCTCAGGCTCGCCAACGCGCCCTCGTCCATCGCCAGCGCCTCCTCCGCGCGGACGATGGGGATCTCGGTGACGGCGTCGTGCTCGCCCAGCTCCTGGTAGAGCAGACGGGGGTAGCCGACGAGGACGACGGGCACGCCCCGCTCCCGCACGGCCTGTACGGCTCCCGCGACGATCTCCGCGGGCGCGTTGTCGCCGCCCATGGCGTCGAGCGCCACGGGCAGCGCACGGCCGGTGGGCTGCATGGCCGCATCGTAGGCCGTCAGCGACGTGTCCCGCGGTAAACCACGATCTTGCCGAACCGCGCGTTGCCGGTGACGCGGATCAGCGGGCCGTCGCCGTCGCCGTTCCCGCCGGTCACCGAGCGCTTCGAGAAGACCGCGCTGCCCTCGTCGATCACCCTGGCGTCGGCCGGCACGGTGACGATGAGCTTGCCGCAGAAGGAGTTCAGCTCCAGCGTCACCTCACGGCCGGGCAGCACCGCGTCGCTGAGGTCCACGATCAGCGCCCCGAAGACCGAGCTGAGTTCGGTGTGCCGCCCGGCGACCCAGCGCCCACGCCGGATGATCTTGCTGAACACCGCGGAGACCCGGTGCCGCTCCGTGGCGGGCGTGGCCGGGGGACGGGCCACGTCGGGCAGGTCCCTGACCAGGGGCACGAGGTCGCCGACGGTCACCGCGCTGTAGGCGGCGTCGAGCCGGTCCGCGTGCTCGACGCTCGTCAGGCGGCCGGTGGCGAGCGCCTCGCCGAGGACGGCGGCGACCTGGTCGCGGTCGGCGTCCGAAGCGCGCTGTGCGGGGTCGTCGCCCGCATGGGGGGTGAGGAGAGTCACTCCGCCAGCGTAACCCCTGTCGAGATATGTCGCGATAAGGCGAGCTAGTGATCGGTCCCGGCGGGGCCGGGTCGCGAGGCTCGGCGGCGCGTCGCTAAAAGTGAGCGGAAAGATCTGTCGCCGGGCCTGGGCGTCGTGTTTACCGTGGCTTTCTCCGGAGGCGGGATTGCGGTGACCGCGAAGTGGTCGTCCGGTGCTTGATATACCGACTTTCCGGGCGGGCGCGGGCCGTGGATCCCCTGCTCGGCAGGGCTTTCGGCCGTGATCGGGCCTGATAGAAATGCCGACGTCTTTGTCGGCGTGCTCGCCGACGCACGGGGGTTCTTGGGTTCGTCATTCCCACTCTCGTGAAAAGGAATATGAACCGGGGGCAAGTCAATGAAACGAGTGGTTAGGACAGCCGTCGTCGCCGTCACGATCGGTATCGCCGGCATGCTCGCCGCGCCCGCGCAGGCCGACGTGTGCGCTCAGAAGTGCACGGAGCACCGGGTCGCGTCGGTGGCGAGGCTTCTGGCCGATCTGCAGGGCACGGCCGTCGGCGGGGCGACGAGCGGCGTCGCCGCGCAGGCCGACGCGGCCGCCGAGGTGGCGGTGAACCTGACCGCTGACATCAGGGCCCACCTCCTCGCCGTCGCGAAGCTCTGCGGCACCGTCACGGCCGGTCTGTCGGCCGAGGCGAACGCCCAGATCAACGCCGCGGCCGACATCGCGGCCGACATCGTGGCCGACGCGACCGTCACCGTCACCGCGAACGTGGTCGCGCGGCTGGAGGCCCACCTGACGGCCGCCCTGGTCGCGGTCGCAAACGTCAACGCGAACGTCTACGCGGCGGTGGCCGCCAAGGCGGACGTCGCGGCGGACCTCACCGCCCAGGTCGGCAGGCCGGTCGTCGCCGTCACCGGCCAGACCGCCGCCGCCGTGGACGCCTCGGCGGCGGCCGTCGCCACCGTGGGCGCCGCTGCCCACGCCGGGCTCAACGCCACCGCCAGGCTCAGCTTGCTGCTCAGCGCGAAGGCCGCCGTCGCGGCTACCGCGGGCAGCGCGGGCGGCCTGCTGGCGCTGGTGCCGTGCGACACTCCGGCGGACGGCGCCATGAGCAGCACCCAGGCGACGGCCACCGATGCCGCCGCCCGGGCCGACGCCAACGCCCACGCGGTCACCAGGACCGTCCGCGGCACGACGGACGTTCCGGCGCGGGGAGCCGCCGCGACGACGGGAGCGGCGGCCGGGCTGGCCACCTCCGCGACGGCCACGGCCGACGCCGCGGCGTCGAGCACGGTCTCGTCCGCCCCGGGCACGGTGTCCAACGTCGCGCCGCCGACCGCGCGGCAGGGCGGCTACGGCAGGTGATCGACGCCTGAGGCCTCCTCCGCCGCCGCCAAGGCGATACGCCGAGTGGCACCGGAGACCTCGCGTACGGCAGGACCACCGGAAAGACGTCGATGACGAAAGCGGCCGGCGCCCCTGAGGGGCGCCGGCCGTCCGCACGCTAGTTCGGTGAGTCGGTATGCAGGCGCAGGTGGGTGCGCCTGGCGATCTGGGCTTGCAGGCGGGCCATCTGCCAGTGCAGCTCGATGAGCTGCTCGGCGATCAGCCCGACGGGAAGCTCCGAGGGATCTTCGGCGGCCAGATTGTCGATCGCCGTCGCCAGGTCGCTCATCCGCCCCTCCCCTATGTCGAATCTCCGTTCGAATCATAGTGGAACGAGCGGCCCTCACGCATCAGGTTTCGTACACAGGTGCGATATAGCCGCGGGCGAGCGTGTTGGCCGTGATGTTGAACCCGACCACGGCCGGCGGCGTGTCGGCGTCGACGCCCAGGGACTCCACGCCGAGGGCGTGCACGGCGAAGAGGTAGCGGTGCGGGTAGCCGGGAGGCGGCGCCGCCCCGCCGTACTCCTTGGTGCTGAAGTCGTTGCGCGCGTGTTTGGCGCCCTCGGGCAGTGCCTTGAAGTCGGGGCCGTTGCCCGCGCCCGCCGGCAGTTCCGTGACGCCGGCCGGGATGTCGTACAGCACCCAGTGCCAGAAGCCGCTGCCCGTGGGCGCGTCGGGGTCGAAGCAGGTGACGGCGTAGCTCTTGGTGCCCTCCGGGGCGCCCGACCAGCGCAGATGCGGAGAGACGTTCTGCCCGCTCATGCCCCAGTCGTTGAACACGTGGGCCTCGGGGAGCCGCTCGCCGTCGCGTACGTCGTCGCTCTCGACGGTCAGCGCGGGCACCTCGGGCAGATGGTCGTACGGGATCGGTGGCGGCGTCGGCACGGTCACCCCTCCGTTTCTCTCAGGCCTTGTTGTACGCCTCCAGGACCTCCTGGGGGTCGCCTTCCATTCTGATCTTTCCCTTGTGCAGCCAGATCACCCGGTTGCACGTCTCCTCGATCACGTCGAGGTTGTGGGCGACCAGGAAGACCGTGCCGGCGGACTCGCGCATCTGCTTGATGCGCTGCTGGCTCTTCTTCTTGAACTCGCGGTCGCCGGTAGCGAGGGCCTCGTCGATGAGCAGCACGTCGTGCGTCTTGGCGGAGGAGATGGCGAAGCGCAGCCGGGCGCCCATGCCGGACGAGTACGTCGACATGGGGAACTGGACGAAGTCGCCGATGCCGGAGAAGTCCACGATCTCGTCGTACTTCTCGCGTACATCGGCCGGCGTCATGCCCATCGCGTAGCAGCCGAGGATGATGTTGCGCTCGCCCGTCAGCTCCTTCATGAGGGCCGCGTTGACGCCGAGGAGCGACGGCTGGCCGTTGGTGTAGACGGCGCCCTTGTGCGGGGGCAGGAGGCCGGCGATCGCGCGCAGCAGCGTCGACTTGCCCGAGCCGTTGCGGCCGATGATGCCGATGGCGTCGCCGTGGTGGGCGACGAAGCTCACGCCTTTGACGGCGTGGACCTCCTTCATCTGCGGCCGGCCCTGCCGCCGCAGGATGCGCATGAGGGCGTTGGCGGCGTTGCCCTTCTCGGACTCGCTCGCGGCGCCGTACACCTTGTAGACGATGTGCAGGTCGTCCACGATGACCGTCGGGGTCCCGACCTTGGGATTGCGCGTCTCGGGGGTCTGCGTCTCGGAATTCTGCGTCTCGGAATGCTGGGGCGCCACCTGCGACAGCTCCTCGGTCAGCTCAGCCACGGCCGTACCTCTCCTCGGCCCGCCAGAAGTACCAGAAGCCGACGATCAGCGCGAACACTGCCCAGAATAGACAAGTCACCCACGCCCAGCGCTCGGGGAAGCGCTGGTAGATCAGAAGATCGCGCATGAACTCGATGTAGGCGGCGGCGGGGTTGAACTCCAGGACCCAGCGGAGGAGCTCCGGCAGCTCCCTGGTCTTGTCGTCGATCGCGTAGAAGACGCCGGAGGCGTACAGCCAGGTGCGGGTGATGAACGGCATGAGCTGGTTCAGGTCCCGCATGAACGCGCCGAGGCGGGCCATGAACATGGCCATGCCGATGTTGAAGACCAGCTGCATGAGCAGGGTGACGGGGATCAGCAGCCAGAGCCAGGTGATCGGCTCCCCGGTGACGAGCACCAGGAGGACCAGCACGGCCATGGAGTAGCCGAGCTGCTGGAGCTCCTGCATGGTGTACGCGAGCGGGAGCGAGGCGCGGGGGAAGTGGAGCGCCCGGATGAGCGACAGGTTCGACGAGATGGACTTGGCGCCGCTGATCACCGTGCGCTGGGTGAAGGTGAATACCATGACCCCGGTGATGAGGAACGCCGGGTAGTTCTCGATCGACTTGCTCTGCCCCAGAATGACGCCGAACATCAGCCAGTACACCGCGGCGTTGAGCAGGGGGGTCAGCACCTGCCAGAGCTGGCCGAGCATCGACTCGGAATACTTCGAGACGTTGCGCGAGGTGGCGTACGTGAGGATGAAGTGCCGCCGGTCCCACAGTTGGCGCAGGTAGGCGGGCATGCTGGGGCGTGCGATGGCGCGTCGTAGTCCGTGACGCTCGGCGAGCGCGGCCAGCGACTCCGGGGCTCGGCCGCCACCCTGGGCCTCCGCGAGCGCGGATTCCGGCTGGCTCATGGCATGGACTCTATTGGATGGAGGTCGGTGGGACGGCTGTCGCACCGGACGTGGCTGCGACTGGTCAAAGGTAGCCCAGGACATCCTCGTCCGGGGACCGGGAGGCGGGTGTCGTCTCCCTCCTTGGCCAAAGGACCGGCAGTCTGTCGGTATATGTACTCTAAAGGGGAGTTTGATGCCGTGCTGGGCATTTAAGGTTGGGCTCACGAGAATGTGTGTGACGCCCGACTGACGCACGTGTGACCGAACTGCAACGTGCCGGAGACTCCTCTGGTGCGTCCGGTAAGGGATGCTCCGGACGACTGGCAGGACGTCAGCTGGTTTGACGAAGCCCGGCAAACCGGGTGCTAACCAGCGCGAACGCCCATCCTTAGAGGGAGGACCAATCCACTATGCGCGTGACTAAGGGCGCGAAGATCGCCACCGGCACCGCGCTGCTTGCGCTCGGCGTCGCCGCGTGCGGCGGGGGCGGCGGTTCCAGTAGCGGCGGCGGGGACAACCCCCGGGCCGCGTCGGGAACCGTCTACATCCGTGGCTGTGAGCCCCAGACCGGCTTCGTCCCGGGAAACATCAACGAGACCTGCGGCGGCACGATCAACGACTTCGTGTACAGCAAGCTCGTTCAGTACAACTCGGACACGGCCGCCCCTGAGCTCGACCAGGCCGAGTCGATCGAGACCACCGACAACAAGGTGTGGACGATCAAACTCAAGCCCGGTCTGAAGTGGACCGACGGCACGCCGGTCACCGCGAAGAACTACGTCGACGCCTGGAACTACACCGCCTACTCGCCGAACGCTCAGCTCGGCAGCTTCTGGTTCGGTGACATCGTGGGCTTCGACAAGGTCAACACGGCCGACCCCGACGGCCCCGACGGGCCGAAGGAGGCTCCGAAGCCGGAGACCGACAAGCTGGAGGGACTGGAGGTCGTCGACGACCTCACCTTCAAGGTCACGCTGACCGCGCCGATCTCGGTGTTCCGCACCAAGCTGGGCTACTCGACCTTCTCGGCGCTGCCGGAGGCCTTCTTCAAGGACCCGAAGGGCTTCGCCCAGAAGCCGATCACGAACGGCCCCTTCAAGTTCGTGCAGTGGGACCACAACTCGCAGATCATCGTCGAGGCCAACCCCGACTACCCCGGGCCGGAGAAGCCCAAGGTCAAGAAGATCGTCTACAAGATGTACAAGGACGACAACGCGGCCTACGCGGACCTGGTCTCCAACAACCTCGACTTCACCGAGCTGATCCCGCCGTCCGCCCTCGCCGGCGACAAGTGGAAGACCGACCTCGGCGACCGCGCGATCGACGGCCAGCAGGGCGTCATCCAGACGCTGACCTTCCCGGTGTACGACAAGGAGTTCGGCGGCAACGCCGACTTCCGCAAGGCGGTCTCGTACGCGATCGACCGCAAGACGATCACCGAGAAGATCTTCAACAAGGGCCGTAGCCCGATCAACGGCTGGGTCTCCCCGATCGTCGAGGGCTTCAAGGACGGCGCCTGCGGCGACCTGTGCACCTACAACCCCGCCAAGGCCAAGGAGCTGCTCGCCAAGGCCAAGTCCGAGGGCTACACCCCGCCGGCCGAGTTCCCGATCTGGTCCAACGCCGACGGCACCCACAAGGACTGGATCGAGGCCACGGTCAACAGCATCAACCAGGCCTTCGGTCCCGACGCGGGCGTGAAGTTCGTGCACAAGGACATGCCCACCTTCGCCGAGCTGCGCGACACCATCACCCAGCACAAGATCAAGGGCGCGTTCCGCACCGGCTGGCAGATGGACTACCCGCACATCGAGAACTTCCTGAACCCGCTGTACAAGACCGGCGCCTCCTCGAACGACGGTCTCTACAGCAACAAGGCTCTCGACGCGAAGCTCCACGAGGCCGACACCGCCACCGACCCCGCGCAGGCCAACGCCCTCTACCAGGAGGCCGAGGCTATGCTGCAGCAGGACATGCCCGCGATTCCGCTGTGGTCCTACGGCCTGCAGGCCGGCACCTCCAAGTGGGTGACCGGCGTGAAGGTCACTCCCTTCGGCGTGCTCGACCCGCTGTCGATCGCGATCAAGGAAGCGTAGGACAGCTCGTACGTGAACCCCCCGAGGCCGGTTCCCCCACCGGGGCCGGCCTCGTGGGCTGTCCATTCGCGAACTCCGTGTTGACCCACGGGGGGCGCATGTACGACCTTTAGCGTCAGATCGGAGGTGCGCATGGGCCGATACGCGATCCGGCGCCTGCTGCAACTCGTGCCTGTCGTGCTCGGCACGACGTTCATCATCAACTACATGGTCTGGCAGCTCCCGGGCGACCCGTTCGCCGGGAGATGCGGCCAGCGGCCATGCCCGGACTCCTACGTCACGGCCATGCGCGAGCAGTTCGGCCTGGACCAGCCGCTCCTGCTGCAGTACTGGAACTTCCTGAAGAACCTGTTCACCGGCAACCTCGGCACCGACTTCAACGGCGTCTCGGTGGCGAGCCAGCTCGGCGACGCCTGGCCGATCACCATCAGGCTCGCGCTGATGGCGGTGGCCTTCGAGGCGATCATCGGGATCGGCGCCGGCGTGCTGTCGGGCCTCAAGCGGGGCGGCTTCATCGACAACGTGGTGACGCTCTCCACGCTGTTCCTGCTCTCCCTGCCGATCTTCGTCACCGGCTACCTGCTGCAGTGGGTGCTCGGCGTGCAGCTGAACGTGATCTCGCCGACCGTGACGGACGCCGCGACCGTACCCGAGCTGATCGTTCCCGCGCTCGTGCTGGCCAGCCTCAACATGGCCTTCACCGCGCGGCTCACGCGTACGAGCATCGTGGAGAACCTGCGCTCCGACTACGTGCGCACGGCCGTGGCCAAGGGGCTGAGCAACCGGCGGGTGGTCGGGATCCACCTGCTGCGCAACTCGCTCATCCCGGTGCTGACGTTCCTCGGCACCGAGGTCGGCTCGCTGATGTCCGGCGCGATCATCACCGAGGGCATCTTCAACATCCACGGCATCGGCGGCCTGCTGTGGCGGGCCATCAACGGTCAGGACTACACGATCGTGGTCCCCGTGGCCACGCTGCTCGTGCTCGTGTACCTGATCTCCAACCTGCTCGTCGACCTCCTCTACGGCGTGCTCGACCCGAGGATCCGCTATGAGTGACCCGACCGCGACGCAAGACCTGATCAAGGGTGCGGACGATCCGGCCGCGAGTCCGGTCGCGGTCCGGGAGAGCCAGCGCAGCCTCTGGCGCGACACGTGGGACATCCTGAAGCGACGCAAGATCTTCTGGGTCTCGCTCGTGATGCTGATCGTGTTCCTCCTGATGGCGGCCTTCCCGTCGCTGTTCACGCACAAGGACCCGGAGTACGCGACGCTCGCCAAGAGCATGGAGCTGCCGAGCTCCGAGGCATGGTTCGGCTACGACCTGCAGGGCCGGGACGTGTGGGCCAGGACCATCTACGGCGCCCGCACCTCGATCATCGTCGGTGTGCTGGCCACGCTGGCCACCGTCCTG
Source organism: Microbispora sp. NPDC004025 (assembly GCF_053604425.1). Lineage (NCBI taxonomy): Bacteria > Bacillati > Actinomycetota > Actinomycetes > Streptosporangiales > Streptosporangiaceae > Microbispora > Microbispora sp. NPDC004025. The sequence continues at coordinate 436,254 of NZ_JBSGHN010000005.1, read as the reverse complement.
CTCGGCGGCCTGACCGGCGTGCTGGCGGCCTACTTCGGGCGCTGGCTCGACGCGATCATCTCCCGCGTCGGCGAGATGTTCCTCGGCCTGCCGTACGTGCTGGGCGCGATCATCATCCTCGGCACCGTCGCGCCGGCCCAGTCGAACCCCGGCAAAGCGATGATCATGGCGGTCGTCATCATCGTGCTCGCCCTGCTGGGCTGGCCGATCCTGATGCGCATCGCCCGCTCGGCCGTCATCCAGGCCAAGCACCAGGACTACGTGCAGGCCGCCAGGGCGCTCGGCGCCGGACCGCTGCGGATCATCTTCCGGCACCTGCTGCCGAACTCGCTGGCGCCGATCCTCGTGTACGCCACGATCACGATCGGCAGCTACATCGGCGCCGAGGCCACGCTGTCGCTGCTCGGCATCGGCCTGCGTTCGCCGGTCATCTCCTGGGGCATCGCGATCGCCGACCACACCTCGTACCTGCGGACCGGTCCGCACGCCATGTTCTTCCCGGCCGCGTTCCTGTCCCTGTGCGTGCTGACCTTCGTCATGCTCGGCGAAGCCGTACGCGACGCCCTCGACCCGAAGCTTCGATGAGGAGGCACAGCGAGTGACGGAAGTGCTTTCCGAGCAGATGGGCAGGGGCTCCCACAGCGGCGCCCTGCTGGAGGTCGACGACCTCCACGTCGAGTTCCGCACCCGGGCCGGCGTGGCCAAGGCCGTCAACGGCGTGACGTACAGCGTGGACGCCGGCGAGACGCTCGCCGTGCTGGGTGAGTCGGGCTCCGGCAAGAGCGTCACCGCCCAGACCATCATGGGCATCCTCGACATGCCCCCGGGGAAGGTGACCGGCGGCGAGATCCGCTTCCGCGGCGTCGACCTGCTCAAGCTCCCCGAGGACCAGCGCAGGAGGATCCGCGGGGAGGGCATCTCCATGGTCTTCCAGGACGCGCTGTCGTCGCTGAACCCGGTCTTCCCGGTCGGCTGGCAGATCGCCGAGATGTTCCGCATGCACCGCGGCACCTCGCGGGCGGAGGCGAAGAAGAAGGCCGTCGAGCTGATGGACCGGGTCAGGATCCCGGCCGCCAAGGACCGGGTCAACGACTTCCCGCACCAGTTCTCCGGCGGTATGCGGCAGCGCATCATGATCGCCATGGCGATCGCGCTCGACCCGGAGATCCTGATCGCCGACGAGCCGACCACGGCGCTCGACGTGACCGTCCAGGCCCAGATCATGGGGCTGCTCGCGGAACTGCAGCGCGACAGCAACATGGGACTGATCCTGATCACCCACGACCTCGGCGTCGTCGCCGACGTCGCTGACAAGATCGCGGTCATGTACGGCGGCCGCATCGTCGAGAACGCGCCGGTGCACGAGCTGTACAAGAACCCGGCCCACCCCTACTCGAAGGGGCTGCTCGAATCCATCCCCCGGGTGGACCACAAGGGCCAGGAGCTGTACGCGATCAAGGGCCTGCCGCCCAACCTGCTGGAGATGCCGACGGGCTGCGCCTTCCACCCGCGGTGCCCGTACCGGCGGGACAACTGCGTGACCGACGTTCCCCCGCTGTACACGATCAGTGGCACCCGCGGCAGCGCCTGCCACTACTGGAGGGAGGTCATCGATGAAGGCGAGCGCTGAGTCGATCCTCGAAGTCCGCGATCTGGTCAAGCATTTCCCGCTCACCCAGGGCGTCGTCGTCAAGCGGCAGATCGGCGCGATCAAGGCTGTGGACGGGGTCTCCTTCGACCTGCACCGGGGTGAGACGCTCGGCATCGTCGGCGAGTCGGGCTGCGGCAAGTCCACCCTGGCCAAGCTGCTGATGGCGCTGGAGCGGCCCACGTCGGGCTCCGTACGCGTCCACGGCAGGGACATCACCACGGCCAGGGGCGCCGAGCTCAAGCGGATGCGCCGCAACATCCAGATGGTGATGCAGGACCCCTACACCTCGCTGAACCCGCGGATGACCGTCGGCGACATCGTGGGGGAGCCGTTCGAGATCCACACGGACGTCGTGCCGAAGGGCGGCCGGCGGCGCCGGGTGCAGGAGCTGCTCGAGGTGGTCGGCCTCAACCCCGACCACATCAACCGCTACCCGCACCAGTTCTCCGGCGGTCAGCGTCAGCGCATCGGCATCGCCCGCGGCCTGGCGCTCCAGCCTGAGATCATCATCTGCGACGAGCCGGTCTCCGCGCTCGACGTGTCGATCCAGGCCCAGGTCATGAACCTGCTGGAGCGGCTGCAGAACGAGTTCGACCTCGCCTACATCTTCATCGCGCACGACCTGTCGGTGGTCCGCCACATCTCCGACCGGGTCGCGGTGATGTACCTCGGCAAGATCGTCGAACTGGGCAGCGACGCCCAGATCTACGACAGCCCGACGCATCCGTACACGCAGGCGCTGCTGTCGGCCGTGCCGGTGCCGGATCCGGAGGGCCGGGAGACGCGCCAGCGGATCATCCTCCAGGGCGACCCGCCCTCGCCGGCCAACCCGCCCTCGGGCTGCCACTTCCGCACCCGGTGCTGGAAGGCGCAGGACATCTGCGCCCAGCAGGCGCCGGCGCTCGAGGTGCGCCCGGGCAGCGATCACCCCAGCGCGTGCCACTTCGCGGAGGCCCGCGACGTGGTGAACGCCCAGTAGGACCGGCCGGGTCAGCGCCCGGGCGACAGCCGTACGTGCGCGCCCGGGGGCAGACCCAGGCGGTCGGCGGCGTCCCCGGCGTTGATCGCCATCGCGACCAGGCCTGCGGAGTCGGCGAACGCCACCAGGTCGCCGGGCGGCACGGCGGTGAACGTCTCGCGGAACGGCACGGTGACCTGGCGGCGCCCGAGCCACACGGCCAGGGTGTCGCCGAGCCGTACGCCGAGCTCGGCCAGGTCGGTGGCGGTGATCGACAACTGGACGTTGCCGTGCCTGTCCACCGACAGCACCTCGCCCTCCGCCGCGCCGTCCCGCAGCCGGCAGGTCGGCGCGGGCAGGGTCACCAGGCGGTTCACCGGCATCGGCGGCCCCACATCCGCGACCGCGCGCCCGGTGCACAGGTGGGCGGCCACCGGGGCGAACAGATCCCGTCCCGGGAACGTCGGAGAGACGCTCTCCAGGAACAGGTCCGTGTTCGTCAGCTCGTAGGCCGCGTCGGCGCCTCCGGCGGCGCGCACGGCCCACGACAGGATGCCGTTGTCCGGGCCGAGGAAGACCCGTCCTCCGGCCTCCACCGCGACCGGGCGCCGGTTGCCGCCCACGGCGGGATCGACGACCGCGAGATGGACGCCGGCCGGCAGGTAGGGCAGGGTCTGCGCGAGGATGGCCGCGCCGCGCCGTACGTCCCCGGCGGGGACGAGATGACCCACGTCGATGATCCGAGCCTGCGGAGCGATGCCCGCGATCACGCCGTGGCACGCGGCGACGAACCCGTCCTCCAGCCCGTAGTCGGTCAGGAGCGTGATTACAGAGCTCACATCACGTGACACTACGTCCGTCCCGCCCGGCCTGAACACCCCGGGTTCGCCTCGCTGGTTCGCGCATTACCATGGGACGGGCTCGCGAGCCGATCGAGGAGGAGCGGATGGACACCGAACCGGCCGGCGACGGGCCCGGCCTCTCGGACCGCGACCGCGAGATGCTCGCGTTCGAGCGCCAGTGGTGGCGTTACGCGGGCGCCAAGGAACAGGCGATCAGGGAGGCCTTCGGCATCTCCGCGACCCGGTACTACCAGTTACTCGGGGAGCTGATCGACCGGCCGGAGGCGCTGGAGCACGACCCCATGCTCGTCAAGCGGCTGCGCCGGATGAGGGCCGGCAGGCGGCGCGACCGCTCGGCCCGCCGATTCGGACTCAACTCCTAGCGCCTCTCCCGCGGCACCGGCTTTTTCCCCTTCGCACGCATGAGCCCCGCCACCGGGGCATGAGGCCGTCCCGAGGCGTACGCATCTGACCCCCACCGGAGTGAGGCCATGACCCTGCCCGCGCACGCAGGAATCGACGCGATCGTCTCCGATCCGGCCGGCGCCGTGATCGGGCTCGACTACGACGGCACGCTCTCCCCGATCGTGCCCGACCCCGCCGCCGCCCGGGTGCATCCCGGCGTTCCCGGCGTGCTGGCCGCCCTCGCCCCGCTGGTGCGCGCCGTCGTGATCGTCACGGGCCGCCCGCCGCGTACGGCGCTGGCCCTCGGCGAGGTCTCCGGCGGGCCGTCCCTCGCCGACGTGCCCGGTCTGGTGATCCTCGGCCACTACGGCCTGGAGCGCTGGGAGGACGGCCGCCTGACGGCGCCGCCGCCCCCGCCGGGGCTCGACCTCGTCCGCGCCCGGCTGCCCGAGCTCACGGCGGGCCTCGACGGGGTGTGGATCGAGGACAAGGACCGGGCCGTCGCCGTGCACACCCGGCGGTGCGCCGACCCCGCGGGGGCGCTGGAGGCGCTGCGCGGGCCGGTCGCGGCGCTGGCCGGGGAGGCCGGGCTGACGGTCGAGCCGGGCCGCATGGTGCTGGAGCTGCGGCCCGCCGGGATGGACAAGGGACGGGCCCTGTCGGCCTTCCTCGCCGAGCGCGGCGCCCGCTCGGTCATGTTCGTCGGAGACGACCTGGGGGACCTCGCCGCCTTCGGCGCGGTCGAGACGGCCGGGATCCCCGGCGTACGCGTGTGCAGCGGGTCCGCGGAGGTGACCGCGCTGGCGGAGCGCGCCGACGTGGTGGTGGACGGGCCCGACGGCGTCGTGACACTTCTCGGCGACCTCGTGGCAAGGATGGGCAAGCCGTCTGCAACCCGCCGGGCGTAACGTCCTGGGCATGAGGAAGACGATCTCGGCCGCGGCGGTCGGCCTGGCCGTGCTCGCGGCGTCCCTGGCGGTTCCCACGGCGGCGTACGCGAGCGACAGCGCGGCCACCAAGACGTTGCACCTGCGCAAGGGCCTGACCCTCAAGATCCCCTCGTCCTGGCGGGTCGACGCCGGTCGCGCGGACTGGCTGCGCGTCATCACCGGCTCGTGCCCCACCAAGGGCACGGACACGTACGGCTTCCGCGACTCGGGGTGCCACAGCTTCTGGATCCTCGGCCCCAAGGCCATCAAGGTGGGCCATGAGCTGTTCCAGGCGTACACGCCGGACGGCCCGTTCTATCCGGCCACCGACGTCGGGCCCTGCCCGGTCAAGAAGAAGCTCTACATCGGCCGGACCACGCTCGCCGAGAAGGGGCTGCGGCAGGTCGGGCCGGGGCACAAGGCCGACTACCGCGACTGGGCGGGCACCTGCAGGACCCTGACCTCCGGCACGGTGAAGGCCCGGTTCAACCAGCGCGAGTGGTACCTGCCGACGTCGCGGATCCTGGTGGTCGACCAGTGGAGGACCCCGGGTCTCGCCGCGATCCTCGAGGACGCGACCTGGAGCTGAGCGCTTGGCGATCTCCTGCCTATCGGGCCACAAGTCGTCCGCAAGTGACCGCGCCTAGTGTTTCCGGCATGTTCAGAAAGACGATCTCGGCCGCGGCGGCCGGTCTGGCCGTGCTCGCGGCGTCCCTGGCGGTTCCGGCGGCGGCGTACGCGAGCGAGAGCGGCGGCACCAAGCAGGTCCGTCTGCGCAGCGGCCTGACCCTCACGATCCCCAAGTCGTGGAAGGTGGACAAGGACGACAAGGACTGGGTGCGCGTCATCACCGGCTCGTGTCCCACCCTCGGCACCGAGGACTACGGTTTCCGCGACTATGGGTGCCACGGTTTCTGGATCCTCGGCCCGAAGGCGCTCAAGATCGGGGGGCACACGTTCCAGTCCTACAAGTCGAAGTACGGATTCGACCCGGCGACCGACGTCAGCATCTGCCCGAAGAGCTACAAGCTGTACAAGGGCGAGTGGAAGCTCGCGGACAAGGGGCTGCGGCAGGTCGGGCCCGGCCACAAGGCGGACTACCACAAGTGGGCGGCGACCTGCGTCGACAAGAAGTGGCGGGTGAAGCTGCACTACAACCAGCGCGAGTGGTATCTGCCCTCGTCCAAGGTGCTGGTCCTCGACCAGTGGGACCACCCGCAGCTGGCCGCGATCCTCAAGAACGCGACCTGGAACTGACCGGTCCGGGGCTCAGGACCGCGACCGGGAGCCCACGACTCCGCCCGCGGCCACCGCGATGAGGGCGGGCGCGAGCAGGAACGCCGTGTGCGTCCCGAAGCCGTCCCCCAGCGCGCCGAGCACGAACGGCCCGCTGCCCGAGCCCACGCCCGCCCAGATCGAGGCCGTGCCGGACGCCTGGTCCGGCCGGCCTCCCGACACCTCGATCATGCGCGTCAGGCCCATGGGGAACTGGACCGAGATGCCGAGCCCGCTGAGCGCGAGCCCGGCGTAGCAGACCGGCGCCGAGGTCCCGGTCCAGAACAGCGTCCAGCCCGCCAGGGTCACCCCGAGCGAGCCCAGCAGCACCACTCCCGGAGTGAAGCGCAGGGCCAGCCGGGCGCCGCCGAACCGGCCCGCGGCCATGCCGGCCAGCATCGCGGTCAGCCCGGTCGCCGCCACGCCGGGCGACAGGCCGGTCCGCTGGCCGAACAACGCGGCGGCCCACAGGTTGAAGGCGAACTCCAGGGCCACGCAGCACAGCAGCACGAAACCGGCGACGTGGAAGCGCCAGCCGTACGGGACCCGGAGAGAGGCCGCGGGCGACGGCGGCGGGACGGGCGCGGGCGGCACCCACACCCGGCCCATGACCAGGGCCAGCACGAGGGTGGCCGCCACCGGGACGAACAGCGAGGGGCGCCAGCCGATCGGCGACTCGGCCACCACGCTGAAGACGTAGGTGGTGGCGATGCCGGCGGTGACGCCGACCGCGTTGGCCTCGCTGATGACGGCCGCCCCGGCCGGGCCGTGGTGGTCGCTGAGCACCGCCATCATCACGTACAGGGCCGTCGAGCCGCAGCCGCCGGCGAGGGTGAAACCGGCGAGCGTGAGCGGAAGCGAGTGTCCGAACGCGACGAGGAGCACCCCGGCGTTCATCCCGGCCAGGCCGCCCCAGATGACGGCGCGGCGTCCGAGCCGCCTGGTCAGCGTGGGCAGGGCCAGCCCGCCGGCGATGCCGCCGAGCGCCATCCCGGTGCCGTGCAGCCCGGCGACGGCCTGGGACACGCCGAGTTCGGCGCGCAGGAGCGGCACGGCGGCCGACAGGCCGTACAGGTAGGTGGCGAAGGTGGCGAGCTGCAGGTAGACCAACCAGGTGGGGCCGTCCCTGGTGACCTTTATGTTGCGTTCCAAAACCAGGCAAGGTTAGCGCAAAAACGACAAATCCTTGCTCAAAGCAGCGCGGCGAGCTGGTCCTCGAACCAGCGCTGGGGCGGCAGGGCGGTGGCGGCCTCCCGCAGCCGCAGGCCGCGCGTGAGACGTTCCTGCTCCGGCAGCGTCAGCGCCTCGTGCAGCGCCGCCGCCGTGCCGGACACGTCGTACGGGTTGACCAGCAGCGAGTCGGCCCCCAGCTCGGCCGCCGCGCCCGCCTCGCGCGACAGCACCAGCGCGCACCGGGGCGACAGGATCGGGCCCTCCTTGGCCACCAGGTTCATGCCGTCCCTGATCGGGTTGACGAGCAGGACGTCGGCCAGCCGGTAGGCGGCCAGGGAGCGCGGGTAGTCGTCGTTGACGTTGAGGATGAGCGGGTCCCAGTCCTCGGTGGCGTACTCGTCCTCGATCTCCTTCGCGCAGCGCTGCACGGCCGCCGTGTATTCGCGGTACTCGGGCAGGTCGTGCCGGGAGGGGTAGGCGAACGCCAGGTGGACGACCCGGCCGTGCCACTCGGGATGGGCGGCCAGGAACTCCTGGTAGGCCCGCAGGCCGCGCACGATGTTCTTGGACAGCTCGGTGCGGTCGATGCGCACGATGAGCTTGCGGTCGCCGACGTGGTCTTTGATCGCGGTCATGTGCGACTCGACGTCCGGCTCGGCCGCCCGCGCCCGCAGCGCCTCCCCGTTCACCCCGAGCGGATGGACGCCGATCCTGGTGGTCCGCCCGTCGTAGGTCACCGTACGGGCGGCGTGGTCCACCCGGGCTCCGAGCAGCACGTCGCAGCAGTCCATGAAGGAGCGGGCCCAGCGGGCGGTGAGGAACCCCGCGTGGTCGGCGCCGAGGATGCCGGTCAGCACCTCGGCCGCGACGTCCTCGGGCAGCAGCGCGAAGTATTCGGGCGGCGCCCAGGGCGTGTGCGAGAAGTGGCCGATGCGCAGGTCGGGGCGGTCGACCCGGAGCATCGCCGGGGTCAGCGTCAGGTGGTAGTCCTGCACCATGACGCGCGCCCGGGGCGCCGCCTCCTCGGCGAGGGCCAGTGCGAAGGCCCCGTTGTACGTGCGGTACGACTCCCACTCCCGCCGGAACCGCGTGCCGAACTCGGGGGAGAAGGGCGTGTTGTACAGCAGGTGGTTGACGAACCAGAGGGTCGAGTTGGCCACGGCGTTGTAGGCGCGGTGGAAGACCGCGGGCGGGATGTCCAGCATGCGGATCGGCCCCGTCTCGAAGGCCCGGTCGAGCCGGCCGCCGGGCGCCTGGCGCACCGCGCCCCGGTCGCCGTCCGACAGCGCGGCGCAGACCCACAGGACGTCGGTGTCCCTGACCACCTCGGACAGGCCCGAGACCAGGCCGCCACCGCCCCTGCGCATGGTCAGGCCGCCGTCCTCCGACAGCGTGAAGGACACCGGGCCCCTGTTGGACGCGATAAGAACGGTGCTGCTCATCTGGGCTGTCCCTCGATCAGAGCGGGCGCGCATGCCGGAAGATTAATAAAAGCCGACCTCCGTCAATAGGATGTCAACCGATCGCGGAAGGGCTGGATACGGCATGGCACTGGACGACACGACCGAGGACCTGGCCCGATCGGCTGCCCAGGGGGACCATCGCGCGCTCGGTGAACTGCTGCGACGCATCGAGCCCGACGTGCTGCGGCACTGCGAGAGGCTTCTACCGTATCGGCAGGACGCGGAGGAGGCCGCGCAGGACACGCTGCTCGCCGTGGCACGCAACATCGGCAGGTTCGAGGGGCGCGCCAAGTTCAGCACCTGGTTGCACATCGTGACCGTGAACTGCGCCAGGACCACCTACCGCTCGCTGAAGCGGCGCTCGTCGGAGCAGGCGGAGGAGCTGCCCGACCAGCGGCCCGATCCCCGGCGGGTGAGCGTCATCGCCGGGTCGCGGCTCGACCTGCTCGACGCGATGGAGGCGCTGGAGGCCGAGCGGCCCGACCTCGCCCAGGCGCTCGTGCTGCGCGACATCTGCCAGCTCGACTATTCGGAGGTCGCCGACCAGCTGAAGATCCCCCTCGGCACGGTCAAGTCCCGGATCCATCAGGCGCGCAAGTACGTGCAGGCCGCTCTCGGCGAGGCGTACGGCTGATACGGATCGTCTCGTTATGTGAGACATCGGAACGGACACCGAGGACGCCGGGGTACAGTGCTAGGGACCTTTCTCGGAAAGGTTCCACAACTGAACATGCTCATCCAGAGGGGTGGAGGGACCGGCCCTGCGAAGCCCCGGCAACCTCCCCGGTGTCGAACTCGTGTCCACGAGGCCCGGCCGGGACAGGTGCCAATTCCGGCTCGCGGCCAGGGTGGTCGCGAGCGAAGATGAGGGAAAGGCCTCGCTTCATGGCGCACACCAGCACTGCCGCTAAGACCGCCGCGAACACCGTCGAGTTCGGCCCCGCCACGGGTCTTTCGTGTCGCGAATGCGGCACGCTTTATGAACTCGGCCCGATCTTCGCCTGTACGGAGTGTTTCGGCCCCCTTGAGGTGGCGTACGAATTCGGCGAGATCCGCCGGGAGGACATCGAGTCCGGTCCGGCGAACATCTGGCGGTACCGCTCCCTGCTCCCCGTTCCCGCCGACGTGGCGGCCAAGCCCAACCTCCAGCCCGGCTGGACCAAGCTCGTGAAGGCCGACAGGCTGGCCGCCGAGCTGGGGCTGCGGTCGCTCCACGTCAAGGACGACTCCGGCAACCCCACCCACTCCTTCAAGGACCGGGTCGTCTCGATCGCGCTGGAGGCCGCGCGCAACTTCGGCTTCCACACCCTGTCGTGCTCCTCCACCGGCAACCTCGCCGGCGCGGTGAGCGCGGCCGCCGCCCGGGCCGGACTGGACTCCTGCGTGTTCATCCCCGCCGACCTGGAGCCGGCCAAGGTCGTCATGGCCGCGGTGTACGGCGGCCGTCTGGTCGCCATCGACGGCAACTACGACGAGGTCAACCGCTTCTGCTCGGAGCTCATCGGCGACGAGCTGGGCGAGAAGTGGGGCTTCGTCAACGTCAACCTCCGGCCCTTCTACGCCGAGGGCTCCAAGACGCTGGCGTACGAGATCGCCGAGCAGCTCGGCTGGCGCCTGCCCGACCAGATCATCATCCCGGTGGCCTCCGGTTCGCAGCTCACCAAGATCGACAAGGGCTTCCGCGAGCTGATCAAGCTGGGGCTGGTCGAGGATCGGCCGTACCGGATCTTCGGCGCGCAGGCCGAGGGCTGCTCGCCGGTCTCCCGGGCGTTCAAGGCCGGGCAGGACGTGGTGCAGCCGGTGCGGCCCGACACCATCGCCAAGTCGCTGGCGATCGGGAACCCGGCGGACGGGCCGTACGTGCTCGACATCGCCCGGCGGACGGGCGGCGCGGTGGAGGACGTGAACGACCAGGAGATCGTCGAGGCGATCCGCCTGCTGGCCAGGACCGAGGGCGTCTTCGCCGAGACGGCGGGTGGCGTCACGGTCGGCGTGCTGCGCAAGCTGGTGCGCGAGGGGCGCCTCGACCCCGACGCCGAGACCGTGGTGCTGAACACCGGCGACGGGCTCAAGACGCTCGACGCGGTGGCCGAGCACGCCCGCCCCACCGCCGTCATCCGTCCTTCTCTCGACGCCTTCCGTGCGGCATTCGCCAACTGAAAGCGTTTCACCAGGCCCATCGGCAGCAACGAAAGCGAGCGAACAATGAGCGTTTCCGTGCGGATTCCGACGATTCTCCGGACGTACACCAACGGAGCCGCGGAGGTGAGCGGGGAGGGGGGAACGCTTCGAGAGGTTCTGCAGAAGCTGGACGCGGACTACCCCGGCATCGGCGGGCGCATCCTGGACGAAACGGGTAAGATTCGGCGTTTTGTCAACGTCTACGTCGGAGAAGAGGATGTCCGATTCGCCGACGGTCTGGACACCGCCACGCCGGACGGGGTGCAGATTTCGGTCATCCCCGCCGTCGCCGGAGGCTGAGCCGCCGCACCGGCGCCGAGCACCTGACATGCACTTCTATGGCGAAGAAGTCGGGCGGTGCTATGGCAAATGGTGTAGCTCTCAACTATTCAACAGCAAAGTGAAAATTCTTCGATCCCGCTTTGAGCGAACGCCAAGTAGTAGTTTGCGGATTGACTCTGTTGTCCTACGCCTTGACACGGGTATGGTCGAGGACGATCGACAAAACCGGGGGCTTCTTGGTGGTCCCCAGCCCAGCAAGAGGAGTCGGAAGTGGCGCAGGGCACCGTCAAATGGTTTAACGCGGACAAGGGCTACGGCTTCATCGCGGTAGACGGTGGTAAGGACGTGTTCGTCCATTACTCGGCAATCCTGATGGACGGCTACAAGGCCCTCGAGCAGGGTCAGCGGGTTGAGTTCGACATCACGCAGGGTCAGAAGGGCCCCCAGGCGGAGGCCGTACGGGCCGTCTGATCCCGTCATCGACCTTGGAAGGCCCGGCGCACGAAGTTCCGCGCGCCGGGCCTTCCGCTGTGTCTCCCGCTCCACTCGTCGGGGCGCTCACTCCCGCCGGGTCCGGCGTGACCTGCTGCACTCGTTCTGGACATACCGTCCAAGCTGGTCAGGGTGGCTTCCGCTTGCACTCTCGGGGGGAGAGTGCTAAATACTTGTTTGGCACTCTGAGGTCGAGAGTGACAACAATCGGGATCGGGGCGATGGGGCCCGCGCAGGGATAGCGGGCTCAAGCCGTCGCGGGCGTCGGCTCGGTCCGTTGAAGACACCCTGCTACTGGGAGGTCTAGCCTAATGGCAGCCAAGATGATCGCGTTTGACGAGGACGCCCGGCGCGGTCTCGAGCGCGGTATGAACCAGCTCGCCGACGCCGTGAAGGTGACCCTCGGCCCGAAGGGCCGCAACGTCGTGCTGGAGAAGAAGTGGGGCGCCCCCACGATCACCAACGACGGTGTCTCCATCGCCAAGGAGATCGAGCTCGAGGACCCGTGGGAGAAGATCGGCGCCGAGCTGGTCAAGGAAGTCGCGAAGAAGACCGACGACGTCGCCGGTGACGGCACGACGACGGCTACCGTGCTCGCTCAGGCGCTGGTCCGCGAGGGTCTGCGCAACGTGGCCGCCGGCGCCAACCCGATGGCGCTGAAGAAGGGCATCGAGGCCGCCGTCGAGCGCGTCAGCGAGGAGCTGTCGAAGCTCGCCAAGGACGTGGAGACCAAGGAGCAGATCGCCTCCACCGCCTCCATCTCCGCCGCCGACACCGAGATCGGCTCCCTCATCGCCGAGGCGATGGACAAGGTGGGCAAGGAAGGCGTCATCACCGTCGAGGAGAGCAACACCTTCGGCCTGGAGCTGGAGCTCACCGAGGGTATGCGCTTCGACAAGGGCTACGTGTCCGGCTACTTCGTGACCGACCCCGAGCGCATGGAGGCGGTCTTCGAGGACCCGTACATCCTGATCGTCAACTCGAAGGTATCGGCGAACAAGGACCTCCTGCCGCTGCTCGACAAGGTCGTGCAGTCCGGCAAGCCGCTGGTCATCATCGCCGAGGACGTCGAGGGCGAGGCCCTGGCGACCCTGGTCGTCAACAAGATCCGCGGCCTGTTCAAGTCCGTGGCCGTCAAGGCCCCCGGCTTCGGCGACCGCCGCAAGGCCATGCTGGGCGACATCGCCACCCTCACCGGTGGCCAGGTCGTCAGTGAGGAGGTCGGTCTCAAGCTCGAGAACGCCACCCTCGACCTGCTCGGCCGCGCCCGCAAGGTCGTCGTGACCAAGGACGAGACCACGATCGTCGACGGCGCCGGTGACGCCGAGCAGATCGCCGGCCGGGTCAACGAGATCCGCGCCGAGATCGAGCGCACCGACTCCGACTACGACCGCGAGAAGCTCCAGGAGCGCCTCGCCAAGCTGGCCGGCGGCGTGGCCGTCATCAAGGCCGGCGCGGCCACCGAGGTCGAGCTCAAGGAGCGCAAGCACCGCATCGAGGACGCCGTCCGCAACGCCAAGGCCGCGGTCGAGGAGGGCATCGTCCCCGGCGGTGGCGTGGCCCTGCTGCAGGCCGGCGCCAACGCGTTCGACAAGCTCGAGGTCAACGGCGACGAGGCCACCGGTGCCGCGATCGTCCGCAAGGCCCTCGAGGAGCCGCTGAAGCAGATCGCCGTCAACGCCGGCCTCGAGGGCGGCGTCGTGGTGGAGAAGGTCCGCAACCTCCCGGCTGGTGAGGGCCTCAACGCCGCGACCGGCGAGTACGTCAACATGTTCGAGTCCGGCATCATCGACCCGGCCAAGGTCACCCGCTCGGCGCTGCAGAACGCGGCGTCCATCGCGGCTCTGTTCCTGACCACCGAGGCCGTCATCGCCGAGAAGCCCGAGAAGGAGAAGGCCCCCGCCATGCCCGGCGGCGGCGACATGGACTTCTGATCCATCTGCCTGCTTCGTCTCAACGGAAGGGCGGTTCCCCCTCGGGGGAGCCGCCCTTTCCCGTTGTGCGCCCCGGGTTCAGGTGAGGCGCCTGACCCAGCGGGCGCAGTCGGTCTGCATCGCGTATCCCGCCGACGTCCAAGCGTGGTGCGCCAGGGTGTTGTCGTGCAGGACCATCGCGTCGGCACGGAACGCGCCGAACTTCCGGAACCGCTCCTCGGCGGCCCGGATCAGCAGCGATCCGATGCCCATGCGCCGGTGGGCGGGGTCCACGGCGAGCCGGTAGAGGTGGGCGCGCCAGCCGTCCCACCCGGCGATGAGCGTGCCGATCACGCGGCCGTCGATCTCGGCGATGAGCAGCGCCTCGGGATCGCGCTCGATCAGGGCCACGACCTTGGCGGCGTCGTCGTGCCTGTCGGTGTTCTCCGCGGCCTCCCGCCAGAACCGCAGGACGGCCTCGACGTCCTCCAGGACGCCGTCGCGGACTCGTACGTCGGGCGCGCTCATCGCAGCTCCTCGGGCAGGTCGCGGCTGTGCAGGATGGTCAGTGACGTCACGGCCCGGGTGAGGACCACGTAGAGACGGGCGCGACCGCGCTCCTCCGCCTCGGCGATGGCGGCGGGCTCGGTGACGATCACATGGTCGTACTCCAGACCCTTGGCGAGCGTCGCCGGCACCAGCAACAGCCGGTCGTCGCCCGTCGAGTCGGGACCGAGCACCGCGTGCGGGAGGTGCGCGGCGTCCAGCGCCGCCGTGAGGGCCGGCACGTCCGCGTCGGCGGCGATGACGCCGATCGACCCCTCCTGCGTGAGGGCCTGCCGTACGGCCCCGGGAAGGGCGGCGGCGACGTCGGGCTCGCGGCGTACGGACAGGGAGCCCGTGCCGGGACGCAGCGAGCGCGGCGGGGCCAGCTCCGGCGCGACGGAGGGCAGCAGCCGCGCCGCGAAGTCGAGGATCTCGCGGGGCACGCGGAAGCCGAGCGTGAGCTCGGTGACCTCGCCCGACGGCTGGCCGAGGTGGTCGAGCACGGTCTTCCAGGAGCGTGCCGACCAGGGCGTGGTGCCCTGCGCGAGGTCGCCCAGCACGGTCGCCGAACCGGTGCGGCAGCGGCGTCCGAGCGCGCGCAACTGCATCGCCGACAGGTCCTGCGCCTCGTCGACCACGAGATGTCCCTGGGACGGCGTGCGCTCGATCAGGTCGCCGAGCTCGTCGAGCAGGGCCGCGTCGGCGGCCGTCCACTTGGCCGACCGATGCGACTTGTACGGCTTGCGCCACAGGATGAGCTGCTGTTCCTCGGGCGACAGATCCGACCGGGCCGATCTGGCGAGGAACTCGGGGTCCGACAGCAACCGGAACAGCACCTGCTCGGGGGTGAGCTTCGGCCAGGCGGCGTCCAGTATGGCCTTGACCGGCTTCGAACGGGCCACCGCGTCCTGCACCCGGTCGTCGGGCGACTCGCCGCGCCGTTCCATCTGCACGAGCACGGCGTGGGCGAGCCGCTGGGCCAGGGTGGCGCGGCCCGGGCCGTACCTCGTCGTGCCGCGCAGGGAGGCGACGATCTCGCGGACCTCGTGATCGGGCACCCGGTAGCGGTTGATGCCCTTGGTGAACAACACCCCTTCGACCGGCTTGGTGACGTGCAGCCACAGGGCCCGCTTCACCACCTCGGCCATGCGTGCGTCGCCCTTCACGGCCGCCGCGGCGGGGTCCTCCGGATGGGCGTGGTCGCCCAGGACACCGGCGACCGTCGTCTGGTCGACCTTCACCTCGCCGAGCGCGGGCAGCACCGAGGAGATGTAGGAGAGGAAGGCCCGGTTGGGCCCGACGATCGTCACGCCCGAGCGCGCCAGCTTCTCCCGGTGGGTGAACAGCAGGTAGGCCGCGCGGTGCAGGCCCACGGCCGTCTTGCCGGTGCCCGGCGCGCCCTGCACGCAGACGGTCACGCCGAGGTCGGCGCGGACGATCTCGTCCTGGTCGGGCTGGATGGTCGCGACGATGTCCCGCATGGGGCCGGTGCGGGGCCGCTCGATCTCCTCCGTCAGCAGTCTGCTCTGCCCGAGCGCCCTGCCGTCGAGCGGCTCGTCCTCGTACGCCGTGAGGTCGCCGCCCTGGTAGCCGAACCTGCGGCGCAGCCGGACGCCCATCGGGTCGGCGGGGCTCGCCTGGTAGAAGGCGCGCGAGATCGGGGCGCGCCAGTCGATGACGAGGGGCCGGCTGCTCTCGTCGTGGACGTGCCGGCGTCCGACGTAGACCGTGCCGGGCAGGTCGTCGCCGGGCGCGCGGTCCAGCCGGCCGAAGAACAGCGGCGCGTCGGGATGGTCGGCCAGGGCGGCCACTCTCTGGTCGAGCAGGCCCTGCAGGACCTGTTGCGACACCCAGTCGCCGGCGGCGTCCGCCGACAGCGACTGCGCGTGCTCACGCATCGCGCGGAGCGCGGCACGGGAGGCCGCCAGATGGGCGCGCTCGTCTTCGAGCACATTTCCGGGCATGCGGAAACTCCTCCGGACATGACGAGGACAGGACTGGTGGAAGCGGGAAACACAAGAGCTTAGCGACGGACCCCGCGATGCCGAAACGGTATTTCTCGCGCGTGTCACCGTTTCCCGGGGCGGGTATCTGTACCCGGGTGACGCGCACCGTGGTTCCTCCGGCGATCCAGGCGGCGGCGAGCCTGCTGCTCGCCACGCTGTGGGGGTTCGCGGTCTTCGGCGGCTGGAGCAGGCAGGCCTTCTGCGTGACGAGCCTGGGCTCCTCGCCGGGCTGTGCGGACCGGATCGCCTCGGTGATCGCGCTGTCCGTTGTGGTCGCGGTGATCGCGGCGTGCGCCACAGGGGCCGCCTGGCTCGGCCGGCGCGAGTCCCTGTACGGCGCCGCCGTGGTGGCCTGGGTCGTCGCGCTGGTGGTGCTGTTCGTCGGCGGCCTGGCCGCGCAGTGACCGCGGGCCGGTGACCGTGTCTCGGGCGACCGTGCCTCGGTGATCGCGGCCCGGTGACCGGTCCGGGTGACCGGTCGGAGACTTTCCGGCGGCCGAGGGGCTCGTCCTCTCCTCGGCTCGCCGGGCAGCGTCATGCGGTAGTGGGGTGATTTGTCGTGAAATGCCCTGTTGCGTGAGCCTCGGACGCTCGCCGGCAGGGTGAGGCAAGGGATAACGACGAACCAGGAGTAAGACGAAAAATGCGTATATTGCGTGATTCGCCTCGTCTGCTGGGTATTGCGGCCATCACGACTGCATCATGTGAGGGTAAGGCGCGAGGGGGTGACGTGGTGACAACGCCCAAGGGTATTTCCTGGATTTAGGGTCGCCATCGCCGTACGGGTGAGCGTCCGCGGGAGGGCGCCCGGAGATCGTGACGCGCGTGCGGGCTGGTCAGGCGTCCCCGGCGGCCCGAGAGAGGCGCCGCATGCGGCTCGTCCTCACGCCCGGAGCGGCGCGCTCCAGGTCGGCCGCGCGGGCGAGCGTCCGCCGGCCGGAACTCACACCCCGGAACTCATACCGGGGCCTGGATCTTGCCGATGCCGAGTGTGGTGACGGCGGGCAGCAGGCCCGACTCGAACACCGCCCCGAGCAGTGGCAGGTTGAGCGCGGCCAGCCGCTCGGCCCCCGCGTCGCCGAGCGTTCGCCACGGGCCCGCGGCCAGTTCGTCGGTCATGCGCTCCACCTGGTCGCGCAGCGCGCGCCCCGCCGGAGTGGCCCTCCCCTCGCCGTCCACCAGGCCGCGTACGGCCAGCCGCTCGCGTGCGGCGGCCCACTCCTCGTCGGTCCAGCCGCGGCCGGCGAAGTTCTCCGCCGGGGCCGCGCCCACGGCGGCGAAGGAGACCAGGGCCTCACAGGCGTCGAGGCCGGCGGCGTGCAGGGCCGTCAGGTGCCCGTCGCCGCGGTGCTCGCGCAGCACCGTGTAGGCCTGCCACAGCGCGAGGTGCGGTTCCTCCGGCCAGGGAAGGTCGAGATTGGCCGCGGCGAGCGGCCGGTGAGCGACGTCCGCGCTCTCCGCCGCCCGGATGGCCAGCGCGGCCGCCTCCTTCACGCCCTCGTCGATCCGGTCGCCGAGTAGACCGCGCAGCGTCCGGTCCATCGCGCGCAGCCGCGCGTCGAGCACCTGCCGGGGCGACGCGGTCGCCCAGACGCCCGGCACGAGTCCGGCGATCATGCCCGGGCTGAAGCTGTAGTAGGTGGCGGCCACCAGCGCCGGTCCCGCCGCGCCGAGCGGCGCGGTGCGCCAGGCGAAGTAGCTCGGCCAGCGTGTCGAGACGTCGTAGCCGAGTGCGGCGGCCTCCTCGAAGGCCTGCGGGCTGTAGTAGAGCGTGGCGTGGACCGGCTCGATCTGATGCCACATGGTGCGGGCCAGGCGTGCGGACATCCCTCAAACCTCACTGTCTAGATAAGCTATGCCAGTGACGATAGAGGCATGGAGAATCACTGGTCAACAAGAGATAGACAGTTATGTGGGGAGCTGGGTGGAGCTCGCCGTCCTCCTGGTGAACGTCCTGGCCGCCGACGCGTCGCACGGGCGTGCTGTCACACCGCCCCGGACGGGCGGAGAACGGCTGGCCGCGATCCGGACCGGCCTCGCCGCCGCGGGTCGCCCCGGCACCGGGCTCACCACCGCCGACGCCGACCGGCTCGCCGAGATCACCGCCGAGTTCCGCCCGTTGTACGGCGCGGGGGACCGGCTGCCCGAGGCCGCCGCACGGCTCAACGACCTCCTGGTGCGGCACGGCGCCGTGCCGACGCTCTACGGCGACCCGGGAAAGCTCCGGCTGGCCTTTCACCGCTCGGACGCGACGCTCGTCGACGCCTGGGCCGCCGACATGGGCACGGCGCTGGCCATGGTCGTCGGGGTCGGCCAGGGGGCGCGGCTCGGCGCGTGCCAGGCCACGACGTGCTCTCTGGTCTTCTACGACACCACGCGCAACGCCTCGCGCCGCTTCTGCGATCTGTCCTGCCAGAACCGCGCCAAGGCCAGCGCCTACCGGGCGCGGCGCCGTACGTGACCCGAGAGGGTCACCTCGCCGGGTCCTCCTCGCCCACGTCGTCGGCGTCGATGATGTGGTAGGCGTACCCCTGCTCGGCCAGGAACCGCTGCCGGTGCGCGGCGAACTCCTGGTCGACGGTGTCGCGGCTGACCACCGAGTAGAACCGCGCGCCGCCGCCGTCCGCCTTGGGACGGAGCACTCGGCCGAGCCGCTGGGCCTCCTCCTGGCGCGAGCCGAACGTGCCGGAGACCTGGATCGCCACGGCCGCCTCGGGCAGGTCGATGGAGAAGTTGGCGACCTTGGAGACCACCAGCACCCGGATCTCCTTGTCGCGGAACGCCTGGAACAGGCGCTCGCGCTCCTTGATCTTGGTCTCGCCCTTGATGACGGGCGCGTTCAGGTGCTCGCCCAGCTCGTCGAGCTGGTCGATGTACTGCCCGATGACCAGCACCTGCTCGTCCGCGTGCCGCCGCACCAGCGCCTCGGTCACCCTCGTCTTGGCGGGCGTGGTCGAGCAGAACCGGTAGCGCTCGTCGCTCTCGGCCATGGCGTAGGCCAGCCGCTCGTCGTCGCTGAGCGTCACCCGCACCTCGACGCACTCGGCGGGGGCGATGTAGCCCTGGTTCTCCATCTCCTTCCAGGGCGCGTCGTACCGCTTGGGGCCGATGAGCGAGAAGACGTCGCCCTCCCGGCCGTCCTCGCGTACGAGCGTGGCGGTGAGGCCGATGCGCCGCCGCGCCTGCAGGTCGGCGGTCATCCGGAAGATCGGCGCCGGCAGCAGGTGGACCTCGTCGTAGACGACCAGCCCCCAGTCGCGGGCGTCGAACAGCTCCAGGTGGCGGTACGTGCCCTGCCGCCGGGTGGTCATGACCTGGTAGGTGGCGATCGTGACCGGGCGGATCTCCTTCTTGGTGCCGGTGTACTCGCCGATCTCGTCCTCGGTCAGCGAGGTGCGCCTGAGCAGCTCCTGCTTCCACTGGTGCGCCGAAACCGTGTTGGTGACCAGGATCAGCGTGGTCGCCCGCGCGTGCGCCATCGCCGCCGCGCCCACGATCGTCTTGCCCGCGCCGCACGGCAGCACCACGACGCCGGAGCCGCCGTGCCAGAAGGCGTCGGCCGCCTCCTTCTGGTAGGGGCGCAGCGTCCAGCCGTCCTCGCGCAGGTCGATGGGGTGGTGCTCGCCGTCGACGTATCCCGCGAGGTCCTCGGCCGGCCAGCCGAGCTTGAGCAGCGTCTGCTTGATGTTGCCGCGCTCGGAGGGGTGCACGGCCACCACGTCGGCGCCGAAGCGCTCCCCGACCAGAGGCTGGATCTTCTTGGAGCGCAGCACCTCCTCCAGCACGGCGCGGTCGGTGCTGGTGAGCACCAGGCCGTGGATGGGGTGCTTCTCCAGCCGCAGCCTGCCGTACCGCGCCATGGTCTCCGCGACGTCCACGAGCAGCGCGTGCGGCACGGGGTAGCGGCTGAAGCCGATCAGCGCGTCGACCACCTGCTCGGCGTCGTGCCCCGCGGCGCGGGCGTTCCACAGCGCGAGCGGGGTGACGCGGTAGGTGTGGACGTGCTCGGGCGCGCGTTCCAGCTCGGCGAACGGCGCGATGGCCTTGCGGCACTCGTCCGCCCTGGGGTGGTCGACCTCCAGCAGCAGCGTCTTGTCCGACTGAACGATCAGCGGCCCGTCACTCAATGCCTGCTCCCCCTCGTACGGCTACCGCATATCAAACACGAGGCCGGGCCGAATCAGTCCCGGTCTCGCGGATGCCGTATGTATGGGCGACGTCTGGGCGCGGTCAGTCGAGGTAGCCGTTGATCCCGGCGTAGAAGAGCCCGCCGATTCCCAGGATGAGCAGGACGACGTTGATGCCGATGGCGATCCACGTCCACTTCAGCAGCCCGCGCGCCTGGTCGGGCGCGGTGTCCACCTTGCTGAGCGCGATCCCCGACAGGATGGCCCCGGCGATGCCGCCGAGGGTCACGTAGCAGCTCAACGACAGCACGATGCTGACGACGAGGGCCACGATCGCGTGCGTGCGCGGGCCTTCCGGCCGCGGCGGGTAGCCGCCGGGCGGGTAGTAGCCGTACGGCTGCTGCTGGTAGGGGTTCGGCCCCGGCTGCCCGTACTGCCCTTGCTGGCCGTACTGTCCCTGTTGCCCGTACTGTCCTTGTTGGCCGTACTGTCCCTGCTGACCGTACTGCTGGTTCGGGTCGGGGCCAGGCGGCGTGCCGTACTGGCCGTACGGCTGCTGTCCGTAGGGGCTGGAGCCGGACGGCGGTCCATAGGGATTGGACGGCGTCTGCCAATCCTGGGGTCCCTGCCCCGGCTGCTCTGGAGTCGTCACCCTGAAATCCTTTACTACAGCGGACCCCAAGATTTACCACGAATCAGTCATCGTCCGATCTCGGCGATGCCCGTTATCCGGTGCAGGGCGAAGCGGTGGACCGTCGCCCGGGTCTCGTCGTACGCCGTGAGGTAGCCGCCCTCCATCCGGGCGGGTTCGAGGATGCGGCTGGTGGCGTGCCCCTGCGAGTCGAGGTAGCCGATCCACACCCGCGACCCCTGCCGGATGGCCTCCTGGAGCGCGCTGATCGTGGCGGTCGCGGGGGAGCGGGGCACCTGGCCCTCGGGCGCCTCGACCGGCCGCCGGCGCGAGTCTCCCGCCCGCATCGCGCGCACGGCGGCGGTCAGCGTCTCGGGGTCGGGCGCGGCGGTGGCGGTCACGCGGGCGGCGAGCTGCCCCTCGGTCCGCCGGGCGTCGGCCCGCGCGACGACCACGTCGCCCTCCAGCGACTCGGCCACCGGCGCGTAACCCATCGCCCGCAGCGAGTCGACCAGCGCGGCCCGGGACGTCTTGGACGCCAGCACGGTCGGCGCGAGCCGCCGCAGCCGCAGCAGGTGGGCCCGTTTGTCGGCGAGCACCTCGTCGAGCAGGGCCGGGTCGTCGCACCGGATGTAGGCCGACGCCGCGCCGACGCGGATGCGGCCGTGGCGGCGGGCGACGTCCGTCACCAGGTAGGCCAGCGGCTGGGGGACAGGGGTGGCCGAGTGGCGCTCCAGCATGGCGAGCAGGTCGCCGGCCGAGTGCCCCGCGTCGAGCGCCCGGCGGATCGACTGCTCGGAGAAGCGGTACACCGTCGCCCCGCCCTTGCTCTCCACGTCGGCCGTGAGCGCGAGCCGGCGGCCGAGGTCGGTGGTGAGCGGGCCCGGCGCCACGGCCGTCAGGTCGGCCTGCAGCAGCACGTGGTCGACCGGCCGCGGCAGCAGCGGCGCGAGCAGGCCCGCCGAGCGGCCGTCTCCGCGCGCGACCGAGCGGCCGTGCGAGGACGGCGCGCCGAGGCCGGTCACGCCGATGTGCTCGGCCTCGCGCAGGGCGAACCGTACGAGCCGGTCGCGCAGCGCGGGACGGCGGCGGGGCTGCTCCCAGGCGAGCCGGGCCAGCACCGACTCGGGCGTCGGGGCGAGGCCTGGCGGCGCTGACTCCAGCACGGCGAGCGTGCGTGCCCGCATCTGGGCGGCCCCCGGCCTGCGCAGGTCCGGGTGGAGGGCGTTCAGCGGGCGGTCGCGGTCGTCGCGCTCGCCGATCAGCCCGGGGGCGCGTTCCATCGCGGCCCACGCGTCGGCGAGCACGGCCCACCGGTCCTCGGTGGCCTTGATCCGCCAGGCGTCGTAACCGCCGGTGGGCAGCCATTCCCCTTCGCCCGCGGCGACCAGCCCGGCGGCGTGCGCGACCTCGACGACCAGGCCCGCCGCCCATTCCGGCAGGTCGAGCAGCTGCGCCGTCCGCCTCAGGTCCCGTACGGCGAGGCCGCCCGCGCGCAGCACCCCCGGCGGGTCCACGCTCCACACCTCGCACAGCTCCTCGACCGTTCGCACGAACGTGAACGCCTGCCCGGCGGCCGTGCGGTCGGCCAGATCCTGGTCGCGTACGGGCCCTTCCAGGGCCGGCGGGCCGGGGGACAGGTCGCGGTGCACCCGGCCGTCGCGCAGCACGAGGGCGACCTCCCGGGGGAGCGCGACCGTCTCCTCCCCGGTGGCGCCCAGCAGGCCGCGGGCCAGCAACTGCTCGATGGGCGACTGCGCGCCCGCCGTGTCCACGTCGCGGCGGGCGTTCGGCAGCCGTCCGCTCGCCGGGCCCCACACCAGTTCGTCCAGGGCGGCCCTCGCCTGCGGGGAGACCTCGCCGACGAGGCGGCCGACCGTCGCGGGGTCGGCGAGCAGCGCCGCGAGACGCTCCCTGGCGGGCCGTCCGCCGTCGGTGTGCCCGCCGCCGCCCTCGTACGCCGGGTCGATGTCCCGCAGCAGCACGTCGAGCCGTTCCGGCGGGTGGTGGCGGAAGACCTCGGCGACCGGCGGCCCCAGAGCGGCCGGGGGTTCGAGCGCGTCGGCCACCCCCGGCGCGGGCAGCAGCGCGTTCTCGGGCCCGTAGATCAGGGCGCGCGTGGTCAGCAGGTCGAGCGCGGCGTCGAGCGCGGCGTCGAGGGCGGGCCCGAGGGCCTCGGCGCCGGGTCCGTCGGGTCCGTCGAGCCCTTCGGGCATGGCGCGGCCGAGCAGGGTCAGCAACGTCTCACGGTCGGCGGGACCGGGCCGCAGGGCCAGCGTCTCCAGCACGGAGAGTGTGAACCGGTCGAGACGGTCGAGCGCCCGGCCGATCGCCGAGGGGCTGCAGGCCCGGGCGGCGAGACCGTCGATGTGCGCCGGGACGGGTGTCACGAGTTCGGGCCGCGCCGCCACGAGCGCCCGCAGCCGCTCGTCGGAACGGCCGCGCAGCCACTCGCTGAAGTCCGTGCCCGTCATTCTCTCCATGGTAGGGCTCGACCTTCATCCGGCCGCCGGAGCGCCCGTACGGCAGGGGTTTCGCGCACTCGCCGGAAAGATCCACAAGAATGTCGTCACGGGATGCTTCATTGGCCTCCGAGTGGGTCCACGAGGCCTGTCTCTGGGCATAACCTACCTACAGTCACCTTCACGACAGTCTGAACGAGGTCACCCCTGTGCCGAGTGGCAAGGTCAAGTGGTACGACGCCGACAAGGGTTTCGGCTTCCTCACCCGCGACGACGGCGGTGAGGTCTTCGTGCATTCCTCCGCCCTGCCCAAGGGCGTCGAGGCGCTCAAGCCCGGGCAGAAGGTCGAGTTCGGTGTCGCAGAGAGCCGCCGCGGCCAGCAGGCGCTCTCGGTGCGGGTGATCGACCAGCCCCCGACGCTGGCCAAGACCGTCAAGGGCAAGGTGAAGCGCAAGAAGCCCGACGAGATGGTCGTGATCGTCGAGGACCTCATCAAGCTGCTCGACGACATCTCGAACTCCTACCAGCGGGGCAAGCACCCGGACGCGGCGCACGCCAAGAAGATCGCGACCGTGCTCCGGGCCGTCGCCGACGACCTCGACGCGTAGAAGGCGCGAGGAACGCGTCCGTCCCGCCGCCCGGCCCTCCGAGACGGAGGGCGGGGAGCGGAGAGCGGCGGGATCCCGGCACGTTCAGGTCGCCGGGGCGGCGCGGGCGGCGAGCCTGCGGCGGCGGAGCATGACGAGGCGGCCGAAGGAGAGCGCGAGAGCCGCGGACATCACGCCGAGCCCGGCGGGACCGGCCACGAACAGCGACATCACCAGGCCCAGCAGGCCGCCCAGCACCCAGGCGATCTGGAGCAGCGTCTCGGCGACGCCGAACGCCGAGGAGCGCACCTCCTCGCCGACCTCGCGTTGCACGATGGCGTCGAACGCGAGCTTGCCGAGGCCCTGGGCGAACGCGCCCACGAGGGCGACGACGGCGGCGGTCCACACCGTGAAGAAGAACGCCGCCGCGACCGTGGCCACCGTGGCCAGCGCGAGCGTGGCCATGACGGTCAGGTGCGGGGACCGGGAGCGCGACCAGGAGCCGGCGGCGGCCCCGGCCAGGCCGCCCGCGCCCGCGGCGCCCGCCAGCAACGCCAGCGCGATCTTCGGATCCACGCCGCGCAGGTGGCCGTCCTGGACGAGGAACAGCAGGAAGAACACGAGGAATCCCGACTGCACCCGGATCGCGGCGTTGGCGCCCATGGCCTCGCCCACCACCGGGCCCAGGTTGAGCACGGTGCGCCATCGGGGCCGCGGCTCGTCCTCCTCCAGGTCGGGCGCGTCCACGTGCCGCGGCAGCCGTACGGCGAACACCCCGGACAGCAGGAACAGCGGCACGGCGCCGCGCAGCACCCAGTCGGGCCCGGCGACGGCGGACAGGCCGGTCGCCAGGCCCGCGCCCACGCCGGCCGAGACCAGCGCGAACAACGCGACCCTGGCGTTGGCGGTCACCAGCGGGATGTCGGCGGGCAGCACGCTCGGCATGATCGCCGCCCGGGACACGTTGTACGCCTTCGACAGGACCAGTACGGCGAGCGCCGACGGGAACAGCGTGACGGCGTCGGAGGTGTGGACGGCCCCGGCCATCCCCCAGCACAGCAGCCCCCGCGCCAGCAGGGTGCCGGCCATGATGTAGCGGCGGCCCGAGCGGAGCCGGTCGAGCACCGGCCCGACGAAGGGCGCCACGACCGCGAACGGCAGCATGGTGATCAGCAGGTACGCCGCGACCTGGCCGCGGGCCTGACCGACCGGCAGCCCGAACAACAGCGCCCCGGCGAGGGCCACCGTGACCAGCGCGTCCCCGGCCGAGTGCGCGGCCGTCAACTCGATCAGGCGGCCGAGACCGGTCCGGCCGGCTCCCTGGGCGTGCGTGAGCCGGCGCGCCGCCCGCGCCGGTGCCCTTACGACACGCGTGACGTTCGCCCAAATCTTCACCATAGGCACCGAGGGTCCTTCCATGATTTACCCATCCAGCCGGTGCGGTCCGCTCGCGGCGTGGGTGAAAATGGAGTGTGAGTCGTACCCGAATCCGTAGCACTCCAGTCGACCAGGCCTGTGCCGCGGCGGTCGACCTCGCCCGCCGGGCCGCGGAGGACATCGCGCGTCCGGGAGAGGTGGGAGAGCACCTGGGCTTCGACAGCGAGGGCGACCGGCTCGTCACCCACTACTTCGAGTGCCTCGACCGCGCCTACCGCGGCTGGCGCTGGGCGGTCACCGTCACCCGGGCCTCCCGCGCCCGCATCGTGACCGTGAGCGAGACCGTGCTGCTGCCCGGCTCGGGCGCGCTGCTCGCTCCCCGCTGGGTGCCGTGGAACGAACGGCTGCGCCCTGGGGATCTCGGCGTGGGCGACCTGCTGCCGGTCGAGGCCGACGACGACCGGCTCGTGCCCGGGTTCGCCACCGGCGACGAGGACATCGACAAGCAGATGGTCTTCGAGCTGGGCCTGGGGCGCGCCCGCGTCCTGTCGGCGATCGGCCGGGACCTCGCCGCCCGGCGGTGGCGGGCCGGTGAGGCCGGTCCGCACACCCCGATCGCGCACGCCGCCCCGGCGCAATGCTCCACCTGCGGGTTCTACTGGCAGCTCGCCGGAGCGCTGGGCCTCGGCTTCGGGGTCTGCGCCAACGAGTACGCGCCGGACGACGGCCGCGTGGTGTCCGCCGACCACGGCTGCGGGGCGCACTCCGAGGCGACCACCGTGCCCTCGATGGTCATGGACCCGGCGCCCCCGATCCTGGACGACATGGGATACGACATCATCGAGTCGGGCTCCGTCGACGAGGCCGACTCCGAACCTCTGGGTCACGCCTGATCATGTTCGACACCGCGCGCCTGCGTGACACCGTTCTCGCGGCCTGGACGGCCTCGCCCGCCCGCTTCCGGGAGGACGCCAACGCCGAGGAGGACTTCGCCCTCGGCGGTTACCGCGACCGGCTGGTCGTGGAGCTCGCCCAGAACGCCGCCGACGCCGCGCTGCGGGCCGGCGTGCCGGGACGGCTGCGGCTGACGCTCGCCGACGGCGTGCTGCTGGCCGCCAACGTCGGCGCCCCGCTCGACGAGACCGGGGTGGAGGGCCTGAGCACCCTGCGCGTCTCCGGCAAGAAGGACGAGGCGGGGGCGGCCGGACGCTTCGGCGTCGGCTTCGCCGCCGTCGTGTCGGTGAGCGACACGCCCTCGATCGCCTCCCGCGCCACCGGCGGCGTCCGCTGGTCGCGTGCGGAGACCGCCGCGCTGGTCGCCGCCCGGCCGGAGCTGGCCGCCGAGCTGGAGGGCCGCGAGGGGCACGTGCCGCTGCTGCGGCTGCCGTTCTCCGACGACTCCCTCGACGTTCCCGAGGGCTACGACACGGTCGTCCGGCTCCCGCTGCGCGACCAGGCCGCCGAGCAGGCCGTACGGCGCATGCTGGAGGAGGCGGGGCCCGCGCTGCCGCTGTCGATGCCGGCGCTGGAGACCGTCGAGATCGAGGTGGACGGGCGGACCCGCGCGATCTCGGCCGACGGCTGGCACGTCGTCGCCGAGTCCGGGACGTTCACCCCCCAGCAGGTGGCCGAGCTGTTCGCCGACCGCCCGACCGAGGAGCGGGCCCGGCCCTACTGGGAGGTCCGCTGGGCCGTCCCCGCCGGCCGCCGGAGCGACGTTCCCAAGGTGGTGCACGCGCCGACGCCGAGCGACGAGCCGCTCGACCTGCCCGCGCTGCTGATCGCGTCCTTCCCGATGACCACCGACCGGCGGCACGTCGCCCCCGGGCCGCTCACCGACTTCCTCGTCGCCCGGGCCGCCGAGGCGTACGTCCGGTTGCTGCGGGAGCTCCCGGCGACCCCGGACCTGCTCGACCTCGTGCCCGGCCTGATGGGCAAGGGCGCGCTCGACGCCGCGATCCGGCGGGAGATCGTCAAGTCGCTGCCGGACACGCCGCTGCTGCCGTCGATCTCCGACGGAATCGTGCCGGGCAGTCAGGCGCGGGCGGTCGAGGGATCGGCCGAGTTCCTGGCGCTGATCGCCGGCATCGTCCCCGGGCTGCTGCCCGCGGGCTGGGCCTCCCGGCATCCGGCCCTGACCACGCTCGGCGTGCGCCGGGTCGACCTGGCCGACGTCGTGGACATGCTGTCCGGCGAGGCCGTGGAGGACAAGGACCCGTCCTGGTGGCGGTCGGTCTACGAGGTGCTGCCCGCCGACGACCTGGAGGCGGTCGGCGCGATCGCCGTGCCGCTGGCCGACGGCCGCCTGGTGCGCGGCCCGCGCGGCACGCTGGTGCTCACCGCGGAAAGCTCCGTGGACCCCTCCCTGCTGGCGCCGCTCGGGCTGCGCATCGTCCACCCCGGCGCCGCCCACCCACTGTTGCTGCGGCTGGGCGCGGCCGAGGCGACCCCGCGTACGGTGCTGGAGGACCCGCTCACCCACGCGGCCGTGTCCGAGTCGCTGAACAACGCCGACCCCGAGCCGGTGGCCCAGGCCGTGCTGGCGCTGGTCGACGCGGCGGGCCTGACCGCGGGGGAGGCGCCGTGGCTGGCCGAGCTGGCGCTGCGCGGCGCCGACGGCGAGCTGTACGCCGCGGGCGAGCTGCTGCTGGCCGAGGGCTCGCTGGCCGGTCTGATCGACCCCGAGGTGCCGTTCGGCGTCGCCGCCCCCGAGCTGGTGGAGAGGTTCGGGCCGCACGTGCTGGCGGCGGCCGGGGTGCTCGACGGCTTCGCCGTGGTCAACGACTCCGACGTGCTGCTCGACCCGGCCGAGTGCGACCACGACCTCGACCGCGAGGACGAGTGGCTGGAGGCCGTGCTCGATCTGCTGCCCGACCTGGACGTGCCGCCGGTGGTCCGGGAGTTCACCGCCGTACGCGACCTGGAATACGTCGCGGACTGGCCGAACGCGCTCGCGCTGCTGTCGCGGCCCCCGCTGCGCGCCGCCCTGCGGCCCATGCGGGTGCTCGCGGCCGGGGAGACCGTCGAGGTGCCGTCGTACACCGCCTGGTGGCTGTCGCGGCACCCGGTGCTCGGCGGGCGCAAGCCGACGGAGCTGCGGCTCCCGGCGGGCGATCCGCTGCTGTTCGGCCTGTACGGCGAGGCGCCGGCGGGGATCGACGCGGACGCGCTGAAGATGATCGGCGTCCGGTCCACCCTCGCCGAGCTGCTCGACTCGCACGGCGGCCCGGAGGAGCTGCTCGACCTGCTGGGCGACTCGTCCCTGGAGGTCGACCGGGCCCAGCTGCGGTCCCTGTGGATCGCGCTGGCGGCCGTCGATCCCGCCCGGGTGAGCCCGCCCGAGGCCGTACGCGCGGTGCTGAAAGGCACGGTCACGGTCGCGGACGTCGAGGACGGCCCGGTCGTGGTGGAGGCGCCCGACCTGCTCCCCCTGGTCGAGGACCGGCCGCTCGTGCTCGCGCCGTTCGACCTCGCCGAGGCGCTGTCGGAGGTGCTCGACCTGCCGCTCGCCGGGGAGGAGGTCGCCGGTGCGGTCACCTCGACCGGTGCCGAGAAGCCCGTGCCGTCCGAGGTGCGCTCGCTGCTGCCCGGGGCGCCCTCGACGTACGTCGAGCACGACGAGCTGCTCGTGGACGGCCGGCCGGTGCCGTGGCGGTTCTTCGAGGGCGTGGTGCACGCCACCGGCGTCGACGGCCTGGCCAGGGGCCTCGCCTGGGCGTCCGGCCAGTGGGGCGACCGCCTCGCCGTGGCGGCGCTGCTGCGCGACCCGGCCCGGGTTCCCCTGCTGCTCGCCGAGGCCGATCTCGACCCCACGGCCTCGATCTAGGCGTCGTAGGAGATCGGGCCGGGCGCGGTGAAGTACGCGGCGGTCTCGGCGTCCGCCGGGTAGTACGACTCGATCGCGACCTCGTCCAGGGTGATGTCCGTGGGGGTGCCGAACGTCGTGGTGGTGGAGAACAGCCGTAGTTCCCGTCCGCCGAAGCGGAAGATCATCGGAACCGCGATCTCGGACTCGACCGAAGGGCCGGCGTCCTCACGGCCGGGTCCGGGTGCCAGCAGTTCCTCGTAGAGCGCGGCCAGCTCGTCGCCGGGAGCGACGGCGAGCTGACGCCGGATCCGAGTACGCAGCAGCGCACGCACCTCGGCCAGGTTGACGATGTGCGGAGCGAGCCCGCGCGGGTCCAGCCCGAGCCGCACCATGTTGATCGGCGGCCGCAGCAAGTCGGGCGCGACGTGTGCGAGGAACGGGCCGAGGGCGCTGTTGGTCATCACGATGTTCCACCGGCGATCGACGACCAGCGCGGGATACGGCTCGTGCGCGCGCAGGACCCTCCCGATCGCACCCCGGGCCGCGGACAGCGCGTCCCCGTCGAGCGGCCGTTCGGCGTAGCGGGGTGCGAAGCCGGCGGCGAGCAACAACCGGTTGCGCTCCCGCAGGGGCACGTCGAGCTGTTCGGCGAGCCGCACGATCATGTCGGCGCTCGGGTTGGACTTGCCCGTCTCCACCAGGCTGACGTGACGAGCCGAGACGTCGGCGGCGATCGCGAGATCCAGCTGGCTGATCCGCCGATGGTGGCGCCACTGCCGCAGCAGTTCCCCGACCGTGTGCATGGCCGCCGATGCTACTCCCGGGCGAGCCGTACGCCGATGAAATGCCACTTCATCGACAATCCACGCCGGCGGCGGAAACACTGCCGTCCATGCCTGCCAAGGACATGACCACAGACAACAAGAGCATCGTGCGACAGGCGCTGGCGGCGCTGGTCGCGACGGGTGACGTCGACGCGCTGGCGCGGTCGCTGAGCGACGACTTCGTCCACCACCGGCCGGACGCGACGTCGAGGACCAAGGCGGAATGGCTCGCCGCCGTCCGCACCGCGCTCGTGTCGCTCGCCGGCATGCGGGTGGAGATCCGGCACGTGCTGGCCGACGGCGATCACGTCGTGCTGCACTCGCGGCGCAGGCTGCCCGATGCCGGGCCGGAGATCGCCGTCGTCGACATCTGGCGGCTCGACGACGGGCTGATCGCCGAGGCGTGGGAGATCATCGAGCCGGTGGCCGAGGCAACCGGCCATCTGACGTGGTGGGAACCGGGCGATCGCTGACCGGGTCACGAGCCGGTGAGAGCCGCGGTCGTGAGCGTCCGGGGCGCCGGCGACGGGCCTGGATGCCCCGGCACCGTGTCCCCGCACCGTGTCCCCGCACCGTGTCCCCGCACCGTGTCCCCGCACCGTCCCCGTACCGCGTATCGGCACCGTGTTCCGGCATGTCTCCCTTCCGGGAGGGGACCCCGGACCCTGCCCGAGGGGACAACCGGCATCGCATGCTCTTCCGGACATCCGGCGCGCCCGCGCCGGTCCGACCCTCGCCTCAACGCACGACGGCCGTCGCGGTCGCCGACGCCGAAGGGCTCGCGGCGGTCTCGATGCGCCGCGTGGCGGCCGACTCGGGGTGGCGACCATGTCGCTCTACCGGCACGTCGCGGACAAGGACGCCCTGCTGCTCCAGATGATGGACACGGTCTTCGGGCGGATGCGGTTGCCCGAAGAACCGCCGCGGCACTGGCGCGGCAGGATCGAGCTGGCCTCCCGGATGCTGTGGGCGACGTTCCGCCGGCATCCGTGGCTCGCACCGGCGATGTCGGTGACACGGCCGCAGCTCATCCCCAACGCGTTCCCGTTCATGGAATGGGTGCTCGGGTGGACGCCCTGTTCGAGTTCGGCCTGCAGCGGCTTCTCGACGGCATCGCGATGCTCCTCGCCGAGCCACGCTGAACGGGGGCCGCGTCAGGAACGGCCGGGTTCCGATTCGACGGCATCGCCGGTTGGGGCGGCCTCGCGCAGCCGGGCGTCCCGTCGGCGGACGTACCCGACCCCGAACAGGCCGAGGCCGATGCCGACGACGCATACCCAGGCGGGGCGGGGATCGGCCGGTCTGACCACCAGCAGCACGACGGCCAGGGCGATCACCCACAGCACCGTTCCGGTCAGGATCGTGAGGGTGTCCCTCGTCCTGAGAGGCATGGGGTCCGGGTGGCGCTCGCTCACGCCAGCCAGCTTAGAAGGTCGCGCAGGTGAGCCGGTATCTTCATGACAAACCAGTCACGAAAGGACAACGCTGCTCCCCTGGCTCTTTCCGCCGATGGTAAGGGCCTGCGACTCTGCGCGCGTGAATGCGAACCCCATGAACACCCCTAATTTTCTCGATCGATACTTCTCCATCTCAGCCCGCGGATCCACCGTCGGACAGGAGGTCCGCGGCGGTTTCGCCACCTTCTTCACGATGGCCTACATCGTGGTGCTCAACCCGCTCATCATCGGCACCGTCGCGGACAAGACGGGCCAGTTCCTCGGCGACGGGGAGAACCCCAACATCGCGCTGGTCGCCGCGGCGACCGCGTTCGCGGCGGGCATCCTCACGATCATCATGGGTGTCTTCGGCCGGGTGCCGTTCGCCCTGGCGACCGGTCTCGGCCTGAACGCCTTCCTCGCCTTCGGCATCGCCAGCCAGATGTCGTGGGAGGACGCGATGGGCCTGGTGGTGCTTGAGGGCATCGTCATCGCGATCCTCGTGGTGACGGGTTTCCGGGTGGCGGTGTTCCACGCGATCCCGGCACAGCTCAAGACCGCGATCAGCGTCGGCATCGGCCTGTTCATCGCGTTGATCGGCTTCGTCGACGCCGGGTTCGTCCGGCGCGTGCCGGACGCGAGCGGCACCACGGTCCCGGTGAAGCTCGGCGCGCTGGGCAACGGCTCGCTGACCGGATGGCCCACGCTCGTCTTCGTCGTCGGCCTGCTCGTGACGGCCTTCCTCGTCGCCCGCCGGGTCAAGGGCGCCATCCTGCTCGGGATCGTCGGCACCACCGTGCTGGCCATGATCGTCGAGGCGATCGGCAAGGTCGGGCCGCAGACCCCCGACGGCAGCAACCCCAACGGGTGGTCCCTCAACGTGCCCGCGTGGCCGACGAACTTCATCGAACTGCCCGACCTGTCGCTGCTCGGCCAGTTCAGCCTGTTCGGCAGCTTCGCCAAGATCGGCGGCCTGGCGGCCGTGATGTTCGTCTTCACGCTCATGCTCGCCGACTTCTTCGACACGATGGGCACCATCGTCGGCGTGGGCCGCCAGGCGAACCTGGTCCAGGAGGACGGGACCGTCGAGCGCACCAAGGAGATCCTGCTGGTCGACTCGCTCGCGGCGGCGGCCGGCGGTGCGGCCAGTGTCTCGTCCAACACCACCTACATCGAGTCGGCGGCCGGCGTCGGCGAGGGCGCGCGCACCGGCCTGGCGAGCATCGTCACCGGTGTGCTGTTCCTGCTGGCCATGTTCTTCGCCCCGCTGACGGAGATCGTGCCGTTCGAGGCGGCGACCCCGGCCCTGGTGGTCGTCGGTTTCCTGATGATGACGCAGGTCAAGGAGATCGACTTCAGCGACTTCGAGACCGCGATCCCCGCGTTCCTGACCATCGTGCTCATGCCGTTCACGTACTCGATCACCGCCGGGATCGGCGCGGGCTTCGTGAGCTACATCGCCATCAAGGCGTTCCGCGGGAAGGTGCGGGAGCTGCACCCTCTGATGTGGCTGGTGGGTGCGCTGTTCGTCGTGTACTTCGCCCTCGAGCCCCTCAAGACGCTGCTCGGCCTGTCCTGAGCGTCGGACCCTGTCACGGGCCGCCGGGGCTTTCGCCCCGGCGGCCCGACCTGTGTCACAGGGTCGTGGCGGCGGCGAACGCGCAGACGGCGGCCGCGAGGATGAGCGTGTGCAGGATCATGTGCTCCAGGTTGGGGCGCGGACGGTCGCCCCGGCGGGGGAGCACGATGACGGTCTTGGCGTAGGTCCGCGCGTGCAGCGCCGCCCAGCTCTCCCCGGTCCCGGCCGTCGCCCAGGGGACCGTCACCCCGGCCAGGTACGGCAGCCACCACAGGGCCAGGCCGCCCAGGACCACGAGCAGTTCGAGGGCCGCCCCGGCGTAGGCGAGGGCGGGAAGCCCGGCGGCGGCCGCCCAGACGAGGAGCAGGGCCGGGAGCGCCATGACGGGCGCGTTCACGGCCACCTCGGTCAGCTTCTCCGACCGCTTCGCCTCCCGCACGTTGTTGAACGGGAAGAAGTCCACGAGCGTGGTCAGGAGGAAATAGGCGACGGCGGCGACGACCAGGAGCAGCGCGGTGAGAAACACGGTCGGTGGTCCTTTCTGAGCGGTCGGGGGGTCAGACGGCGTACCGCGCCTGGACGCCCTCCAGGAACGTCGAGACGGCGATGTCGAACCAGGCGTCGTAATAGGCGGGCGGCGCGACCGGCGGCTCCGGCGTCTCGCCGAACTCCGCCAGGGCGAGACCGGTCACCAGGACGTACAGCGACTGGACCAGGTGCAGCGCCTCCTCGTCGGTCAGGCGCAGCCCGTCGTGCATCGCCGACAGGACGACGGGGACGGCCTCCTCGAACACCTCCGGCGAGGCGTTCCGCACGGCGACGACGGCCGCGGCGCCGGGGTGGGCCCGCAGGGCCGCGCGCAGGTCGCGCGCCGTGCCGTGCAGCAGTTCACGCCAGGGCCGGCCGGGAGTGAGCCTCGCGACCACCTCCCGCGCGACGCGGTCCGCGACCAACTGGAGCAGGGCCGCCTTGTTCGGCACGTGGTAGTAGAGCGACGCCGCCTTCACCTCGAGGTGCGCGGCCAGTGTGCGCATCGAGAGCGCGGCGTAACCCTCCCGGTCCAGGACGTCGAACGCGGCGCGGACGATCGCATCGGTGTCGATGCGTGGGGCCGGACTCATGCGATTCCTTTCTAACACTGTTAGAACTAATCTAACGTCGTTAGAACGGGTCGGCAAGTGCGAAAACCTGTCGGTGGGCCCGGCTAGGGTCGAGCCGTGGCTGCGACGGGACGGCGGACGGTGCCGGTGGAGCTGTTGCCCCGGCTCCGGCTGGCGCGCGACCGCATCGACCGCGACTACCGCGGCGATCTCGATCTCGACGCGCTCGCGGCGGTCGCCGGGATCTCCAAGTTCTACTTCGTCCGCTGCTTCGAGGCGGCGTACGGCGAGACCCCGATGCGCTACCTGACCCGGCGCCGCATCGAGCGGGCGCAGGACCTGCTGCGCGGGGCCAACCTCACGGTCACCGAGATCTGCATGGCGGTGGGGTTCACCAGCCTCGGGTCGTTCTCGGCCAGGTTCCGTCAGCTCGTGGGCGAGAGCCCGAGCGCGTACCGCGACCGGTGGGCGGCGCGCGGCGGGCCGCATGTCCCGGGGTGCTGGCTGTTCATGCGCGGCGTGCTCGACCTCACCGGCACGGCCGCGCCGCGGAAGGATCCCCCGGATTGTGCAATTCTGGAGAAGCCCAGGTCAGAGGGGTCGCAGTAGCGTCCTCGGCATGATTAAGAACGTCTCCCTGACGACCGTCTACTGCCTCGACCAGGACGCGGCGCGGGACTTCTACGTCGACGTGCTCGGCTTCGTCCCGCGCACCGACATCAACATGGGCGAGGACTTCCGCTGGGTCACCGTCTGCCACCCCGACCACCCGGAGCTCGAGCTCACGCTCATGAAGCCGGGGCCGCCGCAGGACCCCGAGACGGCGGACTTCTACCGCCGCCAGCTCGAGAAGGGGCAGATGGGCGGCCTCGGCCTGCGGGTCGACGACTGCCGCAAGACCTGCGCGGAGCTCACCGCCAAGGGCGTCACGGTCCTGCAGGAGCCCGAGGAGCGGCCGTACGGGGTGGAGGCGGTCGTCCGCGACAACCAGGGCAACTGGCTCGTCCTGGTCGAGCCGAGGGAGTTCACGCCGGAGGACTTCGCCTGACGCCGGCGCGCGTCCGGACGGCCCGGTCCCCATGGGGCCGGGCCTTCGTCGTCCGCAGGCCCGTGACGTGCCGGTACGGTGTGTCGCGATCGCCGTGCAGAGCCGGACGGTTTGGAGGAATGCGGACATGGACCATATAGTTAGCAAAGGTAATGACTTATGCTAACGAACGCCCAGAACTTGCGCAGCGACGCCGCTCTCGCGTCCGCCTTGCGCGTGTCCCTCGCCCGGTTGACGCGACGGATGCGCAGGCAGGCCGCGCACCACTCACTGACGCCCACACAGCTCGCGACACTCGTCGCCGTCGAGCGCCACACCGCAATGACTCCCGGCGAGCTCGCGGAGCACGAGAAGGTGCAGCCACCCTCGATGACCCGCGTGATCGCCAAGCTGGAGGAGCGGGGTCTGCTGGCACGCAGTCCGCATCCGACCGACCGGCGGCAGGTGACGGTCAGCGTGACGCCGCAGGGAGCGGAGCTGCTGAAGGAGGAGCGCCGCACCAAGGAGGCCTGGCTGGCGCAGCGGCTCAGGGACCTGACGCCGGAGGAGAGGGCGACACTGCGGGCGGCGGCGCCGATCCTGGAGAAGCTGTCGACGATGTAGGCGGCATGTTCCGCTCGCTGCGGAACCACAACTACCGTCTGTTCGCCGCCGGGGGCGTCGTCTCCAACGTCGGCACCTGGATGCAGCGGACCGCCCAGGACTGGCTGGTCCTCGACCTCTCGCACGGCCGCGGCTCGGCGCTCGGCGTCACCGTGGCGCTGCAGTTCCTGCCGACGATGCTGTTCGGCATGTTCGGCGGAGTGATCGCGGACCGCTATCCCAAGCGCCGGATCCTCATGGTGGCCCAGACGCTCATGGGGCTGCTGGCGCTCACCATGGGCGTGCTGGTGCTCACCGGCACGGCCCAGGTCTGGCACGTGTACGCGATGGCGTTCACGCTCGGCCTGGTGTCGTGCGTCGAGGTGCCCACGCGGCAGTCGTTCGTGGTGGAGATGGTGGGCCGGCGGGACCTGCCGAACGCCATCGCGCTGAACAGCTCCACCTTCAACCTCGCCCGGGTCGTCGGCCCGGCGGTGGCCGGTCTGCTGATCTCCTGGATGGGCACCGGCCCGATCTTCGTGCTGAACGCCGCGTCGTTCGCCGCGGTGATCACCGGCCTCGCGCTCATGCGGGTGTCCGAGCTGCGCTCGCCCGAGCCCGTGCCGCGCGGCAAGGGCCAACTGCGGGAGGGGCTGCGCTACGTCGGCAGCCGGCCCGACCTGCTGCTTCCGCTGCTGCTCGTGGCGTTCATGGCGATCTTCGCGCAGAGCTTCTCGACGAGCATCGCCTTGATGGCCAAGCAGGAGTTCGGCGCGGGCGCGTCCTCCTTCGGCGTCGCGTCCAGCGCGTTCGCCGTCGGGGCGTTCGGCGGGGCGCTGCTCGCCGCGCGCCGGGTCAAGCCGAGCCGCCGGTTCCTGATCGCCGGGGCGCTGTGCTTCGGGCTGTTCCAGGTCGCCGCCGGGCTCGCCCCCGGATACCCGGCCTTCCTGCTGATGCTCGTCCCCGCGGGCATGGCGATGATCACGGTCAACACGACCGCGAACACGATCGTGCAGCTCGGCGCCTCGCCCGAGATGCGCGGCCGGGTCATGGGGATCTACGTGCTGGTCTTCACCGGGGGAGCCCCGATCGGGTCGCCGCTGGTGGGCTGGCTCGCCGAGCTGGCCGGCCCCCGGGTCTCGGTCGTGGCCGCCGGCGTGCTGAGCATGTGCGGCGTCTTCCTGGCGGTGCTGGTGACCCGGATGGTCGCGGCGCGCGTCGCCCGCAAGGAAGAATCGGCACGTGAGCAGATTGTTCGTGGCGCTGCTGCCGCCGCCTGAGGCGCTGGCGGAGATCGACACGGCGGTCGGCCCCGTACGCGCCGAGTGGTCGCAGTTGCGCTGGGTCGACCCCGCGCTGTGGCACGTCACCGTGGCCTTCCTCGGGGAGGTGCCCGACGAGGTCCTGCCCGAGCTACGCGTAAGGCTGGCGCGGGCGGCCGCCCGCCACTCCCCGGAGACGGTGGCGTTCGGCGGCGCCGGCGCCTTCCCCTCCGCCTCCCGGGGCCGCATCTTCTGGGTCGGCCTGGACGCCGGACCGGCGCTGACACGGCTCGCCGATTCGGTGGCGGCCGGAGCCCGGCGGGCCGGGGCGGCGGAGACCGACCGCAAGCGGTTCCATCCCCATCTCACCCTGGCCCGCTCCAGGACCCGGTCACGCCACGGCGACGACCTGCGCCCCCTGGTCGGCGCCCTGAACGCCTTCGGCGGGCGGCGCTGGGAGGTGTCGTCGGTGCACCTCGTACGCAGCCACATCGGGGCGAGCGTGCGCTACGAGCAGGTCGAGGCTTACCCATTGGCAGTCCGCGACTAGGCTCCATGGCGTGGATCGTCCTCGTCGCTGGCTATTGCCCACGGTGCTCGCGCTGCTCGTGCTCATCGTGATCGTCGGCGCGTTGCTGAACACCTGATCACCAGGCGTACTCCTCCGGGGCGGTCTTGAAGCCGGGGAAGATCTCGTCGAGCCGGGCGAGCGCCTTGTCGTCCAGCTCGATCTCCAGCGCCCGGAGCGTCCCGTCGAGCTGCTCGACCGTGCGGGGGCCGATGATCGGCGCGGTGACCGCACGCTGGTGCAGCAGCCACGCCAGCCCGACGTTGGCCGGGTCCTCGCCGAGCTCGTCGCAGAACGCCTCGTAGCGCTCGATCTTGTCGCGGTGCTTGTCGAGCTGCGCGACGATGTGGTCGGCCGCCGAGCGGCCCTTGTCGATCTTCCGGAGGATGCCGCCGAGCAGGCCGCCCGCCAGCGGGCTCCACGGGATCAGGCCGAGGCCGTAGTCCTCACAGGCCGGGATGACCTCCAGCTCGGGCGCGCGGACGATCAAGTTGTAGTGGGACTGCTCGCTGACCAGGCCGAGGGTGTTCCGGCGCCGGGCCGACTCCTGGGCCTTGGCGATGTGCCAGCCGGCGAAGTTCGACGAGCCGACGTACAGGATCTTGCCCTGCTGCTTGAGGATGTCCATGGCCTCCCAGAACTCTTCGAACGGGGTGTCCCGGTCGATGTGGTGGGCCTGGTAGACGTCGATGTAGTCGGTCTGCATGCGGCGCAGCGAGGCCTCCGCCGCCCGCCGGATGTTCAGCGCGGACAGCTTCTCCTCGTTGGGCCAGTCGCCCATAGAGCCGTACAGCTTGGTGGCGATGACCGTACGCTCGCGGCGGCCGCCGCCCTTGGCGAACCAGCGGCCGATGATGTTCTCGGTGATCCCCTCGCCCTTGACCCAGCCGTACACGTTGGCCGTGTCGAAGAAGTTGATCCCGAGCTCGTGGGCGCGATCCATGATCGCGAAGGAGTCCTCTTCCGTGGTCTGCGGACCGAAGTTCATGGTCCCCAGGCAGAGCTTGCTGACCAGCAGGCCGGTGCGGCCAAGG
The DNA here is from genome assembly GCF_053604425.1 of Microbispora sp. NPDC004025. Taxonomy (NCBI): domain Bacteria; kingdom Bacillati; phylum Actinomycetota; class Actinomycetes; order Streptosporangiales; family Streptosporangiaceae; genus Microbispora; species Microbispora sp. NPDC004025. The sequence continues at coordinate 397,713 of NZ_JBSGHN010000005.1, read as the reverse complement.
TGTCCGTATTCCATGCCCTCCACCCTAGGTACCTGGAGTGGACTCCAGGCGAGCCCGGCGCGCCTCAGAGGCGGAAGTCCCAGGTGAGGCGGCCTTCGGCGAGGTCGTCGGCGAGGCCGCGGACGAACTCCAGCTCGCCGGCGACCTGCCCCCGCTGGTATTCGGACTCCACGAGGAAGAGGCGGGGTACGAAGGTCAGGCTCTCGGCCAGCTCGGCGTCGAGCGCGGCCAGCCGCGTCTCCAGGGCGGTGATCCGCTGCCGCAGCGCGGCCAGCGCCTCGTCCGGCGCCAGCACGGGCAGGAAGGCGAGCGCGGCGGGAAACTCGGGAAACTCCCGGGCCGGGGTGGACAGCATGGTCCGCATCCACTGCTTGAGCGTCTCCCGGCCCAGTTGGGTGGCCTCGTAGACCGTGCGCTCCGGCCGGTTCTCCTCGCGGGTGGTCTCGCGGACCGCCAGCAGCCCGTCGCGGAGCAGCCGGTCGATGGTCTGGTACACGCTGTTGCGCTGTGCGACGTTGACCACGTCGTCCTGATGGCGCTCCTTGATCAGCTGCTGCATCCGGTAGGCGTGCATCGGCGACTCGCAGACCAGGGCGAGCACCGCCGTGGCCAGGGGAGAGCGCCGCGTCGACATGGCGCCCATCATAGGGGCCTTGTCGACAAATAGTCATAATATGTATAGTCACGGCATGACCAAGAGAGCTCTGATCATCGGCGGCGGGATCGCGGGTCCCGTCACGGCCATGGCGCTGCGGCGCGCCGGAATCGACAGCGAGATCTTCGAGGCCTACGACCGAGGCGCCGAGGGCGTCGGCGCCTTCCTCACGCTCGCGGTCAACGGGCTGGAGGCCCTGCGCCTGCTCGACCTGCACGACCTCGTCCGCGGCCTCGGCATGGACACGCCGGTCATGGAGATCCGCAACGCGCGCGGCAAGCTGCTGGCGACCACGAGCCAGCCGAGCCGTACGCTCCGGCGCGCCGACCTCTACCAGGCACTGCGCGACGAGGCCGTACGGCGGGGCGTGCGCATCCACTACGGCAAGCGCCTCGCCGACGCCTCGGCCACCTCGAACGGGGTGCGGGCGGTCTTCGCCGACGGCGGCGAGGCCGAGGGCGACCTGCTGGTGGGCGCCGACGGGCTGCGCTCGCGCACCCGCGCCCTCATCGACCCCGGTGCCCCCCTCGCCCGATATGTCGGGCTGCTGAACACCGGCGGCTTCGCCGAGGGAGTGCGGGTGCCCGGCAGGCCGGGGGTCTGCAACTTCATCTTCGGCAGGCGGTGCTTCTTCGGCTACATGATTCACCCGGAGGGGCAGGTGTGGTGGTTCGCCAACCCGCCGAGCCGCAGGGAGATGACCCCCGAGGAACTCGCGGCGATCAGTCCTGAGCAGTGGCGGGCGAGGCTCATGGACCTGTTCGAGGGCGACACGGGGCCGATGCGGGAGATCATCGCCGCGACCCCGCGCATCGTGCCGGCCTGGAACACCTACGACTTCCCGAGGGTGCCGAAGTGGTTCGGCGAGCGCATGGTCATCGTCGGCGACGCGGCCCACGCCACCTCGCCCTCCTCCGGCCAGGGCGCGTCGATGGCCATCGAGGACGCCGTGGTGCTGGGGAAGTGCCTGCGCGACGTGCCGGACATCACGGACGCGTTCGCCGCCTTCGAGCGGCTGCGGCGCCGGCGGGTCGAGCGGGTCGTCGCGCAGGGCAAGCGCAACGGTGACGGCAAGGCGCCGGGCGTCGGCGGGGCCTTCGTCCGCGACCTGATCCTTCCCGTGATCATGCGACAGGTGGAGAAGCGCAACGCGCTGGCATGGATGCACGACCACCGGATCACCTGGGACGACCACGTCGCGGCTTAATTGACCGATCGTTCTCGATTGGTCTAGAGTCGGGGTCATGGCGAGGACCAAGGAATTCGACCCCGACGTCGTGCTGGAGCGGGCCCTGGACCTGTTCTGGCGGCGCGGATACGAGGCCACGTCCATGGCCGACCTCGTCGAGCACCTCGGCATCGGCCGCGCCAGCCTGTACGCCACGTTCGGCGGCAAGCACGACCTCTATCTGAAGGCGCTGGAGCGCTACGTCCAGACGCGCGACCCGAACCTCGTGGAGCTGCTGTCGCAGCCCGGTCCCGCGCTGCCGGCCGTACGGGCCGTGGTCGAGCTGTACGCCGAGGACTCGATCCACGACCGCGACCGGCGGGGCTGCATGATCGTGAACGCGGCGGCCGAGCTCCTGCCGGACGACGAGCCGGTGGCCCGGTTCGTCGAGACCAGCTGGACGGGCCTGGAGACGGCGCTCACCTCCGCGCTCATCCGCGCCCGCGCCCAAGGGGAGATCTCCGCCGAGGCCGACCCCCGGGCGCTGGCGCGATTCGTGCTCGTCTTCCTGCAAGGGCTGCGGGTGATGGGGAAGGGGCGCGGCGATCCCGGCCGCGTCCGCGACGCCGCCGCCCAGGCCCTCGCGCTCCTCCGCTGATCTCTCCGTGGAAAGAGGAGTGCGCTTTCCCATGCTCTCATTATTGACTGATCGGTCTAGAAAGACAGTGGCGTTCGCCGTGCTCGGCGGGGCGCAGGTCACGCTCGTCGCGGCGATCACTCTTCTCACCGTGCCGCTGCCGGCGATCCAGCGGGAGTTCGGCCTCGGACAGGGGGACCTGGCGCTGCTGAGCTCGGCGTACGGGCTGACCTTCGGCGGGCTGCTGCTCCTCGGGGGCAGGCTCGCCGACCGGTGGGGCGCCCGGGAGGTGTTCCTCGCCGGGATGGCCCTGCTCGCGGCGGCCTCGGCGGTGGGCGGCCTGGCTCCGGGTCACGCCGTCCTGCTCGCCGCGCGCTTCGCCCAGGGAGTGGGCGCCGCGATGGCCGCCCCCGCGGCCGTCTCACTGGTGACGCGGCTCCGCCCGGACGTACGGGAGCGCGAGCGTGCTCTGGCGGTGTGGGGCACCCTGTCGGCCACCGGGGCCGTCGCCGGCAGCCTGCTGTCCGGCCTCGTCGCCGCCGTGGCCTCATGGCGCTGGTCGTTCCTCCTGCCCGCCGCCGCCGGGGTCGTAGCCGTGGCCGTCGGGGCCCTCCTGCTGCCGTCCGTGCCGCGTACGGCGGCCCGCCTCGATCTGCCCGGCGCGCTGCTCGCCACGGCGGGGCTGGTCGCGTTCGCCTACGGCCTTCTGCAGGGTGCGATGGTCGTCACCGCCGCCGGACTGCTGCTGATGTGCGCTTTCGTCGCTCTCCAGACCAGGACGCCGCGGCCGCTGCTGCCGCTCCGGCTCGTGGCGCACCGCCGCAGAGGCGCCGCGCTGCTCGTCGTCTTCGTCACGGCGGCCGCCAGTGCGGCGACCACGTTCCTGCTCAGTCTTCATCTGCAGCAGGGGCGCGGGCTGTCGCCGATCCTCACGAGCCTGGCCTTCCTGCCCTTTCTCCTGGTCGTCGTCATGGGCCCGGTGAGCGGCCGCCTGCTGCGCCGCTTCGGCGTGCGGCGCGTGCTGGTCGCCGGGGCGGTGCTCGCGGCGGTGTCGATGGTGCTGCTCGGCGATATCGGGGCCGGGGGGAGCGTGCTCGCCGGGCTGCTGGTCTTCCCGGTCGCCTCGGGACTGGCCTTCTCCGGCGCCACCGTGGCGGCCCTCGACGACGTGCCCGCCGAGGACGCCGGGGTGGCCGGGGGACTGGTCAACACCGCCATGGAGGCGGGGCCGACGGTGGGCCTCGCCGTGCTCGTGGCGCTCGCCGCCGCCCGCGCGGACCACGTGCCGGCGGGCGGCACCCGGGCCATGACCGAGGGCTACGGATTCGCCCTCACCGCCATGGCCCCGGTCTTCCTTCTCGCGGCGGCGACGGTCGCCGTCGCGCTTCCCCGATTCGAGGAGCGACGATGAGGTTCACGGACAAGGTGGTTCTGGTCACCGGAGCGGGTTCCGGCGTCGGCCGGGCGGTCGCCCGGGGGTTCGCCCGGGAGGGCGCCGTCGTGGTGGCGGCGTCACGGAACCCCCAGGCGCTGGAGCAGACCGTCAAGCTGATCGAGGCCGAGGGAGGCCGGGCCGCCGCGCTCACGGTGGACGTGACCGAATCGGCCGATGTGGCCCGGCTCGTCCGGGATGTCGTCACCCGGTTCGGCCGCCTCGACGTCGCGGTCAACAACGCCGGGGTATTCGCCGCAGGCGCGGTCGCGGACCTGCCGGAGGACGACTGGGCGCGAGTCATGGGGGTGAACGCGACCGGGACCTTCCTCGCGATGAAGCACGAGATCGCCGCGATGCGCGCCCAGGGCTCCGGCGTGATCGTCAACATCGCCTCGAACATCGGGGCCCACAAGAGGGTCCCCGGGCTGGGCGCCTACGCCGCGTCCAAGGCGGCCGTGAGCGTGCTGACCCGTACGGCGGCGCTGGAGAACATCGCGGCGGGAGTCAGGATCAACGCGGTCAGCCCGGGGCCGCTGGACACGGAGATGTCCGTGCGCCCCGGCGAGACCGAGGAGGACCGGGCCGCCCGGCTCCGGGACCAGCTGCCGATCGGCCGCGTGGGCACTCTCGACGAGATCACCGGCACCGTGCTCTGGCTCGCATCCGACGACGCCGGCTTCGCGGTGGGGCTCGATCTGGCGCTCGACGGCGGCGCCTCGGCCTGAGGCCCTCCGGGACGGCGGGACCTCGTCGGCGACGGTCTCCCAGAGCAGGTCGTTGGCGAAGGTCATGCGACCGGCGCGGGAGACGAGCAGACCCGCCTGGGCCGCCTGGTCGAGCGCGTCCCACACCGAATCGCCGCCGGCCTCGGCGACGAGCGCGGGGTCGAAGCTTCGGCCGATCAGAGCGGCGATCCCGAGAACTGCGCCGACCCGCGGCCCCAGCTCGGCGACCCGCCGGCGGATGAGTTCCGCCACCGCGGCGGGCACGGTGTCCGCCACCGGGTCCCGCGCGCGCCGGCTCAGGATCTCCCGCAGGAAGAACGGATTCCCCCCGGTTCGTTCTGCCAGCCGGCGCGTGGCCGGCTCGTCCAGCGTGACGCCGGCATCGGCGGCGAGGGCGCGCACCGTCCGGGCGTCCAGACCCTCGAGCCGGACCCTCACCAGGTCGTAGCGGGCCAGAGCGCGCAGCAGATCTTCGGCCACGTGCCCGGCGGTGCCCGGCGGCGGGGAACAGCGGAAGGCGGCGACGACGGTCACGGGCGCGTCGCCGGGCACGGCGCGCAGATGGATCAGAACGTCCCCGAGCAGCTCGATGGATCCCGGGTCCGCACGGTGCAGGTCGTCGAGGACGACGACAAGCGGCTGCTCGCGCGCGGCGGCGGCCAGCCATCGGGCGACCGCTCCGCCGCGACGCGCGGACGCCGTGACCGCGGGCGGCACGTCGTCCAGCAGGTCCCGCAGGGCGGAGCGGTCAGCCGGAGGGCGGCGCCGCAGGAGCGCCCCCAGCGCCTGACGCCACGGCCCGAACGGTCGCGCATCGCCGGCGTCGTCACAGTCGCCCCACAGCACCAGGTGTCCGAGCCGGGCACGGTCCTCCCGGAAGGCCGCCAGCAGGGCTGTCTTGCCGATGCCCGGCTCCCCGCTGACCGCCGCGACCGCCGGCGCCGCGCCCGGCCGCATGGTCGTCAGCTCCGCCAGCTCCCGCTCCCGGCCGCGCAGCGGCCGCCGCTCTCGCGCGACCTCCGCAGCGACCTCCGCAGTGACCTCCGGGGCGTGCGACACGGCGGCGGGGATGGGTTTCAGGCAGGGGGCGTGCCGGAGGATGTCCGCTTCCAGCGTCCGCACCGCCGCGCCCGAGGTCGTCCCCGGACGACGACCCAGGCGGCTCGCGGCGCGGCGCAGCACGGCCAGCGCGTCGGCCTGCCTGCCGGTGCGGTAGAGCGCCAGCGCGAGCAGGCACCACAGGCGCTCCCGGGACGGGTTGGCCTCCGTCTCCCCCTCCAGGTCGCCGATCACCGCCTGCGCCCGGTCCAGGTCCAGCAAAGCCTGCGCGCGCCGCTCGACCGCCGCCGCACGCTGCTCCCACAGCCGGTCCACCTCGGCGACGGCCCACGGCTCGTCGCAGAACTCCCCGTACGGAAGACCCCGCCACAGCCCCAGCGCCTCGTCGAGCAGGGGCAGCGCCTCCGCCGCCGGGCGGCCTTCCGCACCGCGCACCAGTTCTCCGAATCGCAGGGCGTCGACGTCCGAAGCCGCCAGCGCGTACCCGGGAGGACGCGAGACCAGCAGATACGGCGGGGTACGCGGCGCGCGGCCCGGCTCGACGGCCCGGCGCAGCCTCGACACATGCGCTCGCAACGTCGCCACGGCACAGGCCGGAGGCGCGCCGCGGTACACGTCGTCGACGAGCCGCCCGACCGGCACCACACCTCCGCGCGCGACCAGCAGTCTGGCCAGCAGCGACCGCTGGACGGGACCGCCCAGATCGACGGGCGCGCCTTCGCCGTCGTGGGCCTCCAGGGGGCCGAGGACGCGGAACTCCGTCCGCGTCACCGCGTCCGTGGGCATGAGCGTCCTCCCGGCAGGGCAGTCCTTCGTGGACTTCCAGACAACAGGGAAGGACTTGCATCCGACTGGCCGGGGACTTGGGCCGGAGGAAGGTCAGTACGCGGGGGTCGCGGCGAGCCCGGCCGGCTGACCCTGATGGCGGACCAGGTGGGCGTAGTGACCGCCGTAAGCCATCAGGTCGTCATGAGTGCCCGCCTCGACCAGCCGGCCGCGGTTCAGCATGACGATGAGGTCGGCGTCCCGGATGGTCGACAACCGGTGGGCGATGATGATCTGCGTCTGCCCGAGCCGTAGCAGGTTCCGGCGGATGCGCTCCTCGGTCGCCGCGTCCAGGCTGGCGGTCGACTCGTCGAGCAGCAGGATCCTGGGGCGGCCGGCCAGGGCGCGGGCCAGCGCCAGACGCTGACGCTGGCCGCCGGACAGGCGCCCGCCGCCTTCGCCGACGTCGGTGTCGTAGCCCTGCGGGAGCCGCACGATCTCGTCGTGGATCTCGGCCAGGCGGGCGGCGTACTCGGCCTCCTGCCTGCTGAGGCCGGAGAAGCCGGCGATGTTGGCCATGACGGTGCCGGCGAACAGGTGCGGCTGCTGGGTGACGACCCCCACCTGCCGGCGCAGCCACCGCCGGTCGAGATCCTCCAGCGGCACGCCGTCGAAGCGGATCTGCCCGGCGGACGGCTCCACCAGCCCGATCAACGCCCGGCCCAGGGTGGTCTTGCCGGAACCGGACGCGCCGACGATCGCGACCCGCGCACCGGGCGGAACGCGCAGCGACACGTCACGCAGCACCGGGCTGCGCGCGTCGTAGCCGGTGCTGAGGCCGGTGACGGTGATGGCGCCGCGGAGCCCGCCGGCCAATCGGACACCGCCCTGCCGCTCCGGCTCCGCGCCGATTAGGTCGGCGATCCTGCCGACGTGCGCCGCCGCGAGCTGGAGCTGGTACACGATGCCGAGCAGCGACGCGAGCGGCGCGGTCGCCGAGGCGGCGAGGGACACCAGGGCGAGCTGGTCGCCCAGCGTCGCGCCGTGGCCGGCCGTCGCGAACACGGCGACGAGCAGCCCCAGGTCGAGCGCCATCCCCAGCGCGTGGCTCGCGGCCTGCACCCCGGCCAGGTGCCGGTTGCGGGCCGCTCCCGTGGTCAGTTCCTCGTCGTGACGTTCACGCCAGCGGGCGACGGCCGCCGCCTCGCCTCCGGTCGCCTTGACCGCCTCGATGCCGGCCAGGCTGTCGACGAGGGCGGACTGTGTGGCGGCGTTGGTGTGCAGCGCGGCGAGGGCCAGGTGCGTACCGCGCCGGGCCGTCGCCAGCACCACGCCGGCCTGGAGGGCGGCGGCCGCGAGCGTCAGCACCGCTATGCCGGGCGAGGCCGCGAGGAGCAGCGCCAGATAGGTCACGGCGGTGAACAGGTCGAACAGGAAGGCCAGCGCCTGCTCGGTGAGCAGGTCGCGCAGCATCGCGACCCCGCTGAGCCGGCTCAGCAGGTCCCCCTTGGAGCGCCGCTGGAAGAAGTGGTACGGCAGGGCCAGCGTGTGGCCGACGAGCCTGCGCATCATCTCGGCCGCCACCGAGGTCTGCAGCCTGATGAGCGCCCAGGCGCGCGTCCAGGCGATCAGCGCGTGCGCGGCGACGACGCAGAAGGCGGCCGCCGAGAGCGTCGTCACGTCGGTCTCCACCGGCCGGTCCACCACGATCTTGGTGAACACCGGCACGGCCAGGCCGGCGAGTTGCGTGCCGAGCGAGGCCAGCAGCACGGCGATGATCAGCCCCCGGTTCGCCAGGGCGGGCGCGACCAGGGGGCGCAGCACCCGCCACGGCCGGGACCTGACGGCGGGCGTGAGCCCGGAGGGGGCGTCGGCGAGCAGCACCGTGCCGGAGTAACCGGCGCGGAACTGCCGCCGCGACAGCCGCCGGCGCCCCCGCGCCGGGTCGAGGACGCTGACGCCGCGCGGCGTCACCCGTTCGACCACGACGAAGTGGTTGTTCTCCCACAGGGCGATGAACGGCGCGGGCAACCCGGCGAGGGTGTCCATCGGGGCACGGCAGGCACGCAGCCGCAGCCCGAAACGCGCCCCGGCCTGGATCATCTCGCGCAGGCTCACGCCGTCGACGCCCTCGGGCAGGTGCTCGCGCACCTCCGTGAGGCTCGTGCGGCGGCCCAGCCCGCCGAGGACCATGGCCAGGCAGGCCGCGCCGCACTCGCTGCGCGTGAGCTGCATCTGCAGCGGGACCCGCCGTCTCACAGCCAGAACCAGCGGATCTCGGCGGTGCGCCGACGCTCGTCCAGCCATGCCTGGAACGCCGCGTCGCGCGCCGCGTCGAGCGCCTCCGGCGCCCCGGGGTCCGGCGGGACGACCTCGTACACGACCCCGGCCAGGTATCCGCCCTCGTAGGGGAGGGGCCCGGCCGCCGTGCCGGCGGAGACCTCCCGCAACGGCTCGGGCAGCCAGGGGGTGAGCGTGACGGCGGCCTCCAGACGCAGCCCGGCGGCGTCGCCTGGGGGCAGCAGCGCCGCCGTCACCCGGTTCGCGAACTCGGCCGCCGGTCCGTCGAGCAGGGCGCGCAGCGGCTCCGGGCGGGGTCCCGTCACCCAGGCGGCCCGCCGTACGGTGAGTTGGTCCGGGTGCTCGGCGAGGTGCCGCCGGGCCGGCTCGCCGGCGAAGCGCTCGCGGACCCGCGCGATGCGCGCCTGCGTCTCGATGTGGTTGCGGAACGCCTCCTCGGACATGCCGGTCTCGGCCAGCCACTCCAGCGTCCGGTTGCGGGTGGTGAGCCCGCGGCGGAGGCGGAACCCGTCCGCGGCCCGTTGTCTTTCGGCGGCGGTCAGCGGCTCGGGGTCGCCCTCGATTTCGCCGAGGAGGATGCAGTGGTCCACCAGTCGTTCGTGCAGGCGCGGGTCACGGGCGCCGAGGGCGCGGAGGGTGGACAGCGCGGTCGCGACCGGAAGCTCGTGCCCGTCGACGCTGAGGACCTTTCCCGCCGCCCAGTGGGTGGAGTGGTCGACGAGCCAGGGGACGCCGTCGTCGACCTCGGCGGACAGGGCGACCGTGCCGCCCTCGGGGTGGGCGAGGAGCAGGTCGTAACCGGCCCTGGTCGTTCCCGGCGGCTGGTCGACCACGAGATCGGCGTGGAGCCACGGCCGCCGGGCGGCCCAGTCCCGCACGCGCCGGTGCGCGTCGGCGACCCTGTCCCGGGCGGGCGGCAGTCCGCGCAGGAGCGTGACGGCGTCGGCGAGGTCCGCGGCGAAGGCGGGTCCGGGCCGAAAGGCAGTGGTTTCCGGGTCAGTGCGCATCGGCGGATTCCTCGGTGAGGGGGCGGATGGTGGCGCCGGCGAGCCAGTCGGCGATCGCGTCGCTGATCGGCATGCCGGTCAGCATCTCCACGAAGGCCCACTGCCCGTTGACGTTGAGCTCCAGGAACACGTACCGGCCGTCGGGAGTCACGATGAGGTCCAGCGCGCCGTAGCTCAGGCCGAGCCCCGCGACCAGGCGGACACTGCGTTCCGCGACATCGGGCGGCAGGTCGTAGGCGGAGTAGCCCACCTTGGGATCGTCGTAGTGCCGCCAGTCGACGGCGGTCAGCCGGGACGCCTGGGAGTCGATGCGGGCGGCGAAGACCCGCTCGCCGACGACCGTCACCCGCAACTCGTACGCCTTGGGGACCTGCGGTTGCAGCATCGCCGGGCCGTGCCGGAGCCGGTGCCGACCGGACAGCCGTCGCCGCGGCACCACCTCCGTGTAGAGGTGGCCGAACTCGCCGTCCACCGTGAACTGCCGGAAGTCGATCGATTTGGTGACGAGGCGGCCGCCGGCCCGGTTCCAGGCCGGGACGAGTTCGCCCGGGTCGTTCGTCACCACGGTGTCGACGATGGTGAACCCCAGTTCGGCGGCGCGGTACAGATGCAGCAGCTTGTTGTCGATCGCCCGGGTGTGCCGGGGCAGCGCGGGCATCCACCTCGCCCCCACCATGAGGTCGTACGCGCCGTCGAGGGCGTGCGCGGCCACGTGTTCGGCGAAGTCCCGCTGCGACGGTTCCCCTACGTCCGGGGCTGACGGCCTGCCGGGACGGCGGTACCAGACCGCGCCGACCTTCGACAGGTCGTACGTCTCACCCCGGTGCGTCAGCGTCTGCCGCCACCGGCCGTCGAGGTGCTCAGTGGTGAGTGTGGAGGCCCCGGGATAGTCGCCCTCGTCCCACCACAGCAGCGGCACGCCGCGCTCCCGCAGCTTGGGCAGCACGGCGTGCACCGAGTCGTCGCGCGAACCGCTGATGATCATCAACACGTCTGGGTCCTCCTTGCCCACATGCGGCGGGGAGCCGGCGCCCGAGGGCACCGGCTCCCCGTTCTTTGGGTCCGCGACCGGGCGACGGTCTCGGCCGCACCTGGTCGTCCGGTCGTCGGCAGGACCGGGCCGCGCTCGGTCGGCGGCCCGGTCACCGCGTCGTCAGCGGTCGGCCGGGAGGGTGTCGGTCTTCGTCCCGTTGGCGTAGGAGCTGGACACGTAGCCCGTCCCGGGGCTCATGCTCGCGCTGATCACGCTGCCGTCGTCCTGGACGATGTCCACGCCGGCGACGGTCTCCAGCGCCGCGCCCGAGAGCTCGGTGACGCCCGCGGGCAGGTCCTCGATCTTGAGAATGTCACGCATGACATCTCCCCCATCTGGTTGTGCGGGGCCGCGACCTGCGGCCCTGCACACATCCTGGAGAGCACCGTTTGGGGTTCTCTTGACCGCTCTTGGCCTGTCTTGGATCGTCTTGGTCCCGTCTCCGGTCACGGAGCGGCGGCCCGGTCCCGCCACCAGGCCAGCCCGTTCTCGTCCGCGAGCCGGGCCACCAGTTCGCGGTGCCGCCGCGCCGCGTCGGCGTCGCCCATGGCGGTGGCGAGCAGGGCGAGGTACCAGTCGACGGGCCCCAGACACATCACTCCCGACCAGGCGGAGACGCGCCCGGTGAAGGGCAGCAGCGCCGCGTAGGTCATGCGGCAGGCGTCGGCCTGGCCGAGGGCGGCCTGGGCCGCGGCCTGCAGGCAGGTCGTGTTCAGCCACGACCAGTCCTTGGGCGGCGCCTGCCGGCCGTTCCGCGCCAGCTCACCCGCCTCTTCCGTCCGGCCCTGCGCGCAGAGCTGCAGGATCCGGGCGCCCCTGCCCATGGAGGGATGGAAGACGGCGGTGCGCTCGATGTACGGCCCGGCGTCCGCGATGGTGCCGCGGTGGTAGTGCAGCATGACGCGTCCCATGGCGACGAGACCGTCGGCGTGCCACATGTCGATGGCGCCGATCTGGCGTACGGCCTCGTCGTACATGGCGTCCGCCTCGTCGAACCGGCCGTCGAGAGTGAGCCGTACGGCCCGCCACATGGTGTGCTGGAAGCGGGGCCACGGCAGCGGCAGCCGCTCGAGGATCTCGTCGCACCGCGCGGCGGCCTCGTCCGCGCCCCGGACGTCGAAGATCTCCAGTCTGGCGTTGGTGTACAGCAGCTGCGCGAGCAGCTCGTACCCCGGGGACTCCGTCCGCAGCGCCAGCTCGTGCAGCTCGTCGGTCATGTCCCGCAGCTCGGCGACGTGCAGCGGCTGGGGGAGGGACAGGTGGCGCGCGTTGAGCATGCCCATGAGCAGGACCGGGTCGTCGAGCCTGCGGGCCATCCGCACCGCCTGGGCGGAGAGGGCGTCGCAGCGGGGGTTGTCCGTCCCGTCGTACAGCTCCTGCGCCAGGCCGCCCAGCAGGCGGGCGCGTTCGGGGCTGTCGTCCTCCGGCAGCGCCCGCAGGCAGGTCTCGAAGCGGTGCACCAGCCGCAGCTCCACCGCCTCGTAGGGGTCGCGCAGCGTCCACTTCGCGGGGGCGTCGAGCGCGGTCAGCGCGCGGGCGGTCAGCTCGGGTCCCGCTCCGGCCCGATCGGCGGCGCGTACGGCCTCGGCCCGGGCCTGCCTGGCCCCGAACAGGTCCCCCGCGTCGAGCAGGGCGCGGACCTGGCGGAGCAGCAGCTCCACATGGTCCAGCGGATCACCGGCGCAGGCGCCGTGCGCGGTGATCGCCCGGCCCCACCACGCGGCCGCCTCCTCGAAGGCCATACGCAGGCTCGCCTGCTCGGCCGCCGCCCGCGCCCAGTGCGCCGCCTCGCGGTAGGCCGCCGGGCCGGCCTCGACGGCGTGGTGCGCGATCGCCGTCACGTCGCTCCCGGGGCGGGAGGCCAGCGCGGTCATCACGTCACGGTGCAACGCCGCCTTCCTGAGCGGCGGGATGTCCGCGAGCAGGGTCTCCCGCACCAGGTCGTGCGCGAACGTCATCCGATGGGCCCGAGCGGCGACCAGGCCCGCCAGCGCCGCGTGGTCGAGCGCGTCGTGCGTCTCCGCGCGCCCGGCCTCGGCGACGACGGCGGGGTCGAAGGTCCTGCCGATCACGGCGGCGATCCGCAGGGCTTCTCCGGTCTCCGGAAGGAGCAGGGCGATCCGCCGGCGGATGAGGTCGGCCACCGCCGGGGGGACCGCGTCCAGCGTCCGGCCCTGGGCGAGCAGGCGCACGCTCTCGCGCACGAAGAACGGATTGCCGCCGGTGCGCGCGGTGAGCCGCCCCGCCGTCGTCTCGTCCAGGTCCGTCCCCATGTCCGCCGCGATCGCCCGTACGGTGTCGGCCTCCAGCCCGGTGAGGTGGATCCTGAGCAGCCCGTACCGGGTGACGCGGCCCAGCAGCTCGTCAACGGTCAGGCCGCGCGCGGGCTGGGTGTCGCCGGACGCCGCGGCGCCGGTGAACATCGCGTCGCGGAAGGCCGTGACCAGGGTGAGGGGCACGGGTCGTGCCGCGCCCTCGGTCAGCATGACCACGTCCCTCAGCAGTTCGAGTGAGGCGGGATCGGCCCAGTGCAGGTCGTCGAGGACGATCAGCGTCGGACGCGAGCGGGCGGCGGCGGCGAGCCACTGGGCGATGGCCTGGTTGCGGCGGAGCCTGGCGGCCTCCGTGGTGCCGGTGGGCGCCTCCTCGTCCAGGAGGCCGGCCAGCGCCGGCCGGTCGGGCGGCGGGCACACGAGGGCGAGCGCGTCCAGCACCTGGAGCCACGGCCACAGCGGCGGAGCTCCGCGGGTTTCGTGGCAGTTGCCGCAGAGGACGAGATAGCCCAGGTCCTCGCAGTGGCGGCGCAGGGCGTCGAGCAGGAACGTCTTGCCGATGCCCGGTTCGCCGGTCACCGCGGCGACGGCCATCCCCTCGTGGTCCGTCCGGTCGAGCAGCGTCTTCAGCTCGGCCAGTTCCCGCTCCCTGCCGATTGCGGCGGAGGGCACGGGCCGGAGCGTCGCGGTGTCCTGGAGGATCTCGTTCTCGATTGCCAGCAACTCGGGGCTCGGGTCCAGCCCGAGCCGCCCGAGCGCGTCCCTCGCGCGGTTCGTCGCGGACAGGGCGTCGTCGTGCCGACCGGCACGCCACAGCGCCAGGGCGAGGAGGGACCACAGGCGCTCCCGCAGCGGATGCTCCGCGGTCTCGGCGCCGAGGTCGTCGATCACCGCCTGGGGACGGCCGAGGGCGAGCAGCGCCTGTGCGCGCCGCTCGACCGCGACCAGGCGCAGTTCGGCCAGCCGGTTCGCCTCGGTGAGCGCCCACGGCTCGTCGGTTAGATCGCCGTAGGCGGTGCCGCACCATAGACCGAGCGCCTCGTCCAGGGCGACCAGCGCCTCACCCGGCGGGACCGTCTCCGCGGCCTTCACCAGGTCGGTGAAGCGGATCGCGTCGACGTCCCGGGCGGCGAGCAGGTAGCCGGACGACCTGGACAGGAGCAGCTCGGGTGCGGCGCGCGGCTCCCGGCCGGGCTCGATGACACGGCGCAGGTTCGCGATGTAGGCGTGCAGCGTGGCGCGCGCCCCCCGCGGAGGATCCTCGCCGTACAGGTCCGCGATGAGGGCGTCGGTGGAGACGACGGTGCCGCGAGCCGCGAGAAGCCGCGCCAGGATGGCACGCGGGCGCCGTCCACCCAGGTCGACGGGGAGCCCGTCGTCGCCGCGTACCTCGATGGGGCCGAGAATCCGGAACTCCATCCTCTGCTCCCACCTGTGGAACTCTTTCGCCGTGCAACCACGAGGAGTTTAGGGTGAACGCCGCTTCGCTCCCCGATCAGGAGACCCGTCGTTCCCCTCGGCCGTCCCCGGCGTGGCGCGGGCGTAGCGGACGGTGAGGGCGCGCAGGTGGTCCACCAGGTCCGGCGGCCCGGTGACCTCGAAGTCGAATTCGAGCAGGCCGAGGTGGACGGCGAGCGTGTTCAGGGTGTCGGCGCCGGTCACGAGCACGCAGGTGCGGTCGTCGACGTCCTCCACGACGCCGACGGCGGGGTTGATCCGCGCGGCGACCTCCTCGGCCGGGGCGTGGACGAGCACCCGGGCGTGGTGCCGCCAGGCCGCCGCCGACGCGCCCCTGGCGACGTACGCCGCCGCGCCGCCCTCCGGCGGGTCGCGGGGCGGGAAGCGCGGCCCGGTGGGAGTGCGGGGCGCGATCCGGTCCACCCGGAAGGTGCGCCAGTCGTCGCGGTCGACGTCCCAGGCCACCAGATACCACCGTCGGCCCCAGGACACGAGCCGGTGCGGCTCCGTCACCCGTACGCCCGAGGAGCCGCCGTGGTCGCGGTAGTCGAACCGCAGCCGTTCGCGGTCGCGGCAGGCGGCAGCCAGCACGCCCAGCACGGCGGGGTCGACCACCGGACCCGGCCGGTCGGGCGGCACCGGTTCGGTGTACGCCTGGAGGGCGCCGACCCGGCGGCGCAGGCGCGACGGCAGCACCTGCTCGAGCTTGGCGGCGGCGCGCTCGGCCGCCTCCTCGACGCCCGATACGCCGCCGGCGGCCCGCAGCCCGATCGCCACGGCCACCGCCTCCTCGTCGTCGAGGAGCAGGGGCGGCATCGCGGTCCCGGCGACCAGCCGGTAGCCGCCGTCCGTGCCCCGGGTGGACTCCACCGGATAGCCGAGTTCGCGTAGCCGGTCGACGTCGCGGCGGACGGTCCGCTCGGTCACCCCGAGCCGTTCGGCGAGGACCCTGCCCGGCCAGTCGCGTGTGGCCTGGAGTAGCGACAGCAGGCGCAGCAGCCGCGCCGAGGTCTCCAACATTGCTCCAGTCTGGCGGCACTTCAGGACAGAGCCTGTCCTGAAGGGTCCGTAGTGTCGGCGTCATGAGCGAGAACACGCAGATCACGCCTTTCCGCATCGACGTCCCGCAGGCCGACCTCGACGACCTGAAGGACCGCCTCGGCCGCACCCGCTGGCCCGACGAGATCCCCGGCGCGGGTTGGGACTACGGCATGCCGGTCGAGTACGTGAAGCGGCTGGCCGAGTACTGGAGGGACGGGTACGACTGGCGTGCCCGCGAGGCGGAGATCAACCGTCATCCGCAGTTCACCACCGAGATCGACGGGCAGCGCATCCACTTCCTGCACGTACGGTCGCCGCACGAGGACGCCCTCCCGCTGATCCTGACCCACGGCTGGCCGGGTTCGATCGTGGAGTACCTCAAGGTCATCGAGCCGCTGACGAACCCGGAGGACCCGGCGCACGCGTTCCACCTGGTGATCCCGTCGCTGCCCGGCTTCGGCTTCTCCGGCCCCACCCGGGAGCGCGGCTGGAACAGGTTCCGTACGGCCCGGGCCTGGGCGGAGCTCATGCGCCGGCTCGGCTACGACCGGTACGGCGCGGTGGGCAACGACGGCGGCTCGTTCGTCTCGCCCGAGGTGGGCCGGGTGGACCCCGAACACGTCGTCGGCGTCCACGTCACGCAGATCTACTCGTTCCCCTCCGGCGACCCGGCGGAGATGGCGAACCTCACCGACGAGGAGCGCAAGGGCCTCGAGGTGCTGCAGTGGTTCTACGAGAACAAGATGTCGTTCAACATGGTCCACTCGCAGCAGCCGCAGACGCTGTCGTACGGGATCTTCGACTCGCCGGCCGGGCTGCTGGGCTGGAACACCCAACTGTTCGGCGAGGACGTCGACGACGACTTCATCCTGACCAACACGATGCTCTACTGGGCGACCGGCACCGCCACGTCGGCGACGCGGTTCTACTACGAGGACGCGCACGCCGAGCACCCCAAGGAGCCGACGACGGTGCCGCTCGGCCTGGCGATGTTCGAGGGCGACTTCGTGTCGATGCGCACCTTCGCCGAGCGCGACCACAAGAACATCGTCCACTGGCGGTCCTACGATGGGGGCGGCCACTACGCCGCTCATCTGCGGCCGGACGTGCTCGCCGCCGACCTGCGCGACTTCTACGCCGCCCTGCGCTGATCGCCCGTCACTTGCCCGCCCCTGACCGAATCCGGGACGGCCGGGGGCATGTCGGCCGCCGCACGCGCAGCGGACATCGGGAATGATGGCCGCATGGGGCGCGCAACGGGGCGGACTCGGACGAGACGGATTCCGCGGGCCGTCCTGGCTCTCCTCGCGGCCGCGGGAGCGGTCGTCCCGGGCACGGCCGCCCGGGCCGACGACGGAGACCGGCCGCAGTTCCGGATCCGGGACCAGCGTGTCGGCGAGTCGAGCGGTCTGGCCGTCTCGCCCACACACAAGGGCATCGTCTACACCCACAACGACAGCGGCCACGGACCGCAGATCTACGCGGTCGGCCCGGACGGCCGCACGCGGGCGACGTTCACGATCGGGAACGCCGAGGCCCGGGACTGGGAGGGCATCGCGGCCTCCACCGACCGCGCGACCGGCCGCGGCGTGCTGTGGATCGCCGACATCGGGGACAACATGGACGGCGCCTGGCCGGACGTGTCCGTCTACCGGGTCGTCGAGCCACGGACGATGGAGGACGCGACGCTGCGGGCGACCCGGTACCGCTTCCGGTACGCCGACGGGCCCCGCAACGCCGAGGGGGTGATGGTCGATCCCCGTTCGGGCCGGCTGTACATCGTCAGCAAGGAGTTCTCCGGCGGTGTCTACGCCGCGCCGGCGAAGCTCCGCACCGACAAGGTGAACGTCCTGCGGCGGGTGGGGCCGGCGCCGATCATGGCGACCGACGCGGCGTACGCTCCCGACGGGTCGAGCTTCGTCATCCGCACGTACTTCTCCGCGTCCGTCTACCGCTCGCCCGGGAAGCTGCTCGCGCACGTCACGATGCCACCGCTGAAGCAGGCCGAGTCGATCGCGTACACCCGGGACGGGACGGCCCTGCTCACCGGGAGCGAGGGGGAGGACAGCCCGGTCTACCGGGTGCCGCTGCCGGCCTCCGCCCGCCCGAGTTCCTCTCCCCGCCCGGCCCGGACCTCCGCCCGCCCGAGGGAGGTCACGGCGTCGGGCGAGGCGGCCGCCGCGGACGACCTGCTCGGCGTGCCGATGCCGGTGTTATGGGTGGCGGTCGCTCTCGGGGCGATCGGGGTCATCGCGTTCGTCGCCTACCGCACGGGTCGCTGAGGTGATGGGCCGCTGAGGGCCTTCAGACGACTTCGAAATCGGCCATCATCGCCATGTCCTCGTGCTCGAGGTTGTGGCAGTGCAGCATGTAGCGCCCCCGGTAGCCCTCGATACGGACCAGGACGTCGACGACCTCGTAGGGTCGCACGTCCACCGTGTCCTTCCAGCCGGCGTCGGTCGCCGCCGGCGGCCTGCCGTTCCGTGCGAGCACCCGGAATCGGGCCAGGTGGACGTGCACGGGGTGATGGAAGTCGCCGGTGAACCTCCATATCTCGCTGGTGCCCAGGCGAGGGGTGGCCAGCGGCCGCCCTGGCCGGAAGCGCTGTCCGTTGATCGTCCAGGATCCACCTCCCCCCTGACCCGTGCGGCGGAAGTCGAAGACGCGGGTGGTGACCGCCGTGGCGGCCGGCTCGGCCCGGGACAGCCGCTTCGGGATCGCGCTGTCGTCAGCGGCTCGGCGCCGCACGCGGAACCGCATGACATCGCGCGCGGCACCCGCGCCCAAGGTGTTGACCATGGTCACCTCGGCGCCGACGGGGTGGCCGGAGAAATCCACGATGACATCGAGGCGCTCTCCCGGGGAGATGGTGATCGCGTCGTGCGTCAGGGGAGCGGTCAGCAACCCCTGATCGCTGCCGACCTGGACGAACCGGCCGCCGGGAGTCAATCGCAGCCGGAAACGGCGTGCGTTCGAGGCGTTGAGCAGTCGCAGGCGGTATCGGACCGCGTCGACCTCGAGGAAAGGCCAGGGCGCGCCGTTGACCAGGATGACGTCGCCCTCGACTCCCTCCATGAAGGCGTCGTCCACCCCCGGGCGCATCAGCAGGGTCGGATCCAGGGACGGATAGCGGAACGAGCCGTCCTCCTCGAACGCCCTGTCACAGATCATCAGAGGGATGTCCCGCTCACCCTTCGGCAACGGCAGCGCGTCGTCCTCGTCGTCGCGAACCACGAGGAGACCGGCGAGGCCCCGCCACACCTGTGGCGCGGTGAAGTCCATCCGATGGTCGTGGTACCAGAGCGTGGCGGCACGCTGCTCCAGCGGATACACGTAGTCTCTGGCCACCTCGTGGAAGGTCCACCGCGTCAGGTCGTGGTGGGAGTGATCGCCCTGTGGCGGACGGAACCCCCGTCCCTCCGCGACCACCACGTCCGTGGGGTAGCCGTCGGACTCCGGCGGGGTGACTCCTCCGTGCAGATGTGTCGAGGTGGGCACGGGCAGCTCGTTGCGGACCCGGATGACCGTACGGTCGCCGGTTCTCAGGTCGAAGGTCGGCCCGGGGAACGTGCCGTCGTAGCCCCAGATCTCGGTTGTGGTGCCGGGGATGATCTCTACCTTGGCCGCGCGCTGAACGACCTCGTAATGGCCGGGCCGTACCGGAACGGCGGTCGCGGGGATCGGGAGCGGCACGGTGAACCGGGCGGGCAACGGCAACGCGCTCGTCAGGCTCTCACCGGCCACCTCGGGTGCCAGGGCGCCGCAGCCGGCGACCGTGAGGCCGGCCCCGCCGAGCAGCCCGAGGAAGCCGCGACGGGAGATCATCGTGTCACCCGCCAGACCAGGACCGTCAGCATGGTCGTGGCGCCGAAAACGGCCATGCCGAGCGGGAAGTGCACTGCCAGGACGCGCTCCTGCCCGGCCGTGACCTGAAGGGTCTCGGCGGCTACGAGCCCGGCCGCGGCCAGGGCAGGCCATGCCGGCCCGCGCGCCGGTCGCCACAGCAGGATCGAGGCCACCAGCTGGAGGTAGAGCATGGCATGAGTGAATCCGCCGTTGGTGCGATGCCAGGCGAGCATGTCCACGTCACCCGTGACGAACAGTCCGGCAAGGACGGCTTGCGTGAGCACGCCGAACAGGTGCAGCACGGCGGCCGACCGCAGCGGCCAGACGATCCAATCGGGTCCACGGCCAGGGTCCGCCCGCGGCGGAACAGGTGAGACGCTCATGCACGGCATGCTGCTGCGCCTCGCGCGGAAGATCGTCAGACTGGGGTCGGCGCTCCGCCGTACATCCCAGGGTGTAGGGCACGGCGACGCGGAGCACGAGTACGACCTGGGACGCAGGCGCCAGGTCATCCCTGCGCGGGTGGGCTTGTCCCGCGTCGTGGCCTAGCGTGACAGGCGTGCACCCCTGGAAGACCGATGCGCTGATCACGGCGGCCATGCTCACGCTCGGCGTCGCGGGCACCTATGGCAGGGTGTCCAGCTCAGGTCTCGTGGAGCGGCCGCTGGACCCGCTCGGCCTGACGTTGATCGTTGTGTCGTGCCTGGTGCTCGCCTGGCGGCGTGGCGCTCCCGTGCCGGTCGGCGTGGTCGCGGCCGGCTGCGCCGTCGCCTACTACGGCGCGCGTTACCCGGGCATCTTCGCCGCCGGGCCCGCCCTGATCGCGATCTACACGGCGGCCACTCTGGGACGGCGCCGCCTGGCGATCGGTCTCGCGGCGGCACTGGCCACCGGCATCGCCATCCCGGTCGCGCTGGCCGACACCGATCCCGAACCCGGTGGCCTCGGCCTGCTCAGCGGCTGGCTGGTGGCGACGGTAGTGCTCGGCGAGGTGATAAAGAACCGGCGCGCCTACCTCGAAGAGGTCGAACAACGAGCGATCCAGGCCGAAATCACCAGGGAGGAGGCCGCTCTGCGCAGGGCCGGGGAGGAGCGCCTGTGGATCGCCCGGGAGCTCCACGACACGCTCACGCACAGCATCTCCGTCATCAACGTCCAGACCGCCGTCGCCCTGCAGACTCTGGAGCCGGATCCGGCCCTGGCCCGCCGGGCGCTGCTCGCGGTCAAGGAGTCCGGCAAGGAGGCGATGCACGAGCTGCGCGCCACGCTGGGCGTCCTGCGTCACGCCGATCCCGACGGCTCGGAGGTGGGGCTGGCCGGACTGTCCCGGCTGGTGGACAGGGCCGAAGCGGCAGGGCTGCCGGTCAGGACGCTGACCGTCGGCACGCGCGGGGAGGTGCCCGCAGAAGTCGACCGGGCCGCCTACCGCATCGTGCAGGAGGCGTTCACCAACGTGCTGCGGCACGCCGGGGCCGCCTCCATCACCGTGACGATCGAATACGCGGCTGAGATGATCAGACTGAGCGTCGAGGACGACGGAGAGAGCACGACAGGGACAGCGGAGAACGGGATGGGGTTGATCGGAATGCGTGAGCGCGCGGTCGCCCTCGGCGGCTCGCTCACAGCTGGGCCGCGATCGGGGGGAGGCTTCGCCGTACGGGCCGAACTGCCGACGGTGGCCGCCCCGTGATCCGGGTGCTCCTGGCCGACGACCAGCCACTGATCCGCGCCGGCTTCCGAGCACTGCTGGAGATGGCCGGGGACGTCACGGTCGTCGCGGAGGCGGGCAACGGCGGCGAGGCCGTCGAGTTGTGCCGTGCTCTGCTGCCCGACGTGGCGTTGCTGGACGTACGGATGCCGCTGCTGGACGGCATCCAGGCCATGAGGAGAATCGGCGCCGACCCGGAGCTCGACTCGGTACGCGTGGTCATCCTCACCAACTACGCCCTCGACGAGTACGTCTTCGCCGCCCTGCGTGCCGGGGCCAGCGGCTTCCTGGTCAAGGACATCGAACCGGCCGACCTGCTGCAGTCGGTGCGGGTGGCGGCCGACGGCGAGGCACTGTTGTCTCCCTCGGTCACCAGGCGACTGATCGAGGAGTACGTCTCCACCCCGCCCAGGCCCGTGCCGGGACCCGGCCTCGAACGGCTGACCGACCGGGAGCGCGAGGTCCTGTCGCTGGTCGCGACAGGGATGTCCAACGAGGAGATCGCCGGCCACCTGTCGATCAGCCACGCCACCGTCAAGACCCACGTCAGCAGGACGATAGCCAAGCTGGGCGCTCGTGATCGCGCCCAACTGGTGGTGCACGCCTACGAGTCCGGGCTCGTCACGCCGGGACGTCGCTAGTGTCCTGAGTCGTTCGCGACGCCACCCGGCGCCTGCCGCCCCAGGGTGCCGATCCCACCGTGGAGGAGGCGGCCCGGATCTTCGCTCGGCGCGGGCGCTCCTCGCATCGGCGCTCGCCGGCCGCACCGCGGGGACGGGGCACGTGGAGGGCCGGGCCGCCGTTCCCGGCGACACCGGCCCGGAGAGCGTCGCGAGCGTCAGCTCCGCGCGTAGATGCGGTGCACGAACTCCGCGAGCTTGCTGTCGGGCAGTTCCTTGGCCAGGTCGGCCTCGGTGATCATCCCGACGATCCGGTGGTTGTCGATCACCGGCATGCGCTTGATCTGGTGCTCCTCCATCTTCGTCAGGGCGTCCTCGACGCTGGCGCCGGCGTCGACCCAGACGAGGCCGCGGGCGAGCTCGCTCGCCGTGGTCTGGTCGAGGTCCTTGCCCTCGGCGCAGCACTTGATCACGATGTCGCGGTCGGTGATGATCCCCTTGAGCCGGTCGTCCTCCCCGCAGATGGGGAGGGCGCCGACGCTCAGATCGCGCATCATCTCGGCGGCCCTGCGAAGGCTGTCGTGCTCGCCGATGCACTCGGCGCCCTGGTGCATGACCTGGCCGGCGGTCTTGGTGGCTCCCTCTGTGGTCATGGCTAACCCCCGATTTCCTCTTTTAGGCGGTTATGCCCCATCTGTCCGGAAATAAGAGCGGATTCACAGCCGGGGGAGGAAGTGCTCGCCGCGCAGGGCGCGCTCCACGAGCGCGATCGACTCGGCCAGCCGTACGAGCCGGGGACCCTCCTGGCGGTAGGCGTCCAGGACCGCCTCGACGGCGTGCGGGGGCAGGTGCTCCTTGAGGTCCACCGCCGCCCCGCGATACCCCTCCCTGGCCGCCTGGATCGAGGCCGCCACCTGCTGGCGGGCCATCCGGGCGAGTGCGAGAGGGTGGCGGCGCAGCACGCCGTACGCGCGGTAGTCCGGGGGCACTGCGTCGAGCAGCCACGACACGGCCGAGACCTCCCATTCGGGGCTGCCCGGAGGGCGCACCTCCGGCGGCCAGCCGGGTGGCACGTACACGCCGCCATCGTACCGAACACAGGTTCGATCACCGTGGAGCGGCTCCGGCTGAGACAATGACGGGCATGCTGTCGACATCGGTACGGACATGAGGATCGGGATCGTCGGCGCCGGGATCCTCGGTCTGGCCGTGGCCCGGCAGATGGCACGGGCGGGCGCCGAGGTGACCGTCCTGGAGAAGGAGCCCCGCGTCGCCGCCCACCAGACCGGGCGCAACAGCGGAGTCGTGCACGCCGGGATCTACTACCAGCCCGGCTCGCTCAAGGCGACCCTCTGCCGGGAGGGCGCGGCCATGCTGCGCGAGTACTGCGCCGAGCACGGCCTGCCGTACGACGAGGTGGGCAAGCTCGTCGTGGCCTCCACCCGGGCCGAACTGCCGGGGTTGCGCCGCATCGCCGAGCGGGCCAGGGAGAACGGTGTGCCCGGTATCGCCCAGCTCGACGCGATCGGCCTGCGTGAGGTGGAGCCGTACGCGGTCGGGGTCGCCGCCATCCACTCGCCGCACACCGCGATCACCGACTTCTCCGCGGTCGCGCGCCGCCTCGCCGCCGACGTGGCCGAGGCCGGCGGGTCCGTACGGCTCTCGCGTCCCGTACGCGCGATCAGGCAGACCACGGACGGCGTCGCGGTGGCGGCCGGGCCGGAGAGGCTCACCTTCGACCGCCTGATCTCCTGCGCCGGTCTCGGCTCCGACCGCGTGGCGGACCTGGCGGGGGCCAGCGGAGACGTGCGGATCGTCCCGTTCCGCGGGGAGTACTACCGGCTCGCCGGCTCGGCGCGTGACCTGGTGAGCGGGCTCATCTATCCCGTGCCCGACCCCCGTTACCCCTTCCTCGGCGTCCACCTGACCCGCCGGATCGACGGGGAGGTCCTGGTAGGGCCCAACGCCGTGCCGGCGCTCGCCCTGGAGGGCTACTCGTGGCGCCGGGTCTCGGCCCGCGACCTGCGCGGCATCCTGTCCTGGCCGGGCACGCGGCGCATGGCGGCCGAGCACTGGCGGACCGGCCTGCGCGAGGTGTACGGCTCGCTGGCCAAACGCGCCTTCGTGTCCGCCGCACGGCGGTACGTGCCCGCACTGTCCTCGGCCGACCTCGTACGCACCGAGGGCGGCGTGCGGGCGCAGGCCGTGTCACGGGACGGTGGGCTGCTCGACGACTTCGTCATCGACGTGCGCGGGCGGATCGTGCTGGTGCGCAACGCGCCCTCCCCGGCGGCGACGAGCAGCCTCGCCATCGCCAGGCACATCGCTTTAACGGTTCCCTTAACAACCTAGGTCTAGAGTGCTGGCGCCATGGTCGCTGAATCTCCCGAAGCCCGGCTGCTGATCGTCGAGGACGAACCGAACATCCTCGAACTGCTCGCGGCCAGTCTCCGGTACGCCGGATTCGAGGTCCACACCGCGTCCAACGGCGGCGAGGCGGTCGCCGCGGCCCGGCGGCACCGCCCGGACCTGATCGTGCTCGACGTCATGCTGCCCGACATGGACGGGTTCGACATCGTGCGCAGGCTGCGCGGCGGCGGCAGCCACACCCCTGTGGTCTTCCTCACGGCGCGGGACGCCACCGAGGACAAGATCCGGGGCCTGACGCTCGGTGGCGACGACTACGTGACCAAGCCGTTCAGCCTGGAGGAGGTCGTCGCCCGCATCCGGGCCGTACTGCGCCGCACCGCCGGGGACCCGATGGTCGCCCCGCCGCGGCTGACCTTCGCCGACATCGAGCTGGACGAGGAGTCCCACGAGGTCTGGCGCGGCGGCCGGGCGGTGTCCCTGTCGCCGACGGAGTTCAAGCTGCTGCGTTACTTCATGTGCAACACCGGCCGGGTGCTGTCCAAGGCCCAGATCCTCGACCACGTGTGGGACTACGACTTCCGCGGCGACGCCGGGATCGTCGAGTCGTACGTGTCGGTGCTGCGCCGCAAGCTCGACGGTGATTCTTCTCGGGCCCAGTCCCGGGCCCACCCCCGGCTCATCCACACGCTGCGCGGCGTCGGCTACGTCATGCGGACACCACCCGCCGGCGCCTGAGCCGTGTCGGGACGCACGCCGCTGCGGATCCGGCTCAGCGCGGCCATGCTCGCGCTGGTCGCGGTCGCCCTCGCGGCCATCGGCGTGGGCAGCGTCTCGGTGCTGCGCGACTACCTGGTCAGCCGGGTCGACATGCAGGTCGACATGCTGGCGCACGAGACCGAGATCCGGCTCGGCCGCGGTCCCGCCGCGTTCGCACGACTCAGGCTGCCGCCCGAGGGACGGGTGGAGATCCGCGACACCGGCGGCACGACGGTGCTCGCGCAGGCGGGCATGGGCGTGGAGGACCTGCCGGGGCCCGGCGCCGTGACCGCCCAGAGCCCGGTGACGGTCCCGGCGGTGTCGGGCGACGGCCGGTGGCGGGCCCGGGTGGTGCCCGTCGACGGCCTGGGCACGGTGGTCGTCGCGGTGGACATGGCCTCGGTCGGGCAGATCACCGCGCGGCTCACCCTCATCGAGGCGCTGGTCGGCGGCGCCCTGATGGTCGTGCTCGCCGTCGTCGGCGTGGTGATCGTACGGCGCAGCCTGCGGCCCCTGGCCGAGATCGAGGCGACCGCCGACGCCATCGCCCGCGGAAACCTCGGCAGCCGGATCCCCGACCGCGACCCGCGTACCGAGGTCGGGCGGCTCGCCCGCGCGCTGAACGGCATGCTCGCCCAGATCGAGACGGCGTTCCAGGCCCGGGCGGCCTCCGAGACGGCGGCCAGGGAGTCGGAGGCCAAGGCGCGCGAGTCCGAGGCCAAGGCGCGCGAATCGGAAAGCAAGGCGCGGGAGTCGGAGGCGCGCATGCGCCGCTTCGTGGCCGACGCCTCGCACGAACTGCGCACGCCGCTCACCTCGATCAGGGGCTTCGCCGAGTTCCACCGGCAGGTGCCGGACGCCGACGTCACGCGGCTGATGTCGCGCATCGAGAGCGAGGCCGCCCGGATGGGCCTGCTGGTGGACGACCTCCTGCTGCTCGCCCGGCTCGACCAGCAGCGCCCGCTCCGCATGCAGCCCGTGGACCTGCTGGCCCTGGCGGCCGACGCGGTCCACGACGCCAGGACCCTCTGTCCCGACCGCGGCGTCTCGCTCGTGGTCGAAGGGGACGCGGCGCTGATCGTCTCGGGTGACGAGGTGCGGCTGCGGCAGGTCGTGGGCAACCTGATGAGCAATGCCAGGACCCACACGCCCGAGGGAACGCCGATCACCGTACGCGTCGGGAGCCGGGACGGCACGGCGTACATCGAGGTGGCGGACAAGGGGCCCGGCCTCACCCCCGAGCAGGCCGCCCGGGTCTTCGAACGCTTCTACCGCGCCGACCCCTCCCGCACGCGGCCGTCCGGGGGCAGCGGGCTGGGTCTCGCGATCGTGCAGTCCCTCGTCGAGGCCCATGGCGGCGAGGTCGGCGTGGAGACGGCCCCCGGCGCCGGCGCCGCCTTCCGCGTCACCCTCCCTCTCGCCCCCGAAGCCCGCACCTGACCACGATCTCCGTCGACCAGCGCGTCCTCGACAGTCGAGACGAAGACGCCGGCGGCGCCGGGCTTGGTGTGCCGCCCATCTGTCAGGCGTCGCTCGCGACGTTCTGGATCGCGCGGGCGAGGCGGGCGAGATCGATGCCTTCGAGGTGGTCGAGAAAGTGCCGGCGCACGCTGGCCAGGTTGCTCGGCCACGCCCGTTCCAGGCGGGCGAGGCCGGCGTCGGTGAGGACGGCGTTGAACCCGCGGGCGTCGTCGTCGCACCTGACCCGTTCGACCAAGCCCTGCCGCTCCAGGACGGTGACGATGCGGGTCATCCCGCTCAGGGAGAGCTCGCAGGCGACCGCGAGTTCGCCCATCCTCATCCGCCGCTGCGGCGCCTCCGACAACCGCATCAGGGCGGTCCACTCGATGAGCGGCAACTGTTGTTCACGCACCATGTCGGCGTCGATCGCGCGGGGCAGCGCGTACATCAGGCGAGGCAGCGCGCGGACCAACGCCTCCTCGTCAGGGGTCAGCGGCTGCACCGACGGCGCGGGCTGCGATGTGGTCATGGTCGCATTCTACTTGCTTGCTTCACGAACGAAGTACTCATATCCTTCCTTCGCGAAGCAAACACTTCCTCGCAGAAAGTGGAGATCGTCATGACCAGGATCGGGATCATCCTCGGCAGCACCCGCCCCGGACGCAACGGCGAGGCCGTCGCCCGCTGGGTGCACCAGGTCGCGGCGCGGCGGACCGACGCGGAGTTCGAGCTCGTCGACCTGCTCGACTACAAGCTCCCGCACCTCGACGAGGCGCTGCCGCCGTCGCTGGGCCAGTACACGCAGCCGCATACCATGGCGTGGGCGGGCAAGATCGCCTCGTTCGACGGGTTCGTCATGGTGACGCCGGAATACAACCACTCGACGTCGGGCGCGCTGAAGAACGCCATCGACTTCCTGTACGGCGAGTGGAACAACAAAGCCGTCGGTTTCGTCAGCTACGGCTCGGTCGGCGGCACCCGCGCGGTGGAACACCTGCGCCTGATCGCCGGTGAGCTTCAGATGGCCGACGTGCGGGCCCAGGTGGCGCTGTCGCTCTTCACCGACTTCAAGGACTTCAGCGTGTTCACGCCCAACGAATTCCAAGTCGACTCGCTCACCGCGATGTTGGACCAGGTCGTGGCGTGGAGCACGGCACTCGCACCGCTGCGCGCCAGCTGAGTTCGCGCCGAACACGGGGGACGGAGGAACTTCATGGGAACGCTTGACGGCAAGGTGGTGCTGATCACCGGCACCGCCGGAGGCCAGGGCCGGGTCGCGTCGCTGGTCTTCGCGCGAGAAGGCGCGAAGGTCGTCGGATGCGACATCCAGGTCGCCGCCAACGATGAGACGGTGGAACTCGTCCGTCGCGCCGGAGGTGACATGACGGGCATCGCGCCCGTCGACCTCACCGACCCGGAACAGGCGCGGCGGATGGTCGAGGACGCCGTGGCGGCCTATGGCGGGCTCGACGTCGTCTACAACAACGCGGCCATGCCCCGCTTCGGGCCGATGCCCGATGTATCGGTGGAGGACTGGCGGGCGACCATCGCCGGCGAGC
Source organism: Microbispora sp. NPDC004025 (assembly GCF_053604425.1). Classification (NCBI taxonomy): domain Bacteria; kingdom Bacillati; phylum Actinomycetota; class Actinomycetes; order Streptosporangiales; family Streptosporangiaceae; genus Microbispora; species Microbispora sp. NPDC004025. Next base: position 369,836 of record NZ_JBSGHN010000005.1, on the reverse strand, counting down.
TCGACATCTCTTTCTTCGTGTCGAAGTTCGCGTGGCCGTACCTGGTCCGGCGGGGTGGCGGCGTCATCATCAACGTCGCGTCCATGGCCGGCATGATCGCCGGTGAGATCCCCCCGATGGTCGCGCACAGCGCGGCGAACGCCGGAGTCATCGGCATGACCCGGCAGTTCGCGCTCGAAGGCGCTCGCCACGGGATCCGCGCGGTGGCGATCAGCCCCGGGCCGGTCCTCACCCCGGCCAGTGATCGTGATCTCGGCGACAACCAGGCGGCCAGGGACGCGATAACCCGCAAGACGCTCCTCAAGCGCTTCGCCCGGCCGCAGGAGATCGTCGAGCTGGCGGCCTTCCTCGCCTCCGACCGGGCGGCGTACATCACGGGCGCCAACTACGCGGTCGACGGCGGTGCGACCGCCTGGTAGCGCCACTCGATCACTGCGTGGGGGCCTGCCCATGGGGCAGGGCGTCGCGCGCTGATCGCAGCTTCTCTGAGGCGGGGTTACGGGTCCAAGGGGGTACGCCCCTACTTGGGCCCGGAGCCCGGTGATCGTGCTGAACGGCGGGTGGTCTGCCGATGGGTCAGCGGGCGGCGGGGAAGCCTTCGTCGGGGAAGGCGGTGGTGGTGCCGGGCAGGACGACCTGGTCGCCCTCGGCGAGGCCGTCGGTGATCTCCACCTGGGTGTCGCCGCGCACGCCGATTCTGACCGTGCGCCGTTCCTGTGTCCCGCCGTTGGTCACCGTGACCACGGCCGTGCCGCCGTCCTGGAGGCGTACGGCCTGCGAGGGGACGTAGAGCGCGCCGTCCGCCTCGCCGGTCGTCACCCGAACGGTGGCACTCTGTCCCAGCAGCAGCCGGGCGGGGCGGTTCTCCAGGTCGATCGTCACGCCGTAACGGACGAGCCGGTTGGAGGTGGTCGCGGCCGGGTCGATGTGGGCGACCGTTCCGGCGTACTCCCGTCCCGGCTGCGTGGACAGCGTGACGGTGGCAGCCTGACCGACCTTCAGGAAGCGGATGTCCGACTCGGTGAACATCGCCTGCACCTGAAGAGCGTCGAGGTCGCCCAGGGTGATGAAGGCGCCCGAGGTGTAGCGGGAGCCGGTGGGTCCCGCGACCGACAGGATCGTGCCGTCCGCCGGAGCCTTGATCCGCACGCCGGCGAGGGCCTTCTCGGCCTCGGCCAGTTCGGTCGTCGCCTGGCTGACCTGTGCTTCGGCCTGTGCCTCGGTCAGCCGGGCGCCGCCACCCTGACCGCCCTGGCCTGCCTGACCACCCTGGCCCCCCGCCTGACCGCCGCCGAAGCCCGCACGACCCTGCGTGCCGCCGCCCTGCCCCTGCCGGTTCTGCTCCTGTGCGCCCTGCTCTGAGCCCTGTCCCTGGCCGCCCTGGCCGGGCGCGCACGTGGAGGAGGAATCACGAGGGGAGGGGCTCGGTCCGACGCTGGGCTGCTGTGCCGGTTTCGTGGGCAGGATCGACACGCTCACTCCGGGATTCGGCGTGGCGGCTCCGTCATTCGTGGGGGCCGGGCGGTGCGTCGCGGACGGGTTCGCGTGCGGACGCGGCGTGCGTGTGGGCGCGGGGGCGGGACTGGGCTCAGGCTTCGGGCCGCCGTGGTCACCTCCGTGTTTACCTCCGTGGTCACCGCTTCGGTACGCCACGAGGGCCACGCTCGCCGTGCTCGCGCCGCTGTACGCCACACGGCCGGTCGGCCGGCTCGACGGCCGGGAGGCCGGCTGCCCCGAAGCCTGAGAGGCGGGACGCGCGGACGACTGCCCCGAAGGCCGCCCTGAAGGCTGTACCGAGGGGCGCGCCGAGGGACGCGCGGAGGGTGCCGGACACGCGACCGCGCCGCCGATCCCTGAGCCGCCCGCGTTCCCCGGCCCGGCTCCAGGGCCGGACGCGCCTGAGGTTCCGCCCCCGCTCGACGCGGCTCCCGCGCTTCCCGAACCGGTGCCGCCGCCGGAAGTTCCGGCCCTGCCCGAGGCTCCCGAGCCTCCCGTGCTCGTCCCGCCGCCGGAGGTCCCGGCTGCCGCGCCGCCCGCCCCCGCTCCGGTCCCGCCGCCGGAGGCCCCGGCTCCGGTGGCGGTGCCGTTCTTGACGTCGTCGAGGGTCTCCTGGGCGGCGGCGAGGGCGGCTTTGGCGGCCTCGTAGTTCTCCCTGGCGACGGTGTCGTCGACGCGGGCGAGGACCTTGCCCCGGCGGACCTTCTCGCCCACCTTGACGTAGACCTTCTCGACCGTGCCTTCCGCTCCGAACGCCAGATCGCGCACGCCGGTGTCGACCGTGTTGCCGGCGGCGGAGACGTACGACGTGACCGTGCCCCGCCTGACCGAGGCGAGCGCGATCCGGTCGGCCACGGAGGTGTCGCCGCCACTGGCGGAGATCACGGCGACGCTCGCGATGACGATCCCCGCCAGCGCGAGCCCTCCGACACGGAGTGGAGTGCTCGATCTCATGGCGGCCATCCTGCTGACGCCACGTGACCGGTGGCTTGGCCGTACCTGAGAGTTGTCTGTGGATGCGGACCCGAACGCGGACCCGGACGCGGACTGTCAGCAAACCCTCAGCATCGGCCGAGGTTGCCCGCAGCGGAGTTTGCCATGGTTCGACGTCGTGAAGCTGTCGACGAAGCGCAGGACGCTGATCACCAACGGCGCCCTGCTGGTGCTGCTGCTCGGCGGGATCGCGGCGGCCTGGGCGTCCGTGGGGGGCGACACCTCCGGAGACGGCGCCGCGCCGCTGACGACCCGGGTGACCCGGGGGACCGTGCTCGCCTCGGTCTCGGCCTCCGGTTCCGTCGAGAGCGCCCGGACGCGCGCCCTCGGTTTCGCCGCGAACGGCACCGTGGAGGCCGTACTGGTCGAGACCGGCGACCGGGTCAAGAAGGGACAGGTGCTCGCGCGCATCGACGACACGGCCGCCCGGGAGAGCCTGGAGGCGGCCCGGGCGAGTCTGGACGCCGCCGAGGAGGCGGACACCTCGACGGCTTCGGGCTACTCGCAGTACATCAACGCGAGGAACGCCTATCGGTCGGCGAAACGGGCGCTGGCGGGCACGGTGATCAAGGCGCCGTTCGCGGGGGTCGTCACGGCGGTCAACGGGGCCGTCGGCGGCTCGTCGGGCGGATCCTCACAGGGCGGTCAGGCGCAGTCGCAGAGCGGGTCCACAGGGTCCGCAGGGTCCGCGGGCTCCTCCGCGTCCGCCGGCTCCGGCGGTTTCTTCGAGATCGCCGACCCCGCCCGCCTGCGGATCGTGGGGAACTTCACCGAGGCCGACGTCGGCAGGATCAAGGTCGGCCAGGCGGCGACGGTGAGCTTCGATGCCCTCGCCGGGGTCACCGCCGCCGGAAAGGTGACGGTCGTCGACCCGCAGCCGCAGACCAGCAACAACGTCGTCCAGTACGCGGTGACGATCTCGCTGACCGACGTGCCCTCCACCGTACGGCTCGGGCAGACGGCAACGGCACGGGTGACCGTCGGCGAGGCGGCCGACGTGCTCACGGTGGCGTCCTCGGCGGTCACCACGGCGGGCGGGCAGACCACCGTGACGGTGCTGGAGAACGGCGGACAGGTCGTGAAGCGGGTGGAGGTCGGTATCAAGGGCGACACCACCACCGAGATCAAGTCGGGACTCCAGGAGGGCGACCAGGTGGTGCGGCCCCAGGCGTCGACGACCGGCGGAGGCGGCGGCATCCAGTTCCCCGGTGGCGGAGGCGGTTTCGGCCGCGGCTTCGGCGGCGGTGGCGGCGGCGGTGGCGGCGGAGGCAACCGATGAGGGCCGGCCCGCCGCCGGTGCCCGGCCCTCCTGTGCCCGAACCCCCTGTGCCCGGCCCCCCTGTCCTCGACCCTCCCGTCCTCGACCCCCCTGTGCTCGACTTGGGCCACGTCACCAAGGTGTACGGCGAGGGCGAGACCGCGGTGCGCGCGCTGCGCGGCGTGTCGCTCAGAGTGGAGCGCGGCGACTACGTCGCGATCATGGGCGCCTCCGGCTCCGGCAAGTCCACGCTGATGAACATCATCGGCTGCCTCGACGTCCCCTCCGGCGGCACCTACCACCTCGACGGCACGGACGTCGGCGGGCTCGACGAGCGGCGACTCGCGATCGTCCGCAACCGCAAACTCGGCTTCGTGTTCCAGTCCTTCAACCTCATCCCCCGGATGAGCGCGCTCGCCAACGTCGAGCTCCCCCTGGCGTACGGCGGGGTCAGGGCCGCGGAGCGGCGCCGCAGGGCGCTGGCCGCGCTCGACCGGGTCGGGCTCGCCGAGCGCGTCCACCACCAGCCCAACGAGCTGTCCGGCGGCCAGCAGCAACGGGTGGCGGTGGCCCGCGCGCTGGTCACCGCGCCGACCCTGCTGCTGGCCGACGAGCCCACGGGCGCTCTCGACAGCAAGTCCAGCGAGGACGTCATGAACATCTTCGACCGTCTCAACGCGAGCGGCCGGACCCTGGTCGTCATCACGCACGAGGAGGAGGTCGCCGCGCACGCCAAACGGGTCGTCCGCCTCATGGACGGCCGGATCGTGGAGGACGTGCGCACCACGCCGGTCGGCGGCCCGCCCCCGCGGCTCGCGGAGGTGGCGTCGTGAACGCCGCGGAGGTCCTGCGGTTCGCGCTGCGCGGCCTGGCCGCGAACAGGATGCGCAGCGCGCTCACCATGCTCGGCATCCTGATCGGTGTCGCCGCGGTGATCCTGCTGGTCGCGATCGGCGAGGGGTCGTCCCGGCAGATCCAGCAGAACATCCAGCGGCTCGGGGCCAACTCGCTGACCATCACGCCCTCCACCTCGGGGGGCGGGGGCGGCCCCGGCGGTTTCGCCCGCGGCGCCGGCGGGGGAGGCGGCGGCCAGGCCGGGCGGCAGAACACCGGCCCGCGCACCCAGGCCAAGGACCTCACCGTCGACGACGCGCGGGCGCTGGCCGACCCGGCGAACGCCCCCTCGGTCAAGAGCGTCTCGCCGGTCGTGACGGCGCAGTCCCAGAGCGCCGCGTACGAAGGGGCGAGCCACTCGGTCGGCCAGCTCGTGGGCACCTACCCGAGCTACTTCGAGGCGTCCAACAAGCCGGTGGTCAAGGGCACCTACTTCTACAACGACGACGTGCTCGCCGCGCGCAAGGTCGTGGTCATCGGGCAGACGGTGGCCGAGAACCTGTTCGGCACGGTCGACCCCCTCGGCAAACAGATCACGGTGTCGGGCGTGCCGTTCACCGTCGTCGGCGTGCTGAAGGAGGCCGGCTCGTCCGGGTTCCAGGACGCCGACGACGTGGCGATCGCCCCGCTGCCCGCCGTACAGCAGAGCCTGACCGGGTTCGGGCCGCTGGGGCAGATCCTCGTGCAGGCCAAGAGCGCCGAGGCGGTCGACGCCGCGCAGAGCGAGGTCGCCGAGGTGCTCAACCAGCGGCACGGCATCACCGGCTCGGCGAGCGCCGACTACCGCATCCTCAACCAGGCGACCCTGCAGGAGACGGTCAGCGCGGCGACCGGGACGTTCACGGTCCTGCTCGGCGCGGTGGCCGCGATCAGCCTGCTCGTCGGCGGCATCGGCATCACCAACATCATGCTCGTCACGGTCACCGAGCGGACCAGGGAGATCGGCATCCGCAAGGCGATCGGCGCGCCCAAGGGCGCGATCCTCGACCAGTTCCTCGCCGAGGCGACGATGCTCAGCCTCGTCGGCGGCCTGCTGGGCGTGCTGATCGCCGTTATCGGCGCCCAGTTCACGATCGCGGGTGTGCAGCCGGTGATCGTCCCCACGTCGATCGCGCTGGCGCTCGGCGTCTCGGTCGTGATCGGACTGTTCTTCGGCAGCTATCCCGCCAACCGCGCCGCCGGGCTGCGGCCGATCGAAGCCCTGCGCTTCGAGTGACGGCCGGACCCGTGGAATGGAGATTCATGTGAGCAGGAACGACACCGAGGAGCTTCTGGAGACCTCGCCGTTCGACGACGACCTCCAGGAGGTGCTGACGGCGCGTCCCGCGCGGGCGGGCGGGTCGAAGCTGACGCTCGCCCTGGCCGGGGGCGTCCTGCTCGTGGCCGGGCTGCTCCTCGGCATCCAGGTGCAGAAGCTCCTGGGCGGCTCCACACCGGGCCAGGTCCCGTCCCGCGCGGCCGGCCCGGGGGCGTACGCCGGCGCCGGTCAGGCCCCCGTGGGCGGTGGGTACGCACGAGGCGCGGGCGGCGGCTTCGGCGGCGCGGGCGGCGGGACAAGGGCAGGGACAGGGGGAGGGCCCGGTGGTATGACCTTCGGCACGGTCAAGCTCGTCGACGGCGACAAAATCTACGTCCAGACCGCGAACGGCGGCGTGGTCACGGTGACCACGTCGGGCGACACCAAGGTCCAGGTCAGCCGGGCGGGGAAGGTCTCCGACCTCAAGCCGGGCAGCTTCGTCACCGTCGCGGGCGCCGCCGACGCCCAAGGCCAGGTGGCGGCGACGTCGGTCACGCAGGGCTCGCCCATGGGCCGGAGGGCGGGATCGTGACCCCGGAGGGCCGGCTGCTGGTCGTCGACGACGAGCCCGACATCAGGGAACTGCTGTCGGCGAGCCTGCGGTACGCCGGGTTCGAGGTGATCACCGCGGCCACCGGCCGGGAGGCGGTCCAGATCGCCGGCAAGGTGCGCCCCGACCTGATCGTGCTCGACGTCATGCTGCCGGACCTGGACGGCTTCGCCGTCTCCGACCGGCTGCACGCGTCCGGGCGGCGGGTCCCGGTGCTGTTCCTCACCGCCAGGGACGCCACCGAGGACAAGATCGCCGGGCTGGGCCACGGCGACGACTACGTCACCAAGCCGTTCAGCCTGGAGGAGGTGCTCGCGCGCATCCGGGCCGTGCTGCGCCGCACGCGCGGCGGCGACGCCGCCCCCGCCCGGCTGCGCGTCGCCGACCTGGAGCTCGACGAGGACTCCCACCAGGTCTGGCGCGGCGGCGCCCTCGTACGGCTGTCGCCCACCGAGTTCAAGCTGCTGCACTACTTCATGGCCAACCAGGGCCGGGTGTTGTCGAAGGCGCAGATCCTGGACCACGTCTGGCACTACGACTTCGGCGGCGACCACAACGTGGTCGAGTCGTACGTCTCCTATCTCCGGCGCAAGGTCGACACCACCGAGCCCAAGCTGATCCACACGCTCCGCGGCGTCGGCTATGTCCTCCGTGCGCCGCGTCACTGACCTGCTCCGTTCCGGCGGCCCGGCGCGCGTCCGCCGGGTGCGGGGTTCGCTGAGCGTAGGGGAGCTGCGGCGGCGGGCCGCGCGCACCCCTCTCTGGCTGCGGCTCGTCGCGGGGACGCTGCTGCTCGTGACGCTCGCGATCGCGCTGACCGGCGGCTTCGCCGTCCAGCTCCTGCGGGGCTACCTGGTGCAGCGGGTCGACGCGCAGCTCACGGCCGTCGGCCGGCGCCCGGCCGAGCCGCCGCCCGCCCAGGCCGCCAACGCCGTGTCCCGGCCGCCGAGGCAGTTCGGGTCGTTCTACATCGTCGTGCTCGACCGGTACGGCGCCGTGGTCCGCACCGTCCAGGAGCCGCCGAACGCCGACCCGCCGCCCGCGCTGCCCAGGCCCCGCCAGGACCGGGAGCGGTGGCTGTTCACGGTGGAGTCCCCATCGGGGGTGCTGTGGCGGGCGATCGCCGTACGCGAGGAGGACGGCGCCCGTTTCCGCGTCGCCGCCATCAGCCTGGCCGACATCGACGGCACGGTCTCCCAGCTGGAGGTGATCGTCGTCGGGGTCGGCCTCGCCGTGCTCGTCGCGCTCGGCGTCGCCTGTTACTGGCTCGTACGGCGCAGCCTGCGCCCGCTGGGGGAGATCGAGAGGACAGCGGAGGCGATCGCGGCCGGCGATCTGTCGCGGCGCGTCCCGCTCCGGCATCGGCGCACGGAGATGGGCCGTCTCGGCCGGTCCATCAACGGCATGCTCACCCAGATCGAGACGGCGTTCCGGGAGCGGGAGGCGTCGCAGGAGCGGATGCGCCGGTTCATGGCCGACGCCTCCCACGAGCTGCGCACCCCGCTCACCTCGATCCGCGGCTTCGCCGAGCTGTATCGCCAGCAGAGTTCGCAGGACCCCGTCCTGCTGCTGCGCCGCATCGAGGACCAGGCCGTACGCATGGGCCTGCTCGTGGACGACCTGCTGCTGCTCGCCCGGCTCGACCAGCAGCGCCCTCTCGAACGCCGCCCGGTCGACGTGCTCAGCCTCGCGGCGGGGGCGGTGCTCGACGCGCAGACGCTCGCGCCGGACCGGGAGATCGACCTGCTGCGGCTGGACGACTCGGAGGAGCCGGTCCGGGTGCTCGGCGACGAGGCGCGGCTGCGCCAGGTCGTCGGCAACCTCGTCGGCAACGCCCTGCGGCACACTCCCGCGGGCACCGCGTTCCGGGTGGGCGTGGGCCTCGTGCCCGGATCGCAGGCGCTGATCGAGGTGGCCGACGACGGCCCCGGCCTGGCCCACGGCGACGCCGAGCGCGTCTTCGAGAGGTTCTACCGCGCCGATCCCGCGCGCAGCCGGTCGGATTCCGGCGGCACGGGACTCGGGCTGTCCATCGCCGCCGCCCTCGTCCAGGCCCACGGCGGCACCATCACGGCCGACAGCGAGCCCGGCCGCGGCGCGGTGTTCCGCGTCCGCCTCCCCGCGTGCCCGCCAGAAGAAAGGCTAGGGTGATCCCCTTTGCGACACCTGTCCATCGTGGTCGCCGCGGCGGCGCTGGCGGTCACGGTCGCCGGCTGCGGCGGCGCCGACGACACCGCCGCCTCGACCACCTCGACCACCTCGACCACCTCGACCGCCTCGACCAGCACGACCGCCGACCCCCGGGCGGCGTTCACCGCGTGCCTGCGCGAGCACGGCGTCACGCTCCCCAGCGGGCGTCCCTCGGGCATGCCGAGCGCCTGGCCCAGTGGCAGGCCGAGTGGCAGGCCCGGCGGGGGCTTCGGCGGGTTCCGGTCGATGGACCCGGCGACGAGCAAGGCGTTCGAGGCGTGCCGCTCCCTGATGCCGCAAGGCGGGCGGGGCGGGTTCGGCGGCGGGAACGGCGCCGACCCGCAGGCCATGCAGGCGTTCCGTACCTGCATGAAGGACAACGGCGCCGAGCTGCCCGCCGGCGGGCGCGTGCGCGGCCTGGCCACGGCGGACCCGAAGGTCGCCAAGGCGTACGACAAGTGCAAGGTGCTGCTGCCGGCGCCCACGCCGGCCGCCGCGTCCACGCCGAAAGCCTGAGGCGGAGACGGCCTGCCCCGGCCACCGCCGCTTCCGTACTTGAGCGACCGAGCCCGGTGGCGGCCCGCTCCGGCGGCTGATTCGCGGGCCCTCCTCGGGGAAGGTCGGGAGTATGGCGGGGAACGACAGGCTACGAGCCGCCCTGGAGAGCCTGCGGCGTCACCTCGATCAGGACCTGTTCCCCCTGGAGATCGGGGACGCCGTGGCCGACCGGCGCGTCCTGGTGGAGCTGCGCGGGCAGCTCGACGACTATCTGCTGCCCCGTCTGGCGGCGATCGACGCGCCGCTGCTCGCCGTGGTCGGCGGCTCTACCGGGGCGGGCAAGTCCACCCTGGTGAACTCGCTGGCCGGGGTGACCGTGACCGAGCCCGGGGTGCTGCGGCCCACCACGCTCGCCCCGACTCTGGTGTGCAACCCCGCCGACGCCGCCTGGTTCACCTCCACCACGGTCCTGCCCGGGCTGGCCAGGGTGACGGGAGGGGCGGCCGGCGGGGGGCGCGGCGAGCCGGGCACCTTGCGGATCGCCCCTGTGGAGGGCCTGCCTCCCGGGCTGGCGCTGCTCGACGCCCCCGACATTGACTCGATCGTCACGGCCAACCGCGAGCTGGCGGCGCAACTGCTCGCCGCGGCCGACCTGTGGTTGTTCGTCACGACCGCCGCGCGGTACGCCGACGAGGTGCCGTGGAGCTTCCTGCGCCTGGCCAGGGAGCGGAGCACGGCGCTCGCGGTGATCCTCCAGCGGGTCCCGGCCGAGGCGTGCGCACCCGTGGCCGCCGACCTGACCCGGCTGCTGCGGGACAACGGCCTGGGCGGCACCCCGTTGTTCACCGTCCCGGAGCTGGAGCTGCCGTCGGAGCGGGCCCGGCTGCCCGCCGACGTCGTGCAGCCGATCGCGACCTGGCTCGCCGACCTGTCGGTGGACGCCAAGGCCCGGGCGGAGGTCGTACGGCGGACCCTGACCGGGGCTCTGGACAGCCTGGGCACCCGGGTGCCCGACCTGGCCGACCGGGTGGAGCGCCAGCGGGCGGGCATCACCGAGCTGCGCGACATCGCGAGCAGGGCGTACGACGTGGCGATGTCGGCCTTCGACGACGGGATGCGCGACGGCAGGCTGCTGCGCGGCGAGGTGCTGGCCCGCTGGCAGGACTTCGTCGGCACCGGCGACCTGATGCGCTCGCTGGAGTCGCGGATCGGCTGGCTGCGCGACCGCCTCGCCGCGGCGTTCCGGGGCCGCCCGGCGCCGGACAGGGAGCTGCGCGTGGCGCTGGAGAGCGGGGTGGAGTCGCTGATCCGCGCCACCGCCGACGGAGCGGCGGAGCGGGCCGTCGAGGCGTGGCTGGCCCTGCCGGCCGGGCGCGACCTGCTGGACAAGTCCGGCGTCACCGTCTCCGGGCGGCTCGGGCGCGCCTCGCCGGATCTGCCCCGCCGGGCCGGCGAGGCCGTACGCGCCTGGCAGGGGCACGTGCTCGACCTCGTACGCTCCGAGGGCGCCGATCGGCGCACGCTCGCCAGGGCGGCGTCGTTCGGCGTGAACAGCCTCGGCGTGCTGATCATGCTGGCCGTTTTCTCCACGACCGGCGGGATCACCGGCATCGAGCTGGGCATCGCCGGCGGCACCGGCGTGCTCAGCCAGAAGCTGCTCGAAGCCGTCTTCGGCGACCAGGCGGTACGCACGCTGACGCAGGAGGCCCGTGAGGACCTGCGGCGGCGCGTCCGCGCGCTGCTCGACGAGGAACGCGCCCGCTTCACCTCCCTGGTGGAGGGGCTGGGCCCGGCGCCGGAGACGTCCGCCCGGCTGCGGGAGGCGGCGAAGGCCGTACAGGAGAGGGGCGTCCTGTGAAGCTCCCGCGCAGGAAGGCGGAGGTGTCGCTGGACGACCGCCTGGAGGCGCTCGCGGAGGCCGCCGACCTGGCGGAGGGCCGGCTCGGCCAGGAGGCCGTGGACCACGCGCGCGCCGTCGTCGCCCGGGCCGGGGTACGGCGCGGCCTGTCGGTGGACCACACCGCGGTCGCCCTCGCCGGGGCGACGGGGAGCGGCAAGTCGTCGCTGTTCAACGCCCTGTCCGGGACCGACCTGGCGACGGTGGGGGTGACCCGGCCGACGACGGCCAAGGCGCAGGCCGCCCTGTGGGGCAGCGGCGGCGCGGGGCCGCTGCTCGACTGGCTCGACGTCCCCCTGCGCCACACCGTCGAGGGCGACGCGTCGGGGCTGATCCTGCTGGACCTGCCCGACCACGACTCCATCGAGCTGGCCCACCGCAGGGAGGTCGACCGCCTGGTCGGCGTGGTGGACCTGCTGGTCTGGGTGCTCGACCCCCAGAAGTACGCCGACGCGGCCGTGCACGAGCGCTACCTGCGCCCGCTCGCGCGGCACCGGGACGTCATGGTCGTGGTGCTCAACCAGGTGGACCGGCTGCCCGAACGCTCGGTGAAGCGCTGTCTCGACGACCTGCGCGGACTGCTGGCGGCGGACGGGCTGGAGGGGGTACCGGTGCTGGGCGTCTCCGCGCGCACCGGCGAGGGCGTCCCCGAACTGCGGGCGCTGCTCGACCGCGAGATCTCCCGCCGCCGCGCCTGGTCGTCGCGGCTCGCCGCCGACGTGGCCTCTGCCGCCGCCTGGCTCTGGGCGGCCACCCGGCCCCCGGCCGCGCGGGAACCGGAGCCGGGCGCCGTGGCGCTCCCTGCCGGCACGAGGGGGACGAGGGCGGCGGCCGTCGCCGCGTCCCCGCCTCCGGCTTCACTGCCCGTGACGGCCGAGGCTCCGCCCCCGCCGGGACGGGTGGCGGTGCCGGAGGTCGCCGTCGGCAGAACTCTGACGCGGGCGCTGGCGCAGGCGGCCGGAGCGCCGGTCGCGGTCGAGGCGGTCGCGAAGTCGCACCGGCACCGCTCGGTCGCCGCGACGGGCTGGCCGGTCACGCGCTGGCTGCGCAAGCTGAGGCCCGATCCGCTGCGCCGTCTGCACCTGACCGGGGGAGCCCGCTCCTCGCTGCCCGCGGCCACCGCCGTCGAGGTCTCGGCCGTGGACACCGCCCTGCGGGACGTCGGGGCCGCCGCGTCGCAGGCGGTGCCCGAGCCGTGGGCGACGGCCGTACGGCACGCGGCGCGGTCGCGGTCGGAGGAGCTGACCGACGCCCTGGACCGCACCGTGGCCGCGGCCACGTCGCGCGGCGTCTCCAAAGCCCCCCGATGGTGGCGCGTGGCGGGAACGGCGCAGTGGCTGACGGTCGCCGCGATGGCCGCGGGCGCGATCTGGCTGCTCGTGCGCTTCGCGCTGAACTACCTCATGCTGCCGGAGCTCCCCATCCCCACGCTCGGACGAGCGCCGTGGCCGACCGTGCTCCTGCTGGGCGGCGCGCTGGCGGGAGTGCTGATCGCGCTGCTGTGCCGGGTGTTCGCCTGGATCGGCGGGCGGCGCAGGGCGCGCAGAGCCGCCAAGGCGTTGCGTGACGGCGTCGAACGGGTGGCCGGCGAGCTGATCGTCGCGCCCACCAGGGACGAACTCGACCGCTACGCCAGATTCGCCGACCGCGTGTCGCTCGCCGCCTCGTGACCCCGGCCCGCCAGAGGCGGCAGGCGCGTGACAGCGGTTCGGCAGAGCGGCCCGGCATGGTCGGGGCATGCACGAGAACACCGACGTACTGATCGCCGGAGCCGGCCCGACCGGGCTGACCCTCGCCGTGGACCTGGCCCGGCGGGGCGTCGCCTGCCGGATCGTCGAGCAGGCGGCCGAGCCCGCGGCCGGCTCCAAGGGCAAGGGCCTGCAGCCGCGGACGCTGGAGGTCTTCGACGACCTCGGCGTGATCGGCCCGATCCTGGCGGCGGCCACGCCCTACCCGCCGCTGCGGGTCAGGATGGGCAGGGTGCCGGTCTGGCAGGCCCGCATGCACAGGCCCGCCGAGGCCACGGACGCGGTGCCGTACCCGACGGTGCTGATGCATCCGCAGTGGCGCACCGAGGCGGTGCTGCGCGAGCGCCTGACCGAGCTGGGCGGGAAGGTGGAGCAGGGCGCCGCGCTGACCGGCTTCGAGCAGGACGCGGACGGGGTGACCGCCGGGCTCGGCACGGGCGAGACCGTGCGGGCGCGTTACCTGGTCGCGGCGGACGGCGGCAGAAGCCCGGTGCGCAAGGCCCTCGGCATCGGCTTCACCGGCGAGACCCGCGAGGAGCAGCGGATGGCCCTGGGCGACGTACGGGCCGAGGGGCTCGACCGGGACCACATCCACGTCTGGGTGCGTCCGGGCAAGGGAATGGTGGCGCTCTACCCGATGGCCGGCACCGACACCTTCCAGATGCTCGCCACGCTCAAGCCGGGCGAGACCCCCGAGCAGACGCTGCCCGGCTATCAGCGCCTGTTCGCGGAGCGGTCGATGCTGCGCCGGGTGCGCCTGACCGAGCTGCTGTGGTCCTCCCTCTACAGGGTCAACATCCGCCTCGCCGACCGCTACCGCTCCGGCCGGGTCCTCCTGGCCGGGGACGCCGTCCACGTGCATCCGCCGGCGGGCGGGCAGGGGCTCAACACCGGTGTCCAGGACGCCTACAACCTGGGCTGGAAGCTCGCTCGCGTGCTCGCCGACGCGCCGGAGACGCTGCTGGACACCTACGAGGAGGAACGCAGGCCCGTCGCCGCCCGGGTGCTCGGACTCAGCGCGGACCTCGCCGGCAAGAAGTCCTACAAACGCGACGAGGAGACCTACCAGCTCTCGCTGAGTTACCGGGGCGGCTCGCTCGCCCGGCGCGGCGGCGACCGGGTGCCCGACGGACCGCTCCCGCTGGCGGACGGGACGCGGGCCCGCGTGTTCGACCTGCTGCGGGGCCCGCACTTCACCCTGCTGTCCGCCGGTCCCGCCCCGCACGTCCCCGCCGGCCCCGAGGTGCGCGCGTACGAGGTCGCCGAGCCGTACGGCGGCGAGCGGTACACCCTCGTCCGGCCGGACGGGTATGTCGGGATCTCCACCTCCTCGGCGGACGAGCTCGCCGCCTATCTGGCCATGGTGTGAACTACGGGCGCTCGTCCGGGCGTACGGCGTGGGCGGGGTCGGGGTTCGGGACGCCGTCCGCGCCGAGATCGGCGCGGCGGGACTCGATCTGGCGCGGTCCCAGCTCGCTGTCCTCGACCGCCGCCCTGGCCTCGGCGGCGGCCCGCTCGGCCTCGGCGACGGCCTCGTCGCCCGCCGTCCGGCGCTCGTGCTCCCTGCCGTCGGTCACGGTGGCCCGGCTCGCGGGCAGCGACTCGGTGAACGCCCTCGACAACGTGTTGAGCGCCGAGGTGACCTCGCTCGGGATCACCCACATCGTGTTGCCCTGGCCCTGGGCGAGCTGCGGCAGCACCTGGAGGTACTGGTAGGCGAGCAGCTTGGGGTCGGGGTCGTTGCGGTGGACGGCCTGGAACACCTCGTCGATCGCCTGCGACTGACCCTGGGCCTTGAGGATCTGCGAGGTGCGCTCACCCTCGGCGCGCAGGATCGCGCTCTGCTTCTCGCCCTCGGCCGTGAGGATCTGCGACTGCCGCTGGCCCTCCGCCGTGAGGATCGCCGCGCGCTTGTCCCGCTCGGCGCGCATCTGCTTCTCCATGGCGTCCTTGATGGTCTTCGGCGGGTCGATCGCCTTGATCTCGACCCGGTTGACCCGGATGCCCCACTTTCCGGTGGCCTCGTCGAGCACGCCGCGCAGCTGGCTGTTGATCATGTCGCGCGAGGTGAGCGTCTTCTCCAGGTCCATGCCGCCGACCACGTTGCGCAGCGTCGTCACGGTGAGCTGCTCGACGCCCTGGATGAAGTTGGCGATCTCGTACTCCGCGGCCCGGGGATCGGTGACCTGGAAATACAGCACGGTGTCGATGTCCACGACGAGGTTGTCCTCGGTGATGACCGGCTGGGGCTTGAACGACACCACCTGCTCGCGCAGGTCCAGCAGCGGGCGGACCCGGTCGATGTACGGGATGACGAAGTTCAGGCCGGGCCCCAGCGTGCGGTAGTACCTGCCCAGGCGCTCGACGTTGCCGGCTCTGGCCTGGGGCACGATCCGGACCGCCCGCAGCACCGTCAGAATCGCGACGAACGCGATGACGAGTCCGGCGATCAATGCTCCGTCCATGATCACTCCCGGGGATAGACGAGGGCGGTGGCGCCCTCGATCTCTATGACGTCGACCGTGGCCCCTGGCGGGATCACGAGCGTTTCGTCGTACGCACGGGCCGACCACTCCTCCCCGCCGATGCGCACCCGGCCGTCCCTGCCCGTGACCTCCTTGGTCACGTACGCGGACTTGCCGATGAGCGCGGGCACGCCGAAGCGCTTCGGCGGCGGCTGCTTGAGGTGCCGGAGCGCGATCGGGCGCACCCCGGCGAGGCCGGCGGCGGAAGCGACGACGAACACGGCGAGCTGGATCGCCGGCGGCAGCCCGACGACCGCTGCCACGGTCGTGAGCAGGGCCGCGACGGACAGCAGTCCCAACGCCGCGGTCAGCGTGAAGATCTCCGCGACGCCCAGCACCGCTGCCAAGATGAGCCATACGATCCAGGAGTCCATTGCCGCCTCCATAGCAATGAACGAACACCGCTCGGGTCCGGTTCCTCCTCAAACCTAACGCGTACGACCGCGCTATCCCAGGGTGCGAGGTCCTTACGCCGGGGCCGCGGTGACGCGGAACTCGTTGCCCTCCGGGTCGGCCATCAGGATGTGGTCGTCGAAGGCCTCCAGGATCGTGCCGCCCGCGCGCACCAGCCGGGCGGCCTCCGCCCTGATCCGCTCCCACCGGTCGGCGGGCGAGCCCTCACCGGGCACGCGCACGTCGATGTGGAGCCGGTTGTCCGCCGTCCCGCGCTCGGGGACCCGGAAGATGGAGAGCCGGGGGCCGATCCCCTCGGGGTCGCAGAGCAGGGCCCCGTCGTCGTCGGCGCCGCCGGTGGGCAGGTCGAGCCGCGCGAACGACTCCTCGGCGGTGCCGTACCGGGAGGCCGGGATCTCGTCGACGTAGCCGAGCGCCGTCTTCCAGAACTCGGCGAGGAGCCGCGCGTTCTCACAATAGAGAGTCAGGTCGATCGTCACTGCTGCCATGACTCGACGGTAATGCAGACCGCTGACTCGAGTGCGGCCGCGTCTGTCAGGAGGCCGCGGAAGGGGTCGCCGCGGAAGGGGCCCGCGCGCCGTCGTGCCGCAGGGCGCTGCCCGCCAGCCATCGCGGCCAGGAGAGCTGCCAGAAGCCCCAGCCGTTGTTCCACTCCAGCTCGCGGGTCGTGCCCGTGACGATGACGGGGTCGCCGCGCAGCGCGTGCTCGTAGAACCAGCGCGCCTGGTCGGGGTGGACGTTCACACAGCCGTGGCTGACGTTGACCCGGCCCTGCGCCCACACGTTGTCCAGCGCGTGGACGTACTCGCCGCTGTTGGAGATCCGTACGGCGTAGTCGATGAGCTTGTCGTAGAAGCCGGGGTCGCCCTTGCGGCGGCCCGGGGACACCATGCGGACGGGGTGGCCCTTGTCCATCGTCAGGTGGATCCCGCTCGTGGTCGTGTACTCCCTCGTGGTCGCCATGCCGGCGCTGATCGGCACGCGCCGGGTCACCCTGCCGTCCTGCCGCACCACCATCTCGTGGGTGCGGGTGTCCACCGTGCTGACCATGGCCCGTCCCACGGTGAAGGCCACGCTCCGGTCGGCGGTGCCGTACGTGCCGGGGGCGGCGCGGACGCCGGCGAGATGGGCGGTCAGGCGCACGTCGCCGCCGGACGGCCACATCCTCCGGGGCCGGTAGGCGACCTGGGTGGAGCTCACCCAGTGCCAGGCGCCCTCGGCGGGGCCCCGGACCTCCAGCGCACGCTCGACCGCCGCCCGGTTCTCGACCGGCCCGGTGAACGTCACGATGATCGGCATGCCGACCCCGACGGTCTCGCCGTCGGAGGGGACGATCGAGGCGACGGCGAGCTCGCGGCGCGGGGTGAGCGTGCGGAACCGGCCCGCGACCTGGGCGGTGACGCCCTGGGGCCCGGTCGCGACGGCGTTGACGACGTACTGCGTGCCGGGACGCAACGTCCATGACGACCGCCACACGGTGCGGGCCGGGTCGAACGTGCCGGGCACGGGATCGCGCCCCGCGTACGCCAGCACGCTGGTCAGCCTGCCGCCCTTGGCGCTGACGACCAGGCCGGCCTCCGGCGGGACCGCCGCGGCGCCGGAGGCCGGGGCGATCACGATGCGCGGCGCGGGCGGCACGCGTACGGCGCAGCCCGCGAGAAGCGCCGGGGCGACCACGAGCAGCACCGCGAGCAGGGCGCGGGAGGCGGGAGGCAGGGTGCGTGGCTTCACGGGCACCCAACATAGCGAGGGGTGACGACAGGAACACGCTAAGTCGCCGGAAGGATCCTCCCCGAGACCTCGCCGAGGCTGATCCCGTGCGAGGTCCAGGCGGTGATCGTGACGGTGTCGCCGTCCTCCAGGAAGGTCCGGGTCTCGCCGGGCAGTTTGACCGGGTCCGCGCCGTTCCAGGTCAGCTCGATGAGCGAACCCGGCTGCCCGACCGACGAGACGGTGCCGCTGGCGAACAGGTCGCCGGTGCGCAGACGGGCGCCGTTGACGGTCATGTGGGCGAGCATCTGGTCGGGCGTCCAGTACATGTCGCGGAACGACGGCGTCGAGACCGTCTCGCCGTTCAGATCGACGCGCAGGGTGAGGTCGAGCCCCCAGGGCGCCTGCCTCGCGAGGTACGGCAGCGGCTCGGGCTCCTGCGACCGGCCCTCGACCCTGGCCTCCTCCAGGGCGTCGAGCGGCGTGATCCACGCCGACATCGAGGTGGCGAACGACTTGCCGAGGAACGGTCCGAGCGGGACGTACTCCCACGCCTGGATGTCGCGGGCGCTCCAGTCGTTGACGAGCGCCACCCCGAAGACGTGGTCCTCGAACGCGCCGGCGCGCTCGCCGAGGCGCGTCGGCACCCCGACGACGAAGCCGACCTCCGCCTCGATGTCGAGCCTCTGCGACGGCCCGAACGAGGGCCGCTGCCCGCACGGCCGTCTGATCGGCGTCCCCGAGACGACGACGGTGCCCGCCCGCCCGTGGTAGCCGACGGGCAGGTGCCGCCAGTTGGGCTTGAGCGGCTCGTCGTCCGGGCGGAAGATCCGCCCGAGGTTCGACGCGTGCTCGAGCGACGCGTAGAAGTCCACGTAGTCGGCCACCTCGACCGGCAGGTGCAGGGTCACCTCCGTCAGCGGGACCAGGTGGTCGCCGGTGGCCGCCGCCTCGCGGGCCCGCGCCCGCGTCTCCTGCCAGGCCGTACGGCCCAGGGCCAGCAGCGGGTTGAGGCTGGGCGCCGCGTAGACGTCCCCGCCGAGGGCGGCCGCCAGGTCGAGGACGTGGTCCCCGACCCGCACGCCGACCCTGCGCGGCTCCCCGGGCCGGGAGAACACGCCGTACGGCAGGTTGCCGAGCCCGAAGCTCATCTCGCCCACGTCCACGCGTAGTCGGTGTCCTCGGACGCGAGGGCGGCCGGGCCGAGGTCGAGCGGGCGGAACGTGTCGATCATGACGGCCATCTCCGTCGTCTCGGTGTGGCCCTTCCGCACGGCCTCGACGGCGGCCTCCACCGCGCCCGGCTGCGGGCCGTGCGTGAAGCCGGCCGGGTGCAGCGAGATCGAGCCGACGTCGATCCCCGATCCCTTCCTGGCGGTGTAGTCGCCGCCCACGTAGAACATGAACTCGTCGGAGTCCACGTTGTGGTGGTTGTACGGGATCGGCACGGCCTCCGGGTGGAAGTCCAGCGGCCGGGGGCAGAACGAGCAGACGACGAAGCCCGGGCCCTCGAACGTCTGGTGGACCGGCGGCGGCGCGTGGGTGCGCTTCACGATCGGCTCGAAGTCCTGGATGTTGAACGCGTAGGGGTAGAGGCACCCGTCCCAGCCCACGACGTCGAACGGATGGTGGGCGTAGGTCAGCCGGGTCAGCCCGCCCCGCGTCCTGACCAGGACCGGGACCTCCTCGCCGTCCACGAGCAGCGGCTCGGCCGGCGCGCGCAGGTCCCGCTCGCAGTAGGGCGCGTGCTCCAGGAACTGGCCGTACTGCGACAGGTAGCGCTTCGGCGGCCTGATGTGCCCGGCCGCCTCGACCACCAGCGCGGTCACCGGGCCCTCGGGCACCCATCGGTGGATCGTCCCGGTCGGGATCACGACGTAGTCGCCCTCGGCCACGTCCAGCGCGCCGTACGCCGACTCGAAGCGGGCCCGGCCGCTCGCGATGTAGACGCACTCGTCGCCCATCGAGTCGCGGTACAGCTCGCTGGGCGCGTCCGTCGCGGCGTACGAGATGCGGACGTCGGAGTTGCCCGCGAGCAGCATCCGCCCGGAGACGAGGTCGCCCTCCGGCCTCAGGTCCCGGGTGCGGAAATGGCGCGGGGAGAGCGGCATGTTGGGCGTGAGACCGGACGCTCCCGCGTCCACGGCCTCGGCCTTGACGATGGCCGTGGGCGCGTGGCGGTGATAGAGCAGTGAGGAGTCGGAGGAGAAGCCCTCCTCTCCCATGAGCTCCTCCTTGTACAGCCCGCCGTCGGGAGCGCGGAACTGCACGTGGCGCTTGCGCGGCACCTCCCCGACCACGCGGTAGTACGGCATGACACCTCCTATGTTCGTCCGTTAATCGGACGGCAGTGTCCTATATATGTACGACGATTCGCCATGCCGCCGGGAATGTCAAGCTGTGCGTCATGAGCACAGCGGAGATCCACCTGTCCGTCTCGACCTGGCGGCAGCCCACGCCGGCGCCCGGGTCCCCCGCGCGGACGGCGTTGGTCCGGCGGGTGGCGGAACGCGTGCTCGCTCTCGGGACGGGCCGCCTGCGCGTCGGCGTGGACGGGTTCACGGCGGCAGGGAAGACGAGCTTCGGGCACGAGCTCGCCGAGCACCTCGCCCGAGCGGGACGCCCCGTGCTGCGGGCGAGCCTCGACGACTTCAAGCGGCCGTGGCGTGACCGGCACCTGTACGACCGGGAGTCGGGCGAGGGGTACTACCGGAACGCCTACGACTACGACGCGGCGATCGCCCTGCTGCTCGAACCGGCGGGGCCGGGCGGTTCGGGGGACGTCGCGCTGTGCTCCATCGACCCGCTCACCCAGGTGGACCACTCGTCGGTGCGGACGACCGCCGCGCCCGGCGCGATCACGATCGTCGACGGGGTGTTCGCGTTCCGCCCGGAGATCGACGCGTACTGGGACCTGCGCGTCTGGATGGAGGTGACGCCGGAGACCTCGGTGCGGCGCGGGGCGGAACGCGACCAGGACTGGGCCGGGTCCGAGGCCGAGGCGCTGCACCTGCACCGTTATCTGCCCGCCGAGCGCCTCTACATCGCGGAGGCCGATCCGCTGGCGCGGGCCGACGTCATCGTGGACAACACGGTTTTCACCGAGCCGCGGCTGCTGAAGTGGTGAACGTCAGCGCGGGGGTTCGGACAGGGCGGTCGCGAGGCGTTCGGCGGCCTCCAGGACCAGCGGGCCCACCTTGTCCGCGTCGAGGTCGGCGAAGCTGACCACGCCGACGGACGCCTCCAGCCACGGCGGCCCGGGAACCGGCGCGGCGATGCCCTGCGCGCCCTCCTGGAGGTGTCCCCTGCTCGTGTGCACCGCCGGATCCGTACGGCCCCGGCGCAGCGCGAGCAGCGCCAGCCCGGCGGCGCCGCGCGTCAGCGGATGACGCGAGCCCTCGCGGTAGGCGACGTGGAGGTCGGTCCAGGACGGTTCGACCACCGCGACGGCCAGGCCCTCGTCGCCCTCGGCCACGGTCAGGTGCGCGGTCGCCCCCGCCTGCTCCGCGAGCGCGCGCAGCGCCGGCAGCGCCGCCGCCCGCAGGAGGGGATGCACGGCCTGGGCCAGCACGAGCACCCCGAAACCGAGATGCACGCGGCCCTGCGCGTCCCGCCGGGCGAAGCCCTCGGCCTGCAGGGTCGTCAGGAGCCGGTAGACGATCGGCCGGCTCAGGCCCAGCTCCTGGGCAAGCTCGGTCGGCGTGCGGCCCCGGTGCGCGTCGGCGAGCAGCCGCAACAGCCGTAAGCCACGTTCGAGCGTCTGCGCCGACTCGGCCGCCATCATGTCCCCGATTATCGCCGCCCCGGTGCGGCGGCAAGAAACCTACATTCGAAGTAGCCTACGTGCAATGTAGGTTTGGGCTATGGGCTTCGTGAACAGGGTCGAGGAACTTGCCGCCCTCGAGGACTGGTGGGCGCAGGCGTACCCGCGCCCCGCGCTGATCTGGGGCCGCAGGCGCGTCGGCAAGACCGCTCTGATTCGCCGCTTCGCCGAGGGGCGCAGGTTCGTCTTCTACACGGGTGCCGGCAGCGCCCCCGCCTTCGAGCTGGCACAGCTCTCCCGAGAGGTGGCCGCGGCCCTGCCCGGCGGGCTGCGGCAACTGGACGTCAATCCCTATCGGGACTGGTACGACGCATTCGAGCATCTGGCGGCTCAGGCCGAGCAGGAGCCTCTTCTGCTCGTTCTGGACGAGTTCCCCGAGCTGTCGGCCATGTCCCCGGATCTTCCCGGCATCATGCGCGGAGTGCTGGACCGCATCCAGGGGCGGACGAAACTGCGTATCCTGCTCAGCGGTTCGTCGGTGCGCGCGATGTGGGAGATGCAGGAGTACAGGGCGCCGCTCTACGGCCGGTTCGACCTCGCTCTCCAGCTTCACCCGTTCCGCCCGCATGAGGCCGCGCTGATGCTGCCGGAGTTGTCCGCGGAAGACCGGGCCATGGTGTACGGAATTGTGGGAGGCGTACCTCTCTACCTGTCTCTGTGGGACCAGAGCGAGTCCGTCGAATCCAACCTCCGCCGTCTCGCCATACGGCCTGCCGCCCCGCTCTACAACGAAGGACGGCTCATTCTCGCCACCGAACTCGGGTCGGGGCATCAGCCCGCGGCGGTGCTCGACGCCATCGCCTCGGGACGAACCCGCTTCCAGGAGATCGCCGACGCGGTCGGGACCGATCCCACCCGTACGCTCGAGCGGCTCATCGAACTCCGGCTGGTCGAACGCTTGATTCCGGTCACTGAGGATGAGAGGAAGTCAAAACGTAAGATCTACCGCATCAGCGACAACTTCCTTAGCTTTTATCTCGGGCCACTGATGCGTAACAGGTCGAGGATCGAGATCGGCCTGGGAGAGACCATCCTGCCGGTCATCCTGGAAGGACTGGACGATCACATGGGCGATCGTTACGAGGAGGCGTTCCGTGACCACCTGCGCCGGCGTGCGGCGGAGATCGACCCGCAGGTGGTCGCGGTCGGTCCCTGGTGGGAGGCCGACGGGCAGAACCAGATCGACGCCGTCGTCCTGCGTGGCCGGACGCGTGAGCCGGTGCTCGTTGGCGAGGCGAAGTGGGCCAGGTCGGTCTCGGCGCGCCGGCTCGTTGCGAAGCTGTCGGAGAAGGCCGCCCGGCTCGTGCCCGACCCCACGCGGCTGCGTTACGCGGTTTGCGCGCGAACCCAGGTGACGAACGCGGATCCCGGAGTGATGACGATCACGGCCGCGGACATCTTCTCGCCCTCGCCGGAAGCACTGGCCCGATGAAGTCGGCGATCGTGGTGGGGGCGGGGATCTGGGGGGCGTCGCTGGCGCTGCGACTGGCCGACGAGGGCTGGCGGGTGACGCTCGTCGAGCAGTACGCGCCGGGGCACGTGCGCCAGGCCAGCGCCGGGGAGACCCGCCTGCTGCGCTGCGCGCACGGCTCGGACGACTGGTACCCCCGGCTGGCCTGGCAAGCGCGCGACGCCTGGCGGCGACTGGAGGAGAGGACCGGCGAGGACCTGTACGTCGAGTCCGGTCTGATGTGGTTCGCCCGCGACCCCGACGGCTGGGAGACGCGCAGCGCCGGGGTCCTGGAGCGGCTGGACATCCCTCGCGAGCTGCTCGATCCTGACGAGGCGGCACGGCGGTTCCCCGGCCTGCGGGTCGACGACCTCGCCTTCGTGCTGTGGGAGCCGAACGCCGGACTGCTGCGGGCCCGGCGGGCGACGCAGGTGACCGCGCGCCTGGCCGGCGCCGCCGGTGTCCGGCAGGTCCGCGCCCGGGCCGTGCCGTACGCGCGGAAAGCGGGGGTCGTCGCGGACGGCGAGGTGCTGACGGCGGACCGGGTGGTGTGGGCGTGCGGCGCGTGGCTGCCGTGGCTGTTCCCGCACGAGGCGGGACACGTCCAGGTGACGCGGCAGGACACCTTCCACTTCGGCGTGCCCAGAGACTGGACCACGCCGCCGCTGCCCGCCTTCTGCGACTACGACCTGGCGGCGTACGGGCACGGCGACCTCGACGGCATGGGCATGAAGATCACCGGTGACGCCGAGGGCGAGCCGTACGACCCGGAGACCGGCGGCAGGCGGGTGCTGCGGCACACCGAGGAGCAGGCGCGCTCCTACCTGGCCAGGCGGTTCCCCTCGCTGGTGGGAGCGCCGGTGGTGTTCAGCCAGGTCTGCCAGTACGCGCTGACCGGGGACGCCGAGTGGATCATCGCGGAGATCGAGGACGGCGTCTGGCTGCTCGGCGGCGAGTCCGGGCACGGCTTCAAGCACGCCCCGGCCCTCGCCGGCTATGTCGCGGAGATCCTCGACGGCCGGCGGGAGCCGGACGCGCGGTTCGGCCTGCACGAGCGGCAGGCGGCCCGGGGCCTGCGCACCAGCGGCGGCACCATGCCGTAGGGAGGGCTAGCTAGCCGGGCGGGGTCTGCCGGGCCTGCCGGGCGCGCAGGACGATCTCCAGCTCGAACCGGACGTCGGGGTCGGCGAGCGCGTCGCCGTACAGCTGCTCGATCTGGCGCAGCCGGTAGTGCACGGTCTGCGGGTGGACGTGGAGCGCCGCGGCGACCTCGGCGACGCCCCGGCCGTGGCGCAGCCAGGCGAGCAGGGTTTCGGCCAGGCGGTCCTGCTGGGTCTGGCGCAGGTGCGCGAGGGGCGCGAGGCGCACCTCCGCCAGCGCGGCCACGAGATCCTCGTCCTTGAAGACGACCAGCGTCGCCATGTGGCCGGCGCAGCGCAGCAGGCCCTGCCGGGGGAGGACGCCCCGGGCGCCGAGGTCGAGGGCCTCCCTCGCCCAGCCGAGCGAGTTCGCGGCGGCGGCGATCGGCACCGCGGGACCTATCGCGGCCCGCCGGCCGCGCAGGGCGCTCTCCAGCGCCTGCACGCGTCCCGGGCCGCCGGGATCCGGCACCACGAGACACGGGCAGTCGCGGTCGAGCCCGGCCAGCACGTCCGGCGGCAGCACCGGCAGGGGAGGACCGCCGTCGGGTTCCTCCAGGGCCACTCCCGCGACCGTGCGGGGGAGCCGCCAGCCGGCCGCCCTGGCCAGGTCGGCGACGGCCTCCGCCGGGGCCGCGGGCCGGGTCAGCAGCAGGTCGAGCAGCCTCCGGCGGCGGCGCTCCATCTCGCCGGCGGCGTGCGCCCGCGCCTCGGCGAAGCCCTCCGCCGCGGCGTCGGCGAGCTGGTCGAGGTAGACGAAGATGGCCTCGCCCAGGTCGTACAGCGTCCGCGGGTCGAGGCCCAACTGCTCGGACTGCTCGGTGAGCCTCCGCCATGCCACCCGCGCGCCCAGCCGCATCGCGGTCTGGAAGGGCTCCAGGTCGCGCCCCTCGGCGGCCTCGCCCCTGCCGATCGTCCGGAAGACCTCGGGGTCCCACGGCGCCCGCGGGTTCTCGATGCGTTCGAGGAACCCCCGCAGCGCCTGGTTGACCGACAGCCGCAGGACCTTGATGTAGACCTCGTCCGCCGGGCGGGCGTATTCGGGCACCCGCCGCTGGATCTCCGCGATCATCCGGTCCGCGACGTCGCCCATCCGGGGACGCAGCAGTCTCGCGACGCCCGCGGGCACCGCGTCCCAGAACTCGTCGTCGCCCTTCAGCGTCCGCTCAACGCCCCGCTCAGTGCCTGCTCATTGCCGCTCAGCGCCGCTCAGTGCCCGCTGTGGCCGCTCAGCCAGGCGCCGAACTCCTCCAGGTCGATCAGGCCGTCGCGGTCGGCGTCGACCTTGTCGATCGCGCTCTGCGCGCCTTCCGGCGTGAGCGGCCGGCCGAGCACCTCCATCAGGCGTACGAGCTCCTCGGCGGAGATTCGTCCATCCCCATCGGCGTCGATAAGTTGAAAAGTCGCCGCATATTCGCTCATGCCGTCCTCCTCCGGGATCGCGATCAGCACACTAGCTGAAAGCACGCGCTGCCCCCAGAGAACGCGGCCAAGCGGCGGGAGCCGTTTCTGTCGGTGGCGTCTGCCAGCATGGCGGTCATGACGAGAAGCCTTCAGGGGAAGGTCGCACTGGTCGCGGGGGCGACCAGAGGCGCGGGCCGGGGCATCGCGGTCGAGCTGGGCGCCGCGGGGGCGACGGTCTACGTGACCGGCCGCACCACCCGTGAGCGGCGCTCGGAGATGAACCGGCCGGAGACGATCGAGGAGACGGCCGAGCTGGTCACCGCCGCCGGCGGGCGGGGCATCGCGGTGCCGGTCGACCACCTGGACCGCGAGCAGGTGCGGGGCCTCGTGGAGCGGATCGACGCCGAGCAGGGCGGTCTCGACGTGCTGGTCAACGACATCTGGGGCGGCGAGCTGCTGTTCAGCTGGAAGGACCGGCTCTGGGAGCACTCGCTCGACGACGGCCTGCGCATCCTGCGGCTGGCGATCGACACGCACATCATCACCAGCCACTACGCGCTGCCGCTGCTGATCCGCAAGCCGGGCGGCCTGGTGGTCGAGGTCACCGACGGCACGGCGGAGTACAACGCCGCCAACTACCGCGTCTCGTTCTTCTACGACCTCGCGAAGACGTCCGTGAACCGCATGGCGTTCGGCCAGGCGAAGGAGCTGGCGCCGCACGGCGCGACCGCGGTCTCGCTCACGCCGGGCTGGCTGCGTTCGGAGCTCATGCTGGAGCACTACGGGGTGACGGAGGCAAACTGGCGCGACGCGCTGGCCCAGCAGCCGCACTTCGCGATCTCCGAGACCCCGGCCTTCGTGGGCCGCGCGGTGGCGGCCCTGGCCGCCGACCCGGAGGCGAGCCGCTGGAACGGGCAGTCGCTGTCCAGCGGCCAACTGGCGCAGGTGTACGGCTTCACCGACGTGGACGGCAGCCGCCCGGACTGCTGGCGATACATGGTCGAGGTCCAGGACCGCGGCCTCCCCGCCGACGTCACCGGTTACCGCTGACACGGCGCCCCGCCGCCGCCGGGCGACATGCCCGACGGTCCGCCCGTCGCCGCGTCGGTCCGGCGCACTCCGCCGAGACCGCCGAGACCGACGGGACCGACGGGCGGCCGGGGCGGACGGGGACGGCCCGCGCGGTCGCGGCGCCCTCGCCGAATGATCCGAGCACTTCGGCGGCTCAGGTCCCTCCACCCCGGCCGGGAGCGGCCCGCCCGGCCGAGGTCAGAGGGACGCCACGCAGCCCGGCACCAGTGTGGAGTTGGCGGCGTTCCATGAGGCGATGAAGCCGAAGGTCGTGCTCGCGCCGGCACCTAGGGAGCCGTTCCAGCTCTCGTTCTTCACGGTCACGCTCGCCCCGCTCTGCGTGGCCTTGCCGCCCCACGCCTGGGTGACCTGCTGCCCGTCGGCGAAGGTCCAGGTCACGGTCCAGCCGCTGACGGGAGCGGTGCCCGTGTTCTTGACCGTGACCTCGCCCTGGAAGCCGCCGCCCCACTGGTTGGTGATCTTGTAGCTCGCGGCGCAGCCGGAGGGGCTGGGCCGCGCCGAGGGTGACGCCGACGGGCTCACACTGGGACTCACCTTGGGGCTGGGGCTGGGGGACCCGGGGCTCGGGGACGGCTGCGCACCGCCGAGCAGCGCCGACAGGGCGGGATACCACTTGTCCGCCATCTTCTGGTCGCCGCTCGCGTTGGGGTGGACGCCGTCGTAGGTGTCCGCGCTCGTGCTGAAGCCGGTCCACTGGTCGACGACCACGATCGGCGAGGCCGCCGTGGTCTTCGAGGCGGCCCAGCCCGGAATCGCGCTGTTCAGGGCGACGGCCCGCTGGGCGCATTCGGGGCAGGTGCTCGGGTTCATCGGGATGATCTGGGCGACGAGGATCCTCATGTTCGGGTTGCTCGCCCGCATCTGGTCCACGAGCTTGCCGTACGCCGCGAGGATCGTGGCGGTGGGCCTGTTGCTCCACACGTCGTTGGTGCCGAAGTGCATCATCACGATGTCGGGACGGGTCGCCGAGAGCCAGCCCGGAAGCTGGTTCTGGTCGGCGACGTTCGTGACGAGGAAGCCGCCGTGGCCTTCGTTGTCGCCGTCGTACGGCACCCCGCATCCCTGGGCGGGCAGGGTCCCCACCATGTCGACGTCGGTGAAGCCGCCGCTCTGCAGCTTGTTCCACAGCAGGGCCCGCCAGCAGCCGGGCGATCCGGTGATCGAGTCGCCCAGGGGCATGATCCGCACCGTGGCCGCCTCGGCGGGCCGGGCGACGAGCAGCCCGAGCACCAGGAGCAGGGCCGCCGTCACCACACTTCTCTTCGACATCGCGTCTCTCCCTCGTCCTGTCCGGCGCGATGGTAGAGAGCGGCCCGCCGCCCGGCCCAGAGCCGGCGCGGGGCATAAGCCCTGACCAGCGGGGATGCATGTACGTTTCATCCGATGAATTTGCGATCTCGGTGAGCGTCGCTTCCGGCACGCAGGGTCTCGCCCGGCGCGGGAATCCCGCCCCGCGCCGCCGGGGAACGGTGCCGTGTTCCCGTGCCCGGCGCGAGCGAATATGCTCGGGGTAACTTTCCGCACGTCACCGAGAGGATTCGGTCCCCATGTACAAGGAGTTCCTCGGCGAGGTCGTGGTGTGGCTGATCCCCATCGTCATCCTCGTGGGCATCGCGCTGCTGGTGACCAGCCACTCCTGACGACGCGTCGTGAAGAGGCCGGGCCGTGAAGGCCCGGCCTCTTCTGTTTGCGCTGGTCACAATGCGGCACTCGGCCCGCGGGAGGCAACAAAAGCCGCCCACGACTCAACTGGTCACTAATGCCTACAAAAGTATCACTAGGCCGGAATCTTGATCATTTCGACCGGATCATGTGATACTCCGCCAGTGATGTCCGGTGTGGCCGCTGGACGAGGCCCAGGCGAGGGGCGTCCGGCCACACGCGTATTGCGAGAGAGAGACGGCCGTGACCTCCGAGGCGATCAACATCCGTCGGCCCGTGAGGCCCCCCGCCCTTCCTTTACGGCGCACTCTCCGTCCGCTGCTGCGCGACCCGGTGAACGCGCTCGGGAGCTTCGCCAGGCAGACGCACGGCCAGGTCGTCCGATTGAGCCTCGGGCCGTTCCGTCCCTACCTGGTGAGTCACCCGGACCACGTGCAGCACGTACTGCGCCGTGACTGGGACAACCATCCGCGCGAGGGCATGCTCTGGAAGCCGGTGGAGCGACTGGCCGGCAGGAGCATCATCAGCGACGGGCCGGACTGGGAGTCCGCCCGGCGGGTCATGCAGCCCCTCTTCACCGCCAGATACGTCGCGGGCCTGACCCAGGACATGGCCGAGGCGATCGACGAGGGCATCACGGCGCTGGAGCCGTACGCGCGGGCGGGACGGTGGATCGACATCTGCGCGGAGATGGGCCGCCTCGTGAGCAAGACCGTCATCCGCGTCCTGTTCGGCAGCAAGATCTCGGTCGCCGACGCGGAACGACTCGGCCCCGCGTACGGGATCGCGGCCACCTCCTTCGCCTCGCGGCTGCTGCTGCCGTTCGCGCCGGAATGGGTTCCCATGCCGGGCGACCGGGCCTTCAGACGAGCGGTCAAGACGATCGACGAGGTCCTGATGCCGCTGGTCAGGCAGTCTCTGCGGGAGCCGGGCGACGGGAACGACATCATCTCGGCGCTCGCCCGCGCCCGCCGGGACGAGGACGGCCCTGAGGCGGAACGGCGGATCAGGGACGACCTCGTCAGCATCTACGGCGCGTCGGTGGAGACGACGGCGGTGTCGCTGACCTGGCTGTGGCCGGTCCTCCACGACCATCCCGAGGTCGCCGCCCGGCTGTACGAGGAGGTGGAGACCGTGGTCGGGCGCGGACCGGTGGACGCCGCGTGCCTGCCCCGGCTCACGTACATGAGGGCGGTGTTCGACGAACTGCTGCGGCTGTATCCGCCGGGCTGGATCCTGCCGCGCATGGCGGCGAGGCCGGGCCTGCTCGGCGACGTGCCGATCGAGGCCGGCGCCACGCTGCTGATCAGCCCCTTCGTCACCCATCGTCTCGAGGAGTTCTGGGACCGTCCCGAGGAGTTCGATCCGGAGCGGTTCGCCGAGGGCGCCCAGGAGCGCCGTCACCGGTACGCCTACTTCCCGTTCGGTGGCGGTCCCCACGTCTGCATCGGCCGGCATCTCTTCTACGCGGAGGCGCCGCTGATGGTGGCGGGCCTCCTGGCCCGCTTCCGTCCGCAGGTGCGTGCTCCCCGTCCGCTCACACTGTTCCCCGCCGCGTCGCTGCGCCCCAAGGAGCTCGTCGAGGTGCGCCTGGTCCCCGTCGGCGGGGGCGCCGCGGCATGACCTCGGCACGAAGCCGCGACGCCGCGCACCTGGCGGCAGCGGCCGCAAGTGGCAGGACCAGCGCTCTCGCGGCGCGCTGCCAGCGAGACCTGCAGGAGTGCGCGGCGGCCTTCCCCGAGCTGTTCGCCGCCAAGCCGTTCGACGCGACGCTGTTCGCCACGGTGTCCCTCGCCAACGCGTTCGGCTCTCCGTGGGCGACCGCGGAGCAGCTCAGGATCGCCAACCGCACGTCCTTGTGGATCTTCGCGGTCGACTGGCTGATCGACCATGAGGCCACCTCGCACGGAGAGATCGACGAGATCGTGCGGGGCTGCCTCGCGGTGGCCTACGGCCGCGAGCCGGTCCCGGGCACGCCGCTCACCCGGTTCCTGTCCGCCATCCGCGACGACCTCTCCGCGTCCCCGCTGTTCCCGGGCCTCCACGAGGCCTGGCGAGCCGAGCTCGAACGGATGCTCGGCGCGATGGCCCGCGAGTGGGAGTGGAAACAGGGCGGTGAGGCCGCGCTGCCGACGTTCGAGGAGTATCTCGGCAACGCCGACAACTTCGGCTCGACCCTGGTCAACGTCGGGCACTGGATCCACGCCGGAGATCCGCTCCTCGTCCCCCACCTGGACGGGCTGCTCCGGGCGAGCGGCATCGTCCAGCGCGTGCTGCGCCTGCTCAACGACGTCGCGACGTACGAGCGGGACGTCGCCTGGGGGGACCTGAACGCTCTCCTGCTGGGCGTGCCCCGGGACGAGGTGCTCGCGCGCGTCGCGGCCCTCACCGCCGAATGCCACGCCGTGCTCGGGCCGCTGCGGTCGGTCCGCCCGGACGAGTCGGCCTACCTCGAACGACAGATCGGCTACAGCACGGGTTTCTACGGGCTGGCGGACTACTGGGGCGAACTGTGAGCGTGAACGACCTTGCCCCGCAGGTGGCGGCCGACGTCCCCCGTGAGGCGCAGGACCTGGTGCTCGGGCTGATGTCGATGCCCTGGGGACAGGTGTCCCCGTCGATCTACGAGACCGGGCGCCTGGTGACCCTGGCCCCCTGGCTCACCGGACACGGCGAGCGCGTGCGCTGGCTGCTCGACAGCCAGCGGAGCGACGGCGGCTGGGGAGCCCCGGAAGGCTACGGGCTGGTGCCCGGCCTCAGCGCGACCGAGGCCCTCCTGTCCGTGCTGCGCCGGGGCGACGACCCCGGCGTGGGCGTGGAGACGCTGCGGCAGGCGGCGGCGCGCGGGCTGCGGCGCCTGTCGCGGTGTCTCAGCGACGCCCGGCTGTCGCTGCCCGACATGCCGGCGATCGAACTGATCATTCCGTCCCTGGTCACGCTCATCAACGAGCACCTCGCGGAGAACGGGATGAGCGATCCACTGACGCTGCCCGTGGGGATGAGCGCGGCGCCCCTGGAGGCGGTCCGCGCCTGGCTGGCGTCGGAGGCGGAGATCCCGCAGAAGCTCCTGCACGCGCTGGAGATCGCCGGTGACGCGGCCATCGGGGCGGCCGTGGTCCCCGTGACCGAGATCGGCACGGTCGGCGCCTCGCCGGCGGCGAGCGCGGCGTGGCTGGGAGACAGGGGTCCGAGCGAGCCCGCGCATCCGGTCCGCTGGCACCTGGAGGCCATCGTGCGCAGGCACGGCGGGCCGGTGCCGGTGGGCCTGCCGATCACCGTGTTCGAGCGCGGGTGGGTGCTGAGCTGGCTGGCCCGCGCCGGAATCCCGTTCGAGGTCCCTCCCGAGATGCTGGCGGACCTGCGGGCGGCCATCGGTCCCGTGGGCACTCCCGCGGGAGAGGGCCTGCCGCCCGACGCCGACACCACGTCCGTCGCGCTGTACGCTCTGGCGCTGCTCGGCATGCCGTACGAGCCGGACAGCCTGTGGGCCTTCGAGACGCCGACGCATTTCTGCACCTGGCAAGGGGAGGGGGGCTCCTCGGTCAGCGTGAACGCCCACGTGCTGGACGCCTTCGGCCAGTACGCGAGGGTACGGCCGGCGGAGGCGGCGCGGTACGCCCCGGCGATCGGCAAGCTGTCGGCCTGGCTGCGCGAACGACAGCGGGAGGACGGGAGCTGGGCCGACCGCTGGCATGCCTCGCCGTATTACGCGACCGTGTCGTGCTCCCTCGCGCTGCACGAGTTCGCCGGCCCCGGCGCGGCGCCGGCGGTGCGCGCCGCGGTCGACTGGGTGCTGGACACCCAGCGCGAGAACGGATCCTGGGGCAGGTGGTCCGGCACGGCGGAGGAGACGGCCTACGCCCTGCAGCTCCTGCTGTTCGCCGGAAGCGGGGAACGGGTGCGGGCCGCGGCGGCGCGTGGGTACGACTACCTGCTGAGGTCCGGTGACGTCGCCGAAGGGCCGCCGCTGTGGCACGACAAGGATCTCTACCGGCCCCTGGCGGTCGTCCGTGCGGCCGTCCTCGCCGCGAGCCACCTCGCACAGTCCAGATCACTTGGTGTGAGGCCCGTCGGTCAAGTATGATCTCGTCACGGAAAATCCGTCGAATTCGGAAAAGCGGACATTTACGCCGCTTTATTCTCGACTTGAGGGCTTTTCGGGGCCTTTGCTAAGGTGTCCGAGTTATAGCGCGGGTGTGGGGTGAGCAGCGCTTGCGGCCCATGACGTCGTGCGAGTGTTAATCGTCGCGAGAACCTCGCGTATCGCCGATTTCGCAAGGTGGTCTCATGCGCTTCCGCAATTCCAGGGTGCGGACCAAGGTGGCGGCGCTGCTGGTGTCCCTTGTCGCGCTCTGGGCGTTCGCCGCGTGGGTGACGCTTCGGGAGGGGCTCAACCTCGTCTGGGTCGCGGTGTACGACAAGGGGATCGCGCAGCCCAGCGAGACGCTGCTGGTGGAGTTGCAGCAGGAGCGGCGGCTCACAGCTGTGCTCCTGGCCCAGAACTCCTCCGCCGACCGCGCCGCCATGGCGGCCCAGCGCGCCCGCACCGACGCCGCGGCCGCCGATTTCCGCCGCCTCTCCAAGGGCGGTGACGTGCAGTTCGCCGCCGACGACGTGCTTCGGCGGCGCATCGACGAGATGATCCGTCAGCTGGACGGACTGCGCAAGAACCGCGGCCTCGTCGACGGCGGGCAGACGGACCGCGTCAAGGCGTTCGACAGCTACACCACCGTCATCGACTCCGTCTACCGCACGTACGACGCCCTCGCCACGCTGGACGACGACGCCGTCGCCGAGGACACGCGGGCGCTCATCGAGCTGAGCCAGGCGAGGGAGCTGCTGTCGGAGGAGGACGCCCTGCTCGCCGGCGCGCTGTCGGCGGGACGGCTGACGACTCAGGAACGCGCGCGCTTCTCCCAGATCGTCGGCGCGCAGCGCTTCCACCACAGCGAGGCCGTGCAGGCGCTGCCCGACGAAGACCGTGCCGTCTTCGGCCGCCTGGAGCGGAGCCAGACCTTCACCCGTCTGCGGGCGCTCGAAGAGACCGTCATGGAGAGCACGCGCCCGGGCGGCCTGCCGCCGATCGGCGCGGAGCAGTGGAGAACCGCGACCGAACCCGCCCTGGCGCAGCTCCAGAAGACGATCCTGGACGCCGGTGACCGCCTGGTCGAACGGACCACCCCGGTCGCCGTCGCGGTCGTCGCCCGCCTCCTGCTGGCCGGCGTGCTCGGACTCATCGCGGTCATCGCGTCGATCATCTTGTCGGTCACCACGGCCCGGGCGCTGGTGCGCCAGCTGGAGAAGCTGCGCGAGGCCGCGCTCGAACTGGCCAACGAGCGGCTGCCCGGAGTCGTCTCCCGCCTCGCCCAGGGTGAGAAGGTCGACGTCAAGGCGGAGGCGCCGCCGCTCGACTTCGGGCCCGACGTCATCGGCCAGGTGGGCGCGGCGTTCAACACCGTGCAGGAGACCGCGATCCGCACCGCCGTCGAGGAGGCCCAGCTCCGGCAGAGCATCCGCGACATCCTGCTCAGCCTCGCCCGGCGGACGCAGTCGCTCGTGCACCGTCAGCTCACGCTGCTCGACGTGATGGAGCGGCGCGAGTCGGACCCGGCCGAGCTGAAGGACCTGTTCCGCATCGACCACCTCGCCACCCGCATGCGGCGCAACGCGGAGAACCTCATCGTCCTGTCCGGGGCGTCCCCCGCCCGCGCGTGGCGGCGCTCGGTGCCGATGGTCGACGTCGTACGCGGCGCGCTGGCGGAGGTCGAGGACTACACCCGCGTCACCGTGATGCCGATGGGGGAGACCGCGCTCATCGGCCGCGCGGTGGGCGACGTCATCCACCTGCTCGCCGAGCTGATCGAGAACGCGGTGTCGTTCTCCCCGCCGTACACCATGGTGCAGGTGGGCGGCCAGGCGGTGGCCAGCGGGTACGCGATCGAGATCGAGGACCGCGGCCTCGGGATGAGCGCCGAGGACCTGGAGGCGACCAACCAGCGGATCGCCGACCCGCCCGAGTTCAACCTGTCGAGCACCGCCAGGCTCGGGCTGTACGTCGTCAGCCGTCTGGCCGAACGGCACGGCATCAAGGTGTCGCTCAAGGCGTCGCCTTACGGCGGCACGACCGCGGTCGTGCTGCTGCCGCGCGACCTCGTCATCGAGGGCGAGAACGTCGCGCCTGAGGAGGAGACCGGTCCCGGTCTCGGACGGCGGGAGCCCGCTGCTCGGAAGATCGCGCTGGTGGGCGTGCCCGACGCGGTTCCCGAACCAGTGCAGGAGGTGGTTCCCGTGCCGAGGGCTCCCGAGCCGCCCAGGCCCGTGCCGAGCGCCCCACCCTCCGGCGGTGCCGAGCCGGACAGGCTCGCGTCCACGGGCGGGTTCACCCCGTCGGGGCTGCCGTTCCGGGTGCCGCAGGCCAACCTCGCTCCCGCGCTCGCCGAGGAGCCGAGGCGCGAGGCCACGGCGGACGACGAGGACCGGTCGCCCGAGGACATCCGCAAGATCATGGGCTCGTTCCAGTCGGGAACGAGGCGCGGCAGATCCGAAGCCGCGAAGCTGCTCGGCGAAGAGGAGGACAACCTGTGACGCAGAAGACCGGGCCCTCCGCGGACCTCGCGTGGCTGCTCGACGACCTCGTCGCACGGATCCGCGAGGTGGAGCACGGCATCGTGCTGTCCACCGACGGCCTGCTGCTGGCGGGCTCGCAAGGTCTGGGCGTGGAGGACGCCGAACACCTGTCCGCCGTCGCCTCCGGCCTGCAGAGCCTCGCACGCGGTGTCGGCGAGCGCTTCCAGGGCGGGCCCGTCCGGCAGACCATCGTGGAGATGAAGTCGGCCTACCTGCTCGTGACCGTGGCGGGCAAGGGCGCCTGCCTGGCCGTGCTCTGCACGGGAGACGCCGACGTCGGCCTGGTGGCCTACGAGATGGCCATGCTCGTCGCGCGCGTCGGGCAGTACCTCACCTCGCCCGCCCGCACCACGACGGGGAGCGAGGTCCACCTGTGAACGCCGGAGGGTTCCCGGACGAGGAGCGCCTACTCGACGCGCCGACCATCCGGCCGTACGTGATCGCACGCGGCCGTACGGAGGCCCAGGACCGCTTCGACCTCATCTCGCTGGCGGTGACGATCCGGCCCACCACGGGGACGGAGGTCGGGCTGGACCCCGAGCACCAGGCGATCGTGCGGCTGTGCCGCAGGCCGCTGTCGGTCGCGGAGATCGCGGCCCATCTGGACCTGCCGGCCGGGATCGTCCGGGTCCTCCTCGGGGACCTGTTCGACCGGGGTTTCTTGGCCGTGCAGCAGCCCCAACCGGAGACGGACGTGCTCGACGAGCGAATGTACAAGGCGGTGCTCGATGGCCTTCGGGCGCTCTGATTCGCCGCAGCCCCCCCCGAAGATGCCCACGGCGATCAAGTTGCTGATCGCAGGGGGTTTCGGGGTGGGCAAGACGACGATGGTCGGCGCGGTGTCGGAGATCCGGCCGCTGCGCACGGAGGAGACGCTGACCGACCGCAGCGTCGGCGTGGACGACCTGTCCGGGGTCGAGGCGAAGACCACCACCACGGTGGCCATGGACTTCGGCCGGATCAGCATCGGGCAGGACTTCGTCCTCTATCTCTTCGGCACCCCCGGCCAGGAGCGCTTCTGGTTCGTCTGGGACGAGCTCGCCCGGGGGGCGCTCGGCGCGGTCGTGCTGGCGGACACTCGCAGGCTCGCCGACTGCTTCCCCTCCGTCGACTACTTCGAGCGCCGCGGCACGCCCTTCGTCGTCGCGGTCAACTGCTTCGAGGGCGCTCCGGTCTTCGACCTGGACGAGGTCAAGCTCGCCCTCAACCTCGGCCAGGACGTCCCGATCATGCTGTGCGACGCGCGCAAGCGGGAATCGGGCAAGGAAGTCCTGATCGAGCTCGTCAAGCACGCCTACGGAAAGCGTCCCACAGCCACCGCCCGCTGACGTTTTTCGTCGTATCCGCACCCGGCAGCGTCGGGTTCCTCTGCGTGCATGGCTTATGTCTGCTGTGCGCGAGTTTACGTTTCGTGGCGAGCGGTGTTTTCGTACACGCCTCCGCGTGCCGGCCCTTCCCCTGCCGGGCGCCGCTACGGTTTCGGCTGTCCGTTAATACTGCCCGATTGCTACCTATTCATCCCTTTTGGGCATCGTAGGCCGATCGCTTTGTCCTTCGCCGTCGACCATGCGTAACAGGTGGACAACAGCCGTTGATATGAGCCTTACCCCACTGTAACGTACGCCACATCGCGAAACTATCGGACGAAAGCCGAAAGTTTCGGTCGGAATCCAGAAGGGAAACCACCGTGAAGTTGAGTCGGCGAGGTGTGGCGCTCCTTGCGGCGTCGGCACTGGTCCTCGGGGGATGTGGTAGTACCGGGAACGACGCCGGCGAGAGCAAGAGCTCAGCCGGCGGCAAGGTGACCGTCGAGTTCTGGAACATCTGGACCACGGACCCCCTGAAGAGCTACGGCGCTCAGGCGATCAAGGACTTCCAGGCCAAGCACCCGAACATCACCATCAAGAGCGTTCCCTACGAGAACGAGGCGTTCAAGGCGAAGCTGACGACGCTCACGCAGTCCGGCAAGGCGCCGGACATCTTCCAGACCTGGGGCGGCGGCGTGCTCGGCCAGCAGGTCGACGCGGGCCTGGTCAAGGACCTGAGCGCCGACACCGGTGACTGGATCGGCACCTTCACCGACGCCGCGCTGTCGGCCTATCAGGTCGAGGGCAAGACG
Source organism: Microbispora sp. NPDC004025 (assembly GCF_053604425.1). Lineage (NCBI taxonomy): Bacteria > Bacillati > Actinomycetota > Actinomycetes > Streptosporangiales > Streptosporangiaceae > Microbispora > Microbispora sp. NPDC004025. The sequence continues at coordinate 333,050 of NZ_JBSGHN010000005.1, read as the reverse complement.
TACGCCATCCCCGACGACATCGGCATGGTGGGCTTCTGGTACAACAAGGCGCTGTTCAAGAAGGCCGGGATCGCCCAGCCCCCGGCGACCTGGTCGGAGTTCGTCGACGACGTCAAGAAGCTGAAGGCGGCGGGAGTCACCCCGATCGCCCTCGCCGGCAAGGACAAGTGGCCCGGCCACTACTACTGGGCGTACCTCTCCATGCGCATCGGCGGCCTCGACGCCCTCAAGCAGGCGGGCGAGAGCAAGGACTTCACCGGTCCGGCCTTCGTGCAGGCGGGGCAGAAGCTGAAGGAACTGGCCGATCTCCAGCCGTTCCAGAAGGGCTACCTCGGCGCGACGTACGGCGACCCGGGCGGCCAGGCCGCGACCATGGGTGACGGCAAGGCCGCGATGGAGCTGATGGGCCAGTGGGCGCCCGCGGTCCAGAACGACGCCGGCAAGGGCCTGGGCGACGACCTCGGCTTCTTCCCCTTCCCGGCCGTGGACGGCGGCAAGGGCGCGGTCACCGACGCCTTCGGCGGCGGCGGCGGCTTCGCGATCGGCTCCGAGGCTCCGCCGGAGGCGATCGAGTTCCTGAAGTTCCTCACCGAGAGCACCGAGCACCGCAAGGCCGTCGCGACCGGCGGCGTGCTCCCGGTGCTGAAGGGCGAGGAGGACGCGGTCACCGACCCGAACCTGAGCGTGGTGGCGAAGAACCTCGCCGGGGCCACCGGGTTCCAGCTCTACCTCGACCAGGCGTACCCGCCGGCCGTCGGCCAGGAGGTCAACGACTCCGTGGCCCAGCTGATCGCCGGGACCAAGACGCCCGAGCAGGTGGCGCAGGCCATCACGGAAACCGCGAAGTCGGAGTAACTGTCGCGTGAAGACGACGAGACCCCGGAGCCTCAGGCTCCGGGGGTTCACCACGATCCTCCTGTTCCTGCTCCCCGCCCTCGTGCTCTTCTTCGGGCTCGTCGTGGCGCCGATCCTGCTCGCCTTCTACGCGAGCGTGTTCAAGTGGAACGGCATGCGCGGGCTGCCGACGGACTTCATCGGCCTGGCCAACTTCACCCGCGTGCTGGCGGACGAGGTCTTCCTGGGTGACCTGTGGCGCGGCCTGCTGCTGATCATCCTGTCGGTGGCGATCCAGCTGCCCCTCTCGCTGGGCATCGCCATGCTGCTGAACCAGAAGATCCGCGGCCGGGCGTTCTTCCGCCTGCTGTTCTTCGCCCCGTACGTCCTGTCCGAGGCGATCACCGCGGTCCTGTTCATGATGATCCTGTCGCCCACCGACGGCCTGGCCAACTACATCCTCGGCTGGTTCGGTGTCGACCCGCTCGACTGGTTCGCCGACCCCTCGACGGTCATGATGTCGGTGTTCATCGTCATGACCTGGAAGTACTTCGGCTTCCACATGATCCTGTACATCGCCGGGCGCCAGGGCATCCCGCGGGAGCTCACCGAGGCCGCCCAGATCGACGGCGCGACGGGCTGGAAGACCTTCCGCTACGTCACGCTGCCGCTGCTCGGCCCGACGATCCGCATCAGCGTGTTCCTGTCGGTCATCGGTGCGATCCAGCTGTTCGACCTGGTCTGGATCATCACCGGCGGAGGCCCGTCGCACTCCTCCGAGACGATGGCCGTCACGATGTTCCAGTTCGGCTTCAAACGCTTCCAGGTCGGCTACGCGAGTGCGATCAGCGTGGTGATGTTCTTCATCAGCCTCGTGTTCGCGCTCTTCTACCAGAGATACGTCATGCGCCGCGATCTCGAAGGAGCGAGCACCGTGCTGAGGGACCAGCGATGAGCGCGAAACGTCACAGGCAGTCTCCGACGTCGGGCGGTCCGCTGCGCAGCCTGTCCCTGCACGCGATCGTCGTGATCACGGCGTTGTTCGTCGGCATCCCGCTGCTGTACGGCGTGCTCGGCGGCTTCAAGACCACCCGGCAGCTGTCGAGCAATCCACTCGGTCTGCCCGACCCCTGGGTGCCGGAGAACTACACGAGCGTGCTCGCGTCCGCGTCGTTCTGGCAAATGCTCTGGAACAGCACGTACATCGCGGTGCTGACCACGCTCGTGGTCGTCGCGGTGTCCGCGATGGCGGCCTTCGTGTTCGCGCGGTTCGCCTTCCGGGGGCGCGAAGCGCTGTTCACGATGTTCGCCGCCGGGCTCATGTTCCCGTTCGCGGTGGCGATCCTGCCGCTGTTCGTGCTGCTGCGGATGTTCGGGCTGCTCGACAACCCGCTCGGCGTGATCCTCCCGCAGGCGGCCTTCGGCATGCCGATGACGATCATCATCCTGCGCGGCTTCTTCCGGGCCATCCCGGGGGAGATCGAGGAGGCGGCGATCCTCGACGGGTGCTCGTCGTTCGGCTTCTTCTGGCGGATCCTGCTGCCGATGGCCCGGCCCGCGATCGCCACGGTCTCCGTGCTGGCGGTCGTCAACAGCTGGAACCAGTTCATGCTGCCGCTCGTGGTGTTCAGCGACGACAGCCTCTTCACCATCCCGCTGGGCGTACAGCAGTTCCAGGGGCAGTACGCGACGGACATCGCGCGGGTCATGGCCTACATCGTGGTCGCGATGCTGCCGGCCCTCGGCTTCTACGCCGTGGCCGAGCGCCAGCTCGTCAGCGGCCTGACCGCGGGGGCCGTCAAGGGCTGATCCCCACGCGTTCTTCCCCGTTCCGCCCGGGGCACGTCCCGCGCGGATGCCCCGGCGGTGATCGGGAGGACGACAGCGCCCTAAGGTGAACGGAACGAGGGGAGAACGCGCAGAGGGGAGCACCGATGGCGGATCCGATCGTCCGTGCCGCGGCCGACGCCGACATGCCCGGTCTTCGCGCCGTCGCCGACCACTACGGCCTGCTGGGCACGTGGCCGGAGCGGCCGGACTTCGTGGACGCCGAACGCGAGTTCGGCGCGGTGCTCGTCGGCGAGGTGGGCGGCACGATCGCGGGCTTCGGCGGCACGTTGCGCCGGGGAACGGTCACGCACCTCGGCGACCTGTTCGTCCTCCCGGACCACCAGTCGTCGGGACTGGGCCGCGCGATCCTGTCCCGCCTGCTGCCACGCGACACGCCCAGGGTCACCTTCGCGTCCGACGACAAGAGGGCCTTCGCCCTGTATGTCAGGAACGGGATGCGCCCGCGCTGTCCGTTGCTGTACCTCACGCGGGGGCCGCTCGGTGGCCGGCCCGCCTCGCGAGGAAGCGGACCGGCGGCGCCGGGGGAGAACGGGCCGGGGGAGAACGGGCCGGGGGAGGCCGAGGTCCGCGCGGCGGCGGCCATGGACGCCCACGTCTCCGGAGGGGACCGGTCCGCGACGCTGACCTGGTACGCCGGGCTGCCCGGCGTGACCCTGCATGTCAGCGGGCCGGGCTACGCGTTCGCCAGGGTGACCGGAGACACGGTCGTCATCGGGCCCGCCGGGGGTGCGACTCCCCAGGACTGCGCCGACATCGTGCTGGAGGCGGCGAACGCTCGTCCCGGGGCCGCGCGGGTGCATCTGGCGGTGCCCGGCACGCATCCGCTGCTGCCTCTGCTGTTGGAGGCGGGCTGGCGCATCGGCGACATGGACACGCTGATGACCAGCGAGGACTTCATGCGGCTCGACTGCTACATCCCCCATCCCGACCTGGGTTAGACCGGCGGCCCCCGTCCCCGGCCAGGGGGACACCGGGGACGAGGACGGCGGCCGGGGGGATGCGGCGGGACGGTGCCCCGCCGGTCCGGGTCACAGCCTCCGCAGGTAGTGGGCGGAGGCCCATCCGGGAATGCCGGCGGCGCTGTCGACGGCCACCCAGCCGCGGGTGGCGTCGCAGGCTCCGGCGATGTTCCCGCCGGCCGGTCGCAGCCTGCCCACGGGAGCGTGGTGGACGCCGGCGCCCTCCCGGACGTTGAGATAGCTGCCCTTGCGCACGTGCCGGAGGCGGTAGACGCACGACAGCGAGGGCCGCCCGCCGAGGTCGAGCCTGTGGAGATAGCGGGCGGCGGCGAAGCCCGACGCACCGCCGGCGGTCTTCACCGCGATCCAGCCGCCGGTGGCGGTGCAGGAACCCGAGAAGCCTCCGTCGGCCGGTCGAAGTTTGGCGACGGGGGCGTGGCGTATGCCGGCGCCCTCGCGGACGTTGAGGAAGCCTCCCCGGTGCACGCCCCGGAGCCGGTAGGTGCACACGACACCGGGCCCCCGTCCGCTTTCGCGCACGATCTGCCCGAACGGTCCCGACGTGGAGGGTTCACCGGGACCGGGCGGCCGGACCGCCGGGAGGCCCGGAACGGGACGTCCCGGAACATCCGACGCCGGGCGGGTCGCGATCCCCGGCGTGTGGTGGCCCCCGGCGCCAGAGACGGCCCGAGACGCGGCGCCCGAGACGGCCCGGGCCGTAACGGCCCGGTCCGCCACGGCGGCCGTGCCTGCCCGGTCCGCCACGGCGGGACTGGCCGGACCCGCGACCGCCGGTGCGGGGTGGCCTGCGACGATCCACCCCGTGGCGGCCCACGCCGCCAGCGCGGGAACGATGCTTCCGGCGACTTTCACGATCTCTCCCTTCGGTCGGCATCGCCCACGCCCGGCCGGGGGGACCCGGGCCAGTGGTGCTCACCCGAAGTTCTGATCTGATTACCCTGCGTTTACACCTCGGTCGAATTCGCGCCCGGAATTTTTACCCGACACACCAGGGAAAAGGGGGGTGATTCACGGTCCTCGACCTCGCGCACGCGCTTCCGGACGCCGTCCTCATCCGCCGTGCGCGCCGTGGAAGGGCGTGGTCACCCCCTCGTAGGCCAGGTGCAGCATCATCCCCAGGTCGGCGTGGCTGAGGTTGTGGCAGTGGTTCGTCCACAGCCCGGGATTGGTGGCGCGGAAGGCCACCTCCCACACCTCGCCCGGCCGTACGTCGAAGGTGTCGAGCCACAGCGGGCTGCCGGTGGGGGAGCGGCCGTCACGCGAGAGCACGAGCACCCGATGGCCGTGGAGGTGCCAGGGGTGGGTGTCCCGGCCGCGGTTGACCACGGTGAGCCGGACCAAGTCGCCCTCTCTGACCACCTCCGTGGGGATGTCGGGGAAGGCGAGGCCGTTCACCGTGTGCGCGTAGGCCGGCTTTCCCCCGGCGAGCGCGAGTCCCCGGTCGAGGACGAGCGTGAAGTCACGGTCGAAGCGGCTCCGCCGCGTGTACGGCGTGGGAGCGGGAGCGCCGTACCGGGTGAGGTCGAGCTCCGGCCAGTCCTCCGTGCGGCTCCCCTCCACGGCTCCGTCGCCCGTGCCCGTGCCCGTGCCCGTGCTCGCGCCCTCGCCGGTGCCGGTGCCGGGCGGTCCGGGAGTGAGCCGCACGGCGTCGGAGCGGTCGTCGGTGCGCAGGACGACGGGGCCGGCGGGCATCGTGAACGCGAGGTCGTAGCGGCCGCCCGCGGCGAGCCGCAGGCCGGCACGGTCGAGCGTGCCCGGCCCGGTGAGATCCGTCCCGTCCACGGCCACCAGCCGGTAGGGCGTGCCCGCCAGGGTGAACCGGTGCGGCGTGTTGTCGGTGTTGATCAGGCGCAGCCGTACCGGCGTGCCGGGCGCGGCCTGCCGGACCAGGGGCTGGTCGTGGTCGCCCGTCACCGTCGTGCCGGCGAAGGTGTGCACGGGCAGCGTGAGGTCCACCCCGGTGGCGGCGGCCCCCTTCGGCGTGACGACGAGCGTGCCGTAGAGCCCCATCCGTACGCCGAGGTCGGACACCTCGTGCGTGTGGTACCAGTACGTCCCCGCCTGGGCCGCGACGAAGCGGTAGACGAACTCCCCGCCGGGCGGCACGGCCTCCTGGGTGAGGCCGGGCACGCCGTCCTCGCCCGAAGGCACGTCGTAGCCGTGCCAGTGCAGCGTCACCCCCGACGTGATGTCCGCGTTGCGCAGCCGCACCTCGACGAGGTCGCCCTGGACGGCGGTGATCGGAGGCCCGGGGACCTGGCCGTCGAAGGTCCACGCGGCCACCTTCCGGCCCGACGACAGCGTGACGGTCGCCGTGCGCGCCGTCAGCGTGAACCGGCGCACGGCGCCGCCAGGCGGCGGCACGGCCGGGCCGCGCAGGGCCGTCACCGGGCGAACCGGCCCGCCCGCGACGGAGACCGGCGCCCCCGAGGCGGAGTGGTCCCCGGAGGCGGAGTGGTCTCCGGATGCCGAGTGGTCTCCGGATGCCGAGTGGTCCCCGTGACCGGAGTCCGGCTCGGCGGCGGAGCCGGCGGCCCCCGCCGCACCGGCTCCCTCCGCACCGGCTCCCTCCGCACCGGCTCCCGCCGAAGCCGCCCCCTCCGCCGGGGTTCGCGCCGCGGCGGTCCCCTCCGTGGCCGGGACGAACGTGAGCGCCGTCCCGAGCACGGCGGCCACCGCGGTCGCCGCCGTCGCCGTCCGCAGGCCGGGGACGATCCCGCCGGACGCCCTCCAGGTCACCAGGACGGCCCCGGCGACGACGGCCAGGAGGAGGAGAGCGGTGCCGGGGTCCGCCGGATACCCGATCAGGAAGGTCTGCACGAGCCCGGCCGCCGCCGCGTATCCGGCGCCGAGCAGCGGGACCACCACCGCCGGCGTCCGCACGGCGTGCGGGTCCGCGCCCGGTCGCCGGGCGGCGCGCAGGACGCGCGGCCCGGCGAGCGCGGTGGCGACGGCCGCCGTCGCGAAGAGAAGCGGCAGGGCGAGGGTGACCTTCTCCTGCACGAACCACCAGCCGGCGCCGGCCAGCGCGAGGACCGACCAGACCCGGGCCAGGGACGCGACCAGGGCCACGGCGAACAGGGCCGCGGTCGTCCTCGTACGGCGGGCCGCGGCGGCCACGCCCGCGCTCACCCACGCCGCCGCGGTCAGGACCGAGACGAGCAGGTCGAGCGCCATGAGCCGGTCGGTCGTCATGAGGCGGGAACCGGACGGCCCTCCGCGGTGTCCTGCGACCGTGGCCCCGGCTTGGGCCAGGCGAACTGCCGCGCCCGGCGGAACACGAGCTCGCAGGCGCCGATGACCGCCATGCCGTTGACGGCGTGCAGGCCGAGGATCGCCAGGGAGAGGGGCGTGGTGTTGCCGGTGCTGTCGTCGAACAGCCCGCCGACCTCCACGATCAGCACCTGCACGACGACCAGGCCGAGGGGCAGGACGGTCAGCCCGATCTGGCGGCCCGGCGCCTTGGCGGCCGCCGCGGCGGCGGCCGCCACCAGCGACAGCACGGGGATGACCATCATGCCGTTCATGCTGTGCAGGACGAACGAGGAGTCGTCCCGCGGTTTGTCGAACGCGCCGACGGCCGCGAGGTACATCTGCACGGCGGCCGCGGCGAGCAGCAGTCCCGCTATGGCGGCGTAGACCTTGCGCACGCTCTTTGCTCCCTTCGGTCAGCGGATTGCGGGGATCACGGGGATCGTGTCCCACGTGGGCCGGCGGCGCGTCCCTCGTCGAGAGACGCGCCGGCTACCGCTGGGGGAGTATGTGAGCCGGCGCGCCGTCCGTCCCCTGGCGGTGTCTCGATGGTGGCCGCCGGGGCCCGTCCGCGTCGTCGCACGCCCGGAGGCTGTCGGGCCTACCGCCGTGGGATCAGCGCCGTACGCCGCTACCGCGAGGGGAGTACGGTCACTGCGGCCAGTTCGCGATGATGGCCGGGGTGATTGCGTCGGCGTAGCACTTCAGGGTCGTACGGCGCGCCCCGTCGAGCACGCAGACCTTGACGTCCACACGCTTGATCCGTCCGTCCGACGACAGCCGGAAGGACGCGCGGGACGCGCAGGTCGTCTTCGGCAGGGCCCACCCGGTGCCGCCGCCGGCGTAGTGGAAGCGGGCCCGGACGTAGGCGCAGTGCCCGCTGTGCGCGTCGCGGTCGTACAGCGTGCCCGAGACGACGAACGTCTCCGCCGTGAAACGGGTGGTCCACACGTCGGCCTTGGCGTAGCCGTGGTGGCCGGACCCGGACCGCACCGGACCCCAGTGGATCGGCGGCGCCGCCACGGCCCGGTTCGCGATGCTCTGAGCCGTGCTGGTCTGAGCCGTGCTGGTGGGGCTCGTGCTGCGGTGGCTCGTGGCGGCGTGGGCGGAAGCGGTCGGCAGGCCCATGGCGAAGGCGGCGGCCAGCAGGCCGCCGATGACGAGGTTCTTGCTCATGTCCGCCGACCCTAGGGTCCCCGACTTGGAGGATCCTTGTCGTCCGCTGGTCTGCCCGGACGATCAGCTGCCGAGCAGATCCCCGGCCTGTTCGACCACGTCGTCGACCGGGACCTCGGCCACCCACGACTCGTCGTGCGGGCAGCGCCCCGCCCGGGGATCGTGCCCGCTGACGCCGCAGACCGGGCACCGCGCGGTCCAGGAGATCAGCGGCCGGTGGAGGGCACGGGTGAGGGGCCCCGCGTTGATGAGATTGCCGGACCAGTAGATGCCGACGGTGGCCGTCCCGATCGCCGCGGCGAGGTGGCGGGGGCCGGTGTCGTTGGAGATGACCAGGTCGCACCGCTCGTACAGCGCGGCGAGGCCGCCGACGCTCAGCGTGCCGACCGCCGTGAGGGCGGGCCGCCGCATCGCCGCCGCGACCTCCTCGACGACCCCCCGTTCCTGCTCGACACCGGTGATCACGACCGGGCGGCCGAGCCGGTCGGCCGCCTCCGCGAAGGCGCGCGCAGGCCAGCGCCGCCGGGGGTCGCTCGCCCCCGGATGCAGCGCGACCAGGCCGGGGGGCGGCTCGCCGTACACGTGGGCGAGTTCGGCGCGGTCGGCGCCGGTCACGGCGATCCTGGGCTCGTAAACCTCGGCCGTCCCGCCGACCAGCGCGGCGACCTCCAGATAGCGCAACGTCTCGTGCTGGTAGTAGACGTACGGCACGCACAGGTCGAGCCGTACGGCGTCCGGCGCGCACAGGCCGGCTGTCACGCGGGCGCCGATCGCCCTGACGAAGGGATTGGAGTTGCGCCCGCCGCCGTGGATCTGCACGGCGAGGTCGAACCGGTGCTCGCGCAGCTCCTCGAACAGGCTCTCCGGCGCCTCGTGCCCGCTCTCCGCCGACGAGACCCCGGAGATCGGCGGCAGGGTGACGACGTCGTCGACCGGGCCCGGCCTGCCGTCCAGGAATCCGGCGTGCCAGGAGATGCCGAGGAGGGTCAGCCGGGCCTGCGGGTAGGCCCGGCGGAGCGCCTCCAGGGCGGGCATGGCGAGGACCAGGTCGCCCAGGGCGTTGGCCCGCAGCACCGCGATGCGGCGCACCCCCTCGATCAGGGCGCCCATGCCGGCTCGAACACGTAGTCGTAGCACTCGGCGCTGCGGTCGGTGACCGTCGTGGGCAGCTCCAGGTGGTAGGCCCGGCTCGGCAGCAGGCCCGCGCCGCCGTACCTCTCCATGACGCGCAGCTGCGCCGCGACGTCCTCACCCGCGTGCCGGGGCGGCACCGACCGCCAGAAGTCGAAGCCGCCGCACTCCAGCAGCCGTTCCCGGTCGTACAGCACGCAGCCGCCGATCCAGGCCACCTTGTACGCCCGCCACTCCCCGGGGCCCGGGGTGCCCAGGTGTTCGCGCGCGAGGTGCAGCGGGTTCGAGGCGTTGTGCAGAGTGTGGCGCCGCCAGGCCGGCGACTCCCGGCGCACCCGTTCGGGCCGCACGCCGTCCGTCCATTCCTCGTACGGCGCCAGCTCGGCGGGGCGTACGTCGTCGCGGTAGGACAGGCCGTGCAGGGCGTAGCCGACGAAACCGCAGCGCAGGTCGCTCATCGCGGTCAGCAGGACCTCGATCGCCTCCGGCTCCAGCCAGACGTCGTCGTCGATGTAGAGCGCCAGCCGCCGCTCGGCCCGGTCGAGCAGGAACGCGCGTTGTTCCGCCATGCCGCGTCGGGGCAGGTGATGGTGGACGGCCACCGGCCTGTCGCGGTGGTGGAGGATCCGCAGCTGCGCCGCCACCAGCGGGTCGTCGGCGACCGGCGCGTCCGATTGATCGGAGACCACGACGCGGAACCCGGCCACGGTCTGCGCCGCGAGGCCCGCCAACGTCACGCCCAGCGCGCCCGGGCGGTCCTTCGTGGGCACGAGTACATCCAGGTCGGACGGGGCGAACATGCGCGCGTGATACCCCTGAGGCGATACGGCAAACAGAGCCGTCAGCCGCCCACGCCGGCCGTGCCCGTCAGCGTGCCGGGCAGGCCGAGCCCGTTCGTGTCCGGCCGTCCGACGACGACGGGAGGGGCGACGGTCAGGATCGGCGGTCGGACAGACGTCCGGGGCTGGGGAACCTGATGTACCGGCGGCCGGCGCAACCGGTCTCGCGCCGCTCCGCCGCCGTTTCCTCGACGGCCCGCCACCGCCCGTTCGTGTGCGCGGGGCCGTGCGCGTCGGCACAGTGAGGTTCGGCGGCTTCGGGAGACGGCTCGCCGATCGCGAGGAGCTCCGGCGGGGCGTGGTCGACCTGCAGGGTGGTGTGGGCGATGCCGTACTCGTCGTGGACCATCCGCTGCGCCGCCTGCCGTACGGAGTGGCAGTCGGCGCCGGGGGCGACCAGGATGTGCGCGGACATGGCCGGATAGCCGCTGGTGACCTCCCAGATGTGCAGGTCGTGCACCTCGACGACGTGTTCCAGGGCGGCGGCCTTGCGGCCGATCTCGGCGGGGTTCATCCCGGCGGGAGCCGCCTCCATGAAGACCCGGCCGGACTCGCGCACCAGGCCCCAGCCGGCCTTGAGCATCAGGGCGGCCACGACCAGCGCGGCCAGGGCGTCGGCCCGGCCCCAGCCGGTCGCCCAGATCACCGCGCCGGCGGCGGTGGTGGCGATGAAGGCGAACAGGTCGTTGAGGATGTGCTGGAAGGCGCCCTCGACGTTCAGGCTGGCACGGTTGGCCCTGCTCAGCAGCCAGGTCGCGGCCACGTTCACCGCGATCCCGGCGACGCCGGTGGCGACCACGTAGGCGCCGTGGACCTCGGGGGGCTCGATCAGCCTGCGTACGCCCTCGTAGACGAAGTAGACGCTGAGCAGCAGCAGCGTGATCCCGTTGATCTGGGCGCTGATGATCTCGGCGCGTTTGAGGCCGTAGGTGAAGCCGCCCTGTGGCGGGCGGGCGGCGATCCGCATGGCCACGATCGCGAAGGCGATGGCGATGGCGTCGGTGAGCATGTGCCCGGCATCGCTGATCAGGGCAAGGGAGTGGGCGATGACGCCGATGACGACCTCGACCGCCATGAAGCCGACGATGAGCGCCAGCGCGCCGGTCAGCAGACGCCGGTCGGCCTCGGCGCTGACCGCGTGCCCGTGCCCATGACCGTGCCCGTGCCCGTGCCCGTGCCCACGACCGTGCTCGCGCGCGTGCTCACGGCCCGCGTCCTTCCCGGTCTCAGCCATCGTCCCGGTCCTTCTCCTCATGTCCGATGTGCGTGATCGCCAGGTCGAACAGCAGTCGCACGTGCGAGTCCGCGAGGCGGTAGTAGGCCATCCTTCCCGCACGCCGTACCTTCACCACGTTGTGGACACGCAGCAGGCGCAGGGCGTGGGACGCGGCGGACATGCTGTGGCCGGTCGCGGCGGCGAGGTCGCACACGCACATCTCGCCGCCTTCCAGCAACGCCGCGATCAGCCGCAACCGCCCGGGATCGGCCAGCAGCCCGAAGATCTGCGCCAGGTCCTCCACCGTCTGCGCGGCCGGCAAAGCCCTCCTGACGGTCTCCACCCGGCCGGCGTCCACCACCGGCAGCGCACAGGAGTCGGCCGTCACGAGGTCCACAACACTTGAACGATCGTTCACGTGTGAGAGTGTAGGCGACGGCCGGCGCATGTCAACGCCTCCCACTCGGTGGCCCGTACGGCCGTCGTCCGGTGGATGACAAGATCGGCGCATGAGCACCACCGATCCAGTACTGCGGGCCCTGGTCTTCGCCGTGTCCATGGCGAAGGAGCGAATGGGCGTCGCCCTCGCCGTGAACGGCACGATCATCACCGGCCATCTCGTCTCCCCGGAGGAGTACGCCACCGCGGTGGTCGAGCAGATCCGCCGGTCACACGCCGGGAAGGTACCCGTGGGCAGCGGCCCCGAAGGCTTCTTCATGCGCATCGCGGAGAGCGCGAAGGAGCATCGCGAGCGCCACCGTGCCGCCGCGCTCGCCGGCGACTTCGACTCCGGCTCCGAGCAGGACCTCCCGGACTACCTCCACCTCGTCGGCGCCTTCGCCGGCGACCGCCCGGCGGACGGCGCCGGAGCGACCTGGAGGATCCGCCTCGAAGACGTCAGCGGCTGGTCGCTCGCCCAGGTCGGCGCCCCGGACGAGCCGACGGCGTGAGGTCTCCGTCCGGCCCCCGCTCCCTGAGGGGCGCGGGGGCCGGGCGGAGTCTCCACGCTGGAACGGTCCCATGGCCGGCGCCCTGACAAGGACAGTCATTGGGTCTTCACTGTTAGGAAACTTTCTTTTATATTTGCGCCACCCCCCAGCAGTGAGGAGCACACATGCGAAGAACGCTGACCTTCCTCGCGACGGCGACGGTCGCCATCGGCGCCACGGTGTTCGTCGCCTCACCGGCTCAGGCGCACGGCTACATCTCGTCGCCCCCGAGCCGGCAGGCGATGTGCGCCCAGGGCCGCGTCCCCAACTGCGGCGAGATCGTCTACGAGCCCCAGAGCGTGGAAGGGCCGAAGGGACTGCGCAGCTGTAGCGGCGGCAACGCCCGCTTCGCCCAGCTCGACGACGAGAGCAGGCCGTGGCCGGCCACCAGCGTCGGCAACACGGTCACCTTCACCTGGTCGCTGACCGCCCGCCACGCCACCAGCACCTGGGAGTACTACATCGGAGGCACGCGGGTCGCCGTCTTCGACGACCAGGGACGCCAGCCTCCCGCCACCGTCAGCCACTCCGTGAACCTGAGCGGGCGGACGGGCCGGCAGAAGGTCCTCGCGATCTGGAACGTGGCCGACACCCCCAACGCGTTCTACGCCTGCGTCGACCTGCAGGTCGGCGGGGGCGGGACGCCCAGCCCCACGCCCACTCCCTCCCCGACGCCGACGCGTACTCCGAGCCCGTCTCCCACGCCGACGCGTACCCCCACGCCCACGCCGACCGTTCCCGGGGGCACCTGGGCCGCCGGCACGGCGTACAAGGTGGGCGACCGGGTCACCTACGGCGGGGCGACGTACCAGTGCAGGCAGGCCCACACGGCGCTCGCGGGCTGGGAGCCGCCGAACGTCCCCGCGCTGTGGCAGAGGATCTGAGATGAGCGGGCGGACCCGTGGTGTGCGCGGCCGCGGGTCCGCTCCCCGTCCCCGCGCGGGACGCCTCGGCCCGGGCGCCCCGGCGTGGCGGCCCGGCGTGGGCGGCGCGGGTCAGGCGACGTGCAGGTGCACCTCGGCGCCCTGCATGAAGGCCCGCGAGTACGGGCATTCGCCGTGCGCCTGCTCCACCAGCCTGCGGGCCGCCTCGGGCTCCACCCCGGGCAGGCGTACGGTCAGGTCCGTGGTGATCGTGTAGTCGTCGGCGGTGCCCCGCTTGCGCAGGGTGACGGCGGTGTCCACGGTGGCGTCGGCGGTCCGGACGCCCTGCCGGCCGGCCACCAGGGTGAGCGAGTTGTGGAAGCAGGAGGCATAGGCCGCGGCGAGCAGCTGCTCGGGGTTGGTCGCCCCGCCCGGCCCGCCGAGCTCCCCGGGCGCCTTGATGCGGACGTCGAGCATGCCGTCGTCCGACGCCACCTTGCCGAGGGCGGACGAGGCCCGGGCCGTGTACAGGTCGTCGTAGGATTCGCCGCCCTCGCGGGCCGCCTGCCGTCCGGGCCGTTCCGTTGAGTGGTCCCCGGGTAACTCCCCGGTCAGCTCCGCCTCGACTCCCGGCCCCGAGTAGTCGGGCCCGGGCGCCCGGTCGCTCGGCATATGGGTGAATCGCCGTATTTCCTCGCTCATAGCGCATCCCTCGTCCGCTCGCCTCGCGTCCCGGTCGGGATCGGCGGTCACGTACCCCCTGAGCGGCCCGATACCGGACTCCAGAGGCAAAAGTTCCCATCAGTGTCCCTGTGCTACGGTCCCGGCAGGCATTCCCCAGCAAACGGTGAAATCTCTGTCATGGCGGCGAGGGGTGGGTTCGGTATGAGTGGGGCTGTCCGATGGGGCGTCCTCGGTACGGCGGGCATCGCCGCGCGGGCGTTCCTGCCCGCGTTGCGTGAGGCCGGCGGGGGTACCGCCGCCGTGGTGGCGGGCCGTGACCTGTCCCGCGCCGAGGAGTTCGCCGCGCGGAACGGCGTCGACCGGGCCGTACGCGGCTACGAGGCCGTCATCGAGGACCCGAGCATCGACGCGGTCTACGTCCCGCTGCCGAACGCCCTGCACGCGCGGTGGACGATCGCCGCCCTGGAGGCGGGCAAGGCGGTCCTGTGCGAGAAGCCGCTGTGCCTCACCGCCGCGGAAGCGGGCGACGTCGTCGAGGTGGCACGCCGGTCGGCCCGGCCGCTCTGGGAGGCGTTCGTCTTCCCCTTCCACCCCCAGACGGCGCGGCTGCGCGACCTGCTCGCCGAGGGCGCGATCGGCGACCTGCGGGAGATCTGGTCGACCTTCCACTTCACCATGGAGGGCACCGAGAACATCCGGCTCGACGCCGCCCTCGGCGGCGGCGCCCTCTACGACGTGGGCTGCTACCCGGTACGGCTCGCGCAGCTGCTGTTCGGCGACGAGGCCGTCGCCGGCCACGCCGTCGTCGTGAAGGGCGAGGCGGGCGTGGACATCGAGACCGCCGGGGTCCTGGAGTTCGGCACCGGCCGCCTGATGATGAGCTGCGGCTTCGACCTGCCGTTCACGACGTACACCCGCGTGGTCGGGACCGGCGGGGAGATCCGGCTGACCAACCCGTTCCACCCCGAGCCGCACGACGGGCTCGAAGTGTGGCGTGCGGGACGCCTGGCCGAACGGCACGAGCCGGGCGAGGGGACCGCGTTCTCCTGGGGCATCCGGCACATCCACGAGGTGCTGCGCGGAGAGGCCGAGCCACGGCACACGGCGGCCGACGACTCTCTCGGCACCGCCCGCGCCCTCGACATGCTGCGCTGACCCGCCTGGCGACGTCACCCGTCCGGACGCCGCCACCCGTGGTATGCATGGGCGATGGCGAACCCCCGGCCGTACGACGCGGTGCTGTGCGACCTCGACGGCGTCATCCGTTTCTTCGACCACACCGAGCTGACCGAGCTGGAGCGTGCCGCCGGCCTCGGCGAGGGGACCACCATGAAGGTCTTCTTCGCGCCCGAGGCGGTCCGGCCGGCGCTGCTGGGGCAGATCACCGTCGAGCAGTGGACGGAGGCTGCCGAGGCCTCTCTGACCCTCCAGGCGCCGCGAGAGCAGGCCCGCGCGCTGGTCACGGCGTTCGTCGAGGCGCCCACCCGGGTGGACGAGGACGTGCTCGGCCTGCTACGCCGGGCCCAGGCGCACGTGCCCGTCGTGCTGGTGACCAACGCGACGCTGGGCCTGGAGGACGACCTCGCCCGGCTGGGGCTGGCCCACTTCGCCGACGAGGTGGTCGGCAGCGCCCGGGCCGGGGTGGCCAAGCCCGACCCCCGCATCTACGAGATCGCCGCCGAGCGTGCGGGCGTCCCGGCAGGGCGGTGCCTGTTCGTCGACGACCGGGCGGAGAACGTCGAGGCGGCCAGGGCGCTCGGCATGACGACCGCCCTCTTCACCGGCGTGCCCGGCCTGGAGGCGGCGCTCGCGCCGCTGCTCGGCTGACCCGTCACCGCCGCCGCGCCGCCGGACGGCAGGATGCCGATCAGTCGCGTACGACGCCGGCGATGACCGTGGTCACCATCCGGTGGACGGCGTCGGCCCGCGGCGGGCCGCCGTCACGGTCGGCGAACAGCAGGTGTGAGGCTCCGAGCAGCGTGGGGGCGAGCGTGTCGACGTCGGCGTCCGCCGCGATTCGGCCCAGGTCGCGTTCGGCGGCGAGGTAGGCCGCGAGCATGGCCGCGGCCTCCGTCAGGAGCGGGATGCCGGGCCCCGGCCTGGCCTGGCGCAGCCGGGCGCGCAGGCCGTCCCTGGAGATGATCAGACCGACGACCGCCACGGCGACCGACCCGAAGAGCTCGGTGAGCACGCCGGTGAGGTTGCCGGCGACGGTGCCGGTCCCGGCGGACCGGCGCAGGGCGGCGGCCTGGGCGTCGATCCTCGCGATGCCGTCGAGCACGAGCTCGGCGAGGAAGGCGTCGAAGTCGGCGAAGTGCCGGTGCAGCACGCCCTTGGCGCAGCCCGCCTCGGTGGTCACCGCCCGGCTGGTCAGCCCGCTCGGTCCGTCCCTGAGCAGGACGCGCTCCGCGGCGGCGAACAACTGCTCCCGCGCGTTGTGGAGGGCAACCCCCGTCGGCACCGTTCCGTTCCTCCCGTCCGTCCGCCGACTTTATCCCGTTTGACGAGTGGGCGTGTGCCCACTCATAGTGGGCGCATGCCCACCAACCCTTTCGAGAACGAACCCCACAAGGCGCGAGGGATAGCGGAGTCGTTCGGCGTGGACGCCGAGCGGTACGACCGCACCCGGCCGCCCTATCCCGGCGCGATGGTGGAGCGGATAGTCGCCGCGAGCCCCGGCCGCGACGTCCTCGACGTCGGCTGCGGCACCGGTATCGCGGCCCGGCAGTTCCGGGCGGCGGGCTGCACGGTCCTCGGCGTCGAACCCGACGCGCGGATGGCGGACTTCGCGCGCCGCGACGGGACCGAGGTCGAGGTGTCGACCTTCGAAGCGTGGGATCCCGCCGGCCGTACGTTCGACGCGGTCGTCGCCGGGACGGCCTGGCACTGGGTCGATCCGGTCGCCGGAGCGGCCAAGGCCGCCGAGGTGCTGCGCCCCGGCGGGCGGCTGGCGGCGTTCTGGCACGTGTTCGAGCCCCCGCCCGCCGTGGCGGAGACTCACGCCGCGGTCTACCGGCGGGCGATGCCGGGCTTTCCCGCGCAGGACCGCCCGGCGGGATCGGCCCTCGACGGATATCGGCCGCTGTTCGCCAAGGCCGCCGACGGGATCAGGGACGCGGGCGCGTTCGGCGACCCCGAGGAGTGGCGGTACGGCTGGCAGCGCTACTACACCCGCGACGAGTGGCTGGACCAGATGCCCACGTCCGGTGTCCTCACCCGGCTTCCACCGGACACGCTCGCGGAGGTGCTGGCGGGCGTCGGGGACGCGATCGACGCGATGGGCGGCGGCTTCACGATGTCCTACGTCACGGTGGTGGTCACCGCTGCGCTCAGACGGGATAGGCCACGGAGGTGAGCCGCTGGGAGACCTCCCACAGGCGCTTGCCCAGGCCGCTGTCGTGGGCGCGGGCCGCCGCCCTGACCCGCACGGGATGTCCGCGGATCTCGAACAGGCCGCCCGGGCCGTAGTAGTCGCCGCCGACGGCCTCGTGATCGGTCGCCGCGCGCAGGGTGGGCAGCGCGCCCATGGCCGCGGTTCGCCCGAACAACCGGGCGATCAGCAGGTTCGGCACCCGGAACCATGGCGAGGAGTAGCGGAACACCTCCGTCGCGGCGCCGCCCGGATGCGCGGCCAGCGCCGCGGTGGACGCTCCGGCCGCTCGCAGCCGCCGTTGCAGTTCGTAGGTGAACAGCAGGTTGGCGAGCTTCGACCGGGCGTAAGGGCCCGCGCCCGAGCCGGGGGCGTCGGTGTCGATGCGGCCGAACCGGTGGCCGATGCTGCTGACCGTCACCACGCGGGACCCGGGCACGGTCAGCAGCAGGTCCAGCATCAGCCCGGTGAGGGCGAAGTGCCCCAGATGGTTGACGCCGAACTGGATCTCGAAGCCGTCCTCCGTGCGGCCCGAGAGTCCGGTCACGCCGGCGTTGTTGACGAGCAGGTCGATCCGGTCGTGGCGGGCGCGGATCTCGCCGGCCGCCTCCCGCACCGACGCGAGCGAGGCCAGGTCCAGGCGCACCACGTCGACGGTGGCCTGCGGCGCGTCGCGGCGGATCCCGGCGGCCGCCCTCTCGGCCTTGGCGAGGTCGCGGCAGGCGAGCACGACCGTCGCGCCGCGCCGGGCCAGCGCCTTGGCCGTCTCGAACCCGATGCCGGTGTTGGCGCCGGTCACCACGGCCGTCCGGCCCCACTGGCCGGGGATGTCTTCGTCGGTCCACGCGTCCACGATCGCTCCTAACCTGAACCAGTCGTTCATGTTTTATTATGAACCAATGGTTCAGGTTCATCGCAAGAGCAAGAGGATGTGGAGCGAGTGACCAAGGGGCCGCGCGCGGACGCGGTGCGCAACCGGGCCGCCATCGTCCGCGCGGCGCGTGAGCTCATCACGACGCACGGGCCGGAGGCCGGGATGGACGACATCGCGGCGGCGGCCGGGGTGGCGGTGGGCACGCTCTATCGGCACTTTCCGACGAAGAACGACCTGGTCGACGCCATCGTGACCGAGCTGGGCGCGATGATCGGCGCGACCCTCGACGCCGCCGTGAGCAGGGCCGGCGACGGCCGGAGCGGGGCCCTGGACGAGATCGCCGGGCTGCTGCACCGGGTGGTGGTGGACATGGGACAGGAACGCCTGCTCCGTGAGGCGGTGGCGGGCTTGGCGGGCGAATCTCTGCGGGGGATCCAGGAGCGCGCCGTCCACTCCCTGGAGATCCTGGTCGCCGCCGCCCACCGGGACCGGACGCTGCGGCCCGACGTCACGGTCGACGACGTCGCCCTGCTCCTGACCACCTCACCGGGCCCGGGGACGCCGGAGCGCGCCCGGAGGCGGTGGGTGGAGCTCGCCGTACGCGCTCTCGCGCTGCCGGACGGCGGTCAGAAGGCGTAACGGACCGTGCAGTACGGGATCTTCTCGGCGATCAGGTCGGTGAGCGCGGTGACGTAGCGGCCCTTGTGGCCGGTCTTGTAACGGACGTTCCAGCCGCCCGTCTGCGAGCGCTTCGGCTGCTGGAGGTCGGGACGCCACAGCACCTCCTCGGCCTTGGGATGCCAGCCGAGGTTGACCTCGTGCAGCCGGTCGTTGTGCGTGAGGAAGATGACCTCGGCGGCCAACTGGGCGCGGGCCGCCGGGCTCAGCGCGTCGTCGAGCTGCCCGAGCAGCTCCGCCCAGTCCTCCAGCCAGCCGTCACGGACGACGACCGGGCTGAAGTTGACGTGCACCTCGTATCCCGCCTCGACGAAGTCGTCGATCGCCGCGATCCGGTCGGCGACGGGCGAGGTGCGGATGTCCAGCAGCTTGGCGTCCGCGGCCGGCATCAGGCTGAAGCGGATGCGCGTACGGCCCTGCGGGTCCCAGCCGAGCAGGTCACGGTTGACGTACTTCGTCGCGAAGCTCGCCTTGGCGTTCGGCAGGTCGCGGAAGAGGTCGACGAGGTCGCGCACGTTGCCGGAGACGGTTGCGTCCACCGAGCAGTCGGAGTTCTCGCCGATGTCGTAGACCCAGGCGTGCGGGTCGACCTGGTTCGGCTCGGGCTTGACGCCCTGGCGCCCGGCGTGCCTGGCGAGGTAGCCCGTGATCTTGTCGATGTTGGCGAACACGGTGATCGGGTTGCTGTAGCCCTTGCGGCGCGGCACGTAGCAGTAGGCGCAGGCCATCGCGCAGCCGTTGGCGGTGGAGGGCGCGATGAAGTCGCTCGACCGGCCGTTGGGCCGCGCGGTGAGCGACTTCTTGACGCCGAGGACCAGCGCCTCGGTCTTGATCCTGACCCAGCGGGCCACGTTCGTCTCGTCCCCGTACAGCTCGGGGATGCGGTGATGGGCCTCGATCTCGATGCGCTCGGCGTCGGGGAACCGCTCCAGGATCTCCTTGCCGCGCGGCAGCTCGGCGGCGGCGGGCTCGACGTAGATGCGGCGGATGTCCAGCAGTCTCTGGCCTTCGTTCACCTGGATATAACAACATGGTAACGGCATGACTTCCCGGGTCAGAGGGCATCGAGGTGCTGGTCGGCGGGGCACGCGTACGCCGTTCTCGAAGCCAGCGTCCAGGTCCGCACGGCGGCCCCGCAGCGGCGGCAGCGCTCACGTTTGTAGACCCACCGCTCGTCCGGCGCGGCCGGGTCGCTGACCACCTGCCCGGCGTCGCGGCCCAGCGCGAGGTATCGCACGGCGGCGTCCCAGAGCCGCCCGGCGGCCTCGGCGCCGATGTCGCGGGCGCCGGGGTCGAGGCCGGTGAGGAAGAGCAGCTCCGCCCGCCAGGCGTTGCCGATCCCCGACCACACCCCCTGGTCGAGCACGGCCGCGCCGACCGGGACGTGGGCCGCGAGCAGGCGTCGTACGGCCTCGCTTCTGTCGATGTCACCACGCAGGGGGTCGGGGCCGGTCGCGGCCCGCAGCGCGGCCAGCGCCCGCTCGTCCATCGGCTCGCAGCGGGCGGGCGCGATCAGGTCGAACGCCGTCTCGCCGGTGGCCAGGCGCAGCCGGGTGCCCTTGCGGGGCTCGGCCGCCGGGTCGTCGTACCGCAGGAAGAGACCCCGCATGCCGAGGTGTACGTGGATGGGCGGGGCGCCCTCCAGCCGGTAGAGCAGGTGCTTGCCGAGCGCCTCCACGCCCTCGACGACCCTTCCGTCGTATGGTCCGGCGTCGAACCTGCCCTGCGGGCTGGCAGCCCTGACCACCCGGCCGGCGAGCGCCTCGTGCTGCTCGTCCGCGTAGCGATGGACCAGATGCCCCTCCGGCATGCCCCTCGCCCTACCCGTCCCGCCGGCAGTTACCGTATCGATCATGAGTTACGAGCCGACGCTTGAGGAGATGGGCCACCTCCGCCGCTGTGTGGAGCTGGCGAGGGAAGCGCTGGAGGCGGACGACGAGCCGTTCGGCTCGGTGCTCGTCTCCGGGGACGGCGAGGTGCTGGCCGAGGACCGCAACCGGGTGGCGGGCGGCGACCACACGCGGCACCCCGAGTTCGAGCTGGCGCGCTGGGCCGCGGCGAACATGACACCGGAGGAGCGCGCGAAGGCCACCGTCTACACCTCCGGCGAGCACTGTCCGATGTGCGCGGCGGCGCACGGGTGGGTGGGACTCGGGCGGATCGTCTACGTCGCGTCGTCGGCGCAGCTCGCGCGGTGGCTGGCCGAGTGGGACGTGCCGCCTCCGCCGGTGCGGACGCTCCCGGTCAACGAGGTCGCGCCCGGGGTGCGGGTGGCCGGGCCCGTGCCCGCGCTGGCCGACGAGATCCGCGCGCTGCACCGCCGCCTCCACACCGGCTCCTGAAGCGGTGTCCGAGCACCCAGCACCGCGTGCGGCGAAGGCCCGCCGAGCATGGCCGTGGCCGATCCTGGCGGTGTCCGCCTCGGCGGCGCCCATGATGCTCCCCGTCTCGACGGAGGGCGGACACAACGGCTACCAGGCGATCCTCTCCTTCCTGGGGCTCTTCATAGGAGTCGCCGCGCGGCCGTTCTTCGGCGTCGACGCGATGGTCGCGTGGTGGCTGCCGATGCTCGTCCTGCTGCCGGCCGTCTTCCACCGGCACCTGAGACGGACGAGGTGGGTCGTCGCGGCGCTGCTCGGCGTCATGACGGTCGTCAACCTGGTGGTGGCCCTCGACGAGTACCCGCACGCGGTGATCGTGGCGGATATGAGCGCGGGCAGCCAGCCCGACTTCTCCGGTCCGGGAGACTTCCTGCCCGCCCTGCTCACGACGGTCGCGTACGGCGTGGCCGCGGCGGCGCTCGTGCTCGGGTCGAGGGACCGGGGCGAGGGACCGGGGAGGACGGGCCGGCGAGCGGAGCACCAGTAAGATGCCACGGTCCAGATAGACGGAGATCCACCCTGGAAGGGCTGCACGTGGCGCAGAAGGTGATTCTGGTTGACGACCTCGACCACTCCGAGGGCGACGATGTGGCGCGACGGGAGTTTCCGCTGCTGAACCGGACCTTCGCCATCGACCTGTCCGACGCGAACCAGCAGCGGCTGAGCGAGGCTCTCGCGTTCATCGAGGAAGTGCTGGAGAACGCCCGTGAGGTGAAGCAGGCGTCGCGGTCCAAGAAGGCCGCCGACACCTCCCCGCGCCTGCGGGGTTACACCCTGACGGACGTCCGCGAGTGGGCCCGCGAGCAGGGGCTGGACGTGCCTCCGCGCGGGAAGATGGCCGACGAGGTCATCGAGCGGTTCGTCGCGGCGCACCCCGACGCCGCCCCCGAGGACCCCGCCGGACAGTCCGCGGAGGAAGCGGAGGAATCGGCGGAGACGGTCACCGCGCGGGCGGAGGCGACGGCCGGCGTCTGAACGGCCGCCTCGTAGCGGGCTCCGCCCGGCCCGGCCGCCGTGACAGGCGTCCGGGCCGGGTGAGCGTCCGGCCCGCGTCGCCGGGCGAGCGGCGCGGGCACACCCTCGTGACGCCGGTTTCGACCCCCGGCCTCCGGTAACGCCAGCCCTGGGATGCTCCTTGGACCCTGCCTGTCCAAGTTTTCCGCAAGCGGGCCTTTCTAGCGTCTCCGCCGACGCCCGACAGGGCGATTCCGCTACGGCGAAGTGCGAGGAGACACTCATGCGGCTCGGATACACGGTTCCCCAGTACGGCGCGTTCGCCGACCCGGACTTCATGCGGCAGGCGAGCGCGGATCTCGAGGCGATGGGCTACGACAGCCTGTGGGCGGGCGACCGCATCCTGCTGCCGCTGAACCCCAGCGACCCGTACCCGGGAGGAGACGGGACGGTCCCCCCGGCCTTCGGGACGTTCTTCGACCCGCTCACCGCGCTGACGCTGGCCGCGGTCAGCACGCGCGAGATCCGGCTGGGGACCAGCACGCTCAACGCGCTGTGGCAGCCGCCCGTGCTGCTCGCCCGTACGCTGACCTCGCTCGACCTGCTCAGCGACGGACGGCTGGACGTCGGCATCGGCCTCGGCTGGCTGCGCGACGAGTACACCGCGACCGGGGTGCCCTGGCGGGGCAGGGGAGACCGGCTGGAGGAGACGCTCGACCTGATGGAGGCCGTCTGGACGGACGAGGTGGTCGAGCACAAGGGCGCGCTCTGGACGGTGCCGCCGTCGCACATCGACCTGAAGCCCCGCCAGCGGCCGCGTCCTCCGATCCTGCTGGCCGGTTACACGCCCGGGGCGCTGGAGAGGGTCGGCCGGCGGGCCGACGGCTGGCTGAGCGCGGCCATGCCCATGCCGTACCTGACCGGCCTGTGGGACATGGCGCTGCGGGCCGCCTCCGGTGCGGGCCGGGACCCGTCCGCGCTGCGCATGGTGGTGCGCGTCAACCCGGCGATCACGGACTCGCCGGCGCCCGCCGACCAGGTGCCGCACGCGGGAACCGTGCGGCAGGTCGCCGACTACCTGCTGACCCTCGCCGAGGCCGGGGCACACGAGGCGTTCGTCGACCTGCAGACGACGAGCTCTTCGCGTGACCGGTTCCTCGACGTCGCGCACGAGCTCGTCACCATGGTGCGCGCGGGCTGAGGTCCGACTGATCGCCCGACGAAATCGGACATTAGGGGATAAAGGCGGCATAAGTTCCCATCCAGCGCCCCCTATCCATCAATAAGTAGTTAAACGCCTCCACCCACCGTTTATCGCTTGTCCGGCCTGGAAAACATGACGTCGCGGGGCAATGACCGCTTAACGGTCATTAGGTGCCATTCCTGTCCATTCAGGATTGGCGCACACATTAGGCAGTTGAGCCTTTAGAGGGGGATATAGAATGCCCAAGCTCAAGAAGGTCATCGCCGGACTCGCACTTTCCACCGCGCTCGGCGGCGGCGCCCTCGTCGCGGGCGCCGCGGCCGCGAGCGCGACAACCGCCCCAACTGGCTGGGGCTGTACCAACCCGTGTAGCAACGAGTTCGACAACGGGTTCAACAACACCTTCGAAAACAGCCGGATCCAGAACGGAGCCTTCCAAAACGGATGCTCCCGGAACGGATGCTCCCAGAACACCTGCTCGGACCTCGACGACATCCTCTGGGACGTCTGCGTCGCCGGCAACTGCTCCGACGCACTCCCCGCGTTGTTCGGCTGCGGTTTCAACTAAAAGCCGGCCTGACGTCCTGGGGAATGGGCCGAATGCTGCTCGGAGCGCGGGCTCGCACATCCACTCGCCGATGAGTCACACGGAGGCGTTCATTTCCCAGGAGCAGGAACATGGGCTCCGGCGGTCGAACCGCCGGAGCCCGGACCTTTCGCATTCCCCGGCGGGAAGCCGGAGCGGCGGCCGCACGCCCCGGCGTGTCCCCTCCACGGCCACGTGACGTGCGTGCAGGGGCACCTGCCCGGACGTGCCCACGCGTCCTGCTGAAGTCAGATCCAACCGGATCACAAGTCGCCGTCACTAGAACAGACCGTCGGTATGCAACCCGTCGGTTCTGGGGGTCCGGTGTCAAGGCGGCGATTGATCAGCGCGTTATGCGTCGTGGGAATGATGTCAGGCCTGGTGACCGGCCTGCCACAGGCCGTGTCCGCGGCCGCGCAACCGGACGCGGAGACCACCGCGCTCGTGTCCGCGGTCGAGCGCTTCGCCGCCGTCGGCAGGGGCATGGCGGCGCTCGGCCCGATGGGCGAGCAGTTGCCCCTCGTCGGCCTGGTCCCCGGCGGGGAGGACGGCCTGGGCCTGGGCGACCTGTTCGACGTCGCGGTCTACGACCGGCTCAAGAACCTGACCAGCCTGTCCGATCTGGAGGACGAGTATCCGCTGTCCGGTCCGCGTACCGGCCGGTTGCAGGCCAAGGCGAGCACGCAGGGCGGCGTCAGGCACCTCGACCTGACCCTGGAGGTGACCAGGACGGTCGCCGACCGCCCGGTCTCCGTCAGCAGCGCACAGCCGAAGGTCGCGCTCGCGACCTCCGGGGGTGTGGACGTCACGCTGAAGCTCGGCGCGAAGCTGCCCTTCGCCTACGACCCCGCCACCAAGACGGCCTGGCTGGGCACGGACGCCGCGGTGACGGTGCAGGCCGACGGGCGGCTGGCGGCGGGGGCCAGACCCACGGCCGCCTTCGGCATCCTCGGCGCCGACCTGTCCGCGGGCTCGTCGCTCTCCTTGACGTCCACGTTCACCTCCACCACCTCCGACCCGGACGGCGACGGCAGGCTCGACCTGCGGGAGCTGGGCGCGGACGGCGCGGCGGCCGGACTGTTCGCTTTCTCGAGGAAGGGCTCGGCGGCCGCCAGGCTCGCGGTCACCGCGCAGCCGTTCGCCGGCGCCCAGGTCGAGGGCGCCACCGCGACCGTCGACGTGAGCTGGCCGGACCTCGCCGCGGGCGGACCGCAGGTGAGCGTGAGTCAGCCCGACCTCGACCGGCTGAACCGCTTCCAGACACTCACGCCGAAGGACCTGCTCGACGGGCTGACGCACCTGTCCGGCGCGATCACCGCCGTGCAGCGGGCCCGCTGGGGCGACCAGGGAGGTCAGGGCGGGCAGGGCGACCTGGACCTGCCGTTCATGCGCGGTTCCCTGGCCGACGCCGTACGCATCTCTGAGGCGATCGACAAGTTCGTCGCCGACAGCGTCGACCGGAACACCGGCCAGCCCACCTTCACCTCGATCCAGGACATGTTCGCCGCGCTCGGCAGGGCACGCGGCCTCCCCGGCGGCGCGATCATCAAGGTCGCCGACGCGGGCTACGACGACGCCACCAAGAAGATCGCCTTCACGCTCGTGATCGACCGCGCGGTCAACCCCGTGCCCGAGCCGCTCAACCCCGGCGGGCAGGCGAACAGCGGCGCGGGCGCCGGCGTCACCTACACGGCCACGACGCTCAGGCACGCCGGCCAGAAGTGGACGCCCGGAGCGTTCGCCGGCCGTACGATCACCGCGGGCACGTCGACCGGCATGGTGGCCGACAACACCGCCGACGTCGTCACGCTGACCGGCGAGGGCTGGCGCGCGGGCGTGCCCGCGGCCGGTACCGCCTACCGGATCGCCGCCGCCGACCCGATGATCGGCCAGGTCTCGTTCGGCGACGCCTTCAAGGCCCGCGCGGGCCTCGCCCAGGCCAACGCGACCACCTCGGTCGCCGGGGTGATGCGCGGCTACCACGCCGCCGCCACGGTCGTGCTCGACCTGAGCGACCCGGCCACCGGCCAGGCGTGCGCCACCCGCCCGGACGGGCAGCAGAAGGCGTGCCCCTACAAGCACACCAACCCCGACGGCAGCGCGACCGTGGTCACCGAGCTGCCCCGGCCCGCCGACCGGATCATGCTGCGTACCGGCCGTGACCTGTTCGGCGCCCGCGTGTCGGTCCTCACCTCGGTCAACGTGGACGCCGTCGTCGGCTACCTCGGCGTACGGCTCACCGGCGACCTGTCCATGAGCAGCAAGACCGGTGGCGACGTGGTGAAGGTCGCGCTCAAGGACGCCGGGGACGTGCCGCTGACGCGGCTGTTCGAACGTCTGGCGAGCGACCCCGCGGACGTCCTCACCACCCAGGTGGACGCCACCGCCACGGCCAGGCTGACCCTCGGTGTCCCCGGACTGGCCGACTTCTTCGGCGGCAAGGTCACCGGCGACGTGCAGATGCCGGACGTCCGCACGCCCGGCACTGTGGTCTTCCGCGGCTTCGACCAGATCGGCAAGGTCAAGGACTTCGCCTTCGATCCCGACAACCCGCAGGCGCTGTTCGGCGCGCTGGTCAAGTCGCTGGGCGCGTTGACCACCTATCTCGACCACGTCAAGCCCAACGGACCGGTCGGCACGGCGATGACGGCGAAGCTGCCGCTCCTCGGCCGCTCGCTGTCGGACCTCGTCGCCGCCGACGAGATGGGCTCCGGCCCCGGCGTCGTGTACGGCGACGGCGCCTGCGGCAGCGAGAACGGCTTCGTCACCGACCCGTCCCGGACGTTCACCCAGGCGCACATCGGGCGCGGTGTCGTGATCGGCACCCGCGTGATGACCGTCGGGGCCGTCTGCGCTCAGCACACCATGGCGTTCACCGCGAAGTTCGGCCAGGTCCGTCCCGAGCCGGGCACGGCGTACGCGCTGCGCTCGCCGCTCAGGGACGCGATCGACCGGCTGACCGCGGCCCCGCCGGACACCGTGCAGGCGCTGGTCGCCGAGCTGAACAAGGCCCTGGGCGGCCAGGTCCGCATCGGCTACGAGGACGGTGCGCTGCGCCTGTCGCTGGCGTACGACAAGAAGGCGGCGCTGAAGGAGCCGCTGCGCTTCTCGTTCGGCGACAGCAGCCTGGTCGCCGCCTCCGGTTCCGGCACGCTCGACGCCTCCGTCGGCGGGCAGATCCGGCTGGGGCTGCGGGTGGCGCTCAAGCGCGACTTCGACCTCGCCCGCGACCTGCTCGTCGACACCGACTCCGGCCTCGACCTGGAGGCGAACGCCCGTCTCGACGGCGCGATCAAGGCGAACATCGGCCCGCTGCCCGTCTCCGTCGGCAAGTCGGACGACGACGACCCGATGCAGGCCAGGCTCGCGTACGGCGTGACCCTCCGGTATGACGGCGAGCCGCAGGACGCCGTGCCGCCGGCCGACTTCTTCGCCGGGCTCGACCTGGCGCTCAACGAGACGACGGACCCGGTCACCTGCGACCGCGACCCCCGGCGCGACGAGACCGACCTCGCGCTGTGCGCGGTGCTGCCCGCCTACGTGAACGGCAGCCCGATCACGGCGGACGGCAGGCACGCGCTCGTCCTGCGCCTGCCCAGGGCCGCTCCGCTGGCCGAGATGTTCGACCTGACGAAGAAGCTGCCGGGCGACGTCGACCGGCTGGAGGTGCCCGAGTTCGACTTCTCCACCCTGCCCGCGGGGCTGGAGCTCGACTGGACCAACCTGGGCGACGGCATCGACCGCTACCTCACCGCGCTCGAGGCCGGCATGCGTACGGCCTCCTACGGCGGCAAACTGCCCCTGGTCGGCGACGACCTGCAGCAGGGCGCGGACTTCGTCGGCGCCAAGCGCCAGGAGATCAAGGCGGCTGTCGCCAAGCTGCCGAACGGTGGCCGGGTGCCCACCGGCAAGGACCTGCGCGAGTGGTACAACGCCGAGCTCGCCCCCAAGGTCGGCCCCGGCGTGCAACCGCTGATCACCTGTGTGCAGGCGCCGGAACCCGCGGACCCCACCGCCTGCGACGCCGCCAAGGGCACCGAGCTGACCGGCGTGAAGTTCACGATGAGCATCGGCAAGGGCACGGTCGACCCGCGGCAGGGCTGCGTGGAGGGCTGCGCGGCCGTCGAACGGCAGCTGGACATCGGCGTCCCCGGCCTCGCGCTGCGTCAGGGCCAGGGCAAGGGCGTGCGGGCCGAGCTCGGCTGGCACGCGGACGTGACCGTGGGCCTCGACCGCGTCAACGGCTTCTACATCGACGCGACACCCGACAAGCGGCCGCAGGCCACCGTGGGCGTGAACGTGTCGCTGCCCGACGAGATCAACGCCAAGCTGTCCATCCTCGACGTCACGGTGAAGAACCGCTCGCCGCAGTCTCCCGACCTGTTCGCGGGCACGTTCACCGTCGGGCTCAAGCCGGTCGGCAAGATCGGGCTCCAGCAGCTCGCCGACGCCTCCGACCTGGTGGAGACGTCGCTGCACGCCAACGCGGCCGTCGACTGGCGCTTCACCGTGACGCCCGGATCGCCGATGCTGCCCGGGCTGTTCGGCGACTTCCACCTGGCGTGGGACCTCACCAAGGGCGGCGCGCCCGACCCCGCGAACCTGTCCATTGCCTTCACCGACGTGAACCTGGAGGCCGGCGACTTCTTCCGTACGGTCCTCGGGCCGGTGGTGACGCAGGTCAAGCGGGTCACCGACCCGGTGCGGCCGGTCGTCGACCAGCTTTACGCGCCCATCCCGGTGCTCTCGGACCTCAGCCGGGCCGCGGGCGGCGGCGACGTGAACCTGATGACGATCGCCAAGAAGTTCAACACCCTGGGCGGCAACAGCACGACCCAGTTCATCGAGCGGATGATCGAGATCACCAAGCTGGTGACCTCGCTGCCCGACTGCCGGGGCGAGCTGCACATCCCCATCGGCAGCTTCACCGTGGCCGGTGACAGGGCTCTCACCACGGAGAACTCGCCGGACGTGGCGGACTCGCTGATCGCGGACGTGACGCCCAGGACCGACAACCTGCTGGCGGCGCTCGACCAGGGCGCCAGGACGTGCGACCAGGCCAAGGCCGCCACCGCCACGAAGGCCGCCGCGGACGCGCAGGGCCCGATGCAGCAGTCCGGCAAGGCCGGTTTCAGCTTCCCCGTGCTGGACAACGCCGGGCGGTCGATCTTCAGCCTGCTCATGGGCAAGGACGTCGAGCTGGTCGCCTTCGACTCCGGTCCGCTGCGCCTCGGCTTCACCTACAGCCAGTCGTTCGGCCCGGTCTACGCGCCGCCGCCCATCATGGTCGTCATCTCCGGCACCGCCGGGGTCGAGGCGCGGATCAGGGCGGGCTTCGACACCTACGGCATCCGCAAGGCCATCGAGCAGGGCAAGGCCGACCTCCAGATCCTCGACAGCCTCTACTTGAAGACCACCGACGAGCGCGGCCGCCCCCTCCCGGCGATCAGTCTGTACGGAACGCTGGAAGCGGGAGCCGGAGTCGACCTGCTGCTGGTCAAGGCGGGCGTGAGCGGAGGAATCGCCCTGGGCATCTCGATGCTCTGGGCCGACCCGACCAACGACGGCAAGTTCAGGTTCTTCGAGTTCGCGGGCATCCTGCTGCGCAACCCGTTGTGCCTGTTCACCATGGAGGGCAAGCTCAAGGTCTATCTCAAGGCCTGGGTGGAGATCGGCATCTCGATCTTCAAGAAGCGGTTCGACTGGACGATCGTCGAGGCCACGCTGCTCGACTTCTCGGCCAAGCCGAAGTGCGACGAGGCCCCGCCCAAGCTGGCCACGGTCAGCGGTGAGGCGCTGGTGCTGCACATCGGCCCGATGCGCGCGGCCAGGGGCGGCAGCACGGCCAAGCCGAGCGACGACGCCGAGCAGTGGACGGTCAGCCAGCTCCCCGGCGACGAGGGATTCGTGGTCAACGCCCTCGGCGTCCGCGAGGAGCACCACACTTCCGGTCTCGACCGGGTGCTGGCCGACGGCCGCGGCGCCAAGGGCGGCCTCAAGCTGGTCTTCCAGGGGTACGCCGACGACTCCGGCGCGCCGTTCCCGTTCGACCGGAAGATCGTCGCCTTCGGCGGCGACGGCGACGACATGGTCCTCGCCGGCGCCGGCAAGAACGTGATCGACGGCGGCAGGGGCAATGACCAGATCACCAGCGCCGACTCCTACGACGAGCAGGGCGGCCGGGCCGCGATCGTGGCCGGCGGCCCCGGCGACGACTACCTGACGATCGGCGGCGCGGGTGGCTGGGTGGCCGGCGACGGCCGCCTCACCCCCGCCGTCCGCAAGGTCGGCACGGCCGAGGTGGCCGACTGGACCGCCGACGGCATGCCCGGCGCGCCGGACGACGGCCCGGGTGACGGAGACGACCGGATCGCCGCCGGGCTCGGCGCGAACCGGCTGTGGGGCAACGGCGGAGACGACACCATCGGCGTCGCCTCCGACAGCCCTCTCGCCGAGACCGATTCGTCGCCCCGCTACCGCGCCCAGCCGAGCCTGCTGGTCGGCGGGCCCGGCGGCGACACCCTCACCGGTGGCTCGGCCGCCGACGAGATCCACACCGGGCCGCGGGAGGAGTTCGGGCCCGACGCGCAGGGACCGGCCGACTCGGGGCCGAACTACGTCGACACCGGCGCGGGCGCCGACAAGGTCTACGGCAGCCAGGCCGTCGACCTGGTCGCCGGGCACTCCCGTCCCGGCGAGACCGTACGGATCCTCGGCGGCGGCGGCGAGGACGTCCTGGCGGGCGGCCACGGCAAGGACGAGATCTTCGGCGGCCCCGGCGATGACTGGGTGATCGCCGAGCCGTCCGACGTGAGCGAGGCCGAGGGCCGCGACGACTACGGCCCGGCCAGGAGGGTGCGTCATCTGCCGCTGCCCGCGGGCGTGGAGCCCTCGGTCAAGCTGCTGGTCGGCGGTGACGGCGACGACCACGTCGTGGGCGGCGACGGCGGCGCGACGATCTTCGGCGACCGGCTGCGCGAGGAGCCCTGCACGGACGCCGGGGCGGACGGCGACGGCCGCGACCTCGTCCTCGGCGGCTCCGGCAGGGAGACCGTCTCGGCCGGCGGGGGAGCCGACCGGGTCGAGGCGGGCGGCGGCCAGGACCGCGTCTGCGGCGAGAAGGGCGACGACAGCCTGTACGGCGGCGCGGGCGACGACGACGTGAGCGGCGGTTCGGGTGACGACACCGCTTACGGCGACGACGGAGCCGACGAGGTGACCGGCGGTCCGGGCGACGACACCCTGTACGGCGGCGCCCAGGACGACGTGGTCGTCGGCGAGGCCGGCGAGGACACCGCGTTCGGCGGCCTCGGCGACGACCTGCTCGTCGGCGGCAGCCGTACGGCGGGCAGGGACGACGCGGGCGACACGCTCTACGGCGACGCCGGGGCCGACCGCCTGGTCGGCGACAACGGCGACGCCACCGGCTCCTTCGACCTCGACGGGACGCCGGAGAAGGCCGGCGGGCCCGACGTGATCCACGGCGGCGACGGCGACGACACCGCCTTCGGCGGGATCGGGGCCGACGAGGTGCACGGCGACGCCGGTGACGACCATCTGGAGGGCGGCAACGGCGCCGACCGGGTCTTCGGCGAGGCCGGGGAGGACGAGCTCGCCGGCGGCGGCTCCGGGCCGCACCCCGACGGGGGCGACACCCTGCTCGGCGGGGAGGGACCGGACGTCATCGCGGGTGACAACGCCGTCCTGAGCACGACCGGCACGGCCACCCCCGTCGCCGTACGGCCCGGCCAGTCGCACACCCACCGGGTGGAGCCGCTCGCGGGCGGCTCCGGCGCGGACGTCGCCGACGGCGGCGCCGGCAACGACGTGATCTTCGGCCAGGGCGGCGCCGACCGGCTCCGCGGCCAGGACGGCGACGACTACGCCGAGGGCGGCGCGGGCGTCGACTGGGTCGAGGGCGACCGGGGCGACGACGACCTCGTGGGCGGCTCGCACGTCGCGGCCGGCGACGACGCCGACGCGCTGTTCGGCGGCCCTGGCGACGACGTCGTCGCGGGCGACAACGCGCTGGTCACGCGGGCTGGTACGCCTGCCCGGGCCACGGTCCGGCTGGGCTCGGCCGGTGCGCCGATGGCCCCGCGGGCGGTGAAGCTCCTGGGCGAGGGCTCGGGCGGGGACCGCGTCTCCGGCGGTTCGGGCGTCGACGTGCTGTGGGGACAGGACGGCGACGACCACATCTCCGGCGGCGGCCAGGGCGACTACGCCGAGGGCGGCGGCGGCGCCGACCAGATCCGCGGCGACCTCCCGCTGTCGGCCGAGTCCACCCAGACCGAGAGCGAGCCGCTCGGCGACCCCGGTTGGAAGGGAACCGCGAGTGAGCCCGCCGAGCTGGAGGGCGACGACGCCGCTCCCGGCCAGGACGACCTGATCGGCGGTTCGGCCACGCCGGGCGCGGCCGACAAGGGCGACGCGATCGAGGGCGGCGGCGCGGCCGACGTGCTGCTCGGCGACAACGGCTCGCTCGTCCGCACGCTGACCGGGAACACCGAGCGGGTCTACACCGAGCGCTACGCGGCGGGCCAGGCGCCGGCCGACGCGACGCGCAGCCGTACGCACGACCCGGCGCTGCCCGGCGGCTCCACCCGGTTCTGCACCCAGGCCCAGCCGACGTGCGAGCCCGCAGGGGCCTTCGGCGACGACCGCCTGTACGGCGACGAGGGCGACGACGGGCTGTGGGGACAGGACGGCGACGACCGGCTGTACGGCGGCGCGGGCGACGACGACCTGTTCGGCGAGCTCGGCGACGACGAGATGGACGGCGGTGCGGGCGAGGACGCCATGCTGGGCGACCGCGGCGGCGTGGTGAACGAGCGCATCGACGCGGGCGACGCCCAGCGGCTCGGCTTCACCGTCAGCCTGAACGCCCCGCCGAAGGAGACCTACCGGGGCTTCCCGGCGGGCTCCTACGACCGCCGCACCGACCTGCTGCACGACGCGGACGGTGACACCTGGGTCACCGCGGCCATGCCGCACGACGGCTTCGCCAAGGGCGGCGACGACCGCATGCGCGGCGGGCCGGGCCGCGACAGCATGCACGGCGGCGCGGGCGACGACCTGATCAACGGCGACAGCGGCGGCGACGAGGTCTTCGGCGACGACGGCGCGGACGTCATCTGGGGCGGCAAGGGCTGCGACCCCGTCCTGGACGCGGCGACCGCCGACTGCCTCAGCGGCGGCGCGTTCGACCCGGCGGCCCGGGGCACCGGCGACCGGTTCGTCGACCACGTCTTCGGCGGCGCCGGGGCGGACCTGCTCGACTACAACCCGCGCGGCTCCTACCCGGGCGACTGCGCCCCCGGCCGCATGCCCGAGGGCACGCTCACCACCGTCGTCGACCCGTGCCTGTGGTTCCGGATGACCGGCAAGGACAACGCGTCCGTCGCCGACGACCAGCACCACCAGGGCGTCGACTGGCAGTACGGCGGCGAGGGCCGGGACGTGCTGCAGGGCGACCGCACCGCGAACGGGCCCAACCCGGGCGACAAGATGATCGACTGGAACGGCTCGTTCAACCTGTACACCCACTGCGGTCCGGCCAACGGCGGGCACAACATCGTCCGCCAGCACTCGCCCGCGATGCGCGACTTCCTCGCCAAGGTGGCCTGGGGCTCCGGCGCGGGCCGTGTCCAGGGCGACCCCTCGGCCGAGCGTGAGCTGGCGATCCCCACCGGCGACAACGGCTCGCCGTACCCCACCTCACCCGGACACTTCGACTCGCCCGTGGCCTGCGCGGGCTGATCAGGAGATACAGGATGTTACGCCGAATGATGGCGGCCGCCCTGGCCGCCACCGGACTGGCCGCGGCGGGCCTCGCCGCGGCGGCCCCGGCCCACGCGGCCCCGGCCCACGCGGCCCCGGCCGCCCCGGCCAAGCCGCCCTCGTGCGATCCGGGGTACTGCTTCACCGTCGGTGTCAGGCTCGACCACGCCCCCGCCGTGGGACAGACCGCGACACTCACGGTGGAGGTCACCGCGAAGGAGGACCTGCCGGACGCCACGACCGTCATCGAGCTGCCGGAGACCCTCCGCTGGGTGCGCCCGCCCGCCGGGCTCGATCACCGGGCGGCGACGATCGGCCGCAGCCCTGTGGACCGCGCGAGCCGTACGGAACGAGCCCGGCGCGGCAAGACCGTCCGCTATGAGGGCGTGGTCGCCGCGGTCGCCCCCGGTCCCGCGTCGATCCGCGTCCAGGCCCGCGACGGGCGGCCGGGTCCGGGCAGCGAGGGGCTCGCCTACCTCACGATCGGTGAGCGGTCGTCGATCTTCGGCATGCCGCACGACCTCCCCGTACGCGAGGCGCGGATGCCGGCCGCGACGAAGTCCCTCGCCGGGGACACCTGCGTGCAGGGGCGCGTCAAGCACGTCCAGTCGGAGGACGGCACGGTCAGGGGCGTGCGCCCAGGACGCTCGTGGAGGCGTGGGACACCGACGCGAAGGGCCCCGACACGCTCGGATGGACGCTGACCGACGGCGCGGGCGACTACAAGATCTGCTTTCCCGGCGTCGACCAGGACGGCGGCGCGCAGGACGTCTACATCCAGGTCGGCTCCATCAACAACGAGTGGGACGTGGTGAACCCGGCCACCGGGGACTCCTACAGCGGAGTGAGCGAGGTGACCTGGGACGTGCCCGCGGGCACGCTGACGACCATCGACTACGAGTCCGGGCGCGGCAGCCCGCTGGAGGGCGCGTTCCGCGTCTTCACCTCGGCGTACGAGACCTGGAAGGCGTACACGGGCTGGCTCGGCGTGCCCGGGAACGAGTGCTGGAAGCCCGGCGAGGCGAACTGCCGGTCCGTACGCATCCTGTGGGCGCCCAACGTGGCCGGCGGGGCCTACTACTGCTCCGGCGGGGGCAGCGCCGACTGCCCGAACCGTTTCGAGGTCCACTTGGGCGCGCCTGCCCAGCTCAGGAAGATGACGGTCGCCCACGAGCTGGGGCACTTCATCATGGACTACACCTACAACGGCATGCCGCCCGTCGGCCCCTCCTGCCAGGACCACTGGGCTCAGAAGGTCACTACCCCGGGATGCGCCTGGACCGAGGGGTGGGCCAACTGGGTGGCGATCCAGACCTACGACGACACCCACTACCGCTGGGGCACCGAGGCCTCGATCGACCTGGAGAGCCCGCGATGGTTCACCGAGGGGTGGCCGAACGGCGACGGCGACAAGGTCGAGGGCAGGGTGGCCGGCGTCCTCGTCGACCTCGGGGACTCCGGAGCGCGCAACGAGAAGTACTGGGACACCTCCAGCCTGGGCCCCGCGGCGATCGTGACCGCCTTCAGGAAGGCGCGGGCGGACGACATCCACCAGTTCCTCGGTCAGCTGGAGGCCCGGGACCGGCCCGCCGCGGACGAGGTCCTGTTCCACAACACCGTGCTCCCCGACTACTCCGAGATCCTCAATGACAGGAAGGCGGCGTACCGGCCCGCCAACCTGCCGTACACACAGGACTTCCTCACCACCGCCGGCAGCTGGTCCGTGGTGGCCGCGGCCACCTCGGGGGCCGGCGGCGCGGACGTCGACATGCGGGTGACGCCCGTCGGCGCTCCGAACGACGCGGTCGCCAGTTCCGAATGGGGCAGCTCGGGCCCGGACTTCGTGGCCGTGCAGCCCACCCCGCAGGACCAGCTCTTCTCCGTCGCCGTGACCTCCGACACCGACTACCAGGAGTTCGTGACGGAGGCGGCGCAGGCGCCCGACGGCGACCTGGAGAAGGGCACGCCCATGGAGTTCGGCATGGGCGTCGAACGCCTGGTGGAGATCCGTACGACCTGGATCGAGAAGGGCGTGCCCTCGACGATCAACGTCGTGCCCCGGAACGGCCAGGACGTCGACCTGTTCGTCATGGCGCCGGACGCCAATCGATGGGGCCTGCCGCGGTCCGCCGCGCGGCGCTCGGCGAGCGGCGGGCCGAACAAGGCCGAGCGGGTCACCATCGCGGACCCGAAGGTGACCGGCGTCTACGCGGTCATCGTGATCAGGAAGAGCGGCGAGGGGAACGTCCTCCTCACCCACACCTGATCGGTAGCGGAGCCGGGCGGCGGCCCTCCCTCCTCCCGGGGAGGGCCGCCGCCCCCGCCCGTCCGTGCTCGCGCAGCGGTCAGAGGTCCGAGAGCCGGTCGAGCAGCACCTCGACGCGGGTCAGCGTTCGGCGCCGAGCACCGCCCAGCGGCCGGATCGCAGTCTGGCCAGCGAGGCGACCATCCGGATCAGGAGGAAGGCCGACAACCCCGACCAGATGCCCACCAGCCCCCAGCCGAATCTGAGCGACGCCCACACCACCGGCAGGAACCCCAGCACCGCCCCGCTCACCGTAGCGGTGCGCAGGTAGGCCGCGTCGCCGGCGCCGAGCAGCACTCCGTCCAAGGCGAACACGACGCCGCCGATCGGCTGCAGGACGACGAAGAACCACCACGCCCGCGACATCTCGGCCAGCACCGTGGCGTCGGTGGTGAACACGTGGGGCAGGGACCCGGCCAGCGCCGCGAACACCACGCCGAGCAGGCTCCCGAAGACCAGCCCGCAGCCGGTCACCCGCCAGGCCAGGCGGCGCGCCCGCGCCGCGTCGTCCGCGCCGAGCGCGGCCCCGACCAGCGCCTGGGCGGCGATGGCCAGCGCGTCCAGGACGAAGGCCAGGAACATCCACAGCTGGAACACCACCTGATGGGCGCCGGCCGCCGCGGCGGAGGTGCGGGCGGCGACCGCGGTCGCCGACACCCAGCACGTCTGGAAGGCCAGGCCGAGCACCACCAGGTCACGCGCCATGCCGAGCTGCGCGCGAATCGCGGCCGGAACCGGGGCGAGCGGCACGCCCTCGGCCGCCAGCGCCCGCACGAACAGGCTCGCGGAGATCAGCTGCGCGACCACGTTGGCGACCGCGGAGCCGTTGATCCCCCAGCCGAGCCCGTACACCAGCATCGGGCAGATCACCGCGGAGATCCCGTTGCCGAGGAGCACGTAGCGCAGCGGGCGCCGCATGTCCTGGACGCCGCGCATCCAACCGTTGCCGGCCATCGTGACCAGGATCAGCGGCGCGCCGAGCAGGGCGATCCGCAGCCAGCTCACCGCGGCGTCGGCGACCGGGCCCTCACCGGCGAGCAGGCCGGCGACCGGTGCGGCGAGCAGTTGTCCCGCCAGGGTGATCACCAGCCCCACGACCGCGCCGAGCCAGGTCGCCTGCACCCCCTCGGCCACGGCGTCGGCCCGGCGGCCGGCGCCGTACAGCCGGGCCGCGCGTGCGGTCGTGCCGAAGGACAGGAACGTCATCTGCGAGGCGATCTGCGCCAGCACGATCCCGCCGACCGACAGCCCCGCGAGCGGCACCGCGCCGAGACGGCCGACCACGGCCGTGTTGACCAGCAGGTAGAGCGGCTCGGCGGCCAGGACCCCGAGCGCGGGCACGGCGAGCGCGAGTATCTGGCGCAGCGGTGACCCGGCCCGATCCCCCTGCTCACCCATGGACGTCCTCAAGGAAATGGCCCAGTGCTGGACCTCGCGGCCTATTTGTTGCCATTCTCTTGTTATTGCGAACTATTCGCAACAAGTGCCGGGGTGAGGGCAGAGAAAGGCCGGCCCTCGCCGGTGATGCGAGGGCCGGCCGGCACGTGATCAGGACGCGGGACTCGGGGTCGGGGTGTCCGCGGGCGTCGGCTCAGGGCTGGGAGTTGTGGTCTCCGTAGGGGTCGCGGTCGGCTCGGGTGTGGCGGCCGGCGGCTCGGTGGGGATGAGCGTCGGCGTCGGGCAGGGCTTGGGGGTGCGCCAGACGGGCTTCCCGGAGCGCCACTGCAGGGAGTACGGCGTGCTCTTGCCGTGGTACCACAGCCGCTTGCCCGGCCGGGAGAGGTCGAAGACGTAGGCGGCCGCCGCCGTCTCCCCCTGCGGGGCGGCGGGCGTCGTCTCCTCGATGGGCGGAGGAACGGAGTCCGTCCCGCCCGGAAGGGGGGTGGGGGAGTCCGCGGGCGGCGTGGGCGTGCCCTGAGAGGGAGCCGCGGTGCCATCGGGCGGCGTCGGCGTGCTCACCGGCGGAGCCGGGGTGCCCTCGGCCGGCGGGGTCGGGGTGTTGCCGGGCGGGGTCGGCGTACCCTCGGTCGGCGGGGTCGGCGTGCTGTCCGGTGTCGTCGGCGTATCGGTCGGCGGCGGGGCCGGGCTCTGCGGGGCGGGGCTCTGCGGGGCGGGCTGCGCGGCCGCGACCACCGAGACCCAGGCGTCCTGCCGGATCTCGCCGCCGCGGCGCCCGGTGAACACCCGCGTGGAGTCGGCGATCGCGTACGACCGCTCGAAGCCGTCCTGGCTGCGGATGGTGATCGAGTCCTCCGCCACGGCGACGGCCTGCCCGGTCTGGGTGAAGACGGTGACGGTGCCGCACCCGTCCTTGGTGGGC
The DNA here is from genome assembly GCF_053604425.1 of Microbispora sp. NPDC004025. Lineage (NCBI taxonomy): Bacteria > Bacillati > Actinomycetota > Actinomycetes > Streptosporangiales > Streptosporangiaceae > Microbispora > Microbispora sp. NPDC004025. The sequence continues at coordinate 294,783 of NZ_JBSGHN010000005.1, read as the reverse complement.
ACGACCACCTCGCCGTGCAGCGCGCCGAGGAACGGGCCCACCAGGGGGACTTCGGTGGCGGGGGTCGCCGCGGGGGCGCCGGTGGCGGCCTCCGCCGGGCCGGCCGTCGGCGTGATCGTAACGGTGGCCGTCACGACGGGCTCGGACGTCTCGGGCGGCGGGTTGACGGGTGTGGCGGCGGAGGCCGCGGACGCCCCGGCGCCGCCCGCCGCGGTCAGCACGAACGCGGTCGCGAGGATCATAGGTGGGGAGACACGCCGGCGTGGCCCACCCGATCGGGACCAGAGTCCTCTTCTCGGGTGGTGGGGGTTGGTCGGCATCACCGTTCCTCCGTATCGTCGATCCGATGGTCGCCGCCGAACGGCGGCGGTCGTATCGGAGCGCCCTGCCCCGATATCCGACGGAAGTGACCGGCGATTTTGTTGCCAAACCGTGTCACTTCCGAGGGATTGTGGAGACCTTCCCCATATAGACCGACTCCATTCGGGGCAATCCGCGCCATGAGGACGGCCCGGTCGTCTTTCGGCAGGTCGCGCGGGGATCGACTGATTTCAGATTCTCCGGTCATCCGAGGCGTTGACCGGGTGGGTGGGCCCAGATCCCACCGCACGGTCGCGGGCCGGGCGCACGCCGCGCCCGGCCCGCACCGTGCATCCGGTCAGCTCGCGGCGCAGGACAGCGTGGGGACGCTGTTGCCGCCGTTCCACGACCCGAGGAACCCGAAGGTAGTGCCGGCCCCGGCGCCGAGGCCGCCGTTGTAGCTCATGTTGCGGGCGGTCACGCTCGCCCCGCTGCTGCTGACCGTCGCGTTCCAGGCGTTGGTGACGGTCTGGCCGTTGGCGAAGGTCCACGTCACCGTCCAGCCCTTGATCGCTGAGCTGCCCGCGGTGACCTTGACCTCGGCCTGGAAGCCGCCGCCCCACTGGCCCACCACCTGGTAGGTGGCCGAGCAGCCGCCGGGCCGGGGCGAGACGCTCGCGGACGGCGACGGGGACGGTGAAGGGGACGGGCTCGGAGACGGGCTCGGAGACGGCGACGTCGACGGCGAGGCGCTGGGCGACGGCGAGGGGCTGCTGCCGCTGTAGATCGACGCCTCCTTGGCGGTCGCCTTGATGCCGTTGGCGCCGTTGAAGATCCTCGTGCCGAACGTGGTGAGCTGCTTCGGGTCGAAGTTGACCGTCATGTCCAGGATCGGGTCGGTGTTGCCGCTCCAGGACCAGGCGAGCCAGCCGAGGCCGCGCGCCTGTGCCTCGGACAGGATCGTCTCGTGGTCCACCTCGCCCGAGTTGAACCGCCAGCCGAACTCGCCGATGACCAGCGGCCACCCCTTGGCCTGAAACCGGTTGAGGTAGTCGACGATGCTCGCGGCGGTGTTGAACACGGCGTACATGTGGATCGACAGCACGGTGTTGTGCCGGCTGTCGGCATCGAGGATCGTCTGGCCGTTGTCGCGCATGACGTACTGCCAGTCCTGGCCCCAGTTGGGCGCGTCGACCATGAGCAGGTGCTCGAACCCGTTGCTGCGCATCTTCCTGATCGCGTTCGCGGTGGCGTCGGTCCACTGACCGGGGTTGGTGTTGCCGATCGGCTCGTTGCCGATGTTGATCACGACGTAGTTCTCCTGGCCGGCCAGGACGCTCTTCTGGCTGATCCAGTAGTCGACCGCCTCGTCGAGTGAGGCGGCGGCGCCCTCCTCGCCGTACCCGGTGGTGTCGTGCACCTCGAGCACGCAGATCAGCCGGTTCTGCTTGCACAGGGAGATCACGTCGGCGACGTCGGTGGACGGGCCCCACCGCTTACCGCTGCCGAGCACCACTCGTACGGTGTTGGCGCCGAGCGCCTTGATGTCGGCGAACGAGCGGGTCTGGCCGGTGTACCAGACGTGGGGGTGGTTGACGCCCCGCATGACGAGTTCCCGGCCGTCGGCCTCGACGATCTTCGTGCCGCTGATGTGCAGGCCCACGGCCGCGGACGCGGGCTGGACCGAGACCAGGATCGACGCGATGGCCGCGATCAACGCGGCGCCGAGAGCGACGAATTTGTTCTTCATGTGCCTACCTCGTGGTGGTGGGGTCCCGGCGATCCGGAGCGGAGAACGCCAGGGCGGTCGTCACGTGTGGACGAGGCCGGACCCGATGGGACGACCACGAGCAAGGATGCGAGTCTTCGCATGGACGGTTCCCTCCGAGCACGGACGACCGGCCATGCACGATCAGGCGGGGACCCTGACCGTCCTTCTCCCGTGTGCATGGAAATCTGAAAGGGAAGGCTCACACACCAGCGGATTCGCCGTCAATAGTTTGGAGACCAGAGAAACTCCGCGGCTTGCGGCGGATGAAATATTCGGCGGCGGTGAGGGCGGCCGCGCCGAGGACGACCTCGCTGACGGTGGAGACCAGGCGGCTGGCCAGGGCCACCACCGCGGCGGCGGGGGCGGGGAGCACCAGGGCGAGCGCGGCCGCCAGCACCGCCTCGCGGACGCCGATGCCGTCGGGGATGAACACGCTGGCGATGCCGATCGTCGTGGCGAGCGTGAACGCGCCGACGCACAGGGCGAGGGAGCGCGACGGGGGCGCGCCCACCGCGATGGCCAGGGGCCACAGGTGCAGCCCGGTGACCACCCAGGACAGGCTCTGCCAGGCGACCGCGAGCCGCACTCCCCGGACTGAGACGGCACTGGCCGCCGAGGGCCGGCGCAGCAGCCGCAACAGCAGAGCCGAGCCCCGGTTGACGATCTGCGGGCGCACCAGGACGAGCACGATCAGCACGGCGGCGCCCGCGAGCCAGGCCGCCCGGGCGCCCAGCATCTGCACGCCCGCGAGCAGCCCGACCGTGAACCCGCTCAGCAGCACCAGGCTCATGACGAGCGCGGCGGTGCTCATCAGCCGGCCGAAACCGACGCCGTTGGCCGTGGCCACCTTGGTGATCGCGATCATGCCGGGCACCCGCCCGGGCACATACTTGGACAGGAAGCCGACGAAGAAGATCCGCACCACCCGCGGCTCGCTGACCGGGGGGCCGCTCTCCAGCAGCACGACACGCCAGGCGAGGAACCCGAACGACAGTCCCGCCATGCTCGCCAGCAGCGCGCCGCCCAGCAGGAGAACGATCTGCCCGGCGTCGCGCCGGGCGAACAGGACAGCGACCACGCCCCAGTCCAGCCGGCTCAGCGTCAGCGCGATCGCGCCCACGGCGACGAGGACGAACGCGGCCACCAGCACCCGCCGGACCGGACGCGGCAGCCGGGGGAGCCTGATCGCCCTCACTCGGGCGCGCCGCTCGACGGCACCGGCGACAGGCCCGTCCTGACCGGCTCTCCCTGCCTGCGGCTCAATTCGTAGGCGACGCGTACGAGCCCCACGCAGGCGCCGAGGAAGAACGCGGTGTGGAAGCAGAGCTGCATCCAGGCGACCCACAACGCGAAGCGGACGCCCCCGTGACGGCGGGCGAAGCCGATGAACCTGCCGTTCATCCTCAGGAACACCCCGAGCGTCGCCGCCGGCACGACCAGCATCCAGGGACTGAGGAGAGCGAGCGGCAGGGTGAGGAAGGTGGCCGTCGCGGACGCGGACGACACTCGGGGAGGCTTGCGGCGTTTGTGCTGGCCCGTCCCGATCATGTTGAGCTGGAAGCCCACCTTCCCCTCATCGCGCAGCCGGCGGGCACGCACCATGATCACCGGTAACGTGGTGGACCGGACGAACCGCTCCACGAGGCATCCCCAGAACTTGTCCTCGTCGTCGGCCTTCGTCACCACCGAGGTGGTCACCACCAGCCGGTAGCGGGCCGGGACACGCGTGCCGAACTCGAAGTCCTCGCCGTCGCGCAGCCGCTCGTCGAGCCGTCCCGCCTCCTCGAAGACATGGCGCGGGATCAGCGTGCAGGACAGGAACGTCGCCGTGGTCTGGCTGCGCTCGTAGTGCTCGCACAGCACCCGGTAGCGCTCGACCGGGCCGTCGTCGTACAGCGGATCGGCGTCGTAGATGCCCTGCACCATGCCGCAGTCCGGGGTGTTCCGGTACTCCTGGACCGCGTTGCGGATCGCGTCCGGCGCGAGTGCCGTGTCGGAGTCGACGAAGAACAGCAGCGGCGCCGAGCTCCTCGCCACCCCGAGGTTGCGGGCCACCGCGGGCCCCCCGTTGTACGGCGACTCGACGATCGTGCACGGGAAGTCCCGCGCTATCTCCAGCGAGCCGTCGGTGCTGACGTCGTCGACGACGATGACCTCGGCGGGCCGGTAGGTCTGCGCGTACACCGACTCCAGGCAGGCGCGCAGGGTCTTCCTCTTGTTGTAGTTCGGCACGATGACCGCGACGTCATCACGCCACATCGGCTCGTCGGACATGTCCGGTTCCTCTCGTCGGTCAGGTCGTCTGCGGGATCGTCTGCAGGGCCCGCGCCGGTCAGGACACCGACATGAGCATGCGCTGGGCCCGGTGATCGGACTGCTCCCCGGCACCGGGCAGCTCGTAGTCGTGCACCGTCACGTCGGGGGTGGTGTAAAGCCAGTCGATCCGCCACAGCTCGGCGGTCCCCGCCAGGTAGGTCGCCGGGTAGAGGGACGAGAGCGCGGGCGTCCAGTCGACCAGCCCCTCGGGGAGCAGACGGCGGATGCCCATGGCCGGGGAGGTGTTCAGGTCGCCCGCGAGCACCACGGGGTTGGGGTTGGCCGCGATGTCCGCGCTGATGGCGTGGTAGCTCGCCTCCCGGCGGAGGGTCCGGCTCTCGTTGACGTCGCGGGACTCGGCGTCGTACAGCCGCCATTCGAGCGGGGGCTGGGAGACCTGCGCGTCGTAGAAGGAGACGACGGTGCCGTTCACGTCGATGTCGGTGCGCAGCGTCTCGACCGTGTACCCCTCCGGCCAGTGCCGGAGGACTTCGGGGATCTCCTTCTGGTCGGCCGGCAACCACGGGCGCATGTCGAGGCCGTGGTGCGCGGTGATGGGGAACCGCGAGAGCGTGATCTGCTCGCCGGAGACCGCGACGTGCCAGCCGGGGAACTCGTGGCGCAGCTCCGCCAGCTTGTCGATGCGCAGCGCCAGGTCACCCGTCCAGCGCTGTGCCGGGCGCATGTCCCTGTGCAGGTACTCCGCGAGCAGGTAGACGTCGGCGTCCAGGCTGTGGAGGTAGTCGTAGAACCCGGGCGAGAACGCGGTGCCGTCGGAGGTGCGCAGGTCCTGGTCCCAGAACTCGGTGTTCCAGGCGACGACGGTGATGGCCCCGGGGCGCGCGGGCGGCGGCGTGTACCAGAGCGTGGCGTAGTTGACCCCGCTCCGCCCGGCGCCGAGCACCGCGGCGACCACCAGCAGCGACATGATCCGCCAGCGGACCGGCCGGGCCAGTGGCGCCACGATCATCAGCGACGCGGGGACCGCCAGGAACAGCAGCGGCGGGATCAGTTCGACCGGCGCCCACAGCGACGTCCGCCCGCTCGCCAGCAGGTGGCAGACCACGAAGAGCAGCCACGCCACGGTGGCGGTCACGACCAGCCTGGTGCCCAGGCACCAGCGCCGCCGGGGGCGGACGAATCGGCCGACACGTGCCGCCCAGCCCGTCCCGGGCTCGGACTGGGCGGGGATGGACTGGGCGGGGATGGACTGGGCGGGGATGGACTGCTCCTCGATCAGGGCGTCCCGATCGCTCATCAATCGACACCATCCTCGGTGGGGGGACCGGCGTCGAACCTACTGAGCGCTCCTTGTCGCATCCTTGTCGGCCGCCGACGGCGGGAGGCGCGGCCGGCCCACACGTAGGCGACAAGATTGGGACAAGCCGCCGTGCCTAGCGTGTGCCGAACACGAGGTCTGACATGCACGTTTCGGAACCGACGACCTCCGGCCTCTGGAGCACATCATGAGTCAGGACCATCCGCTCGTCTCGGTCATCATCCCCAGCTACAACCGGTCCGACGTACTGCGACTCTGCCTCGACGCGGTGAAGGAGCAGACCTATCCACACATCGAGGTCATCGTGGTGGACGACTGCGGCACCGAGGACGCGGCACGGGTGGCCGAATCGAAGGGCGCCACGGTGGTGCGCACCCACGTCAACGGCGGCCCGACCCCCGCGCGCAACCTCGGCGCCGAGCACGCCACCGGAGACATCCTGTTCTTCCTCGACGCCGACATCGCGCTCGACCCCGACGCCGTGGAGAACGCGGTGCGGATACTGGAGTCCCACCCGGAGATCGGCGCGCTGGGCGGCGTCCTGCGGCCCGAGTCGCTGGTGTCCCAGAGCCTGGCCTCCCAGTATCGCGCCGTGCAGATGCACCGCTGGTGGATGCCCGCCCACCGGCCCACCCTGGAGCTGCACGCGTCCGTGCTCGCCGTCCCGGCCAAGGTGTTCGCCGAGGTCGGTCCCTTCGACCCCCGCCTGCGCGAGACCGTCTCCTCCGACTACCGCATCCGCGTGACGCGGTCCCACCAGGTGAAGCTCAGCGACGCGATCCGCGGCAGGAAGGACCACGACCCGACCGTACGGACGATCCTGCGCAAGGTGTTCCGCCGCGCCCGCCTCAGCGCCCTCGACTGGCACCAGGGCGAGACGCCCGGCGACTCGGTGCCCCGCGCGGTCGGCGGCGTCCTGCTGCTCGCCGCGGTCCCCGCGCTCGCCCTGCCCATGGTGGCGGGCCGGGCCGGGGCGCTCGTGTCACCCGCGCTCGTCGCCGCCGCCGCGGCCCTGGACGCCGGCACCCACCGCTTCGCCTTCGCCCAGCGGGGGACCGCGTTCGGCGTCTACTTCTCCGGCGTGCACCTCGCCGTCACCTTCACCGGCGCCCTCGGCGGAGCGGTGGGCGTCCTGCAGCGTCTCGCCCTTTCCCGCCTGGAGAAGCCCGCCCAGATGCTCGCGGCCCAGGATTGAACGGCCATGCAGGTCATCGGCACCGGCTTCGGCCGGACGGGGACGCTCTCCCTCAAAGCCGCGCTGGAGCGGCTCGGCTTCGGGCCGTGCCACCACATGGTGGACGTGTTCACCCGCCCGTGGCAGATCAGGAGCTGGCTCGCCGCCGCCGCGGCCCGCGAGGCGGACTGGGACCACCTGCTCGTCGGCTACGAGTCGTGCGTGGACGGCCCGACCTCGATCTACTGGCGGCAGCTCGCCGAGCACTACCCGAAGGCCAAGGTCATCCTCACCACGCGTGACCCGGACCGCTGGCTGGAGAGCATGCGGCGGACGCTGTTCGCCCAGCGGCGGCGTATCGAGTCGCTGCCGGGCCGGGCCGCCGTCCTGCTGTCGTCCCTGCTCGGCACCGACCTCGCCGCGTTCGTCAGGATGGTCGACACGACCCTCGACGCGCGGACCTTCGCGACACCCGCCGACCGCGAACGCGAACGGGCCATCCGGCTGTTCGAGGCGCACGCGGCCAGGGTGATCGCCGCCATCCCGGCCGAGCGGCTGCTCGTTTTCGACGCCGCCGACGGCTGGAACCCACTGTGCGAGTTCCTCGGGGTCCCGGTTCCGGACGAGCCGTTCCCCCGGGTGAACGGCGCGCCGGACTTCACCAGGAGCGGCCTCGGCCGGCCTCTGCCGTTGCTGCTGCGCCGTACGAGGCGAGGAGGACACCGATGACGTCACAGGTACGCCCGCTGGTCTCGGTCATCGTGCCGAACTACAACTACGCCCGCACGCTCGACCTGTGCCTGAGCGCACTGGAGCGGCAGACCTATCCGCACATCGAAGTGATCGTCGTCGACGACCGCAGCACCGACGACTCGGTGGAGATCGCGCACCGGCACGGGGTGCGGGTCGTGGAGACCGAGACCAACATCGGCGCTCCGGCGGCGCGCAACCTCGGCGTGGAGTACGCGCGCGGGGACGTGCTGTTCTTCCTCGACTCCGACCTCGCCCTGGCCGAGGACGTGGTCGAGCACACGGTGGACCTGCTCACCTCCGACCCCACGCTGGGAGTGGTGTGCGGCACCTACGACCCGGAGCCGCTGATCCCGGACAGCCGGGTGGAGCGGTACCGCAGCCTCCAGTTGCACTACTGGATCTCCGGCGACGAGGGCGAGATCACCACCATCTACTCCGCGCTGTTCGCCATGCGGACGGAGGTCTTCCGCGAGGTCGGCCCGTTGAACCCCGCCCTGCGGCACAGCGAGAACGCGGAGTACGGCCACCGGATCACGCAGCGGTACCGCATCGTGCTGGACAACCGGATCAGGGGCAGGCACGACCACGACGACAGGCTCGGCGTGGTGCTGTCGAAGTTCTTCCACCGCGCCCGCCTGCACATCCCGCTGTACCTGCGCCGCCCGGACTTCAACGGCGGCCCGGCCCAGAGCAGCCGAGGCTGGGGCTCGCTCGCCGCCCTGTTCGCCGTGCTCTGCGCCCCGCTGCCGCTGCTGCTCGGGCCGGTCTGGCTGGTGGCGCCGGTCGCGCTGCTGGCCGCGTCGATCGCGTCGGACCTGGGCATGTACCGCTTCGTCCTGGGCTACGCCGGCGCCCGGTTCACGCTCTACTTCGCCGCGGTGCACTTCCTGGTGAACGTGACCGTCGCGGTGGCCGTGTTCGCCGGCGTCGCCCAGTGTGTCCTGTCCAGCCGGTTCCGCCGTACCTACGACATCCCCGCCCGCTCCGCGTCGGTGGAGGCGTGACATGACCGAACACTCGCCGCTGGTCTCCGTGATCGTGCCCAACTACAACTACGCCGCCTCCCTGGAGCTGTGCCTGCGGGCGATGCGGGCGCAGACCTACCGGGCGATCGAGCTGATCGTGGTGGACGACGGCAGCACCGACGACTCGGTCGAGGTCGCGCGGCGGCTCGGCGTCCGAGTCGTCCGTACGGAGCGCAACATGGGGGTGGCAGGGGCGCGAAACCTGGGCGCCGCGCACGCCCGTGGTGAAATCCTGGTGTTCGTGGACTCCGACGTGGCCGCCTATCCCGACGCCGTCGAGGTCGCCGTGGGCATGCTCGCCGCCGATCCGCGACTGGGGGCGGTGTGCAGCATCCACGACCCCGAGCCGCTGATCCGTCACAGCCTCGTCGAGGAATACCGCGCGCTGCAGTACCACTACTGGACGGCGAGCTCCGAGGGGCCCATCTCGTTCCTCTTCCCGGCGCTGATGGCGATGCCTCGCCGCGTGTTCGACGAGATCGGGCCGTTCAACACCCAGCTGCGCGAGACCGAGGAGGTCGACTACGGCCACCGCCTCACCCAGCGATACGGGATGGTGCTCACGTCGGCGATCCGCTCGCGGCACGACCACGACCACGAACTGCCCGGCCTGCTGCGCAAGCTGTACCGGCGTGGCCGCGCCCGGGTTCCGCTGTACGCGCGGCGGCGCCGGTTCGCCCGCGGGTTCGAGACCTCCAACAGGGCCGGCGGCAGCCTCGCCGCGCTGGCGGCGCTGGCCGCGATACCGGTGGCGGTGCCGCTCGGGGCGGCCGGCGCCGCGCTCCCGGCCCTCGCCCTGGCCGCGTCGGTCGCGGCCGACCTCGGCATGTACCGCTTCGTGCTGCGCCGGCGCGGCCCGCTGTTCCTGCTCTACTTCGGCGCCGTGCACTTCCTGGTGAACGTGACCATCGCGGCCGGTGTGGCCGCCGGAGCCGCGCGCTGGCTGTGCTCGGCGAGGTTCCGCCGGCTCTACGACCCCGACCTTCCCGTGCGCTCCACGGCCCTCGGGGAGGCCGTGTGACGGCGCTCGCCGTGCCCGTCGCGCCGCGCCCCGGAACGGGGCGCGGCGCATGACCGGCGGCACACGGGTCGCGACGCGACCGGGCGGGTCCCTGGGCGTTCCGAGGGCCCGCCGGAGGATCCCGGTGGTGATGCCGGCGGCGGCGGCCTGGCTGATGTTCGCGGGGCTGCACCGCGCGCTGTCCGGCCGGGTCTGGTGGTGGCAGGTCCCCGAGCTCGTCCCGCCGCTGGCGTTCGCGGCCGTTCCCGTGGTGCTGCTCGCCGCGGTCGCGGTGGCGCGCCGCGCGCGCCGTACGGCTCTCGCGATGGCTCTGGTGTCACTGGTGCTGGGCGGGGGCGCCGGTGGGCTCAACCTCGCCTCGCTGTGGCACCGCGTGGCCCCCGCTCCGCCGGGCGCGATCAGCGTGTTCTCCTGGAACACCTGGTATTGGGACCAGCGGGCGGCGGGCGGACAGCCGATGCCCCCGCCCACCGGCACGCCCAGGCGGGACGTCGAGGGTTTCTACCGCTATCTGCGGGCCCAGCACGCCGACGTGCTCCTGCTGCAGGAGTACGTCTATTTCGGCGCCGACTCCCGGCCGATCCGCGTGAACGACCTCGACAGGCTGCGCCGCGAGTTCCCGGGCTACCACGTCGCCACGGTGAGCGAGCTGGTGACGCTGTCGCGCTTCCCGATCGTCGCGCAGCGCGGCCTCGACCTGCGCCCGTGGCTCGATGACGGCCGCGACACGCCCGTGCCGCCCGGCTCCGGCTGGCCCGGCTTCCACACGGTGAAGACGCTGCGCACGGACCTGCGCGTCGGCGGCAGGACCGTCTCGTTCTACAACGCGCACATCAACACGCCCGTCGACTCGTCGCCCCCGGGCCTCGACCCCCGCCGCCTCAACCGCACCCAGCACGAGGCGCGCGAGGCCAACCTTCGCGCGCTCGCGGCCGACGTCCGGGCGAACCCGCTGCCGGCCTTCCTGGCCGGGGACTTCAACGCCTCCCCGGCCATGGGCATCATGCGCCTGCTGCCGCGGCGGCTGACCGACGCCGCCCCCGCGATGGACTCGCTCTACCCCGCCACCTGGGACGAGCGGTGGCCCCTGTGGCGGATCGACTGGGCGTTCACCAGCCCGGAGGTCGCCGTACACGAGTATCGGCTGGTGCCCTCCGACGGCCAGTCCGACCACAGCGGCCAGCGTCTGGTCATCTCACTGACTCGCTGACCTGGGCCAGCAGCAGGTCGCGCGGCTGAGCCCGCAGGCCCGTCCGCACGAGCGGCTCCGCGTCGCCGCGCAGCATCCGCAGGTGCAGCGCGCGCAGTTCGGGGCCCGGCTCGACGCCCAGGCGGTCGGCGAGATACCCGCGCAGACGGGCGTACAGGGCGACCGCCTCCGCGGTGCGGCCGAGGGCCCACAGGCCGCGCATCAGCATGTTCGCGAGGGGCTCCGCGAGCGGGTAGTGCGGCACCAGCGGGGTGAGCTCGGCGACCACCATGTCGGGGCGGCCCTGGCGCAGGTGCGCCTGGGCCCAGGTGGCGAGGGCGCCGACGAACTGCTGCTCGATGCTGTACCGCATGCGGGCCGCCCAGTCGCCCGGGACGCCGGTCAGCGGCGCGCCGCGCCACAGCTCCATGGCCTCGGCGAGCAGCGCGGCCCGTACGGTGTCGTCCCGGGCGTTCTGCGCCTGCCTGGTCAGCCGGCGGAACCGGTGGGCGTCCACCCGCTCGGGGTCGACCTCGAGCGCGTACCCGCCGCCGCGGCGCTCGATGCCGACCCCGGTCCCGGTCAGCGCCTGCCGTAGCCGGGCTATGTGGGCGTACAGCGAGTCGGTCGCCCGATCGGGCGGGTCGTCCCAGACCCGCTCGATCATCGTACGGAGCGACACGGGACGGTCGGCGTCGACCGCGAGTGCGGCCAGCACCGCGTGCCGCTGTGGTGGTCCCAGGGGGACGCGGCGGCCGTCCAGGGTCACCTCGACCGGTCCCAGCAAGCGGACGTCCATCGGCTTCCTTCCATGTC
>NZ_JBSGHN010000005.1:0-283043 GCF_053604425.1 Microbispora sp. NPDC004025 | reverse complement strand
TGTCGCTCCGTGTCGCTCCGTGTCGCTCCGTGTCGCTCCGTGTCGCTCCGTGTCGCTCCGTGTCGCTCCGTGTCGCTCCGTGTCGCTCCGTGTCGCTCCGTGTCGCTCTCACCACGAGAGGGCGGCCGCCAGGGACGGGTGGTGGACGAGCGCGAGCGTCACACCCAGGGTCGCGGCCCACACCATCGAGTTCGCGACCATGACGCGGTCGCGCAGCAGGATGCGGACCGGGTCGCCGCCCTCCTTGTCCATCAGCTGGATCTGCAGGTAGCGGAAGAGCGCGAACAGCGCGAACGGCGTGGACAGCATCATCGCCGTCTGACCGTGCTGGGGTCCGAACGGCCCCTCGTCGCGCAGGTACATCAGGCCGGAGACGAGGGCGAGCACGGAGGCGATCTGGAGCAGCCAGTTGGTCAGCTCCATCGAGTAGCCGCGCAGCGCGGGCCGGTGGAGGGATCCGCCGTGCAGCAGTTCCTGGCGGCGCTTGCCGAGCAGCAGCAGCAGGGACATCGAGAACACGGTGATCAGCAGCCAGGCGGGCGCCCGGCCTCCGGTCACCTCGAACCCCTGCACGACGCGCAGGACGAAGCCGGCCGCCACCGTCCCCACGTCGATGAGCGGGAGGTGCTTGAGGATGCGGCTGTAGGCGATGTTGAGCAGGAGATACACCAGCACCGGCCAGTACGACGCCGGGGCCTGGGCGACGATCACGGCGAGCAGCGCCAGCAGGACGGCGCAGCAGGCGCCCGCGGTCACCACACCCACCCGGCCGGCCGCGATGGGACGGTGGCGCTTGACGGGATGGTGCCGGTCGCGGTGCCGGTCGGCGATGTCGTTGCCGATGTAGACGGCGGCCGAGGCGACGATGAAGGCCACCGTGGCCGAGACGACGCCCGACACCTCGGCCAGGCCGTAGGCGGGGGCGCCGATGAGCGCCACGGGGACGAGGAGGATCGCCTTGGCCGCGTGGGACGGGCGGATCAGGCCGGCGAGGTCCGCGACGAGGCGGGTCCGGGTCCGTACGACCCGGTCCTGCGCCTGGTGCGGACGCTCCGGGCTGCCCGGAAGGTCTGCCGATTCGACGACGCGCATGCTCTCCCCGTCAGCTCAGAAGAAGACTCTCGCCAGCGACAGCGCGCCCTGCCGCCACGCGTCGCGGCTCGTCTGGCCCGCGCCGCGCGCCGACCCGGCCGCGCGCTGTTCCCGCCACCAGGCGTACGTACGGAGGATGGCGTCCCGGTTGGACAGTCGTGGGCGGAAGCCGAGCCGTTCGCGGGCCTTGTCGATGCTGACGTAGGAGTCGGCGAGCAGCTTGCGCACCAGCCGTCCGTACACCGGGGACAGCCGGGTGCGTTCCAGCAGCCGGAGCCCGGCCAGGGCCGGGCCGGCGGGCACCGAGACGACCCGCCTGCCGTGGCCGGCCGCGTCGAGCACCGCCTGGAAGTCCTCGCGCAGCGTGCCGAACTCGGCGGCCGCCAGGTTGTAGGTGTCGTTGGCGACGTCGGCCGGCGCGTCGAGGACGCCGACGATGGCGTCCACCAGGTCCTCGACGGCGAACATCTGCACGCGTTTGTCGCCCTTGCCGAGGACGGGGAAGTTGCGCCCCTCCTCGGCCCATTCGAAGAGCATCGCGAACAGGCCCATCCGGCCGGGGCCGAGGAAGGTCTTGGGGCGCAGGATGGGCAGGCACATCCCCCCGGCGCGGTACTTCTCGGCCAGTTCCTCCGCCTCGGCCTTCGCCCTCGTGTAGGGATCGACCGGCTCGCGCGGGTGGTCCTCCGGGGTGGGGACGAGTGTCGGCAGCCCGTACACGGCCGTGGAGGAGATGTGGACCATCCGCTCCACGCCGGTCAGGCGCGCGGCCTCCAGGACGGTGTGGGTGCCCCCGACGATGAGGTCGTGGATTTGCTCGGCCGGGTAGCTCGGCAGCGCGCCGGCGCAGTGGACGACCACGTCCGCCCCGGTCATCGCCTCGCGCAACAGCCGCAGGTCGCGTACGTCGCCGCACCGGTGACGCGCCGCGAGCAGCGGGTCGGCCTGCGGGCGCAGGTCCACCCCGAGCACGTCGTGTCCGTCGACGACGAGCCGGCGGGCCAGGTTGCCGCCGAGCATTCCGGCGCTGCCGGTGACTACGATCCGCTGGACCACCGCGACCCCACCTTCTCTCGTACGAACCGGCTGAGCAGCCGCGGCAGGCCCTTGGACAGCGTCTTGTCGAGGCTCTCCAGGAAGAACTCGAGCTCTTCGGGCTCGATGACGAGGGTCGGCGCGACGACGAGGGGATTGTCGGCGTTCGGGCTGTAGTAGGAGACGATGCCGTGCTCGCGGTAGAGGTCCGCGATCACCGAGAGGGTGATCAACTTGGTGCGGAACCGCGGATCGTGGGAGAAGCCGGGCGCGAGCTTGCCGGCCAGGTCGAGGATCTTGGGGCCGCCGGCGAGGAACACCCCCCACAGCGCGCCCACGCCGCTCACGCGGCCGACCACGTCGTGATGACGCTTGGCGATGTTCTCCAGGCCGGGCCGCAGGACGCGCTCGATCTGCCGCGCCCTGGCGGGGTAGTCCTCCTCGATGGCGATGTTGATCGCCTCGATGGCGGTGACGGTCTCCTCGCCGAACCCGTAGTAGGTCGTGCTGTGCAGGATGACGTCGGAGAGACGGTCGTACGCCTTGCGGAAGACCGGCTCTCGCGCGGTGTACCCGGAGATCGACGCCTTTCCGCCGCCGAGCGACTTGGAGTACACGAGGACGTCGGGCAGGAGATCGGGGTAGCGCATGAAGTAGAAGAGGCTGCCCGTCTTGCCCCACCCCGTGTAGACCTCGTCGAAGATGAGCATGATGTCGTTCGCGTCGCAGAGCCGCCGCAGCTCGTACAGGTCCGCCTCGGACCAGCAGCGCATGCTCGACGCGCTGTACGGCTCGGCCATGATCGCGTAGACGTCGCACTTCCCGTCCGGAGTGCGGGCGTTCTCGATCAGCTCGCGGACGGCCGCGACGTCGCCGTAGGGGTACACGGCGATGCCCGGAAGGCCGGGGAAGCGGAAGGAGTTCTCGGCCGAGCCCGTCAGGCTCCCCGCGCCGAGGGTCTTGCCGTGGAAGCTGATGTCGGAGCGCAGGATCGTGTTGCGCCGCCCCTCGTGGTACTTGTACGCCAGCTTGACGGCGCCCTCGTTGGCCTCCGCGCCCGAGTTCGGGAAATAGGAGATGTTCAGGTCGCCCGGCAGCACCTCGGCCATGTTGTGGCTCAGCGCGGCCACGTACGGCGAGAAGAACGCCTTGTGCACCTCCATGCGCCGTCGCTCGGCGAACCGGCGCCGCGCCTCCAGGATGCGGGGGTGGTTGTGGCCGTGGTTGAGCACCCCGACCCCGCCGGTGACGTCGAGGACCTTCCGCCCGTCGCGGGTCCAGATCCAGGCGCCCTCCGCGCGCTCGACGAGTTCCCGGCCGAAGCCGAAGGAGGTCATGAGATTGACCTGACTGCGGCTGACGTACTTCTTGTACAGGTCCTGGACCTGTTTCACGGTGAGGTTCTCACACGCGTCGAGGCCGATCAGTTCAGACACGTTCCGCCCATCCCCTTACGTGCTAGGAAATTGCACGTAGCCAATGCTGGTGAACGCGGCCACACCCCACCCCATACGAACGCGTGTAGGTCGGTGTGGAGGAGTGGGGCGGCGGAAAGAAAAAGCGGCCGGAATCGGCCGCGGCGGATCATCGGTCGGATCTCACGATTCCCGCGGAGGATTTCCCGTGGACCGGGTGGCCCACCGGCCGCAGCCGCTCGCGGTCCCCGCGGGCAGGCGGACCGGGCGGCGACCAGATGCTGCGCAGCAACCGCCGCACGGCCTGCGCCTGGTCCTCCTCGGTCTCCTCCTCCCGGGCCCGCTCGCGCGCGAACAGGCGGAGCAGGTCGTGCATGCCGTACCAGTCCTGGTCACACGCCTCGAGGAGGTGCGCGTCGGCGAGGCGGTCCAGCAGGTCGGCGGTGCGCGGCTCCGTGCGGTCGGCCAGGGCCGCGGCGGCCGCGACACTGACGGCCGAGCCGCCGGCCAGGCTGAGCAGCCGGAACATGCGGGAGGACTCGGGATCTAGCCTTCGGTAGCTCGTCATGAAGCACGGCCGCACGGCCCGGTCGTCGGTCTGGAGTTCGGACAGACGGTGGTCCTCCACCGCGAGCCGGTCCGCCAGGGCGCGCAGCGACAGGCCCGGCCGGGCGATCAGCCGGGCGGCGGCGATCCGGACCGCCAGCGGCAGCCCTCCGCACAGCCGCACGATGGCGCGCGCCGCCCGCGGGTCGGCGGCGACGCGTTCCGGCCCGATCAGATGCCCGAGCAGCATGCAGGTCTCGTCCTCGGTCATGACGCCGAGGGGAAAATGCGACACGGCGTCCAACGAGGTGAGCGTCCTGCGTGCCGTGATCAGCACCCGGCAGGTGGGGCTCGCCGGCAGCAGCGGGCGGACCTGCGCGGCGTCGCAGGCGTTGTCGAGCAGGAGCAGCAGGTGCCTGCCGCCGGTCAGCGAACGGAACCGCGCCGCCACCTCGTCCACGTCGGGCCGGACGGTCCTGTCGTCGCCGAGGGAGCGCAGCAGGCGGGCCAGCACGTCGGCGGGGTTCAGCGGTGCGACGTCGGGTGTGGAGCCGTGCAGGTCCACGTAGAGCTGCCCGTCCGGGAAGCGGTCCGCGACCTGGTGGGCGACGTGCACGGCCAGCGCGGACTTGCCGGTCCCCGCCGCGCCCGTGATCGCCGAGACCGCGACCGCGCCCGGACCGGCCGAGGTCAGCGCCGCCCGCAGGCGGGCGATCTCGGCGGTCCTGCCGGTGAAGGCCCGGCAGTCGATGGGCAGCTCCGCCGGGGCGGGAGGCCTGAGGGCGGCGTTCGCCTCGGGCGGCGCCAGGGCGGGGTCGTCCACGAGGATCCGCTGGTGCATGCGCCGCAGATCCGGGCCGGGGTCGATGCCGAGCTCGGCCGCGAGCACCCCCCGCGCGTGCTGGTAGGCCGCCAGCGCGTCCGCCCGGCGGCCGGAGCGGTACAGGGCCAGCATGAGGTGTGCCCGCAGGCGCTCGTTCAACGGGTCTCTGCTGGTGAGGGTCTCCAGGTCGGCGAGCATCTCGCCGTGCCGGCCGAGCGCGAGCCGGGCCTCCAGCGAGGCGTCCTGGACGACCGCCCTCAGCCGCTCCAGGCGCGCCGCCTCGCCGCGCAGCGGTGCGGGCAGGGGCAGCCCCTCCAGGACGGACTCGCCGCGCCACAGGCCGAGGGCCCGGGTCAGCCGTTCGAGCGCGGCGTCGTGCCGCCCTTCCGACAGCGCGCGCAGGCCCTGCCCGGCGAGGTCCTCGAACAACGTCACGTCGACCTCGCCGGGCATGACCCGCAGCACGTACCCGTTGCAGCCCGCCTCGATGCGGGACGGGGTGCCGAGCACCCTGCGCAGCGCGGAGATGTAGGTGTACAGGTTCGACTCGGCGGCGGCGGGGGCCCGTTCGCCCCACAGCCAGTCGAGCATCCGTTTGCTCGGGATCGCCCTGCCGGCGTTGAGCAGCAGGGCGGCGAGCAGCACCCGCTGTTTGCGCCGCCCGAGCGGGAGCGGGGTCCCGTGGGAGGTGCGGACCTCGATCGGTCCGAGGATCTTGAAATCCATGTGATCACCCTGCAGTGCCCGGCGTTCACCGACAGGAACCGTACAAATGCCGATAAAGGCTGATTTGTTTGGAACTATGATCGGGAAAATCGGCCTGCGGATGGTACTCGCGTAATAGGAATAATGCTATTACGTCGCACGAATTCCGGGCCCGCCGGAATTCTGCTGCCGGTAAGCGGGCATGTGGTGTTACGGGCTTTCCTTATTTATATCGGCACGGGGTTCGGCCTTCTTTCTAGGGGGCGACTGCGGTGCCGGCGTCGTGAAAGGACCGGCGCATAATCGGCCGTGCGGAAGCCTGGTCGCGCTCGCCGTGGCCGCCGGCGGGCACGAGTGCGCCCGGGAGGTACGGGGCGATCGCCCCGCACCTCCCGGGCGCCGGGATGTGCGAAGTAGGTGCGACGAGCCGTCGGATCAGGCGGCGACGCAGCCGAGGGTGGGGGTGCCGCTGGTTCCGGAGCCGATGAACCCGAACGTGGTGCCCGCACCGGCGCCGAGCGAGCCGTTATGGGCGGCGTTGCGGGCGCTGATCGTGGATCCGCTCGTGGTCACGGTCGCGTTCCACGCCGAGGTGACCGTCTCCCCGTTGGCGAAGGTCCAGGTCACGGTCCAGCGGGTGATCGCCGAGGAGCCGGCGGACACACGTACCTCGGCCTGGAAGCCGCCGGGCCACTGCGAGGCCACCCGGTAGGTGGCCGAGCAGCCCAGGGAGCCGGTCGGAGTCGGGGTGGGCGTGGGCGTCGGAGACGGCGTGGGGGTGGGCGTCGGCGTCGGCGTCGGAGTCGGGGACGGCGTGGGCGTCGGGGACGGCGAGGAGCCCGGACCGCCGGTGAAGTTGACGTCGCTGCAGAAGTAGTACGACTGGTCGAGGTGGCTGGCCTGCCACAGGGTGAAGACGATGTGGTGACCGGTGCGGCCGGGGGCGTACACCTCGACGGGCGTCGTGGTTCCGGTCGGCATCCTGCCCGTCTGGGTGACCATCTCCAGGTCACTCCACTTCAGCCGCTGCTTGGTGGGGTCGAACCCCTGCTTGGTGACGTAGACGCGGATGAAGTCGGCGCCGTGGGACGATCCGTCCAGCAGGTTGAGGGTGAAGCGGTTGGGCTTGTCCACCGTCTTCCATGGCCCCGGCTCGTCCATCGCGGCGTACCGGCCGTCGGCGGTCAGGCCGCCGCTGCACAGCTGCCCGTCGGGAACGGCGGTCTGGTACTGACCGCCGACGCCGTCCCGCAGCAGCCCGTTCCAGTTCCACATCGCGTTGGGATCGGCCTGCCAGGCCTTGTAGCACATGGGGTCCTCTGTGGCCATCCGCGGCGACTGCCATTCGCTGGCCCAGCGCGTGTAGCAGCCGTACTGCCGGGCGGGCGGGTCGCTGACCGCGCCGTGCGCCGAAGCGGGGGAAGCCAGAAGAGGGGTCAGCAGGAGCGCGGCCGCCATCGCGACGACCATCCGCCCGGCCCGGGTCAGGCCGCGGGAGCGGCGCTCCCCGGCCGGTCCCGGGTCGCCCGGGCCGGTCCTGTGGTTCCGGTCACTTGAGGGGAGGAGCATACGCAACCTCGTCATCCGCACGAGTCTCCTTCTGCAGAGTGGCCGGCGCAGGACGCGAACTCTTGACCGCCGGCCTCGCACACCGTTGCGCAACCGAGTCAGCGACGGCAACCGGACGAGAGCCGCGAAAAAGGAGCACGCCGCCGACCTGGGCAGGCGGACGGAGACGCGACCGGGACGCCGAAAATTTCAACCGGTCCGGAGCACGACAAGGCCTCCGGTGCGGCGGATCGCGCCGCACCGGAGGCCGGGGAAGTGTCAGGGGTGAGATCGATCCGGATCGTCGGGCCGCCCGCCACGCCGGGAGAGACCGGCGTGGCGGGGATCAGGTGACGTGCCGGGTCGGCTCGCCCGTCAGGGCCTGGTCATCGGTTCCAGGTCCACTTCTGGTTGTTGCCGCCGTGGCAGGAGTAGAGCTGGAGCTGGGTGCCGTTGCCGGTGCCGGCGCCGACGGCGTCGAGGCACAGCCCGGACTGGACGCCCTGGATGCTGCCGTCGGAGTTGACGCGCCACTTCTGGTTGTCGCCGCCCCAGCAGGAGTAAATCTGGATCTTGGCGCCGTTGCCGGTGCCGGCCGCGTCGAGACACTTGTTGCCGTACACCCGGATCTCACCGGACGAGGAGGAGCTCCACGTCTGGTTGGTCTGGCCGTTGCAGTCCCAGATCTGCACCGCGGTGCCGTCCGAGGTGCTCGCGTTCGGCACGTCCAGGCATCGCCCGGAGGCGACACCCCTGATCGGGCCGCTGCCGTTCCCGCCAGGGGTGGGCGAGGTGCCGGGGCTGGGGGAGGTGCCGGGGCTGGGCGAGGTGGGAGGGTTCGGTGAGGCGGCGTTGAGGGCGTTCAGCACCGAGTTGTAGGCGGCCTTCTTGTTGCCGTTGCTGTCGAACAGCAGCGGGGTGGTGTTCGCGCCCAGCCAGGAGTCGCTGTCGCGCACGCCCCACACGGTGATGCCGATGCAGCGGGAGACGGCGAGGCAGTCGTTGACCACGCTGGCGTAGGTCGAGGCCGAACCGCCCTGGATGTCCAGCTCGGTGATGGCGACGTCCACGCCGAGGGCGGCGAACTGGGAGATGGTGGTGCGGTAGTTGCTGTTGTAAGGGCTCTGGCTGTTGAAGTGCGACTGCAGGCCGACGCAGTCGATCGGCACGCCGCGCTGCTTGAAGTCCTTGACCATGTTGTAGACGCCCTGCGTCTTGGCCCAGGTCCAGTTGTCGATGTTGTAGTCGTTGTAGCAGAGCTTGGCGGACGGGTCCGCGGCCCGCGCGGTGCGGAAGGCGACCTCGATCCAGTCGTTGCCGGTGCGCTGCAGGTTCGAGTCGCGGCGGCCACCGGAGTTGCCGTCGGCGTACGCCTCGTTGACCACGTCCCAGTAGGGGATCTTGCCCTTGTAGTGGTTCAGGACGCCGTTGATGTGGTTGATCATCGCCTGGCGCAGCGAGCTGCCGGACATGCTCTGCATCCAGCCGGGCTGCTGGTTGTGCCAGGCCAGGGTGTGGCCGCGCATCTTCTTGCCGTTCTGCGTCGCCCAGTTGTAGATGCGGTCGCCGCTGCTGAAGTTGAACTGGCCCGGGTTCGGCTCGGTCGCGTCGATCTTCATCTCGTTCTCGGCCGTGATCATGTCGAACTCACGGTTCGCGATGCCGGTGTAGGTCCCGTCACCGAGTTTGCCCGAGGCGATGGCGGTGCCGAAGTAGCGGCCGCTCTGCTGGGCCGCCGCGGCCAGCGTGCTGGCCGCCGCGTCGGCGGGAACCGACACCGTCACCAGTGCCGAGGCCGCGCCGAGCACGCCGATCGCGCCGGCGACCAGGGCCCGGCGCCAGTTGTTGACGGATCGCGGGCTTCCAGACGGGGGTAAGGCGTTTGCGCCCATGCCTGAGCCTCCATAGCTGAACGAACGATAGGGGGGACACACGGGGGATCCCGTGGAATCGACGCCGCGCTCCGCCGGGAGCGCACACCACGAGGGCGTCGTAGATGCGGGCCCCCTGCAGTGCACCACCACCGGGCAGGGGGACCGCCTTGGGGACTCAGTGTGGGAACCACGCCGAAATGTGTCAAGACTATTTAGAAAAGTTTCGGCATTTTCGCTCGACGAGGGGGCCTAGCCCGTGTCCAGGGCGCGAAACCTTTTCGAGGGCGTCGTCGCCGCGTGCCCGCGAAGAGGGGTGGACCGGCGTCGGGCGAGGCGGTGAACGATGAAACTTTCAACTTGATGCGACGAGTTTCCCGGGCACTGTGATCTCGATGCCCAGATCGGCGCATCGCACCCATGTGCGCCGGCCCGGCGAGTGGCCGTCCTCTTGACAGCGCATCCCGGCCTCGGATTTGCTCCGGCCACCACCACCTCCACCCGTCCGAGGGAGAGGCGACCGTGAACGACATGTGAAGTGTGAACGTTAACAATCATTGCGCGTAGGACTGCGGCGACCGGTGACCGCGTGCCCCGGACAGACACCAGGTCCTGGCCCGCTGCCGACGCCGGCGCGAGTCCGCCGGGCCGTGACCACCGACCGGCCCGCTTCATCGATCTTTGCCGCCGTGGCCTGCGCGGCAGGCTTCACGATCCCGGGCATCCGGGGGCGGTCGCGGCACGTGCCCATCGGCCCCGCCCGTGAAGGCGGGGCCGACAGCGTCGGGAACGTCGCCCTACTTCATGTTGGCGACGACGAACGGGGCGTGGCCGTGCAGGTAGTTGTTCCACCCGCCGGTGACCGGCGCGCCGCTGGACAGGATGTTGGTGGAGTCGGTGCCGACGTCGAGCTTCCAGGCGGTCCAGGAGATGCCGTTCGCCTTCATCCAGTTGATCCAGGTCTGCGCCTCGTCGAGGCAGACCCTGCCGTCGAGACCGCCGTCGGCGTTGCTCGCGCCCCACTCGGTGACGAACAGCGGCAGTCCGGCCCTGATCGCCGCGTCGCCCTTGGCACGCAGGGAGGCGCCGTGCGTGCACGAGTAGAAGTGCAGCGTGTACATCAGGTTGGTGCCGGAGACGGGGCTGGTCGCCGCGGTGTCCACGTCCTGCGACCAGGTCGGGGTGCCCAGCACGATGATGTTGTCCGGATCGGCGGCGCGGATCGCGGACACGACCGCCTGGTGGTACGGCTTCAGCACGCCGGTCCAGCTGAGCTGCAGCGGCTCGTTCCAGTCCTCCCAGATGACGTTGGGCAGGTGGCCGTAGCGCTTGGCCAGGTCGGAGAAGAACGCCACCGCCTGCGCCTGCTCCTTGTGGGCCTCATGCGCGTGGAAGTCCACGATCACGTACACCCCGGCGGCGACCGCGTTGTTGATGATCGTCTCCACCTGCGCGCGGGCCTTGTTCGGGTCGCTCAGGTAGGCGCCGGCCGGCTCCACGCCCATCGCGGCACGGAAGACCTGCAGGTTCCAGTTGTCCCGCATCCACTTCAGCGCGGACAGGTTCTCGGCGTACGGAGCGGTCTCCCAGTTGAGCCACATGCTGCTCACGCCGCGCAGCTGGACCTTCGCGTTGTTCTTGTCGCACATCGTGGTGCCGCAGACGTGCAGCTGGCCGTGCCGTTCGACGGGAGTGCCGGATCCCGGCGTGACGCTGGGGCTCGGCGAGGGCGAGGGCGAACGCGTGGGGGAGGACGAGGGAGAGGGAGACGGGGAGGCGGACGTCACTCCGCCGGTGCAGGTCACGCCGTTCAGGGCGAAGCTGGACGGCTTCGGGTTGGAGCCGTTCCAGCTGCCGTTGAACCCGAATTCGGTGCTGCCCCCGCTGGGGAGGCTGCCGTTGTAGGACAGGTTGGTCACCGTGACCTGGGAGCCGGACTGGGTGTGGGTGCCGTTCCACAGCTGGGTGATGGTCTGCCCGGCCGGGAACGACCAGGTCAGCTTCCACCCGTTGATCGGGTCACCGAGGTTGCGGACGCTGACGCTCGCGCCGAAGCCGCCTTGCCACTGGTTGGTGACCGTGTAGCTGACCTGGCATCCGGCCGCGGCCGCCGACGCGGCGTGCGTGCCGGCCACACCGGTACCCGCCGCCACCAGCGCGGCGACGGCGGCGGCTGACAGGCTCAATCGGTGGCGCAATGAGCTGACTTGTCGCATAGATGTTTCCACTTTCCGGGATGTGACGTTTCTCGGGGCGACGAATACGCCCTGGTGGGACACCCGTTGAGGACCGGCGCCGGCGCGAGAGCGGTGTCCTGGCGCTGACGTTTCGCGATGCCGATGTCCGCAGGTGGTGTCTGCCGCGGTGAGCCAATCCCGGCGAGGAGGGATGAGTCAACGAGGTGAGGTTTGCCCTGTTCTCACCTCGCCCGCGTGGAATGCCGCTCGAACAGGCGCTTCGCGTGAGCATGGGGAAGACCGGCCGTCACGACGGCGATGAATGTTTCACCCCTGCTCCGCGCTGGAACGGGCGGTCCCGCTCCGGATCAGGGGGCCGGCAGCGCGATCCGTTCGTCTTCCTTGTCGCGGGTCGTCCAGAGGTAGACCAGCGCGCCGGCGAACAGCACGACCGAGGTCCACTGGTTGATCCGCAGCCCCAGGAGCGTCACCGCGTGGTCCACGCCGCCCACCGGGTCGACCCGCAGCCCTTCGATCCAGAACCGCCCGAACGTGTAGCCGGCGACGTAGAGGGCGAACAGGCGGCCGTGGTGCGGCGTGAACCGCCTGCCGGCCAGGATCAGTGCGAAACCGAGCGCCGCGTCCCACAGCGACTCGTACAGGAAGGTCGGGTGGTAGAGCACCCCCGGCTCGCCGCCGTGTGCCTGGTCGATCTCCAGGCCCCACG
The DNA here is from genome assembly GCF_053604425.1 of Microbispora sp. NPDC004025. Classification (NCBI taxonomy): domain Bacteria; kingdom Bacillati; phylum Actinomycetota; class Actinomycetes; order Streptosporangiales; family Streptosporangiaceae; genus Microbispora; species Microbispora sp. NPDC004025. The sequence continues at coordinate 271,104 of NZ_JBSGHN010000005.1, read as the reverse complement.
GCAGCGTGGTCGGACCGCCGTACAGCTCCTGGTTGAACCAGTTGCCCCAGCGGGCGATCGCCTGCCCGAACGCGAGGCTGGGCGCGATCGCGTCGGCCACGGCGCCCAGAGGCAGCCCCCTGCGGCGGCAGGCCAGCCACACGCCCACGCCTCCCAGGGCGACCGCGCCCCAGATGCTGAGCCCGCCTTCCCAGATGAACAGCGCCCGGTACGGCTCCTTGATCGCACGCGGGCCGAAGTAGGTCTGCCAGTCGGTGATGACGTGGTAGAGGCGGGCGCCGATGAGGCCGAAGATGACCCCGGGGACCGCGATGTCGCTGATCGCGCCCTTCTCGCCGCCGCGGGCGCGCCAGCGGCGCTCGCTGAGCCAGGTGCCGAAGACGATCGCCACAATGAAGCACAATGCGTAGGCCCGGATCGGGATGAATCCGAGATACCAGACCCCTTCGGAAGGGCTGGGAATCGAGGCGAGGGGCATGCCGGTGAGGCTAGTCAACGTGAGGCCGGCCGGGCGCTTTCGTGACCCGATCGCAAATCATTCATGAAGCCGCCGCGAATGCCGATGAGCGTGCGTGGCGGATCGCGCCGCCACGCACGCCGGTCATCGGATTCCGATGACGACCTTTCCGAAAGGATTGGCCGATTCGTAGTAGCGGAACGCCGCGGCGGCGTCCTCGAACGGGAACACCCGGTCGATGACGGGCCGGAGCCGGTGCGCGGAGATGATCTCGTTCAGATGGACGAACTGCGCGTAGCTGCCGACGGCCAGCGCCCGGACCGTCCCGGCGACACCGAACAGCAGGCGAGGGTCGAGGGGGCGCCAATCACCGGAGACGGACCCCACGAAAGCGACGTGCCCGTCGAGGGCAAGCGACTTCAGTGACTGTTCCAGGGGTCCGGCGGTGTGGACCACCCGGTCGACGCCGCGCCCGCCGGTGAGGTCGCGGACCGCGGTGTGCCAGTCGGGAACGGCGCGGTGGTTGACGACCTCGTCAGCGCCCAGGTCGCGAAGGCGCTGCTCCTTGTCCGCCCGGCCTGTCGTGGCGATCACCTTCGCGCCGAGCAGCTTGCCCAGTTGTACCGCGAACAGCGACACGCCGCCCGATCCGGTGGTCAGCACCGTGTTCCCTGGCTGGATCCCAGGACCGTCCCCGGTCAGCGAGTTCCACGCCGTGACCGCGGCACACGGCAACGTCGCCGCCTCGGCGTAGGAGAGGTGGCCGGGGATGGGGACGAGGGCCTGCTCCGGCATGACGGCGAGTTCGGTGAGCATGCCGTCGAGGGAGCCCCCCAGTTGTGGCAGGGATGACGGCCGCAGGGGGCCGTCCAGCCATTGCGGGAACAACGTGGCGGTGACCCGGTCGCCCGGACGCACCCGCCGGACACCCGGTCCCACGGCGATGACCTGCCCGGCACCGTCGGAGATAGGGATGACGTCCGGCTTCACCGGCAGCACGTACTGCCCGCGCAGCACCAGCAGATCGCGGAAGCTGAGCGAGACGGCGTGGACCACGACCGCGACCTCGCCGACGCCCGGCGTGCGCGGTCGGCGGGTCCGCAGCGACAGCCCGTCGATGCCGTCGCCGCTGTCGACGTGGTAGCTCCGGACGGACGTCGGCAGTGCCGCCGTCATCGCGGTCATCTCTCGATGAACTGGTAGTCGCCGACGATGCGACCGTCCGCGCCGAGCATGAGGATCTCCAGTCCGACACCGGCCACATCACCACCGGCGCGAGCCGTCATCTCCCAGTGGAACTTGATGACGTCGCGGAGCTGTTCGGCATCGCCGCAGGACCGGAAGACGAAGGTGCCAGGGGCGACGAATTCCTCGTAGGCTCGCGTCACCCGCAGTTCCAGTGCGTCATGGCCGCGCGCCTCCAGGACGAGACGTTCGAACCCCAGCCCTGCAGCGGCCTTTCGCATCTCCTCAGGGGGACCCAGGACGTGGACCGCGTCGGGGGACCACAGTTCGCGGACGGCGGCGCGGCGGCGTTCCGGGTCGGGTTCACTCCACACGGCGACGTAGCGGTCTGTGAGGTCCTTCAGGTCGATGTCGGCCATGGTGATCCTTCGGGGTTGTGGACGGTCGTCATGCCGACCACGACTGTGCTGCGCCCCGCGTGCCGCCACAATTCCCCGCAGGGAATCGCCCGCCGGCATCGAACCCGGTACACAGGAGCAGTGATCAGCGAATCGGCGAGCGGCGGAATCGCGGGCGCGTTGCGCACGTGGCGCACCCGCCGACGCGTCAGCCAACTCGAACTGGCGGTGCGCGCCGGCACCACCCAGCGGCACGTCAGCTTCATCGAGAGCGGACGCTCGACCCCCGGCCGGTCGATGATCATACGGCTGGCCGAGTCGCTGGAGGTGCCGATCCGCGAGCGCAACGAACTGCTCCTCGCCGCGGGATTCGCGCCCGCGTACCCACAGACCGACCTGGACGATCCTCAGTTGGCGCCGGTCCGGACCGCCCTTGATCGCATCCTGCACGGCCACCTGCCGTACCCGGCTGTGATAGTCGACCGGCACGGCGACCTCATCTCGGCCAACGCCGGGTTCCACATGATCACCCGGGGAGTCGACCCGGACCTGCTCGCCCCACCGGCGAGCGTTCCCAAGGTCCTGCTGCATCCGCGAGGGCTCGCGCCACGCATCGTCAACCTCGACGAGTGGGCCTGGCACATCATCGACCGCGTCCAGGCCGAGAGCCTGCGCAACCCGAGCGACAGGCTCCGCCGCCTCGCCGCGGAACTCGCCGACCTGGCGCCACCGCGTCCACGGCACCTGCCGCCACATCACCTCGGCTTCGCGGTGCCGCTGCAACTCCGCACGGGAGACCCGGAGAGCCGGGAACTCCGGCTCATCACCACGCTCACCCACTTCGGCACCGCCACCGACGTCACCATCGCCGAACTGCGACTGGAAGCATTCCTTCCGGCCGACGAGGCGACCGGCGCCGCACTGGCCGAGCTTGTCACGTGGTGAACACCATCCGCTCACGCTCCCGGGCGGACGTCGGAGCCTGAGCGCGCGACGCGTCCGGCTCTCGCCCTTTCGAGTCACGACACCCGCGGTGCCTGGACGACCATGCCGCACTATGCGAATATACGTTCGATTGACGGAGATCGTCAGCGGTGGTCGAGCGGCTCTGGTCATGTCAGGGTGCTCGCTTCCCGCCTCATCCAGAACGGAGTGCATGTGCGCCCATCAACCTCTGGTCGTGCTCCTTCATCCCGGCGATTACTCGCCCTGGCCGGATCCCTGCTCCTGATGGCGGGCCTGCTCGCCGCTCGGTCGCCCGCCGCCGCGGCCGCAGACACCGGGGTCGTCGCCGACCTCGGCGTCGTCGCGGGGAGAGGCGGAGACGTGGTGGCCGGCGGCGGCAAGGTCTTCGTCGCAGCCGACGACCGGATCGTGGTCGCGTCCTACGACGGCCGGCCCATCGGCACGATCAGCGGCCTGTCCGGCGCCGTCGCCCTGTCCGTATCGGACGGCGCCAGGAAGGTGTACGCGGCGCTGCGCGATTCGAACGAGCTGATCGAGATCGACCCCGTAAGGGTCGCCATAACCCGGCGTTTCGACCTCACCGCATACCCGTGCCCGTCGCATCTGGCGCAGTCCCACGACCGGCTGTGGATCGGATACGGGTGCGGCGAAGCGGGAGAGGGAGGTGTCGTCGCCCTCATCGTGTCGGCGGCGACACCCACCCCCGTCCGGGTCGGGCCGGGCACGACCCGGCCTCCGCTGGTCGCCGTCGCAGGGGCCACGCTGGTGGCCGGGGAGCCGGGAGTCAGTCCCGCCGTAGTCAGGGTGTACGACGTCAACACCACCTCGGGCATCCCGCGCGGCGAGATCCGCGGCGACGCGGACGGGCTGCCGCCCCTGCGGGATCTCGCCCTCACCGAGGACGGGTCGGCGCTGTCGGTGTTGGACGACACCCGCCGGTTCGACGCCTGGGACACGACGACCCTGACTCGGGCCCGTGCCTACGACAGCGGCGAGTTGAGCGAGCACGGCCTCCCCGCTGCTGTCGCGGCCAGTCCGGACGGCGCGTACGTCGTGGGCGGCTGGAACTCCTCTTCGGGCGACACCGCGGAACTCGTGGTGTACGACCCGGCCACGGCGGAGGTGATCTACGAGGCCGACCACCAGGGGAAGGCGTTGGTGGCGGGCAGCATCGCCTTCCACGGCATATACACCTGGGCGGTGCTGAAGGACCCCGGCACCGGGCGGATGCACCTCTGGCGGCTGCCGCCTTCGCCCTATCACTCCTCCGCGCTGACTTTGACGGCTCCCTCCGCGGCGACCGCGCTCACGCAGTCGACCTTCAGCGGACGGCTCACGCTGAGCACCGGGTCGCTGCCCGGCGCACAGACGCTCGAGCTGTACCGCTGGCTCCCCGACGGCACCTCCAGGCCCTACCAGGAGATCACCACGGCGGCGGACGGAACCTACGAGTTCACCGACACTCCACCCTCCAGCGGGACGTACCGCTATCAGGTGTACTGGGCCGGCAACTCATGGTTCGACGGTCGCGGCGCCTCGGCGACCGTGACGGTGGCCCCGTACCAGCCGGTGCTCACCGTGACCGGACCGGCGACGGGCACCGTCGGCGAGCGACTCGAATTCAGCGGAACCTTCGGCGCCGACGGCGTCTCCTTCCCGCGAACGACGATCGTCGTCTTCCGCAAGGTCGTCAGCCCGGATGGCACCGTCACCTCGAAAGCCCTGCCGAAGGTTGCTCCCGCCGCCGACGGGTCGTTCGGCTTCGCCGATACGCCGACCATGGCAGGCGAACACACGTACACCGTCAGGCTGGTCGGGGACTCGGTGATCGAGCCGGCGAACACCAGCCATGTGGTCACCGTCCTCCAGCCGGACGCGTAGCCTCCCGACGACCGGATGACGGCGATCCCCATCGCCGTCACCGACGGTCAAGCGCCCTCGGCCGTCCGCCGTGGCGTCCGTGCTCGGACCCGCGCCGTGGACGGCCACCCGACCTATCAGGTGTCGTACTTGCCGCTATCCCATGGTTCAGTGAAGGCCATATAGCCGCCGGGCTCGAGGATGACCCACCATGTGTCGTCGTCTTCCTCCGGCTCTCTCGGGATCAGGCCGAAAGTCGTCCCGAACCGATCGATCGCAAAGGGTTCGACCTCGATGCGGGTGAACGTGACCTCTCCAAGCTCCTTCAGCCGGGCGTCGTATGCCGCCCGTCGCGCCGCGCGGTCCATCTGGGCTCTGGGGCCGAAAGCATCGATTTTGGCCTCCAGGAACCGGCCGTCGGCGTCGAAGAGGTACAGGGCGACGAACTCCTGACCGTCGTCCTCGCCGCGGATGGCCGGTACGAAGGGCGTGGTGAGGAAGAACTGCCTGTTATCAGCTGTGCGCCCCACATGCTCCGCATGGTAATGATCATGATTGATGGCAAGATGGCTCGGCGGTCCGATCGTCATCAAACTCGTTCCCTCCTCGCCCCGATGACGCAGCAGCCATGATCGCCGCGCCAGCATTATGCCGTCCGAATGCGATAGGAGTCCCGGTTCGTCGTATCGGACAGGCCGGCCCGGTAGAACTTCGCCGGGGGCTGGGATCGGGCGCCGTGATGGCTGCTCCCACATGCCCTGCTTCCGCGTCGGTGGTCGCCATCGACGCCTCGCCGGGTCGCGGAGATCGGGGCGGGGCTGGGCTGGGCTGGGCTGGGCTGGGTCAGTCGACCAGGCCGGCGCGGTAGGCGGCGATGGCCACCTGTACGCGGTTCGTGACGGCGAGCTTGTCGAACAGGTGGGAGATGTGGCTCTTGACCGTGGCCTCGCTCATGTTCAGGCGGGCGGCGATCTCGGTGTTGGAGTGGCCCAGCCCGACCTCGGTGAGCACCTCGCGCTCGCGGCCGGTCAGGGCCTCCAGCCGGGCGAGCGCGTCACGGCGCCGCCGGATGGGCTGGTCGGTGGTGAGCCGGTGGATCAGTCGCCGGGTGACCTGCGGGGACAGCATCGAGTCGCCGCCGTGCGCGAGACGGATCGCCCGGATCAGATCGTGCGGCGAGGTGTCCTTGAGCAGGAACCCGCAGGCTCCCGCCTCCAGGGCGGTGAAGACGTGCTCGTCGGTGTCGAACGTGGTCAGGATGATCACCGCGGGTGCCCGGGCGAGCCGGCGGATGGCCGCGGTGGCGGCCAGGCCGTCGTACCGGGGCATCCTGACGTCCATCAGGACGACGTCGGGCCCCAGGCGGCGGACCGCGTCGACGGCCTGGTTGCCGTCCTCGGCCTCGCCCACGACCTCCACGTCGGGTGCGGACTCGATGATGAACCGCAGCCCGGCGCGGATCAGCGACTCGTCGTCAACCAGCAGTGTCCTGATCATGTGATTCCCTCGGGGATGCGTCCGCGGCGTGCCACGGCAGCCGGCCCTCAAGACGCCAGCCTCCCGCATCGTCCGGCCCGCCGCGCACCGTTCCGCCGATCAGCCGGAAACGCTCCGCCAGGCCCACCAGACCGACCCCGGCGCCGGTCTCCAGACTCGGCTGGGACGATCGTCCGTTGGTGACGGCGATCGTGACGCCGTCTTCCCTGCTCCCGGTCGCCGTGACCGTGACCGGGGCCCCGCGGGCGTGCTTGTGCGCATTGGTCAGGCCCTCCTGGACGAGGCGATGGGCGGCCCTGGCCGTTGCCGGTGGCCACGTGCCGATATCGCCGTGCAGGGTGACGGTCCCGCCGGCCGATACCCAGGAGTCCACCAGCCGCCGCAGGTCGGGGAAGCCGTCGTCGTCATCGCCGGGCCCGGCGCGCAGCATGCCAAGGATCTTGCGCAGCTCTTCGAGCGCCTCCTGCGCGCTGACCCTGATCAACGCCGCCTCCCGCTCGACGCGCTCCGGCCCCGCGCTCGCGTTCACCTCCAGGCCGCCGGCGTGCAGCGAGATGAGCGTCATCTTGTGCGCGAGCACGTCGTGCATCTCCCGGGCGATCCGGCCGCGCTCAGCGGACCTCGCCCGCTCGTGGCGCAGACGCTGCTCGGTCTCGGCGCGTTCGGCGCGCTCGCGCAACGATCGGGTCAGCTCGCGGCGGGTGGTGACGTACGCCCCTGCGGCCAGCGTGGCCCCGGTGGCGGTCGCCGCCGAGATCAGCGCGTCCGTGCCCAACCGGCCGCCGTCCACCCACTGCTGGGCCAGGAACCCCGCCATGCCGATCGCCGCCAGCGCGAGGAAACGCGTGCCCGCGCCGGAGAACAGGCTGATCAGCAGCGGCCCCGGATTGCCCGACAGCACGTACGCGCCCGCCCCGGCGACGGCCACCGCGACCGGCCACCGGCCCCGGAACCACACCGCACCCGTGCCCGCGAGCCCGGCGGCGGCGATGACGGGGCGCGGCAGCGGCGCCCACGGCGTCTTGACCGCCAGGACGGTGAGGAACAGGCAGAGCGCCACGGAGGCCGCGCTGATCGCGTGCGGCCCGAGCGCGGCCACCCGCCGCAGCGCCGTGCGGTACGACAGCATCGCTTCAGCGTAGCCAGGGCGGCGGCGCGCCACCTCATACCGGCGTCGATGCCGTACGCCGGGCGGTCTCCGACTTTCGTCGCATACGCCTATGGCCGCGATGGCGATGTGGCCGCACCCCCGCCGGCCGCATCGTGGATGGCCTCGACAAGGTCAGGAGCCGTCCCGTGTATCTCTTCCGTTCGATGCTCGTCGCGGTGTGCGCGGCGCTGACGATCCTCATGGTCCTCGTGCCGCGCCCCGCCGCGGCAGCTACCGATCTTCCGGACGAACGTGCGCTGGCAGAGTTCTTCGACGCCGCGATGGCGGACGGACTGGCGGCCAACCACGTGCCGGGCGCGGTCGTCTCGGTGGTGGGCGGTGGGAAGACGCTCTTCAGCAAGGGATACGGACTGGCCGACGTCGAGAACCGCAGGCCTTTCGACCCGGAGAGCTCGATGGTCCGGATCGCCTCGATCACCAAGCTGTTCACCTGGACCGCGGTGATGCAGCAGGTTCAGCAGGGCACGCTGAACCTGAAGGCGGACGTGAACCGCTACCTCACAGGGTTCCGGATCCCCGCGACCTACCCCCGGCCGATCACGCTGCAGGACCTGATGGACCACACGGCCGGGTTCGAGGACCGCACGATCGGCGTGGGATCGCGGAGCAAGGACGACGTGCCGCCCCTGGCGGACTACCTCGCCGGCGACATGCCCGCGCGGGTGCGCCCGCCCGGCGAGGTGTCGGCGTACTCGAACTACGGGGCGGCGCTGGCCGGACACATCGTGGAGCGGGTGAGCGGGCAGCCGTATGACGAGTACGTGCGCGACCACATCCTCGACCCGCTCGCGATGCGGCACAGTACGGCCGCCGAGCCCGTCCCCGCACCCTTGGCCGCGGATCTGGCGCGCAGCTACGACTACGAGGGCGGGACATATCAGCGCAAGCCGTTCGTCTTCGACAACCTCGCCCCCGACGGGTCGATCAGTGCCACCGCGAACGACATGGCCCACTTCATGATCGCCCACCTGCGCGACGGGCGCTTCGGCGACCGGCGCATCCTCGACGAGCCGACGGCCAGGCTCATGCACCGGCGGACGTTCGCGGCCGATCCGCGCATCGACGGGTACGCCCACGGGTTCAAGGAGCAGACGCTCAACGGACATCGCGTGCTCATGCACGACGGCGGCTGGGAGGGCTTCCAGAGCGCGTTGCTGCTGGTGCCCGACGCCGACATCGGCCTGTTCGTCTCCACGAACAGTATGAACGGGGGCGACGCCATGACCACGATCATCCCTGCCTTCTTCGACCGCTTCCTGCCCGGAAAGCGCGCCGTGCCCGGCGGCGGTGCTCCCGTCATGCCGGTCGAAGGCTTCTACAAGCTCACCCGGTCCGCCGAATCCAGCATCGAGAAGGTGGTCGCCCTGACCGGCTCCACCCGGCTGCGGGTGGAGGGCGGGAAGCTGACCTTCCGGGGCTCGACGTGGAGCCCGCTGGGGCCCGGGCTGTATCAGCAGGACGGCGGCACGCAGCGGCTGGCGCTGGTCACCGGCGGGAGCGGTGTCGCGTACGTGGCCACGGACGGCCCCGCCTACCAACGCGTCTCCTGGTGGGACACCCCGCCGGTCAACGTCGTCATCGTCCTGCTGTTCGCCGTCACCGCCCTGACCGCCGTACTCGGCCTGCCGGTGGCCGCTGCGGTCCGCCGGGCCAAGAAGCGTCCCGTTCCGCGTGTCTGGCGCGCCGGGCGTGTCCTGACCGGACTCGCCGCCGCGGCCGGACTGCTGTTCGTGGTGCTGTTCACGCTGGTCCTGACCGGCGACACGAGCATCCTGTACGGCGTGCCGGCCAACGTCCAGGTCCTCCTGGTGCTGCCGCTGCTGGTCCTCGCACTCACCGTCGCCGCGATCGCCACCACCGTGAGGGGCTGGCGAGGCGCGGGCGTCCTGGCCCGCGGCCACCAGGTGGTCGTGCTGGCGGGACTGCTCGCCCTCCTCTGGTTCTGCCAGAACTGGAACCTGCTCGGCTGGCACCTGTGAGAGGTGGCCGGGAGAGAGGCGCGACATGAGTACGGCGCGTCAGCCGGACGTTTCCGGGCGTTCGACGCGAGTGGGGTTGCCGCGTACGAGTTCGTCGTGGATGCGCCAGCGGACGGCGGTGGCAGCGCGCCCTGCCGCCTCGTCGCCGTGCTCGATGCGCTGGCGCAGCAGCCGTATGGCGATGCGGCGGTTGAGGCTGAACTGCCGCTCGGTGTCGACCACGACGACGATCCCGGTGGGCCGGTGGGTGGCCCGTACGGCGGTGCTGGCTTTGTTGCGGTGTTGACCACCGGGGCCGCCGGTGCGGCAGGCGACGATGTCGACGTCCGCTTCGGCGAAGGTGGTGCGTGGGGTGTCGACCTGGCACGGCTGGGCGATGACGTACCAGTTCTTCCGGCCGGTGTTGGCCCGGATGGGCTGGGGGCCTGCCAGCACAGGGTTCCGGTCCATGAGGCGGCGAATGCCTCGGCGCCGTCTCCTGTGATCTGGATGAGGACCGATCGGTAGGTGCCGGGACGGTCACCTGGAACGGTTTCGGCCCGATGGGTCTCCAGATCGTGCCGGGTGGCGTCGGCTTCCAGGCGGTGCAGTAGCCGGGCCAGCGCCCAGGCGCACTCCTGCGGCCCGCGTCCGGCCGACAGGAGCAGGTGGACGCTCACGGGCGCCTCCGCTTGCGGTGGTGGTCCCGGTGGTCCTTTCGAGGTGTGGACCCGAGGTCGGGCGTCTTGTAGGTGACCAGAGGGACGGTGGTGGCCACGGGCGTGGCCAGGTCATGGTCGACGAGGTCGGCGATGACCTGCTCGATGCGCTTGTAGGCCGTCGGTGCCTCCTCGAACAGGAGCTGGCGGTCGCCGCACACAACCAGCGACCCCATCGGTGTGCGGCGCAGCTCCTCGACCGTGTGCTTTGCCCGGCCCCGGCGCAGGGCGTCCGCACGGGACATCTTGCGGCCCGCGCCGTGCGCCACGGAATGGTTGGCGTCCGGTCCGGCGTGGCCGGCGACCAGGTAGGAAGGGGTGCCTCGCGTACCGGCGATGAGCACGTCGCGGCCGTCGCCGGGCGCCGCCCCCTTGCGGTGCAGGTAGATCCCATCGCGGACCTCGACCTGATTGTGGCACTGGTCGACGATCGGCTCGGTGGGCTCGAACCCCAGAGCAAGGGCGACCCGGGCGGCCAGCAGCCGCCGGTTGAGTGATCCCCAGCGTACGGCGTCGTCATGCATCGCCAGATAGGCGCTGGGATCAGGGGCGGGGCCCGCGCCGTGGACCGCGGTGTGTGCCCGCAGGATCTGTTCGCCCAGCCCTCGGGAACCACTGTGGACGATGAGGACCAGATCGCCGGCGGCAAGTCCGAGCCGGCTCGCATGGTCCGGTTCGGAGACGGTCCCGACGCGCGCCAGCTCGACGAAATGGTTGCCCCGGCCGACCGTCCCGAGACCTTCGACGTGACCGGCAGGAATATCGCCCTTCACCACAGCCCAGGCCGGGTCGTCGGCATCCTGCTCAGGGTCCAGCGCGCGATCGAGATCGGGGAACCGAGCGGCGAGCTTCTCGGGTACGGCGCGCTTGAGCGTGACAGGGAACACGGCGATGCCGCAACCGATGTCGGAGCCTACGAGGAACGGATACAAGATGGTCGAGGCCATGGCGGCGCCGATGGGGGCGCCCTTACCAGGGTGCAGGTCCGGCATGGCGGCGACGTGCTTCATGCCGTCGAGGGCGGCCACCTGGTCGCACTGCGCGAGGGCCTCGGATTCGATCCAGCTGGTGGAGGAGGCGAAAACGGTGACGGTGGCCGGCCCCGTGGCCGTAGTGGACGGCGGCAGGAACTCCTGCCGGGAGTGTTGGTGAGACAAAGACGCTCTCTTCGCTGAAACAGGGCATGAGAAGGCGGCAGCATGGCGCGAGTCGCGCCGTGGCATCGTGAAGTCGCGGGGGAGGTGCTGTCCGTCAGAGCCTCATGGACACCACATTCTCTGAGCCCCGCCATGCCGGCAAACGATTTTCGAGCCGTACGTCGGCCGTACGGGCCCGCATGGCCGTGCGGATAACGGCAACGCCTGTATGAGTACGCGGCCACGGGGCCCCATGCGGAGTACCGGCAGCGGGCGCCACGGCGTCCTGCATGGTGCAGGCGCCCCCGACTCGCAGTGGACGATTCGGACACTGATCGATCGCATGATCACACCATGGACCGGTGCCGACTACTGGGGACCGGCCGGCGGGAAAAGAGAGCCCTGACGCGTCTGGCGGTACCGGGTGGTTGAGCTGCGGGGGGATCTGCCGACCAGTTCCACCGTGCCTTCCTCCCACATTATCGAGAGCCAGCGCCGCACCGTCTGATCCGTGAGCCCGGTGCGCCGGGCCAGCTCGGCTCTCGAGAGAGTCTCGTCGCCGAGCGCGTCCAGCAACTGCGGACGCCGGTCGGCCCGCGTGGCAGCCGAGGTCCCAGCAGAGGTACGGCCGCGCAGCCGTTGGGACAGTTCGTAACGGGCCCACCGCCGGGTCCCTGTCTGAAGCACGAGCTCGCGCGACACGAGATCCTGCAACTTGGCCGTGGCGACCCGCGAGTCCACGCCGGCTGTGCTCCGGTAGGAGCGGTTGTCCAGGATCTCCCCGTCCCGGAGCATCGCCAGTGCGATGCACTGGCTGTCGGTGAGTCCCCTCTCTCCGAGGCTCTCGATCCATCTCACAGTCTTCTCACTCAGCAACGCGTGGTTGGGGATGGTGACGGTGAAAGAGGAGATCCGGTCATCGAACTGCGGCGGGCTCATTCCGGCTGCTCGGAGCGCGGCGACCATGGCGCGGATTCCGGAACCCCGGTTCTCGCAAATTGTTCGTGTCTCACCTGGGATGGGAACGTCTTCGAGGATCCTCATCAGGGTCGCATTGCGTGTGGAGGAGATTCCCTCATCGGTGAGGTTGTCGAAGGTGACTGGGCCGAACAGGCCGCCGGGGTTCCGGACGGTCAGCTTGTCGGGGTACATCTCGATCTGGATCTGCATGCCACGGGCAGCGCTGGAGAGGTCCCTGTGTACGAGCGCGTTGACTACAGCCTCTCGGAGAGCGGTTTCGGGGTATTCCCACACATCCTGTCGGCCGGCTCCTCCGATGACGGCCCTTCGGGACATGTTCCGCCGGACCGCCGCCAGCGCGTCGCGGACCATGACAGGCCCTCGATGGTGACGTTGTCCAGGAATCGTGTCCCGGCCGCCGATGCGTCGCCGGTGGGCGGCGGGTAGTGGAGGAAGCTGATCATCAGCTGCGGGAAGTGCTCCTGAGGATAGGAACCGAGCGCGATCAGTGCCGCAAGGGAAAGACTGTCCGTGCCGTCAGGCCCGGTCACCAGTATCCGGGCTCGTCTGAGCAGCGCATCGCGGTCAAGATCTTTGAAGGCGTACGGCCTACTGGTACGGACCCGCGCGACGAACGCCTCCAGCATGACCGGATCGAGGAGATCAAGGCAGGTCCCCGGGACGCTCTGCTCGTCCTCGCGAGGCTGACCTCGTGAGGACAGCATGATCTGGACCTCGTAACTCGACAGACGCCGGTCACCGTCACCAACGCGGACGAAACTGCCCTTGGTCATCCCGGCGCCTCGGTAGAAGCACGGCCGCTGGGCGCAAGGCGGGCTCCATGTCGGTGGAGCAGAGCGAGGCCAGATCGTTGGAGAGCTTCAGGGCATCGTGCACCCCGGTCGCCGCGAACCCCCTGGTCTCGTCCAGACCGAGGATGAGCACGCCACCGCCGGTGTTGGCGAAGGCCGAGAGGGTCTCCCGGACGGTCTTCGGCAACTCGCGCTGGGACTTTTTCACCTCCACATCGGAGACGTCTCCGCCCAGCGTTCGAAGGTTCCTGATGATCTCGGCTAGCTCCTCGTCTTGCATGGTTCTCTCCCCGTCAGCCGGTACGGACGAGACGTAAGGAGGATGCAGCCACCGCAGATCAATTAGAAAACCAGGGGCGGATGGCCGAAGATCGAAAATGATTGATGCATCGCAGGGCGAGGAAAGGCGGCATGTCCACGGTTGGTGTGATAAGTGCCCCCGGCAGGATTCGAACCTGCGGCACCCGCTTTAGGAGAGCGGTGCTCTATCCCCTGAGCTACGGAGGCGTGATGTGCATCAGTAAGCCTAGCGAAAGGTTGGGCCCGCTCGCGCCTCCACCGGGGGTGTCGTTTCGAGTTCCCCGGTCACCGGCGGGCTGACCTGCGGTAAAGGCATGGCAAGTCGCCGTGCGGCGGCGTAGGTCGCGCGGTTACCGTCGCTGGCCGTGACCGTTACGCGACGTGGAGCCGCGCGGGGGCTGCGATCGGTGGTGCTCGTCGTGGCGCTGCTCGTGCCGGCGTTCCTGGCCTCGGGCATGCTCATGGCCGACTTCACCGGCTACGGGGAACGGGCGCGGAGCGAGTTCGCGCCGGATTCGGCTGTACGGGCGGAGCCGGCCGGGACGGCGCGTGCGGGGGGTGGCGGAGCGCCGGCCGCGACCGCGGGAGGCCGGATGCCCGGCGCGAGGCCGAGTGTGCCGCCCGCTGGGGACGCCCCGGAAGCCCGGAGAATCACCGTGGTGCCGATGGCGGGGGCGGTGCGGGAGCCGCTGCTGGATCCGACTCCGGTGCCCGAGCCGACTGGTCCAGCGCGTCTCTACGAGGGGCTCGTACGGATCCTTCCGATCGCCCGGCCGGTCCGTGAGGTCGTCCAAGCGGATGCCCCGGCGGTGCGGCGTCCGGCGGAGCCGGAGCCGGAGCCGGAGCCGGAGCCGGAGCCGCGCGAGGAGACGACCTTCAGGTGTGCGCCCGAGTGGCGGGACACATGGTTGTGGGAGCTCTGCCGGGAACAAGAGGCTCACTCCGAAGGCGGGCGATGAGCTGGAAACGCGCAAATGCGACGTGACCGGTCGATAGCGCTTGTGTGAACCGGGGCTCGGGCACACAGCGCGCTGTAGTAACGTGCGTCCCTGACCCAGGTCACGAGTTCGCAAACGGGGGAGTCGATCGTGTCATCTCCTCGATCAGCCCGGCTGATCGCGGTCGTCACGGTGATGACTTCGCTGGCCGTCTCCGCGCCGTACGGCACGGCCGCGGCCGCCTCGGCAGGCGCCACGACCACCGCGCGGGAATCGACGACCGCCTGGGCCGGCGAGCTCGGCAAGGAGCCCACCTCGCTGACCGAGCTGCGGCGAGAGGCCCAGAAGGCGTACAAGTCCATCGAGGACGCGAACAGGGCGCTGGTGGCGCGCCAGAAGAAGTTCGGCGCCGTGGAGAAGGAGATGGTGGCCAAGCTCGAGAGCCTCCAGCAGGCCACGGCGGAGCTCAACAAGATGCGCAAACCGCTGTCCGATCTGGCGTCGTCGCTGTATCAGGACCCGTCTGTCGATGGGCTCAGCCCGTTCTTCCGAATGGGAAACGGCACGGACACGCTTCGGAGGATCGCCGACCTCGATCACCTGGTGGCCGGGCGCAGCAACGTGCTCGGCGACGCGATCAAGTTGCTGGAGCGGCAGCAGCAGCTCGCCCAGGAGGCCCAGGAGCTCCGGGCGGCGAGCCTCCTGCAGGAGGCGCAGCTGAGCGCCCAGGTGGCCGCTCTGCGCAAGCGCTCGTCCACTCTGGTGCGATCGCTGACCAAGGCGCTGATCAAGCTCGGCGTCAAGATCGGCGACGGGACGCAGGGGGCGGGGGGATGCGACCCCACCAGGATCACCCAGGCGGAGCAGTACCCGAACGGCCTGCTGCCGAAGAACATCCTGTGCCCCCTGCCGCAGAATGGGGAGACGCTGCGGGCGGACGCGGCGATCGCCTTCGCCGATCTCAACATCGCCTACAAGAAGCGGTTCGGCACCTCGATGTGCATCTCCGACAGCTACCGCAGCCTCAGCGAGCAGCAGTCGGTCTACTATCGGCGGCCCGGTTTCGCGGCCACGCCCGGTAAGAGCAACCACGGGCTGGGGCTCGCCGTCGACCTGTGCGGCGGTGTGCAGAACTTCCGTTCGGCGCAGTTCAACTGGCTGGAGGCCAACGGCAAGCGGTTCGGCTGGTTCCACCCCGACTGGGCTTACAGCAGCCCCTTCGAGCCCTGGCACTGGGAGTACGACCCCAAGCTCGGCTCGCTCCTCTGACGGGCCCCGGCGGCTGGACGAAGACGGGCCCGTCGAGGGCTTCCACGGTCGAGGAGAACGGGTGCTTCAGCTCGCGTCGAGGCGTACGGCCTGGCCGATGTAGTCGCGCAGTGCGGTCTCGTTCATCCCGTCCATCGTCTTGATCTTGACGTGGAGGGTCTTCTTGCCGACTCCTTCGAGGAGGCCGTGCGGGCCCGACATCTCGGCGCCCCGCTCGAAGGCGAAGGTGAGATGGGTCTTGCTCTGGCTGATGACGGCGAGGATCTTGTTGCCCCGCCAGGCGGGCGAGCCGTACGTGAGGCTTTCGACGGCCGCGGGCGCCTCTTCGGCGACAAGGGTGCGCAGGGCCGCCACGATCTCGCGGTACTTCGGGTCGAGCTTCGTCTCGACGTAGGTGTCGATCTCGCTGGTGGTCATGGTCGTGGCCCCTCACTGCGCCGCGGCGAAGTCCATGTGGGTGGCCTCCCAGAGGTGGCCGTCGGGGTCGGGGTCGGTGAACGCCCAGGTGTAGACGAAGTCGAAGTCCTTCGTCTCGCCCGACAGAGCGCCGCCGTTGGCCGCGGCGGCCTCGGCGAGCGTCGACACGCCGGCGGCTCTCCACGCCCAGGGCGAAGATGGCCTCGGTCACCTCTCTGGTGTCGGCGATCTTCTTGTCGATGTAGCTCATCGTCCCCACCGAGCACGGCATGGACGAGGTCACCAGAGCTCGCACCATCCTCGCCGCCATCGAGGAACGGGATGAACGGGCCCTCGGCACCGAGCGCTACGCCGGGTTCCTGGAGATGCTCTGGCAGGTCACGCGTGACCAGCGGGCCTGGCGGCAGGCTCCGGCGAGCACCGCCTGACCCTGTTCCGAGGTCAGCGCCGACTGGAGAGGCCGAGCCGGGCGAGTTCGCGGCGGGAGCGGATGCCGAGCTTCCGGAAGGCGCGGTACAGATGGTGCTCGACGGTCCGCGGGCTCAGGAACAGTTGTGCCGCGATCTCCCTGCTGGTGCCGCCGTCCGCCGCCAGCCGGACCACCTGAAGCTCCTGTGCGGTGAGCCGCTCCACCGGATCGACGGCCGTGGGTTCCGCCGGCAGGAGGACCTCGCCGGTCGCGTGCAGCTCGGCCCGTGCCCGCTGGACCCACGGCGCGGCACGCAGGCGCTCGAAGACGGCCAGCGCCGAGCGCAGCGGCACCCGTGCGTCACTGCGTCGCCTGGCCCGCCGCAGCCACTCTCCGTACAGCAGCTCGGTACGGGCCCGCTCGAACGGCCGCCCTGACCCTTCGTGCGCCGTCAGAGCGCGCAGGTAGTCGCTCTCGTCGTCGCTCAGCAGGGCGCGGCAGCGCGCGCTCAACGCCTCTGCCCAGTGCTGCCCGCCGGCCCGTGCCCATGCCTCGATGCGGCGCAGCGGTTCGGCCGCCCGCTCGGGCTCCCCCAGCCGTACGGCCGCCTCCACCTGGTCGGCACTCGCCGCGACCAGGCTGGACGCGTGCCGCAACGGACCGCGTACGGCGGCCTCCAGCCGATCGAGAGCCGCTGCGTGACGGCCCAGCCCGAGATCGAGCAGGCTCAGCGCCGCGACACCGGCCATGCCCCCGGTGTCGAGCTCCTGACTGGCCAACCGCACGCAACGCTCCTCGTCGCCCTCGATCGCGGCGACCCGCGCCAGCACCGAGTTGAGCCGGGGCACCCGCTGCTCCAGTCCGATGTCGTGGACCAGCCGGACGGCCTCCGCGACGGACATCTCGGCATCGCGGTGCAGTCCGGCCTGCACCTGCACGCCCGCCAGGTCCTGCAGCACCTGTGGCAGCGTGCCGACGAGTCCATGCCGGCGACACCGGCCGACCTCGGTTTCGGCCAGCTCGGCCGAGGCCGTGTCGTCCCCGATGATCATCGCGCAGAAGGCACCCCACACCATCGTCAGTCCGCCCGCCGGGTGCCCCGCCCACGCGGCGGAACCCGGTGCGGCGCCCGGCCGGGCCGTACCGGCCAGGAAGTCCGGCGCCGGTCGTGGCGTGCCAGCCACGAACTCGGTGAGCAGAGGCAGCCCACGCGCGTAGTCGTCCTGGACGAGAGCCGCCATCCCCGCCACCATCGGGTCGCACAACCCCAGCTCGCGCAGCCGTTCCGCCGCGGCGAGGATCGCATCCCGGTCGCCGTAGAACCAGCCGTACCCCGCGCTGGTGCGCAGCATCGGCGCGGCCTGCTCCGGGTCCGCGGGCGCCGAGCGCTCGACCAGCACGCGGGCCGCCAGCCGCCGCTCGCCCACCTCGAACTCCACGGCCGCCCGCACCGGCGCCAGCCCGGCCAGCGACTCCGGGTCGTCGACCAGACGCTCGGCCTGGTCAACCAGGTCGGCGGCCTGCTTGGGGTGCCCGGCGGACAGTGCCAGCCACGCCGCCTCACCCAACCGCCCGGCCCGTGAACGCGGGTGCGGGGTGAGCCGCGCGGCCTGCTCGTACAGGCCCGCCGCGGCGGCGTAGGCGGTGCGGGCACGGGCGCGCTCGGCCGCGCGGGCGATCACCTCCGCGACCCGCTCGTCCGTCTTCGTGGTCGCCGCGGCGAGGTGCCTGGCCCGGCAGTCGTCGTCCGTGGCCGCGCCCGCCAGCGCCTCGTGCACCGCGATCCGCCGTGCCAGCGCCGCACCGTGGTAGGCGGCGGTGGCGATCAGGGGATGGCGGAAGGTCACGACGTTGGCGGTCACGTCGACCAGCCCGGCCTGCTCGGCCTCCGCCAGATCCTCCAGCCCCACATCCAGCGCGCCGGCCGCCCCCAGCAGCGTCGGCAGGTGCCCGCGCCCCTCGGCGGCGGCCGTGAGCATCATCAGGCGGGTCCTCTCGGGCAGCAGCGCGATCCGCGACCGGAACGAGGCGAGCACCCGATCGGAGACGGGCATGGGCCCGGCGGCGAAGTGGTGGCTCCGCCGCGCCGCGGCGAACTCGATGAGCGCCAGCGGGTTGCCCGCCGACTCCTCGATCACCTGCTCACGGCTGCTCGGCGCGAGTTTCCGGTCGGCCAGCAGCAGGGCCGCGTCCTGCGGCGACAGACGCGACGGCCGCAGCTCGGGGAGGCCGGTGGCCGCGAAGCCCTCCTCCCTCGCGCCGAACAGCATGGCCACACCTTCGGCGTTCAGCCGTCGGGCGGCGAAGCGCAACGCGTCGGCGCTCGCCTGGTCCAGCCAGTGCGCGTCGTCCACCAGGCAGAGCAACGGACCGTCGACGGCCACCTCGGCGAGGAGGGTCAGCACGGCCAGCCCCGTCAGAAACCGGTCGGGTCCGCCCGGCTGCCCGTCCTGCGGCGGCGCCAGCACCGCCCGCAGCGCGTCGGCCTGTGGCCGGGGCAGGACGCCGATCCGATCCTGGACCGGCCACAGGAGCTGCACCAGACCGGCGAAGGCCAGGTCGGCCTCGGCCTCGAGACCCGTGACCCGCAATGTCCGGAGCCCGGTCTCCTCCGCGTAACCGGCGGCCCAGGACAGGAGTGCGGACTTGCCTATCCCACTCTCGCCCCGCAGGACGAGGCCGCCGCTGCGGCCGGTGCGCGCCGCGTCCACGAGGGCTCGGATCGCGGCCTGCTCGTCCGCCCTCCCGTACAGCACAAGCGCCCCCGCTCGGTAGGTACGTACATCTGACACCCGTACCGCAGTACCGAAACCTTACCGATTCGGCCCGTAACCGCCCGCTCATACCGTCGGACCGGCACAGACGCTCACCTGAAGTGGGGAGGACGACATGAGCGAACTGCTGGAGCCGACGACCCTGGGCACGCTTGACCTGCCCAACCGTCTGGTCATGGCTCCGATGACCCGCAACCGCGCGCGGAACGGCCTGGTGAACGCCCTCACGGTGGACTACTACGGCCAGCGCGCGGGAGCCGGGCTCGTCATCGCAGAGAGCACCCAGCCCTGCGTGCTGGGCCAGGGCTACATCGACACGCCCGGCCTGCACACGCCTGAGCAGGCAGCCGCCTGGCGGCTGGTCACGAACGAGGTGCACCGGCGTGGCGGCCGCATCTTCGTCCAGCTCATGCACGCGGGCCGGATGGGCCACCCCTACCTGTATCCGGACGGCGACCTCCCCTGGGCGCCGTCGCCGATCCGGTGCGACAGCGAGCGGCTCTACACGCCCACAGGTCTGCTCGACCTGCCGACGCCACGGCAGATGACCACGGCGGACATCGCCCGGGTCATCGAGGAGTTCGCCGTCGCGGCCAGGTACGCCATGGATGCGGGCTTCGACGGTGTCGAGGTGCACGGGGCGAGCGGCTACCTCGTCCACCAGTTCCTGTCGGACAACACCAATCGGCGCACCGACGCCTACGGCGGATCCGTCGAGGGGCGCATCCGCTTCGCCGTCGAGGTCGTGCAGGCGGTCGCCGACGCCATCGGCCCGGCCCGCACGGGAATCCGCATCTCGCCCGGCATCACCTACAACGGAATCGACGAGAGCGACCCCGACTCGCTCTATCCCGAGCTGGCTCGTGCGCTGGCCCCGTACGGCCTGGCCTACCTGCACGTCTCGGAGAACGGCACGCGCGCCCTCACAAAGGCGCTGCGCACCGAGTGGCCGGGCGCGCTCGTGCTCAACCCGCACCCGTACGGCGGAGAGGAGCCGGCGACCGTCGACGACGGCGTCGAGGCGCTGCGCTCCGGCCTGGCCGACGCGATCGCCTTCGGCCGGCTCTGGCTGGCCAATCCCGACCTGCACGTACGCGTCGCGGCCGGCGGGCCGTACAACGAGGCCGACCCGGCCACCTACTACGGCGGCGACCACCGCGGCTACACCGACTATCCGGCGCTGCCGGTGGGGGCCGTCCGATGAGCGGGGGGCAGGACCCGGCCGTCGCGCGGACGCGGGACCCGGAGGGCGACCGCGGCGCGGACGCGCGCGGCGCGGCACAAGGGGTGCCGGGGGTGTGGCTGGCGCTGCTGGCCGGACCGATGTCCTTCGGGATCGCCGGGTCGGCCCTGGTGCTCGCGGACACGGCCCGGGACCTCGGCACGACGGTGGACGCGGCGACCTGGATCGTCACGGCCTTCGGATGGGCCATCGCGGTGGGCACACCGCTGATGGCCGGTCTGCAGCGCCGCCGGGGGACCCCTGCGGCGCTGCTCACCGGTGCCGCACTCGTGCTGCTGGGCGCGGCCCTGACGGTCGTGGCCCCGGCGCTGCCCCTGCTGGTCGCCGGGAGCGCGCTCCAGGGCCTCGGTGCCGCCGGGCTCACCACGATCGCGATGAGCCTCGCCGGTTCGGCCCGCGTGATGGGGCTGGTCACGGCGTCGCTCGCGACGATCGGGGCCGCCGCCCCGCTCACCGGTGACGTGGTCGCGGGCCTGCTCGGCTGGCGGGCCACACTGGCGCTGCCCGCACTCAGCCTGCTCTCTGTGCCGGTCGTCCTGCGCGGACGGCCCGTGACCCCGCTGTCGGCCATGCCGTTCGACCTCGTCGGCGCGGTGCTCGTGACGGCGCTGGTGACGGCTCTGGTGGTCCTGCCGCACGCGTGGCAGGCCGCGAGTGGCGCGGCGGTCGCGGCCGGGGTGCTGCTGGCGCTGCGGTTGCGCGCCCGGCCGGACGGGTTCGTGCCGACGGTGGTCCTACGCGCTCCGGTGTTCCTGGTCTCGGCAGGGCTGGCGTTCCTGCTGGCGGTGGTCAACTTCGGGATGATCTACGCGTTGCCGCCGCTGCTCGCCGAGCACTCGGGGTGGAGCCGCGGGCAGGTCGGCCTGGCCATCACCTGGCCGTTGCTGTTCGGCGGGCTCGCGTCCTATCCGGTGATCGCGGCCACCGCCCGCGGTTCGTTCGGCGCGGCGGCCGTGGTGTTCCCTGTGCTGAGCGCGGCGGGCGGGGTGCTGGCCGTGCTGGGCCGCGGGCCGGTTGCGCTGCTCGCCGCCCAGGCGCTCGCCTCGGTCGCCGCCGCCTCCGGGCAGGGGGCGTACGCGGCCCGCGCCGCCGCTGCCGTACCCGCATCGGAACGGCCGACGGCGATGGGCCTGTTCAACCTCGCCTACCTGCTCGGCGCCGCGTTCGGCCCCGCCATCGCGACGCTCCTGGTCGGCTGAGCCTCCCGGGCCCCGCACTGTTCCCTCAGCGCGGGTGGATGGTGACGAAGAGCCTGCCCTGCGCCTGGGCCTGGGCGAGCTGCGCGGCCTGGCCGGGAGTCGTGGCGAGCACGAGCAGTGCGCCGCCGTCGGTACGGCCGGGCGGTCGTGCGATCACCCGCACCTCCTGGGCGATGACCCGGGCCTGGAAGGGCCCGTCCTCGAAGGCCGCGAGGACGTCGATCACGTCACCCGGGGACAGCAGCCGGGCGGCGTCGGGATCGGCGATCCGTATCGGTGTCGCGACCACCTGTCCGGCGGGCGCCTGCCCGGCCAGGGCCTGGCGGAACAGACCGGGGCCGAGCAGACGCGCGTCGGTGAGCGGCTCACCCCGGCGCAGCGCGCCGGCGACCACGCGGCCCGCCACCGACGTGCCGGGCACGTATGCCCCGGCGGGCACCGCGTCGGGCGGCAGCCGTACGACCATGACGTCGGAGGGGGCCAGCCGGCCTCCGGGGAGGTCCCGGGCGGCGGCGAGGACCTCCACCCCGCCGGGGGCCCGGACGGCCAGCAGCACGCAGGCCACCGCCAGACCGGCGAGAACGGCGGCGATCGGACGGCGGCGTCGCGCCGCCAGGCGCCTCACGCCGCGCACGGCCGCACCGCCCATGAACGGGCTCCGGCTGCTCCACGAGCGGCCTCACACCGTCGGCCGTGCGCGATCAGAAGGAGCCGACGCCGACGGGTCGTGGCACGCATCGGTGGTCTCAGGGAAGCTCGATCGGCAGTTTGACGCCGTCGAGCGCGCTGCCGCAGGGGCAGGCGCGCTCCTCCGGCAGGGCCTCGACGACCTGGGCGACCAGAGCGCGCATCCGCTCGACGTTGGCGGCGAAGAAGGCCAGGACCTCCTCGTGGGTGACCCCCTCACCGGCCTCCACCCCGGCGTCGTGGTCGGTCACGAGGGCGAGAGTCGTGTAGCAGAGGGCGAGCTCACGGGCGAGGACGGCCTCCGGGTGCCCGGTCATGCCGATGATCGACCACCCCGCACCCGAGAACCACTTCGACTCGGCCCGGGTGGAGAAGCGGGGCCCCTCGACCACGACCAGGGTGCCGCCGTCGACCGTGTCCCAGCCCGTCTCGCGCGCCGTGGCGACGGCGGCCGCCCGGCCCGAGGGGCAGTAGGGGTCGGAGAACGACACGTGGACGGCCCCGCCCGTGTCGTAGTAGGTCTGCTCGCGGCCCTGGGTACGGTCCACGAGCTGGTCGGGGATCACGAGGGCGCCCGGGCCGATCTCCGGGCGCAGGGACCCGACCGCGCTGGGCGCGAGCACCTGGCGGACGCCGAGGGACCGCAGAGCCCACATGTTCGCCCGATAGGGGATGCGGTGGGGAGGAAAAGTGTGGCCGCGGCCGTGCCTGGGGACGAACGCGACGGTCCGCTCGCCGATGCGGCCCACGGTGAGCGAGTCACTCGGCGGGCCGTACGGCGTCGTCACGTCGATCTCTTCGGCGTCCTCCAGCAGCGAGTAGAACCCCGAACCGCCGATGACCCCGATGTCTGCGCGATTGACCATGGGCCGACACTAGCGAACGCCGCCGCACACCCGGCGCGTCCCGTCGGCCCCTGTGGATAACCTCAGGCGGCGGCGGTCGAGCCGGACGAGGACGTGCTCGACGAGGAGGCGCTCGACGAAGACGAAGAGGTGCTCGACGAGCTCGTGGAGGCGGCGGCCTCCTTCTTGCCCGAGTCGCCGGACGCCTTCGAGGGCGACGTCGTCGTGGTGGACGTGGTCGTCGACGAGCTCGACGAACGGCTGTCGGTCCGGTAGAAGCCCGAGCCCTTGAACACGATGCCAACGGCGGAGAAGACCTTGCGCAGCTTGCCCTGGCAGGCCGGGCACTCCGTGAGCGGGTCGTCAGAGAACTTCTGGACGGCCTCCAGCTGCTCACCGCAAGCGGTACAGGCGTACTGGTAGGTAGGCACTCGCTCCTCCTGAGACTGGCACTCGACCGGGTCGATTGCTAATCGTACGCAATCAACAAGCGCAAACGCCACTCCAGCCATGTTTATTGCCCCGGGGTGTCCCTTTCGCCAGTGACCCCATCGACGGCCCTGCTCAGTTGCCGCGTTCGCCGTACCAACCGGCGAGCTTGCCGCGGCGGCTCACGGCGCGCAGGCGGCGTTCGACCGTCTCCCGCTGGGCGGCCGTGGTGACCACGAGAAGCTGGTCGCCCGCCAGCAGCCGGGTCGTCTGCGTGGGCACGAACGACTGCCCGTTCCGTACGACGAGCGTGACCATCGTGTTCGCGGGCAGCCGGAGCTCGAATATCTCCACGCCGTGCATGAGCGAGCCGGACGGGATGCGGACCTGCAGCAGGTCGGCGTTCAACTCCTCCAGCGGCGCGGCCTCGACGTCGAGGTCGCGCGCCTCGCCCTCGGCCGCCAGGCCGAGCACCCGGGCGAGGTACGGCAGCGTGGGCCCCTGCAGGATCGTGAACACGACGACGATGATGAAGACGTCGTTGAACAGGCCCTTCGCCCCCGGCAGGCCGGCGGCCCAGGGGATCGCGGCCAGCACGATGGGCACCGCGCCGCGCAGCCCGGCCCACGACAGGAACACCTGCTCGCGCCACGACAGGGCGCCGAGGCGCAGGAGCCGCGCGACCGCCGCGGACACCAGCACGGACGCCGGCCGGGCGAGCAGGACCAGCAGCAGGCCCGACAGCAGGGCCGGGACGAGCACGCCCGGTAGTTCGCGCGGGTCGACCAGCATGCCGAGCATCACGAACAGCCCGATCTGGGCGAGCCAGGCCGCGCCCTCCGCGAAGCCGCGCGTGGCGGCGCGGTGGGGGAGCTTGGCGTTGCCCAGGACCAGCGTCGTCAGGTAGACCGCGAGGAACCCGCTGCCGTGCAGCAGAGTCGCCCCGCTGTAGGTGACGAACGCGAGCGCCAGCACCGCGATCGGGTAGAGGCCGGAGGCGGGCAGGGCGACCCGGCGCAGCGCGTACACCCCCGCCGGGCCCACGGCGAGACCGACGGCCGCGCCGATGACCAGTTCGACGGTGGTGTCCAGCAGGACGTGCGGCAGCGAGAGGGTCAGCGACGAGCCCGCGCTCAGCATGATCACGAGGATGACGGTCGGGGCGTCGTTGAAGCCCGACTCGGCCTCCAGGATCCCGGCGAGCCGGGGTGGCAGCGGCAGCCGTCTCAGCACGGAGAACACGGCCGCCGCGTCGGTCGACGCCAGGAACGCGCCGAGCAGCAGCGCCATCCGCCACTCCATGCCGAGCAGGACGGCGACGCCCGCCGCGAGCACGACGACGCTGACCGCGATCCCGGCCGTGGCGAGCACGAGCGCCGTCGGCACGGCGTCGCGTACGTGGTTCCAGTTGGTGGTGAGACCACCCTCGGCGAGGATCACGGCGAGCGCGATCATGCCGAGTTGCTGGGCCGTCTGGGCGTTGTCGAAGTTGATGCCGACGATGCCGCCCTCACCGAGCAGCAGTCCGAGGCCGAGATAGAGGAGCAGCGTGGGAAGGCCGGTGCGATGCGCGATCCGTACGGACGCGATGGCCGCGATGACGACGACGGCGGACAGGAGCAGCCAGACGTTCAGACCCACCCGCTCCCTTCGCCGTCCGTTACGTCAATCTTGTCACATCTGTACCAAACGGGCGATTCCGCTCGGGAGGGCGGCGAAGCGTACGCGCTGGTCGTGCGGCTCGGCCGGCACCCCCTCCATCAGCTCGCCTTCGTGCAGGAGTGCCACCGTCGGCACGTTCGGCCCGACGCGGGCGAGCGCGCGGTCGTAGAAGCCGCCGCCGCGGCCGAGCCGTACGCCGGTGACCCGGTCCACCGCCAGGGCCGGCGCGATGACCAGCGCGGCGGTACGGATCGTGTCGACGCCGCGCCGGACGTCCACGGGCTCCATGATCCCATTGGGGCCGGGCGCCAGCGAGTCGGGACCGTCGTACACCGCCCAGTCGAGATCGCCGTCCGGGCGCTGGACCGGCAGGATCACCGTGGCGCCGTGCTTCCACAGGGCCAGGATCAGCCCCTGTGTGGACGGCTCGGTGCCGGTCGACCAGTAGCAGGCCACCAGGCCCGCCATCTGCACCCACGGCTGGTCGAGGAGTAACTCCCGGATGGACGCCGACGACTCGCGCAGCGTCTCCGCATCGAGTTCCGACCGGTCGCGCAGGATGCGCCGACGCAGGTTCATCTTGTCCAAAGACCGCTCCGTTAGTGTCTACTCATGGCTGACTTCGATCCCGTGACCAAAGCCGTCGTGCCCGCCGCGGGTCTCGGCACCCGCTTCCTTCCCGCGACGAAGGCGACCCCCAAGGAGATGTTGCCCATCGTCGACAAGCCGGCCATCCAGTACGTGGTGGAGGAGGCCGTCTCCGCCGGGCTGCTGGACGTCCTCATGGTGACCGGCCGCAACAAGCGCTCGATCGAGGACCACTTCGACGTAGCGTACGAGCTTGAGGACGCTCTTCGCGCCAAGGGCGACGAAGAGCGGCTCAACCAGGTGAAAGAGCCCGTCGACCTCGCCACCATGCACTACGTGCGGCAGGGGGAGCCCAAGGGCCTCGGCCACGCCGTCCTGTGCGCCAAGCAGCACGTCGGCCACGAGCCGTTCGCCTGTCTGCTCGGCGACGACCTCATCGACCCGCGCGACCCGCTGCTCAAGCGCATGATCGAGGTGCGCGCGACCTACGGCGGCAGCGTCGTGGCGCTGATGGAGGTGCCGCGCGAACACGTCTCCCTGTACGGCGCCGCCGCCATCGAGCCGACCGCCGAGGACGACGTCGTCCGCGTCACCGACCTCGTGGAGAAGCCCCCGGCCGACGAGGCGCCCTCGAACTGGGCCATCATCGGCCGTTACGTGATCGACCCGGCCGTGTTCGGCGTGCTGGAGCGGACCCCGCCCGGGCGCGGCGGCGAGATCCAGCTCACCGACGCCTTGCGTACGCTGGCCTCGGCGAGCCCGGAGGAGGGCGGTCCGGTGCACGGCGTGCTGTTCCGCGGCCGTCGCTACGACACCGGCAACAAGCTGGAGTATCTGCAGACCGTGGTGCAGTTCGCCGCGAACCGGGACGATCTCGCCCCCGAGTTCCTGCCGTGGCTGCGAGAGTTCCTCGACAAGTCCGGACAGTGAGCCGATGAAGCCCGTCGACCGTCATCTCGCCGACATCCTCGCGGCGGTGCGTCCGCTCGCGCCGCTCGAGGTCGAGATCGACGCCGCCCTCGGCGCCGTGCTGGCCGAGGACGTCGCCTCGCCCGTCCCGCTGCCGCCGTTCGACAACTCGGCGATGGACGGCTACGCCGTACGGGCCGAGGACGTGGCCGCCGCGCCCGTCACGCTGCCCGTGATCGGGGACGTGGCGGCCGGCGACGGCGGGCTGAACGCCCTCGGACCCGGCCTGGTCACCCGCATCATGACCGGCGCGCCCATGCCCGCCGGCGCCGACGCCGTCGTCCCGGTCGAGTGGACCGACGGCGGCACCGCCCGCGTACGGATCGACAGGCCGGCCCCGCTCGGCAACGCGATCCGGCGGGCGGGCGAGGACGTCCGGGCGGGCGACATGGTGCTCCGCGAGGGAACCAGGATCGGGCCCGCGCAGATCGGGATCCTCGCCGGGGTCGGCCGCCGCCGGGTGCGGGTGCGGCCCCGGCCGAGGGTCGTCGTGCTGTCCACGGGTGCCGAGCTCGCCGAGCCCGGCACCCCGCTGGGCGCCGGCCGGATCTGGGAGTCCAACAGCTTCATGCTGGCCGCGGCCGTGCGCGAGGCGGGAGCGGAGGGGTTCCGGGCCGGTTCGGTGACCGACGACCCCAAGGAGTTCCTGGACACCCTGGACGCCCAACTCGTGCGGGCCGACGCCGTGATCACCAGCGGCGGCGTCTCGATGGGGGCGTACGAGCCGGTCAAGGAGGCCCTGTCGCCGCTGGGCACGGTGACCTTCGAGAAGGTCGCCATGCAGCCGGGCATGCCGCAGGGCTTCGGCGTCGTGGGGCCGGACCAGGTGCCGATCTTCACGCTGCCGGGCAACCCGGTCTCGTCGTTCGTGTCGTTCGTCCTCTTCGTGAAGCCGGCCCTGCGGGTGATGCAGGGCCTCCCGGCCGGGCCGCCCGCGACCGTACGCGCGACCGCCACCGCGCCGCTGCGGTCCCCGGCCGGCAAGCGGTCGTACCTGCGGGCCGTGCTGTCCGGCGAGACCGTCGCGCCGGTGACGAGGCAGGGCTCGCACCAGCTCGCGGCGCTGGCCGGGGCGAACGCGCTGATCGTGGTGCCCGAGGACGTGACCTCGCTGCCCGAGGGCACCGAGGTGGAGGTGATACCGCTGTGAATGACGGCACTGCCAAGCTGACTCACGTGGACGAGTCGGGCGCCGCCCGGATGGTGGACGTCTCCGAGAAGGACGTGAGCGCGCGTACCTCCGTCGCGACCGGGCGCGTGCTGCTGTCGCCCGAGGCGGTGGCCGTGCTGCGCGCGGGGGACGTGCCGAAGGGCGACGCGCTCGGCGTGGCGCGGATCGCCGGGATCATGGGTGCCAAGCGCACCCCCGATCTCGTGCCGCTGTGCCATCCGATCGCGCTGACCGGGGTGAAGGTCGACCTGGCCGTCGTGGACGAGGGGGTGGAGATCACCGCCCGGGTCCGTACGGCCGACAGGACGGGCGTCGAGATGGAGGCGCTCACGGCCGTCACCGTCGCGGCGCTCGCCCTGGTGGACATGGTCAAGGCGGTCGACCCGGCGGCGGTGATCTCCGACGTCCGGGTGGAGGAGAAGACGGGCGGCAAGACGGGCCACTGGACCCGTTCCGGACAGGAGTAAGGCGTGCGCGCGTTGGTGGTTACCGTCTCCAACAGGGCGTCGGCGGGCGTCTACGAGGACCGCTCCGGGCCGCTGCTGGCCTCCCTCCTGAAGGAGGCGGGGTGCGACCGGGTGGACGGGCCCCGGGTGGTCCCCGACGGGGACGCCGTCGAGGCCGCGCTGCGCGAGGGCGTCGCGGCGGGCTACGACGTGATCGTCACCACGGGAGGGACCGGGGTGACGCCCCTGGATCTCACTCCGGAGATGACCGCCCGGGTGCTGGACCGGGAGATCCCGGGCATCGCCGAGGCCGTACGCCAGGTCAACAGGGAGAAGGTGCCGACGTCGATCCTGTCCCGCGGTCTCGCCGGGCAGGCCGGGAAGACGCTGGTGGTCAACCTGCCCGGCTCCTCCGGCGGCGTACGGGACGGCATGGCCGTGCTGACCCCGATCCTGGCCCATGTCGTCGATCAGATCCACGGCGGCGACCATGCGCGCTGAGGACGGGAGGCGTCCCGCGTGGCGCGTTGACCGTGTTCCGGTGGATGATTGACGAATGGATCGACTTCGCGGCTGGCCGGCGTCCATGGCCGAGGGGCCCGTCGGGCTGCGGCCGCTGCGCCTGCGGGACGTCCGTGACTGGCGCGACACCCGGCTGCGCAACGCCGAATGGCTCCGTCCCTGGGAGCCGAGCAACCCCGAGACCCCGCTGTTCCGCACCGGCCTCGGGCCGTACGTCTCGATGGTCGGCACGCTGCGCCGCGAGGCCCGCCAGGGGATGGCCATGCCCTGGGTCGTCACGTACGAGGGACGCTTCGCCGGGCAGCTCACCGTGGGGGCGATCGTGTGGGGGTCGGCCCGCTCCGCACAGGTGGGCTACTGGGTCGACGGCGCGCTGGCGGGGCGGGGCATCATCCCGACCGCGCTCGCCATGGCCGTCGACCACTGCTTCTTCACGACCGGTTTACACCGTCTGGAGGCCAACATCCGGCCGGAGAACCACGCCAGCCGCAGGGTCGTGGAGAAGCTCGGGTTCCGCGAGGAGGGCATCCGCCGGCGTCAGCTGCACATCGACGGCGCGTGGCGCGACCACATCTGTTACGCGCTGACCGTCGAGGACGTGCCGCGCGGACTGCTCGTGCAGTGGCGCCGCACGATGAACTCCGCCGCCCGCCGCAGCGAGTCCAGTCCCGGCTAGGGACACCTGGCCACGGACGTCGGCGACGGACACCGGCCCGGCCCGCTGCAATCGAAGAGCAAACCGATCATTAGCGTGCGCTGTGATGCTGCCTGTTGGAAGGTGAAACCGCGTCCCGGGAGACGTCCGCATGCACGCAGGCTCCGTTCACCGCGCCCCGGTGGCGCATCCCCGCGGTGACGGGCGTGGCCCGTGAGGATCACGCGCTCGCACGGGATCGAATTACATGAAGAGCTTTGACGATCTCGCGACACACCGGACCGAATGCTCGTCATCCAGTGACACGCAGTCCTACGGTGCGTGACGTGAACACCTCTCCGCCGACACAGGTCCACGGACGTGTTCACCATGCCCTTCGTCCGGGGGTGTGGAGGTGGGCGCATGGGTAGCGCCGTCCTCTACCTGGCCATCGTCGTCATGTGGCTCAGCGTCCTGCTGCCCATGTGGCTGCGCAGGGACCGGCACACGGACGACGACCTGTTCGAGGAGCAGGCGGAGGCGTCGACGCTGTCCGAACCGCCCGCGGCCGCCTCCGCCGAGGCCCCGGAGACCACGGAGGCAGGCTCCGACGACGCCGGCGATGAGGCGGAGGGCGGCGACGCCGACACGGTCGTCACACCGCCGGCCGCGTCCACCACGGAGGCGGCGCCGGGCACCGGGACCGTCACCGCGGACCAGGCCGAGACCGCCACGGCGGAACAGATCGCGTCGGAGCGGCACGCGCGGGCGCGCCGCGTCGCGGCCCACCGCCGCGCCCGGATCCTCGCCCGGCGCCGGCGGCGGCTCCTGTGGAGCATCCTGCTCGTGCTGGCGTCCGTGGTCACCGCGGCCGCCCGCGTCATGCCCTGGTGGGCCGTCGCGCCCTCGGGCGTGCTCCTCGTCGGCTACCTCGCCGTGCTGCGCGTTGCCGTACGCGCGGACAGGGAGCAGCGGGAGAAGGCCGCCCGGGCGCGCGCCGAGCACCTGCGCCGCCAGCGGGAGCGCCGCCGCGCCCTGGCCGCGCTGGCCCGGGAGGCGGAGATCATCAAGTTCGAGGCGCGCAAGCGCGTCCAGGTCTTCGACCAGTACGCCGACGGACGCCGCGCGGCCGGAGACTGATTCGGTGGCGCGAACACCCCGCAGAGTTTGCTAATCTAGTCGAGGTCGTTGGGGCTATAGCGCAGTCCGGTAGCGCACTTCGTTCGCATCGAAGGGGTCTGGGGTTCAAATCCCCATAGCTCCACCACGACGAAGGCCCGTCAGGTGATCCACCTGGCGGGCCTTTCCGCTGCTCACGGCCTTACGGCTGCCCTCCGGGCCGGTCGTCGTCGACGCTCGATGCCTGAGTCCACCTCCTCCTCGTCCTGATCGCGGCCGTCGTGGCGTTCGCGTCCGGTGCGCTCTACTACGCCCGGATCGGCACCTGGATCGGTGGCCTGGTGCTGGCTCTGGTCCTGTGGATCGGGTTTCCGGCCGTGTTGTGGATCGGCGCGATCGTCCACGCGAACACCCCGTGGCGCGTCGCAGCGATACACGCGGGAGATTGGCTGGTAAAGCTTCTGGTGCTCGGCGCGATCGTCGGCGTTCGGGGCTAGTGCCGGCGAGCTGAGGGCCGACCGGCTCCACACGGCAGAGGCCGGTTCCGCCCGGCGGGACCGGCCTGTCTGCTTGTCCGCGCGACCGTCCCCGCGACCGTCCGAGCGACCCCGCGTGTCCCTACCCCCCGTCGTGGGCGTGTGAGAACGAGAGGCGGGGAATTGTTGGTGTTCCACCGCGCTTGTTGATGGGACCGTGGTGACCTGTCGAGATCGGACGGTCACCTCTTTTCCGGCTCTTTCCGCCTCATATGGTCCACTGGCCAAGAGGAGGGAGGATGCGCCTGCAGGACCGCTTCTCCATCACGCGCCGCATCACCCTGTTCACCGGGGTGACGGCGACCCTCTTGTGCGCGTTGCTGGCCACGTCCGTGATGCTGGGCGTCCATCGTTACGCCAGCGACACGGTCACCAGGGAGCTCATGGCGGCGGGCGGCCGGGTGGCCGTCGAGCTCGAGCGGGGGCAGCTGACCTACCCTCTCGTCGAGTACAAGTCCCGCGACCTCCAGGTGGTCGACCCGTCCGGCCGCGTGGTCGCGGCGACCGAGAGGATGCAGGGCAAGCCGAGAATGGCGCGCTTCGTTCCGCCGGACACCAGGAACAGCGTCACCTGCGTCGTGTGCGGCGACGTCTTCCCGGCCGCCGAATGCGACATCGTCGTGGCGCAGTGGGCGCACCGCATGGGCGAGAGATGGATGGTCTACAGCGCCTCCCCGGTGGTGCCGCCATGGGTCGATCCCTGGCTGGCCACGCTGGTGGGGGCGAGTGCGGCGGTGCTGGCCGCGGCCATCACCTACGTCGGCTTCCGGAACGTGCGGGCATCGCTCAGACCGGTCGACACCATCCGCGCCGAGCTGGACGAAATCAACGGGAACTGCCCCAGCCGCCGGGTGCCGGTGCCGGCCACCGACGACGAGATCCGGGCGATGGCCGAGAGCGTCAACCGGACGCTGAGCCGGTTGGACGGCGCGCTTCAGCAGGTGCAGAGCGCGCTGCGGCACCAGCGCCAGTTCGTCTCCAACGCCTCCCACGACCTGCGCACGCCGATAGCCGCGATGCGTGCCGAGGTGGAGGACGGCCTTCTCGCGCCGGAGGAGACCAGCGTGCCCCAGCTGGGTGCGGTCCTCCTGCCCAGCCTCGACCGGCTGCAGGCGATCGTGCACGACCTGCTGACCCTCGATCGGCTTGATCACGGCATGCGCGGCGACCAGAGCAGGCTCGATCTGGCCGGGCTCGTGTCCGCGGAGCTGTGCAACCGTCGTCACCCGGCCAAGCGTGTCGAATCCGCGCTCTCGCCGGGGGTCGTCGTGGTCGGCGACAGGGTGTCACTCGCCCGCCTGCTGACCAACCTTCTGGACAACGCGGAACGGCACGCCAAGACGACGATCACCGTGTCCGTACGGCACGAACCCGGCGAGGATCACGGCGCGGCCGTGCTGGAGGTGGCCGACGACGGGCCGGGCATCGACCGGGACAAGCGCGAGTGGGTGTTCGACCGGTTCACCCGGCTGGACGCGGCGCGCAGCAGGAACGCGGGGGGCGCGGGGCTGGGTCTGGCGATAGCCAGGCAGATCGCGGAGATTCACGCGGGCAGCCTGAGAATCGAGGACAGCCCCGTCGGTGCCCGCTTCGTCCTGCGTCTCCCGGCCGTTCCCGCCGCGCCGGCCGCGGCCGACGACACCCTCCCCACATGAGCCGGCCCTCCGGGGGCCGCTGCGGATAATCCGTTGACGGAGTGAGTACTCACTCCGTACTGTCGAGGGCATGACAGATTCCCCCGCACGCCGGCGCGCACCGGCGATGAGCACCGAGCAGCGCAGGGCGATGATCGTCGCCGCGGCGCTTCCACTGGTCGCCGAGCACGGCGCCGCCGTCACCACCAGTCAGATCGCCCGGGCCGCCGGCATCGGCGAGGGCACCGTCTTCCGGGCCTTCGGCGACAAGGACGAACTGCTCGACGCGTGCCTGATCGAGGCGATGAACCCCGACCACGTGCTGCGCGAGCTGGCCTCGATCTCCCTCGACGAACCGCTTCCCGATCGGCTGACACAGGCGGCCGAGGCGCTGCACGCCCACCTGGGACGTATGGGGACCGTGATCGGAGCCCTGCACGGCACCGGTCACCGCCGCGAGCGAGGCCGCGGCGGCAGAGAAGGCGGCCGGGAGGGCACCAGGGAAGGCGACCGGCCGTTCCCGGGCGGCAGGGAGGCCTCGATGAAGGCGACCCGGGAGGCGGTCGTCGAACTGATCGAACCCGATAGGCCGGCGCTGCGCCTGGAACCCGACCAGATCGCCTCGGTCTTCCTGGGGATGCTCTTCACCCGATCCCAGGGGCCGTCCCCGGAGGAACTCGTCGACATCCTCCTGCACGGCGTCCTCAAGAGCCGGGAGAGCGCGGCATGACCGTCACGCTCAACCACACCATCGTCCCGGCCGTGGACAACCGCGAGGCGGCCCGGTTCTTCGCCTCGATCATGGGTCTGCCGGAGCTGCCGCCCGCCGGCCGGGACGGCCACTTCGCGCCCGTACGGGTGAACGACACGCTGACCCTGGACTTCATGACCGTGGCGGACCCCGTCGGCGTGCATCTGGCCTTCGACGTGGATCCGGTCACGTTCGACGGGATCCTGGCCCGCCTGCGGCAGGGCGGGGTGCCCTACGGCGACGATCCGGCCGATCCCGGCAACGGCCGGATCGACCATCCGCTGTGCCCGCGCGGGCTGTTCTTCGTCGACGCGGCGCGCAACCTCTACGAGGTCATGTCCCCGGCGTGACCGGCCGGAGGCCGAAGACCCTGGCGGCGTTGTCGTGGCAGACGGCGCGCAGCCATTCGTCCCCGAGGTCCAGATCGGCCAGGGCCGACAGCGCCTCGGCGTACGGGTAGGGGATGTTGGGGAAGTCGGTGCCTAGCAGGACGCGGTCCTGAAGATCCAGCAGGAGCGGCACGGCATCGCGCGGGAAGGGCGCGGTCTCCTCGGTGAAGCGGGTGAAGGCCATCGTCGTGTCCAGGCAGACCGACGGATGACGCAGGGCCAGCCCGAGGAACTCGGCGTACTCGGGCGTGCCCATGTGGGCGATCACGAGCCGCAGCCGGGGATGCCGGGAGAGCAGGGCCGCGATCGGTTCCGGCCCGGTGTGGGGCCCGGGCACCGGGCCCGACCCGCAGTGCGTGACCACCGGGATG
The DNA here is from genome assembly GCF_053604425.1 of Microbispora sp. NPDC004025. NCBI lineage: Bacteria > Bacillati > Actinomycetota > Actinomycetes > Streptosporangiales > Streptosporangiaceae > Microbispora > Microbispora sp. NPDC004025. The sequence goes on along the minus strand of NZ_JBSGHN010000005.1, from coordinate 236,683 downwards.
CCGTGGTCCTCCAGCAGCCCCCAGACCCCGTCGAGCAGCGGGTCGTTCGGGTCGTACGCGCCGACCTGGAGATGCGCCTTGAACACCCGGGCGCCCGCCTCGATCGCCCGCTCGACGTACCGCGAGGCGCCGGGCTCGGGGAAGAACGTCGCCGTGTGCAGGCAGCCGGGGACCCGGGCGGCGAAACCGGCGGCCCAGTCGTTCAGCCACTCCGCCATGCCGGGTTTGTGGGGATAGAGCATGGAGGTGAACGCCCGCACGCCGAAGGCCCTCAGCCGCTCGACGCGGTCGTCCTCGGGCAGCCGGTACGTGATGGGCCAGGCCCGGCCGACCAGCGGCCCGGCGGAGTCGAAGTAGGCCCACACCTTGGCCAGGACGCGGTGCGGCATGAAGTGGGTGTGCACGTCGACGAGGCCGGGCAGGCCCAGTCTCCGCCAGAACGCGTTCACGCTCCGGATGTCGTCTTCCGTGGCAATCGTCTCGTCCGGCATGACCTCACACGTTATCCGGCCCCGCGCCGGGTGGCGCTCGCGAGCGTACGCGGGTGGGCGCGCGGGCCGGGCGGGCCGGGCACGGCGAAGGGCACGTCGAGCGAGGTGAGGAAGGCCGCGGTTGAAAGTTGCAGAGCCGTGCGCCGCCCACCAGGTGCGTGCGGCCTGCCGCTCCGGCGTCCGTTGACCGGCCGCCGTCCGACACGGACGATCACCGTCACCGGGGCCGTCGACCGAGACGAGGAGCGCGGACGATGAGATCGAAGACGGAGATGAGCGCCTGGATGACGGCGGTGCTCCTGGCGGCCGCCGCGTTCGTCGTACCGGCGGTGGTCGAGACCGGGGCGGAGGGCACGGCCTACGCCCTCACGACGGCGCCGCCGCCGCCCACGCCCATCCCGTGTGAGCCGAGCACGTCGCCGTCGGGCACGCCGCCGACCGCGCCGGGGACGCCGGAGATCGTCGACGTGTTCATGAACAGGGTCAGCCTGCGCTGGGCGCCCGCCACCGACGAGGACGGCATCGCCTGTTACCGGGTACAGGAGACGCGCAACGGCGTCACCTCCCTCAAGGCGACCTTCGGGCCCAGCGCCACCGGTGGCTCCTTCGGACTGAGTTGGCCGCCCAACGGTGTCGCGTACGAGGACCGCGTGCTGCACGTCGTGGCCGTGGACGCCCAGGGGGCCGTCTCACCCGCGTCGGGGTCGGTGACCGTGAGGATCTACAACGACATCATCGCCACTCCGTCGCCGTCCTCCCCGCGGACGATCCACTGCCAGGTGGTGTACCGGCCCGTCACCTGGACGGGCGGGATGACCGCGACCGTCGAGGTCACCAACACCGCCACCACGCCCGTGAAGGACTGGCGGCTCACGTTCCTCTTCACCGACCCCGGCCAGACGGTGTCCTCGGGATGGTCGGCCACCTGGTCCCAGACCGGTTCCGAGGTGACGGCGACGGCCCCCTCCTGGGCTGCCGACATCGGTCCCGGTCAGACGGTGCACCTCGGCTTCAACGGCTCCTACTCCGGGGGCGACTCCAACCCGGTGCAGTGGCATCTCAACGGCGAGCCCTGCACCAGGAAGACCGTCACCAGCTGAGGCCCTCGACCACGCCGGGGCGTCCTCATCCAGCAGGCGGAGGCCCCGGCCGGTTCAGCCGAGGCCGGCGTACTGCCGGGGGCGCAGCGCCTGAGCGCGCAGCGCGGCCAGCGCGGCGCGGCGCCCGGTGGTCGTGAGCCGCCACGTCTGCGCGCCCTCGGCACCTCCCACGGGCTCGCGTCCTGCCGCCTCGGGTGTGCGGGACGCGGTGCCCAGGCCCAGGGCGTCGAGGCGGTGGCGGAGCCGGGCGAGCGGGCCGGTGAGGTCGGCGCCGCCGACCCGGCCGCCGTCCGTCGTGCGCCAGCCCTCGCCGTTGACCACCTCGGCGACCCGGGCGCGCAGGTCGTCGTCCCGCACCACGCCGCCGTCCACCAGGATCATCAGCGCCGACTCGCGGATCGAGACCTCGAAGTCGTGCTCCCCGGGGGCGGGGACGAGCAACGTGGTCGTGGCCGCCTCCCACAGGGCGGCGCGGTCGTCCAGCAGGTTCCTGCCCGTGGTGGTGAGCACCAGCCTCCGGCCGCCGCGCCGCAGGGCCCCGAGGTCGTCCACGGCGATCTGCCGCAGTTCGGTGAGAGCGGGCACGTCGTTCTCGCCGCGCACCGGCCGATCCGCCCAGCCGAACCGGCCGGCCGCCTCGACGGCCACGGCACGCCCGACGTTGAGCCGCTCGGTCAGGCGGACCCCCGTGCGGGCCAGGTCGAGCAGCCAGCGCAGCGGTTCCAGGTGCGGCTCGTCCGGAGCCGTGATCGGCGCGTGCAGCCGCACCTCGAAGGGCTGGGCGAGCTCGCGCCGGGCGGTGCCGCGCCCGAGCACCCAGCGGTTCAGCCGCTCGCCGTGGACCCGGTGCAGCCAGCAGTCGCCGCCCAGCTCGGCACGGGGGGTGGTGAGCCAGCGGCGGGTCAGCTCCTCGCGGTCCACCGGGTCGCCCGCGACGATGGCCAGCTCCAGGGCGGCCGCGCAGGCGACATGCGCCCCGAGCTCCTCCGGCCCCATGATCGAGCTCCACGACAGCTCGGCGATGTCCGGGGGGACCACCCCCGTGGCCTCCAGCTCCCGGTGGTAGGCCGCGGCCCCGGCCTCCTCGCCCTCCCTGGCGTACGTCAGCAGGATCCGGGCGGTGGCGGGGGAGTCGCACAGGGCGGCGTAGCGCTCCATGCCGGCGAGCCTGAGCAGCTCGCCGAGGGCGCGCGCGATGGTCTCCTGGTCGCCCGGCACCTTGATCGGCAGCGTGTACCAGAGGAACTCGCACACGTCGAACTGGCTGATGGTCTCCAGCGCCTCGCCACCGGCGAGCCACTCGACCGCGACGCGGGCGGGCTCGGCGATGTCCGGATCGGAGCGCTCCAGTTGCGCGAGGAGCGCGGCGACGTCAGGTGCGGGCATGACCCGCAGTCTGCCGTATCGACCCCATCGTTGACGACGACCCGGTATCACTCGCGACCACCCCCTCTGAGCGCAACGCTATGCGCCCAACCATACGGGGGTCTCAGATCCACCGGTCGAACAGCATCCTCGCGTGCCAGGACTCGTACGGAATGGACTCGGCGGCGATGACGGGATAGAGCCAGCCGAAGTTGACCAGGGCTAGGAGCACGAACGCGCCGACCACGGCCGAGCCGACCACGCGCCGGTTGGGCCTGGCCGGGCTCTCCCTGCCGATGATCAGCCCGCAGGCCAGCACGAGTGCCAGGATCATGAACGGCACCATCGGCATCGCGTAGAACATGAACATCGTCCGGTTGTCCGCGATGGCGAAGTAGAACCACGGCAGCCACCCGGCGGCGTAGCCGAGCAGCACCGCGCCGGCGCGCCAGTCGCGGGTCGCGACGTACCAGGCGATCATGCCGATCAGTGCGATGACGCCGGCGAACCAGATGATCGGTGTCCCGGTCCCGAGGACCGCCCAGGAGCAGGAGGCGGCGCCGCAGTTCTTCGGCGACTCGTAGAAGAACGCCACCGGGCGCAGCAGCAGCGGCCACTGCCAGGGCTCGGACTGGTACGGGTGGCTCGTCTCCAGGCCGGTGTGGAAGGTGAGGACCTGCTTCTGGTAGTCGAACCACGACCGCAACGAGTCGATGACGAAGAAGGCCGGCCCGTTCGCGGTGGCCTGGTCCCAGTTGCGGCCGTACCCCTTGTCGGTGACGAACCACCCCGTGAACGAGACGATGTAGGTGAGGACCGGGACGGCCGCCATCCACGCCGCGGCGAGCGGCAGATCGCGGCGGACGACCGTGCCGTACGGCCGGCCGGTCCCGACGGCCCGCCGGGCGCCCGCGTCCCACAGCAGCGACATGATCGCGAAGGCGGCGATGTAGAAGCCGCCGGTCCACTTGGTGGCCATGGCCGCGCCCAGGCACAGCCCGGCGGCCAGGCGCCAGGGCCGCAGGCCCAGCCGCGCCCCGCCGGCCGGCGATCCCGCCTCGTGCCAGTCGGCCAGGCGGCTGCGGGACCAGTCGCGGTCGGCCACCAGGCAGGCGAACCCGGCCAGCACCCAGAACATCAGGAAGATGTCCAGCAGCGCCGTACGGGACAGCACGAAGTGGAGGGCGTCGAGGCACAGCAGCAGGCCGGCCACGCAGCCGAGCAGCGTCGAGCGGGTCATCCTGCGGGCCGTGCGGGCGAGGATCAGGATGGACAGCGAGCCGAACAGCGCGGCGGCGAAGCGCCAGCCGAAGGGGTTCGCGCCGAAGAGCAGCTCGCCGAGGCCGATCATCCACTTGCCGACCGGCGGGTGCACCACGTAGGACGCGCACTCGCCCACCGTGCCGCACTGCTTGAAGATGTTCTCGTTGCCGGCGAGCAGGAGCTTGTCCGCGCCCTCCACGAACTGCCGCTCGACGCCGTACTTGACGGTCGCGAAGGCGTCCTTGGCGTAGTACGTCTCGTCGAAGACGACCGAGTGGGGCGTGCCCAGCCGGTAGAACCGCAGGAAGCCGCCGAAGAGGGCGACCAGGATGGGGCCGAGCCAGCCCCACATGGCACTGCCGGGCATGGGCGGCACCAGCCGGTCGCGCAGGGACACCGTGGGAGCCTCGTCCTGCGCTCCCTCTTCCGGCTGCTCGAACGCCTTGTGGGAATGGTCGGTCACGGTCACGTTCGACAGATTACTGGTGCGTCCCCGTCATGGACACGACTCGCGTGAGGATTGCGGTAACGGGCCTTTCGGGCGATGAATGTTTCACACCGGTCATAGGGTGGACAGGTGCTCGTTCTCGCCGCAGCCCCGATCGGCCAGCCCAAAGACGCGTCCCCACGGCTGCGCGACCTGCTCGCCGCCGCCGACGTGATCGCGGCGGAGGACACCCGCAGGCTTCGGCGGCTCGCCGCCGACCTCGAGATCGTCATCGGGGGCCGCGTGGTGTCCTACTACGACGCCAACGAGAGCGCGCGGGCCGCCGAGTTGCTGGAGGCGCTGCGCGAGGGGCGGACCGTGGTCGTGATCACCGACGCCGGGATGCCGGGCGTCTCCGACCCCGGATACCGGCTCACCCGCCTCGCGGTCGAGGCCGGCCTGCCCGTGACGGCGCTGCCCGGCCCGTCGGCGGTGACGACCGCCCTCGCCGTCTCCGGCCTGCCGAGCGACCGGTTCTGCTTCGAGGGGTTCCCGCCGCGCAAGCCTGGGGAGCGGGCCAGGCGCCTGGCGGCGCTGGCGGCCGAGGAGCGGACGATGGTGTTCTTCGAGGCGCCGCACCGCCTGCACGCGACGTTGGAGGCGATGGCGGAGGCCTTCGGGGCCCAGCGGCCCGCCGCCGTCTGCCGGGAGCTCACCAAGACGTACGAGGAGGTGCGGCGCGGGGGCCTCGGCGAGCTGGCCGAATGGGCGGCCGGCGAGGTCAGGGGCGAGATCACGCTGGTGGTGGCGGGACGGACCGCCGAGGAGGCCGCGCCGAGCATCGAGGAACTGGTCGAGGAGGTGGCCAGGCGTGAGGGCACGGGCGTGCCGCGCAAGCAGGCCATCGCCGACGTGGCCAAGTCCGCCGGCGTCTCCAAACGCGACCTCTACAACGCCGTCCACGCCACCCCGTCGCCGTGATCCCGTAGCGACCGCGCCGAGGTGGCCCGGGTCAGCGGCCGCTCCTGCGAGCGGCCATGAGATCACGCGCGGCGAGGGCGGCGGCGAGACAGGCGAGCGGCGCCGCGGGCAGCAGATAGCGGTAGTCGAACTCGGCGGTCGCCGCCGGGGCCAGGATCAGGCCCGCCGCACCCAGCCAGGGCAGCAGCGCGGGCCCGCCGAGGTCGCGCCAGCGGCGCACCACGCCGTACAGGCCGGCCAGCAGCAGCAGGCCCAGCACGAGGCCCGGCAGCCGTACGACCTTCTGGTATCCGATCATGATGTCCGACCACGGCGAGACCACGTGCGTCGCGGCCGGGCCGTTCTCGTACGCCTCGGCGTCCTTGTCCGTGGTGCTGTGGTAGGAGCTCCACTTGGGCAGCTTGCGGGTGTACTCGTTGTCGAACTCGTACTGCAGGAAGGTCTTGGCGTCCGGGAACCGGGGACGGCCCCACTGGAAGGCACGGAAGAAGTCCTTGGCCACCGCGGCCAGGTAGTCACCCGGCTGGGACAGGATCGCCCGCTTCGCGAACGTGCTCGCGTTGGCGTTGATCTCCGGGGTGAACTTCATGCCCGAGCCGAAGACGTGGAGCTGGTTCTGGTCGTCCCACCACAGGTACGCCTGCGCGGACAGGCCGCGGTCCTTGGGCGCGACGTTGATGCACAGCAGCGCGAGCTCCAGCTCGCGGCGCTCGTCGATGTCCATCTTGTGGCAGTCGGCGAACAGCGACGTCCTCATGTAGAGGATCACCCCGTCGCTGTTGGTCATCGCGAACTGGCCGTTCACGGCCTTGAACCAGCCCATGTACGCGAGCACGGGCAGCGCGCACGCGGTGACCATGGCGACGATCGGCTTCCAGCCCGCCCGTTTGATCACCAGATACGCCACGACCAGGGCGAGGATGGGCAGGCCGATGCTCCGGGTCAGCGCCGTCAGCGCGAGCAGCAGCCCGACCACGGTGCCGCCGCGCCAGGTCAGCCGCTCCCGCCACAGCACGAGCGTCACCACGCCCACCACGAGCAGGATGAACATGGTGTCCGACATGATCAGCTGTTCGAGCTGGATCTGGTAGGCGTCGAACATCACGGGAGCGGCGGCGAGCGTCGCCCCCCAGCCTGGCATCCCAAATCTTCTGGTCAGCAGCGCATAGATAAGGAACGCCGTCGCCAGGCCCATGAGGTGCTGGGTCAACACCACCAGCGAGAAACTGTGGAACGGCTTGAGCAGCAGCAGCCAGAAGCTGTACCCGTCCGGGCGGATAGGGTGCGGACGCGGGCGCAGCGCCACCGACACGTAGTCGTAGGAGTCGTTGAACCACATGGCCGGGCCGAAGCCCAGCATCGTGACGATCCGCAGCACGAAGGCGACGCCGAGCGCGACCGCGAAGACCCGGTGCCGGCGCAGTAAGGCGACCGTACGGCTCCAACCGCCGGCGGGGGAGGCGTCCACGGAGGGAGGATCAGCGATCGCGACCATTCACAGTCGCGCGGAGGGCACGGCCCGCGTCGGCCGGCCGGTGTTTCCGCGCTTCCTCCCCTCGATTGTCGGCGCCTTCCACCGGAAACCCGCGGGCATGGGGCGAAGGAGAACTCCGCCGTCCGCGCCGAAATCCGGCGCGTGACCTGCGGGCACGCCGTGCACACCGGCGTGGCCGGCGCACTGGGAATCGTCCGAGCCGGGCTCGTCCTCTGCGTCGCCGCTCGGCCGGCGGCGCGGGAAGCCCGCCGCTCCAGCGGTGGGTGGAGTCACGGTTACAGAATGCCAGCCGTTTCGCGGACTTGACTCGGACGCTACTGGGAAGCGGGCATCATTGGTGTCCTGCCGTCATATGCAAGGAGTTGCGACGTGGAACTTACCGTTGTCATGCCATGCCTCAATGAGGCCGAGACCGTGGAGATCTGTGTTCGCAAGGCCCTCACCTGCATGCGCGAGAACGGGATCGACGGCGAGGTGGTCATCGCCGACAACGGCAGCACCGACGGCTCGCAACAACTGGCCCGCGACGCGGGCGCCCGGGTTGTCCACATTGACGAGAAGGGCTACGGCAACGCCCTGATCGGCGGAATCCGCGCCGCGCGCGGCAAGTACGTCATCATGGGCGACGCGGACGACTCCTATGACTTCACGAGCCTGATGCCCTTCGTCGAGCAGCTCCGGGACGGCGCCGAGCTGGTCATGGGCAACCGGTTCCGCGGCGGCATCGCTCCGGGGGCCATGCCCCCGCTGCACCGCTACCTGGGCAACCCGGTCCTGTCGTTCATCGGCCGGCTGTTCTTCCCCAGCGAGATCGGCGACTTCCACTGCGGCCTGCGGGGCTTCCGCCGCGACTCGATCCTGCGGCTGGGGCTGCAGACCGGCGGCATGGAGTTCGCCTCCGAGATGGTCGTGAAGGCGACCCTGCAGGGGCTCGACGTCCGCGAGGTGCCGACCACCCTGTCGCCCGACGGCCGCTCCCGCCCGCCGCACCTGCGCTCCTGGCGGGACGGCTGGCGTCACCTGCGCTTCCTCATGCTGTACAGCCCGCGCTGGCTGTTCTTCATCCCGGGCCTGGTGCTCATGAGCCTCGGCCTCGTCGTCGGGGCCGCGCTGACGTTCGGCCCGGTCTACATCGGCAAGCTCGCCTTCGACGTCGACACGCTGGTCGGCGCGTCCGCGATGGTGATCAGCGGATTCCAGGCCGTGCTGTTCGCGCTGTTCACCAAGGTGTACGCGGCCGAGGAGGGCTTCCTCCCCGAGGACCGGCGCATCCGCAGGCTGGTGGACGTCGTCACGCTGGAGAAGGGCCTGCTCGCGGGTGGCGCCCTGGCCGTGGCCGGTCTGGTCGGCCTGGTGGCCTCGCTCGCCCACTGGGGCGGCCGCGGCTTCGGCGAGCTGATCCCGGCCGAGTCGCTGCGCCTCGTCGTGCCCTCGGCGACCGCGTTCGTCATGAGCTTCCAGACGATCTTCGCGTCGCTGTTCATCAGCATCCTCGGCATCCGCCGTACGCGGGAGAACCCGGTCGACATCGCGGCGTCCGCCGCCGAGGAGGCCGCCGAGGCCGTCAGCCGCGAGTCCGAGACCGCCGGCCGCGAGTCCGTCGCCTGACACACCGCGGTTTATCCCGGGGAGTCACCTCCCCGGGGCCGATAGGATTCGCACATGGCGGCTACAGGAACGACTGCATCCGGGGAGTCGGCGTTCTACGTGACGACGCCGATCTACTACGTCAACGACGCCCCGCACCTGGGCCACGCCTACACGACCGTCGCGGGCGACGTGCTCACCCGCTGGCACCGCCAGCGCGGCGAGAAGGTGTGGTACCTCACCGGCACGGACGAGCACGGTCAGAAGATCATGCGTACGGCCGAGGCGAACGGCGTGACGCCCCAGGAGTGGTGCGACAAGCTCGTCGAGGACTCCTGGAAGCCGCTCTGGGAGCACCTCCGCATCGCCAACGACGACTTCATCCGCACCACCGAGCCGCGCCACACCGACCGCGTCCAGGAGTTCGTGCAGGACCTGTACGACAAGGGCGAGATCTACAAGGGCGGGTACGAGGGCCCCTACTGCGTCGGGTGCGAGGAGTACAAGTCGCCCGGCGATCTGCTGGAGGGCGACCTGTGCCCGATCCACAAGCGCCCGGTCGAGTGGCTGAAGGAGGAGAACTACTTCTTCAGGCTCTCGGCGTACGGCGAGCGGCTGCTGGAGTTCTACGAGCGGAACCCGGGCTTCGTCCAGCCCGCCTCGGCCCGCAACGAGGTCGTCCAGTTCGTGAAGCAGGGCCTGCAGGACCTGTCGATCTCCCGCTCGACCTTCGACTGGGGCGTCCCGATCCCCTGGGACCCCAAGCACGTGATCTACGTGTGGATCGACGCGCTGCTCAACTACGCCACGGCCGTCGGGTACGGCTCCGACCAGGCGAAGTTCGATTCCACCTGGCCGGCGAACGTCCACCTGGTCGGCAAGGACATCCTCCGGTTCCACGCGGTGATCTGGCCGGCCATGCTCATGGCGAACGGCCTGCCGCTGCCGCGCAAGGTCTTCGCCAACGGCTGGCTCATGGTCGGCGGCGAGAAGATGAGCAAGTCCAACCTCACCGGCATCTCGCCGCGTGACCTGACGAGCCACTTCGGCGTGGACGCCTACCGCTACTACTTCCTGCGGGCGATCCCGTTCGGCCAGGACGGCTCGTTCTCCTGGGAGGACTTCTCCGCCCGCTACACCTCCGAGCTCGCCAACGACTTCGGCAACCTGGCGTCCCGGGTCGCCGCGATGATCGGCAAGTACTTCGACGGGACGTTGCCCGAGGCCAAGGACGCGGGTCCGGCCGAGCAGGCGGTCGCGGACGGCCTCGCCGCCGCGGCGGCCCAGGCGGACACCCTGATCGGCGACAACCTCGACTTCGCCGGCGGCATCGGCGCAATCTTCGACTTCGTGAAGCAGGTCAACGGCTACCTGAGCGACCAGGCGCCGTGGAAGGTGGCCAAGGACGACTCGCCGGAGGGGCAGGCGCGCCTCGCGACGATCCTCTACACCGCGGCCGAGTCGCTGCGCGCGATCGCGGTGCTGCTGCACCCGGTCATGCCCGCCACCAGCGAGAAGCTCTGGGCGTCCCTCGGTGCGGAGCCGCACCTCGGCGCGCTCGCGGACCAGCGGATCGCCGACGTCGCCACCTGGGGCAGGCTGCCCGCCGGCGCCCAGGTCGTCAAGGGCGAGATCCTCTTCCCGAGGCTGGAGACCGCCTGACCATGTCGCGCGAGCGTCCCGTGAAGCCCGAGGCGTTGCCGGGTGAGGTGTTCGACAGCCACTGCCACCTGGACATCATGGTCGGCAACCGGCAGGCGTCCTCGGGGGATCCGGTCGCGCTGGCGGCCCAGGCCGCCGGGGCGAGCGTCGAGTCGATCCTCGCCGAGGCGAAGTCGGTCGGCGTGACGCGACTGGTGACGGTCGGCTACGACCTGCCGTCCTCGCGGTGGAACGCCGCGGTGGCCGGTGAGCACCGGGACGTCTACGCGGCGGTGGCCATCCATCCGAACGAGGCGCACGCCGCCACGCCCGAGGTCCTCGCCGAGATCGAGGGCCTCGCGCGGCTGCCGCACGTGCGGGCGGTGGGGGAGACCGGTCTCGACTACTTCCGCGACTGGGCGTCGAAGGACGACCAGCACGCGAGCTTCCGCGCGCACATCGAGATCGCCAAGCGGACCGGCAGGGCGCTGGTGATCCACGACCGGGACGCGCACGACGACGTGCTCGCCGTGCTCGCCGACCAGGGCGCCCCCGACGTGGTGGTCTTCCACAGCTTCTCCGGCGACGCCGAGATGGCCAAGCGGTGCGTGGACGCCGGTTACTTCATGTCGTTCTCCGGCCCTGTCACCTACAAGAACGCCGGATACCTGCGCGAGGCGGCGGCGGTGGCCGCGCCCGAGCTGATCCTGGTGGAGACCGACGCGCCCTACCTGCCGCCGACGCCGCACCGGGGCAAGCCCAACGCGCCCTACCTGATCCCGCTCACGCTCCGCTGCCTCGCGGAGGTCAAGGGCATGGACGTCGCCGACCTCGCCGCCCGGATCTCGGCCAACGGCGAGACCGTCTTCGGCGCCTGGTAGTCGCGCCGATGCCCCACACTGGAGGCATGAGTCTGCTCGGGCCGGTCGAAGTGCGTGTGCTGGCGGAGAAGCTGAACCTCCGGCCGACGAAGAAGCTGGGGCAGAACTTCGTGATCGACGGCGGCACTGTCCGCCGGATCGTCCGGCTCGCCGAGGTCACCCCGGACGACGTGGCGATCGAGGTCGGGCCGGGGCTCGGCTCGCTCACTCTCGCCCTGCTCCCTGAGGTCGCCGAGGTCGTCGCCGTGGAGATCGACCCGGTGCTGGCGGAGCAGCTGCCGCTGACCGTCGAGCAGCGGGCCCCCGAGGAGGCCGGCCGGCTGAAGGTGGTGCACGCCGACGCGCTCAAGGTCGGGCCCGCCGACCTCGGGGCCGAGCCGACCGTGCTCGTGGCCAACCTGCCGTACAACGTGTCCGTGCCGGTCGTGCTGCACCTGCTCGAGGTGCTGCCGTCGCTGCGGCGCGGGCTGGTGATGGTGCAGTCGGAGGTCGCCGACCGGCTCGCCGCGTCGCCGGGGTCGCGCATCTACGGGGTTCCGTCGGTGAAGGCGGCCTGGTACGCCGACGTGCGCAGGGCCGGGCCGGTCGGGCGCAACGTCTTCTGGCCCGCGCCGAACGTCGACTCCGGACTCGTCTCGCTCGTACGGCGGGAGCCGCCGGCGACGACGGTGACCCGTCAGGAGGTCTTCGCCGCCGTCGACGCGGCCTTCGCGCAGCGCCGTAAGACGCTGCGCGCCGCGCTCGCCTCCTGGGCCGGCACACCGGCCGCAGCCGAGAAGGCACTGGTCGGAGCGGGGATCGACCCCTCGGCGCGCGGGGAGCAACTGCGGATCGAGGACTTCGCCCGCATCGCCGAGCAGCGGGCCGCCGCGATCGCCTAGGCAGTACGGATCTCCGAACGAGGCCGCCCGAGGCCGCCCGAGGCTCCCAAGCGTGCGGATCTTCCCAGGACGTGCGGGTCCTCAGAGCGCGCGGTGAGGGTCGTGAGCGGCCGTCCCCCGCGCGGCCTGTCCGAGACCGTGGGCCCGCGCGCGGGCGACGGCCTCTCCCCGGTCGGCGGCGTGCAGCTTGCCGAGGATGGTCGAAACGCTGTTGCGCACGGTCTTCGGGCTGATGGAGAGCCTGCGGGCGATGGCCTGGTTGCCGAGTCCGGTCGCCACGAGGTCGAGGATCTCCAGCTCACGCGAGGTCAGTTCGGGGAACGGCCGCGGGGAGGCGCCGCGCGGGCCCGCCGCGAACGACCGCAGCACCCGCTGGGCGATCTCCGGGCCGAAGACCGCCTCGCCCGCCGCGACCGCCAGTACGGCACGCACCACGTCGGCCCGGTCGGAGCCCTTGAGCAGATATCCGGAGGCGCCGGCCCGGATGGCGGCGTAGACGGAGTCGTCGTCGGCGTGCATGGTCAGCACGAGCACGGCCGGCCCGTCGTCCCGCGCCGTGATCCGGCGGGTGGCCTCGACGCCGCTCATGCCGGGCATCGTCAGGTCCATCAGCACCACGTCGGGCCGCGACCGCGCGACCGCCGTGAGCGCCGCGAGCCCGTCACCGGCACAGTCCACGACCTCGATCTCGGGCAGTCCGGTGAGTGCCGTCCGCAGGCCGTCGAGGAAGATCGGATGGTCGTCGACGAGCAGGACCCGTACCGGCGTGGTCATGGTCAGATCCTCCCAGAGCCATGCAAAGGGAGCAGAGCGGTCACGCGTGTTCCGCCGCCGGGGCCGGGCCCGATCGTGAGCGTGCCCCCGAGCTCGTCGGCGCGTTCGCGCATGGAGGCCAGGCCGACGCCGTCCCGGAGCGGCGACGTGACCCCGACCCCGTCGTCCGCCACCTCGACCCGCAGCCACGGGTCCTCCGGCACGAGAGTGACGGTGCAGCTCGCGGCCCCGGCGTGCCGTACGACGTTGGTCATGGCCTCCGTCACGATCCGGTAGGCCGCGACCTCCACGGCGGCGCTGGGCACGGCGAGGTCGTCGGGACAGTGCACCCGTACGCGCAGGCCCGCCGCACGCAGCGCCGCGGCGTGTTCCCGCACGACGCCCGCGAGACCCAGATCGTCGAGAGCGGGCGGGCGCAGCCCGTGCACGACCTGCCGTACGTCGGTCACGGACCGGCTGATCAACGCCTTGATCTTCGCGACCAGATGGGCCGTGTCGGCGTCCCCCACCCGGTCGGCGAGCACGTCGATCTGCAGGCTGGCCGCGGCCAGCAGCGGTCCCAGGCCGTCGTGCAGATCCCGGCGGACGCGCAGCCGCTCCTCCTCGCGTGCCCGGACGATCCTTTCCCGCGACTCGCGCAGGTCCTCCGACAGGCGCGCCGCACGGATCGCGACGGCGATCTGCCCGGCGAGGTCGGCGAGCAGCTCCTGCTCCCGGGCGTCGAACCTGCTCTGCCCGGAGCGGTGGCCGACCAGCAGCGTTCCCTCCTGACGGCCGTGGGCGACCAGGGGAAACGCGAGCATGCCGGGCGGGGCGGGGACGTCACGGCCTGTCACGACCCGCGCCTGCGGCAGGCGCAGCATGGTGGTGAGCGTCTCGGTGACCGTGCGCAGCAGCTCCTCCAGCACGTCGATCCGGGACAGCCGTTCCGCCAGCCCGGTGAGCACCTCGTACGGATGACCGCGGTCGCCGAACAGCAGCCGGTCGACCCCGCGCAGCAGCCGGTCCTTCACCGGACTCAGCGAGACCGCGACGACGGCCGTCGCCAGGAGCGCGGAGCCGCGGCTCGGATCGGGGGCGAGGATCGTGGACGTCACGGCGAGGCAGGCCAGGTAGGTCACGACCACGATCGCGGTGAGCGCCGCGTAGACGATGGCGCGGTCGAGCACGGCCGCGATGTCGAACAGATCGGTGCGCAGGATCGCGACCCCGGTCGCGACGGGCATCGCGGCCACCGTGAGGCTCTCCAGGATCGCGCCGAACCAGTCCGGCGTCCACGCGTCCGCGAGCGGCTGCGCCACGATGCCGGCGATGACCACGACGGCGGCCAGCGCCAGCCACGCCAGGCGTTCGCGGCCCGCGCCGTCGGCCCGGCTCCAGCGCACGATGATCGACGCCGTCGCGGTCAGGGTCAGCCCGAGAAGGACGACGAGCATGCCGGTCGTGACCGCGGGCGCGACCGGCCCCAGCAGCGGTACGCCGAGGGGGTTCACGGCGGGGTCGTCCTCGCTGATCCGTCCCGGGGTGACGGCGATCGAGGCGACGAGGACCACCAGCGCGGCCGTCGTGGCGTGCAACGCCCATCGCCACCGGGGCGTCGGCGGACGCCCGTCGGGATAGAGCAGCAGGGGATAGGTCGTGGCGGTCACCCAGGCCACGGCGAACAGCGCGTTCTGCACCAGCACCAGCAGCGGGCCCAGCACGGAGGCCGGGTCCGTCGCGACGGCGTGCTGGGCCAGCCCGTCCCCGACGGCCGCGCCGAACTGCAGCACTCCCACGGCCAGGAAGAACCAGCCGACGGGGTTGCCCGGACGGTGCCAGGCGATGAGCGCGCCGACCAGCGGGAAGGCGAGGAACCCGGCGAACCACACGATGTCGGAGGCGGCCGGAGCGGTCACCCCGGTGACGAAAGCCGCGCCCCACGCCGTCGCGGCGAACAGGACGACCGACGTGCCGAGCAGGCTTCCGGCGGTCAGGCGCGACAGACGGGTTACCACGTTCTTCTCCCAGCGTTCGCGACCGGGAAACCATAACGCCGCGCGTGTCCTGCCGTCCCGGGACGTCCGTCCCGTCCCCGTACGGGCGTGACCACGGGATCGGGGAGGACGTCCGCCGGTGGCCGCCGGGGCGGCGGGCGGCCGAGGGTCGGTGCGTCAGTGGGAGTCCACGTGATCTGGAGGAGAGATGTCCACCGTCAACGCAGGAACGGCCGAGACCGCGCCCACCGTCGTACGGCCCGCGCTCGGCACCGCGGCGGTCGCCGCGCTCGCCCTCTTCGTGGTGATGTTCGGCACCTGGGCGCCCGAGTCCCCGCAGGCCGGCAAGGCGGACGCGGCGGCCGTCCGCGCGTGGGCGGCCGAGTCGATGACGACCCTGCGGGTCAACGCCTTCGCGGGGGTGCTGGCCGTCGTCGCGCTGGTCGTGCTGACGGCCGCGCTGGCCCGGCTGGCCCGCGCGTCCGCCCCCGGCTCGCCGCTGGCCGGAGTGGTCCTGCTGAGCGGCGGCCTGCTCGCCGCCCTCAACGCCGTCGTTACGGGGGTCACGCTGCTCTGGGTGCTGCCGGACCTGCCCGCGACCGGTGACGCCACGCTGCTGACGTGGCACTCCTTGTCCTGGTTCGGCCAGATGCTCGGAGAGGTCGCCGTGGTCGTCCAGTCGCTGCTGATGGGGGCGTTCTCGGTCGCGGCACTGCGGGGCGGGATCGTCACGCGCTGGCTGTGCTGGCTCGGCGTCGTGCTCGCCGTGACGGGCCTGGTCAGTGTCGTCGGTGTGGTCGTGCCGTCGGCGGTGTTCGACACGGCGTGGCTCGCCGGTCTCTACGGGTGGATGCTCTGGCCACTGCTCGCCGCGATCGTCTTCGGCCTGCGCTGGGCTCGCCTGCGGCGATGAGGTCCACGCCCGGGCCCGCTGTCAGGGCCCGGGCATGCGCCGCCGAATCAGGACGCGCGGATCAGGACGCGCGGACCGGCCGGCGGCCGAGATAGGCGAGAAGCGCGACCACGTCATCGGCGTCGCCGCCCGCGTCGAGGGCCGCGGCGTACGCGCCGTAGGCGCGCAGCGGCTCGACGATCCGGGTGGCGACCTCCATCAGCGGCCGGGCCATCGCGGGCGTGAGGGGCGAGGGCTGCCCGGTGGCCGTCGCGATGTCCCAGGCGTGCACGGCGGCGTCGAGCGCGCATGCGCCGGCCGCGAGCCAGGCGGGCATGGGGCCCTGCGGGAGCGGCACCGGCACCTGCTCGGCCTGGTCGTCGACGGTCGCCCAGGCGCCGGCCGAGGCGTCCAGCGCCGCGGCGAGATACGTCGCGGGGTCACCGTCGACTTGGCCGGAGGGGGAGAACGGGTCCTCGGACGGCCACGGCCCACCCGTGATCGCCGCGGCGAACGCGATCTGGTCGCCGGCCGCGTGCTGCAGCACCTGGGTGACCGACCACTTCTCGCAGGGCGTCGCGGCGTCCCAGCTGCCGGGGGCGACGCCGGCGACCGCCCCGCGCAGCGCGTCGTGGGACTCGGCCAGCAGGGTCCGCCAGCTCGCCGTCATGGTCTCGCTCATCAGGGTGCCCTCTCGTCGAACAGGGAGCGGAATGTTCCGTTCCGTTACTGACAACTCTACCAGAACGGAATGTTCTGTTCCACTGCTACCGTGTGGGCATGCCACAGCGGACAGACGACAACGGCGCCGCCGGCCTCGCCGGGCGGCGGGGGCAGGCGGCACGCAACGACGCGGCCATCCTCGACGCCGCCAGGGAGGTCTTCCTCGCCGATCCCAAGGCCCCGGTCGCCGCCGTCGCCGAGCGGGCCGGGGTCGGAATGAGCGCGCTCTACCGGAGATATCCCGGCAAGGAGGACCTGCTGCGGCGGCTGTGCCACGACGGGCTGCGCCGCTGGATCGAGGAGGCGGAGGCCGCCGAGACCGAGCCGGACGCCTGGACGGCCCTCACCGTCTTCCTCGGCCGGATCGTCGACGCCGACGTGCACTCCCTCACCGTCCACCTCGCCGGAACCTTCACGCCGACCGAGGAGATGCGGCGTGACGCGCAGCGGGCCGGCGCGCTGATGGACCGGCTGGTGGAGCGGGCCCACGCGACCGGACGGCTGCGCCGCGACGTGGTCGCCGAGGACATGGGCCTGGTGCTCGAGAGCTGCGCCGCCGTGCGCGTGCCCGACCCCGGACGGACCGGCGAACTGCGGCGGCGCTGCCTGGCGATGCTGCTCGCCGGTCTGGCCGGAGACGACGTGGATCCACTGCCCGGGCCGCCGCCCGCGCCGGGCGAGCTGGAGTGGCGGTGGCGCGGGTGAGCCGCTCTGACGGAGCGAGTTTGACGTGATCAACTAGCCATCTCGTTCCATCAGATTAATGTGATTTGGGTCACATTGGTGCCTTGCGTGGATCAGTGACGCTCCGTAATGGCGTCGCGACGGCGGCCTCTGTGATCAGCGGAAACGTGACGGCGCGCTGAGCGATTCGAGCGGCGGCGACGGGCTCGATCTTGACCGGCTGATCAGACTGAAACCACTAGACGGGGTCACAACTGGCAAAACCTCGGATAGCTTCTTACCCGTCCTTTACTGACGGATGGGGCGCAAGCGGCGCCCGACGATCAGACCAGGGAGTAGTAAGTTGAAGCGCACCCTCACCCTCGGCGGCATCGCGGTCGGCATGCTGGCCGCCGCTGCTGTCGCCACCCCGGCTCAGGCCGACTCGGACGTCGCCCCGCCGGTCAACCTGGCCAACACGAACTTCGCCGCCAAGCAGGTCGCCGCGTTCTGGTACGGCCAGGCCAAGGCCAACCTCGTCAACGCGACGCCGTACAACGTCGAGACGACCGTGCCGTCCAAGCACGTGTCGACCGGCGGTGCCTCCGCTGACAGCAAGGCCGGCGTCGTCGGCTCCAGCGGTGACAAGAAGGCGTCCACCGGCACGTCGAAGAACGTCAACCTGCCGAAGACCACCGGCAAGGTGTTCTTCATCGGCGCCGACAAGAAGCCGCACTGGTGCTCCGCGACCGCGGTGCAGAGCCAGTACAAGAACCTGGTCGCGACCGCGGGCCACTGCGTCTACGACACGGTGAGCAACAAGGCCACCCTCGACAAGTGGGTGTTCATCCCGGGTTACTACCAGGGCAAGACCCCGTGGGGCATCTACGTGGGTAAGACCGCGTACACCCACTACGACTTCGACAACTACGAGGACGGCGACCGCAACTACGCGTTCGTCACCGTCTACAACGGTGTCCAGGTCACCGACGTCAAGACCGACAAGGTCAAGAACTGGGTCGACAACCGCAACTTCGAGACCAAGGCCGAGGCCGAGAAGGCGCGCAAGGAGCTGGAGCTCAAGAGCACCGGCTTCGCGGGCAAGATCGTCAGCCGGATCGACTGGGCCCACAAGGTGCCGCTGCGCACTCCTGACTCGAAGAAGGTCGAGGCCAGCGTCGCTCAGATCGCGGTCGACCCGAAGACCGTCGACTCGGCCAAGAAGACCCTGGCGGAGCAGGCCGAGAAGTACGGCACCTCCACCTACTCGGACAAGACGTGGGGCGTCGTCGTCAACCGGGTCTCCAAGCGGGAGTTCGGCAACGGCGGCTGGTCGTCCGACGGCAAGGCCTACTACTTCGCCAAGGACAACGCCTGGTACAAGGCCACCTTCTGGGGCAACTTCGACGTCGACTACAAGCTCCGCGGCAAGCTGGTCGACATCGCCCTGAAGGACGTCGGCACCCTCGGCGCCAACGTCGGTGGTCAGGGCCTGGCCTACAACCAGAAGATCGGCACGAACGTCTTCGTGTTCGGTTACCCGAGCGGGTCGCACCCGGACGGCAGCTACGCCTTCACCGGCAAGACCCTCAAGTGGAGCTACGGCAAGACCTTCAAGGCCGCTGCTCCGGCCATGAAGGCCGAGGAGCTCGTCGGCATCAAGTCCTCCTTCACCGGCCAGGGCTCGATCGGTTCCTCGTGGCTGTACCGCTACAGCAGCACCAAGCGTCTCGGTTACCTCAACGGTGTGACCATCGCGGTCTCCGACACCGACGGCAACAAGCGCATCGACACCAGCGTCTCCCCGTACTTCGACGGTGAGACCCTGGCGGTCTACAAGTACGCCGCGAAGTTCGCTTCCGGCAAGATCGTCTGAGGTTCTCCCGCGGCCATCGGGTGAACTGAGGGAAGGGCTCGGCGTCCAGCCGGGCCCTTTCCGCATGTACGGGCCCGGATGACCAATGGTTGACCAGCGGAAATCCGCGAGATGTCCCCGTGGGCGGGTGCCGCTAAGCTCGG
Source organism: Microbispora sp. NPDC004025 (assembly GCF_053604425.1). Lineage (NCBI taxonomy): Bacteria > Bacillati > Actinomycetota > Actinomycetes > Streptosporangiales > Streptosporangiaceae > Microbispora > Microbispora sp. NPDC004025. The sequence continues at coordinate 217,524 of NZ_JBSGHN010000005.1, read as the reverse complement.
GTCCCATGGTCAGGCACAGACGACGTGGCCTCGCCCGTCGCCCACTACCAGGACGACACGAACCGGGACGACACACGTGGGAACGACGCGAGCGGGGGGAACGGGCGATGAGCGCGATCACGGTGCGCGTGCCGGCGAAGGTCAACCTCCAGCTCGCGGTCGGCCCGCTGCGCGAGGACGGCTACCACGACCTGGTGAACGTCTTCCACGCGGTCTCGCTGTTCGACGAGGTCACCGCCGCCGAGCCGGCGGACGGGGACGCCACCGCGGCTCCGCTCAGGGTCAGGGTCGAGGGGGACCACACCGGTGGGGTTCCGGTGAGCGACGACAACCTCGCCGTCCGGGCCGCCATGGCGCTGGCCGGCCGGGCGGGCCGTACGTACCGGGCCGATCTGCTGATCCGCAAGTCGATCCCCGTGGCGGGCGGAATGGCCGGGGGGAGCGCCGACGCCGCCGCGGCCCTGGTCGCCTGCAACGAGCTGTGGGGCCTCGGGCTGCCGGTCGAGGACCTGATGGAGATCGGTGCCGACATCGGCAGCGACGTGCCGTTCGCGCTGCTCGGCGGCACGGCCGTGGGCACCGGACGCGGCGAGCGGCTCGCGCCGCTGGAGACCGCGGGGGTCTTCCACTGGGTGTTCGCGCTCGCCGACGGCGGCCTGTCGACCCCGAGGGTGTACGGCGAGTGCGACCGGCTGCGCGAGGAGGCGGGGGTGGCCGCACCGCGTCCCGCGGTGAGCGAGACGCTGCTCGACGCCCTGCGCCGGGGCGACGCGAAGGCGCTGGGGCAGGCGCTGACCAACGATCTCCAGCCCGCGGCGCTGGCGCTGCGTCCCTCGCTCGCGGACACGCTCGCCGCCGGGCGTGAGCACGGCGCGCTCGGCGCGCTCGTCTCCGGGTCCGGCCCCACCTGCGCGTTCCTGGCCGAGTCGGCCGAGCACGCGCACGAACTGGCCGGCCTGATCACGGACGTCGACGGCTGCCGGGCCGTCGTCACCGCGCACGGTCCCGTCCCCGGCGCGACCGTTGCCGGTGCGGGGGCCGGATAAGCTTTACAGGCCATGAATCTGGTCAATCTGGAGTCCGTCTCCCACGCCTTCGGGCCCAAGCCGCTGCTCGCCGACGTCTCGCTCGGGCTCGAGCAGGGCGACCGGATCGGCGTCGTCGGCCGCAACGGCGGTGGCAAGACCACGCTCATCTCGATCATCGCGGGGACGCTGAAGCCCGACAGCGGCCGCGTCACGCACACCCGCAATCTGCGCGTCGGCACGCTCTCGCAGCGTGACCAGTTCGACCCGGACACCGCCGTGAAGGACATCGTGCTGGCCGGACGGGCCGAGCACGAGTGGGCCGGCGACCCCGCGATCAGGGAGATCCTCGCCAACCTGCTCGGCGACATCGACCTCGCGGCTCCCGCGGGCGCGCTGTCCGGCGGTGAGCGCCGCCGTACGGCACTGGCGCGGCTGCTGGTCGAAGAGCACGACCTGCTGATCCTCGACGAGCCCACCAACCACCTCGACATCGAGGCCATCGCCTGGCTCGCCGGGCATCTCGTCCAGCGCAAGTCCGCGCTGCTGGTGGTAACGCACGACCGGTGGTTCCTCGACGCGGTCTCCACCCGCACGTGGGAGGTCGTCGACGGCTCGGTGGAGCGCTACGAGGGCGGCTACGCGGCGTACGTGCTGGCCAAGGCCGAGCGGGCGCGGATCGCGCAGGCCGCGGAGGACCGCCGGCAGAACCTCATGCGCAAGGAGATCGCGTGGCTGCGGCGCGGACCGCCGGCCCGGACCTCCAAGCCCAAGTTCCGGATCAACGCCGCCGAGGCGCTCATCGCCAACGAGCCGCCGGCGCGGGAGACGGTCGAGCTGCTCAACTTCGCCTCGGCGCGGCTCGGCAAGACCGTCGTGGACCTGGAGGACGTGACGCTCCACGCCGGCGGCCCGGGGTCGGGTCCGCTGGTGCTCGAACGGTGCACCTACCAGTTCGGGCCGGGGGACCGGATCGGCCTGATCGGGGTCAACGGCTCGGGCAAGTCGTCGGTGCTGCGCCTGCTGTCGGGCACGGTCGAGCACGACTCCGGCCGCGTCGTCCGCGGCAAGACCGTACGGCTCGCGCACCTGTCGCAGGAGCTCGCCGAGCTGGACCCCACGCGGCGGGTGCTGGAGACGGTCGAGGAGATCCGCAAGTACGTCCAGGTGGGCAAGAAGGAGTGGTCGGCCTCCCAGCTGCTGGAACGTCTCGGCTTCCGGGGCGAGGCGCAGTGGAAGGTCGTCGGCGACCTGTCCGGCGGCGAGCGCCGGCGGCTGCAGCTCCTGCGGCTGATCATGGACGAGCCGAACGTGCTGCTGCTCGACGAGCCGACCAACGACCTCGACATCGAGACGCTCACCGAGCTGGAGGACCTGCTCGACGCGTGGCCGGGCACGCTCGTGGTGGTCAGTCACGACCGGTACTTCCTGGAGCGGGTGGCCGACCGCTGCGTCGCGCTCCTCGGGGACGGCACGATGTCGATGCTGCCGGGCGGGGTGGACGAATACCTGGAACGCCGTGCGGCGGGCCAGGCCCTGTCGGCCCGCGCGGCCTCCGGTGCCGCCGGTTCTTCCGTGCAGGTGCGGCCGGACAGCCAGCCGGCGCAGGCCGTGGGGCCGTCCGCCAAGGAGTTGCGCGAGCTGCAGAAGGAGCTCAACCGGCTGGAGCGGCAGATCGACAAGTTCGGCGAGCGCGAGGCGAAGCTGCACGCCCAGATGGCGGAGGCGGCGAGCGACTTCGAGCGCCTGGGCAAGCTCGACGCCGAGCTGCGCGACATCGCCGCGCAGAAGGAGGCGGCCGAGCTGGAGTGGATGACGCTCGCCGAGCGGCTCGACCAGTAGGCGGGCAACTCGTCCTGAAGGCGGATAAAAGGAAAGGGCCCGGCAGGCTGCCGGGCCCTTCGCGCGCGATCGGCGACTAGACGATCTTGCCGGACGCGGTGGCCGCGGCGACCTTGTAGACGCCCAGGGTCTCGCCGTCGAAGTACGGCGAGATGCTGGTGTCGTACCGGTCGTTGCCGTCGGTGTCCGAGACGCCGATGGTGACGCCGTTCAGGTAGCCGAACCGCTTGCTGTTGTTGTACTTGAACAGCCAGCCGGAGCCGAGCGCGCCCTCACCGGTGAAGGACGACTTTATGCCCTGGAGCGCCTCGCCCTTGATGGACGGCGCCACGGCCGGGAAGGTCTTGCCGTAGCTGTACTTGAGGGTCTTGCCGGTGAAGGCGTAGTTGCCGTCCGGGTGCGACCCGCTCGGGTAGCCGAACACGAAGGTCGGCTGGCCGACCTTCTGGTTGTAGGCGAGACCCTGGCCGGGGACGTTGTCGCCGAGGCGGCCGACGTCCTTCAGCGTGATGTCCACGATCTTGCCGGTCAGCTTGTAGTCCAGGTCGTACTTGGCCCAGAAGTTGACCTTGTAGTAGCCGTGGTCGTAGATGAAGTAGACGCTCTTGCCGTCCTCCGAGACCCGGAACACGACGTCGTTGATCTTCACCTCGTCCTTGGCCGAGTTGTACTCGGTCAGCGAGACGCGGGTGACCTTGATCCCGGTGCCGGGCGCGGTCTTGAAGTCCGTCGTCTGACCGCGGCCCTTGTTCAGGATCTCCACGGCGTCCTTGGTCGCGGGGGCCTTGTTGTCGGCGGTGAGAGCCGGCGCCTGGAGGTTCTGCCAGTGGGCCCAGCTGCAGACGTCGATCCACGTCTGCTGATATTCCTTGTTCTTCTTGTCCCTGACGACCGTCTCGGGCTTCGACACGAACGGCACGATCTTGCCGGCCCAGCCGGTCTGCTTGATCTCGACGTCCTTCTGCGCCTTCTCGGCGTCGGCCAGGGTCTTGAAGACGCGCTTGTCGACCCAGTTCTTGACGCTGTCGGTCTTCACGTCGGTGACCTGGACACCGTTGTAGACGGCGACGAAGGCGTAGTCGAAGTCGCCGTCGCCGTAGACCTCGTAGTCGAAGTGGGTGAAGGCCGTCTTGCCGACGTAGATGCCCCACGGGGTCTTGCCCTGGTAGTAGCCGGGGATGAAGACCCACTTGTTCATCGTGGCCTTCTCTTTCGCCGTGCTGAAGACGCAGTGCCCGGCGGTCGCCACGAGGTTCTTGTGCCCGCTCTGGATGGCCGTGGCGGAGCACCAGTGCGGCTTGTTGTCGGCGCCGACGAAGAACACCTTGCCGGAGGACCGGGGCAGGTTGACGTTCTTCGAGGTGCCGGTGGGCTTCTGGTCACCGCTGGACCCGACGACACCCGCCTTGACGGACGCGGGCTCCTTCGGCAGGTGGGCGACGACCTTGGAGGAGACCTTGGTCTCCACGTTGTACGGCGTGGCGTTGATCAGGTTGGCCATCTTCTGGCCGTACCAGAACGCGGCCACCTGCTTGGCGGCGAAGTTCGTGTCGGCCAGGGGCTTGGCCGGCACCTTCTCCGCCTGTGCGGGGGAGGCGACGAGTGCGGAAGCCAGCAGGCCGGCCGCCACGCCGCCGATAGCGAGGGTGCGCTTCACTTGTTCTCCCAGGTCTGGCGTGGGGCGTGACATTTGCCCCATGCGTCAGTAAAGGATGAAAATAAAGTTATCGGAGAAGATCAGTGGGGCGTAAGGGCTGTTACTGGAGCGATGCGTGACAGCCGTCCCGGGATATAAGAAAAGGGCCCGGCTCAAGGCCGGGCCCTTTCCTTGGTCCAGTCAGAGCGTCAGAGGAAGGTCTCAGACGATCTTGCCGGAAGCGAACTTCGCGGCGTACTGGTAGACGGCCAGGGTCTCACCGTCGAAGTACGGGGAGACGCTGGTGTCGATGCGCTTGTTGCCGTCGGTGTCGGAGACCGCGATGGTCACACCGTTGAGGTAACCGAGACGCTTGGTGTTGCTGTAGCGGTACAGCCAGGACGAGCCGATCGAGCCCTCGCCGGTGAAGGAGGACTTGATGCCGACGAGCTCCTCGGCCTTGAGCGCGGGGGCAGCGGCCTTGAAGGTCTTGCCGTAGGCCCACTTGAGGGTCTTGCCGGTGAAGGCGTAGTTGCCGTCCGGGTGCGACCCGCTCGGGTAGCCGAAGACGAAGACCGCGGAACCGATCTTCTGGTTGTAGGCCAGGCCCTGACCACCGACGTTGCTGCCGAGGGTGCCGACGTCCTTGAGGGCGATGTCGACGATCTTCCCCTTGAGGATGTAGTCGATGTCGAAGTTGGCCCAGAAGGTGACCTTGTACCAGCCGTTGTTGTAGGCGAAGTACAGGGCCTTGTAGTCCGCGGAGACGCGGACGTCGCCCTCGCCGTACTTGGCGCCGTTGAACTCTTCCTTGCTGACGCGGGTCACGGTGACGCCGGTGCCCCGGGACACCTTGAACTCCGTGGTGCCGCCACGCTGCTGGTTGATCTTGGCAGCGATGTCGTCGATGTCCTGCGCGGACGGGCTGCTCAGGGTGGCGTAGTTGTCGCCCCAGCCCTGGGCGTACGCCCACCAGAGGATGTTGATGTACTCCTTCTGGGACTCGGCGTGCCGGTTGCGAACCACCGTGCGGTAGTCCACGACGGGCTTGATCTCGCCGGCCCAGCCGGTGGTCTTGAGCTCGAGGTCCTTGCGGGCCTTCTCCGCGTCCGCCTTGGTCTCGAACTTGCGGTTGTCCACCCAGTTCTTGACCTTGTCGACGGCCACGTCGGTGACCTGGACACCGTTGTAGACGGTGACGAACGCGTAGTTGCGGTCGCCGTCCTCGTAGTTGTCGAAGTCGTAGTGGGTGTAGGCCGTCTTACCGACGTAGATGCCCCACGGGGTCTTGCCCTGGTAGTAACCCGGGATGAAGACCCACTTGTCGAGGGTGGCCTTGTTGCTCACCGTGTCGTAGACGCAGTGACCGGCGGTCGCGACCAGGTTCTTGTACTGGCTCTGCACCGAGGTGGCGGAGCACCAGTGCGGCTTGTTGTCGGCGCCGATGAAGAAGACCTTGCCGGTGGTTTTCGGCAGGTTGATGTTCTTCAGGTTGCTCGTGGCGGCCTTCTGGTCGCCGCTGGAGCCCACGACGCCGGCCTTGCTGTCGGCGGAAGCGCCACCCGTGGAGACGTGCTTGGTCGGCAGCGTCGTCTCGACGTTGTAGGGGGTCGCGTTGATCAGGTTCGCCTTGCCCTGGCCGTACCAGAACGCGGCGACCTGCTTGGCGGCGAAGTTCGTGTTGGCGAGGTTGACCGGAGGGGCGACGTCCGAGTCGGCCTGAGCCGGCGCGGCGACGGCGGCAGCGGCCAGCAGGCCCGCCGCGATCCCGCCGAGAGCGAGGGTGCGCTTCATGGATTTCTCCCAGGTCTGTCGTGGGACGCCGCTTGCGCCCCATGCGTCAGTGAAGGATCGAGGAGAAAGCTATAGGAGAAAGCAGGGGTATGTAAGGCGATTCGTGAGGACTGTCGGTGAGGGGGAAATGGCGTATTGATGTCATCATCTGCCGCCCTTGACCATGTTTGCGCTGATCACGTGGGCCTTGTTCGATCTTTTCCACTCGCGGTCATGGAACGGTTCAGGAAATCCTGTGATGCAAATCACACATGAGAGATGAAACCAGGAGGAGTCCGGACTCCGTCAAAGTCGGTCCCGCTGCTGCGATGCGGCTTCCGCATGAGGCTCTACAGAGGGGGTTTGCGCGGGTGAGGCGGGTGTTCGGGCGTGGACCGTGCAGCCGTGTGGAGCTCGGCATGCCGGCGCCTGAGATGGGTTCCCGGGGGTTTCATGGCGGGCACGGGACGCGGCGGCGGTGGAGCGGCCGGGCTGTGTCTGATTTCTCCGTCGCACCATTCGTCGCGCCCATTGAGGGAAAGCAGGCGAGAAACAGGAAAAGGGCCCGGCTGGAAGCCGGGCCCTTTCCTTGGTCCAGTCAGAGCGTCAGAGGAAGGTCTCAGACGATCTTGCCGGAAGCGAACTTCGCGGCGTACTGGTAGACGGCCAGGGTCTCACCGTCGAAGTACGGGGAGACGCTGGTGTCGATGCGCTTGTTGCCGTCGGTGTCGGAGACGCCGATGGTCACACCGTTGAGGTAGCCAAGACGCTTGGTGTTGCTGTAGCGGTACAGCCAGGACGAGCCGATCGAGCCCTCGCCGGTGAAGCTGGTCTTGACACCCACCAGCTCCTCCGCCTTGACGGCCGGAGCGGCCGCCTTGAAGGTCTTGCCGTAGGCCCACTTGAGGGTCTTGCCGGTGAAGGCGTAGTTGCCGTCCGGGTGCGACCCGCTCGGGTAGCCGAAGACGAAGACCGCGGTGCCGATCTTCTGGTTGTAGGCCAGGCCCTGCCCGCCGACGTTGCTGCCGAGGGTGCCGACGTCCTTGAGGGCGATGTCGACGATCTTGCCGGTCAGCTTGAACTTCTTGGCGACGTTCGCCCAGAACTTCGCCTTGTACCAGCCGTTGTTGTAGGTGTAGTAGAGCACACCGTCAACGATCTTGGCGTCGTGGTCGTTGCCCACGGCCTTGATGTACTCGTCCTTCGAGATCCGGGAGATCTCGTAGCCGGCCTTGCCGCGGAAGGACGCGTCCTTGACCTCGCCACGCACCAGCGCGCCGAGCTTCTCGACCGTGTAGTCGATGCCGAACCACTGGCACCAACGGTCGAGCGGGATGTAGACCTTCTGCGACTCCTCGCCGTGCTTGGCGACGCGCCAGTCGAACTTCCACGGGAACTTCACGTCGTTCGGGCCGAAGGCCACGATCTCGCCGGCCCAGCCGGTGGTCTTGAGCTCGAGGTCCTTGCGGGCCTTCTCGGCGTCCGCGCGGTTGTCGAAGTAGCGGTCCTTGACCCAGTTCTTGACCTTGTCGACGGCCACGTCGGTGACCTGGACACCGTTGTAGACGGTGACGAACGCGTAGTTGCGGTCGCCGTCCTCGTAGTTGTCGAAGTCGTAGTGGGTGTACGCGGTCTTACCCACGTAGATGCCCCACGGGGTCTTGCCCTCGTAGTAACCGGGGATGAAGACCCACTTGTCCAGCGTGGCCTTGTTGCTCACCGTGTCGTAGACACAGTGACCAGCGGTCGCGACCAGGTTCTTCCACTGGCTCTGCACCGAGGTCGCCGAGCACCAGTGCGGCTTGTTGTCCGCACCGATGAAGAACACCTTGCCGGTGGTCTTCGGCAGGTTGATGTTCTTCAGGTTCGCCGTGGCGGGCTTCTGGTCGCCGCTCGAGCCGACAACGCCGGCCTTGCTGTCGGCGGAAGCGCCACCGGTCGAGACGTGCTTGGCGGGCAGCGTGGTCTCGACGTTGTACGGCGTCGCGTTGATCAGGTTCGCCTTGCCCTGGCCGTACCAGAACGCCGCCACCTGCTTGGCAGCGAAGTTCGTGTTGGCCAGGTTAACCGGGGGGGCGACGTCCGAGTCGGCCTGAGCCGGCGCGGCGACGGCGGCAGCGGCCAGCAGGCCCGCCACGACCCCGCCGAGGGCGAGAGTGCGCTTCATGGATTTCTCCCTGGTCTGTCGTGGGACGTCACTTGCGCCCCATGCGTCAGTGAAGGAACGAGGAGAAAGGTATAGGAGGAATAAGGGTGGTGTAAGTGGTTCCGTGGCCTTCGATCTCCGGTCGACGGGCCCGCGCCACCGCCGCGTGCAAGGGCCTGTGGAACGTTTTGGCTGATCATCTATGGCCCGTTCCAGACGTGATCACCTTGGGTGATGGAACGGTACGCGCGAGATGTGACACAAATCACAGTTTGCGATGAAACCGGGAAGGGTCCTAATGCCGTCAAAACGGTCACTCTTCCTAGGCCCTCGATCACCTCCGCTCGGGCCGATGCGTCACGGCCGGGAGCGGGAACCGCCGCTATCGCGCACAGCTTCACCGGCTCCGCTCGGACATCGCTGTCGGGACGCGGCTCGCGGAGACTGTCCGGACACGCGAAAAGGGCCCGGCCGGAGGCCGGGCCCTTTCCTTGGTCCAGTCAGAGCGTCAGAGCGAGTCTCAGACGATCTTGCCGGAAGCGAACTTCGCGGCGTACTGGTAGACGGCCAGGGTCTCACCGTCGAAGTACGGGGAGACGCTGGTGTCGATGCGCTTGTTGCCGTCGGTGTCGGAGACCGCGATGGTCACACCGTTGAGGTAACCGAGACGCTTGGTGCTGCTGTAGCGGTAGAGCCACGAGGAACCGATCGAGCCCTCGCCGGTGAAGGAGGACTTGATGCCGACGAGCTCCTCGGCCTTCATGGCCGGAGCGGCGGCCTTGAAGGTCTTGCCGTAGGCCCACTTGAGGGTCTTGCCGGTGAAGGCGTAGTTGCCGTCCGGGTGCGACCCGCTCGGGTAACCGAAGACGAACACCGAGGTGCCGATCTTCTGGTTGTAGGCCAGGCCCTGACCACCGACGTTGCTGCCGAGGGTGCCGACGTCCTTGAGGGCGATGTCGACGATCTTGCCCTTGAGGATGTAGTCGACGTCGAACAGGACCCAGAACTGGGCCTTGTAGTAGCCGTTGTCCTTGGTGTAGTAGAAGGACTTGCCGTCCGACGAGAAGCCGCCGTTGCCGTACTCCTGCTTGCTGACGCGGGTGATGGTGAAGCCGGCCCGCTTGCCCAGCTTGACGTCGGTGCTCTCGCCGCGCACGAGCGCGTCGGTGTTCTCCTTCGCCCAGCCGGTCAGCCTGCAGAAGTCGTCCCAGCTGACGTAACCCTTGACGGACTCCTCGCCCTTCTGGGCCAGGTGCCAGCGGTCCGCGACGGGCTTGATCTCGCCGGCCCAGCCGGTGGTCTTGAGCTCGAGGTCCTTGCGGGCCTTCTCCGCCTCGGCCTTGGTCTCGAACTTGCGGTCCTTGACCCAGTTCTTGACCTTGTCGGCCGCCACGTCGGTGACCTGGACACCGTTGTAGACGGTGACGAACGCGTAGTTGCGGTCGCCGTCCTCGTAGTTGTCGAAGTCGTAGTGGGTGTACGCGGTCTTACCCACGTAGATGCCCCACGGGGTCTTGCCCTCGTAGTAGCCGGGGATGAAGACCCACTTGTCCAGCGTGGCCTTGTTGCTCACCGTGTCGTAGACACAGTGACCGGCGGTCGCGACCAGGTTCTTGTACTGGCTCTGCACCGCGGTCGCGGAGCACCAGTGCGGCTTGTTGTCGGCGCCGATGAAGAACACCTTGCCGGTGGTCTTCGGCAGGTTGACGTTCTTCAGGTTCGCCGTGGTGGCCTTCTGGTCACCGCTGGAACCCACGACGCCGGCCTTGCTGTCGGCCGAGGCGCCACCGGTCGAGACGTGCTTGGTCGGCACGGTCGTCTCGACGTTGTACGGCGTCGCGTTGATCAGGTTGGCCTTGGCCTGGCCGTACCAGAACGCGGCGACCTGCTTGGCGGCGAAGTTCGTGTTGGCCAGGTTAACGGGCGGGGCGACGTCCGAGTCGGCCTGAGCCGGCGCGGCGACGGCGGCAGCGGCCAGCAGGCCCGCCGCGATCCCGCCCAGAGCGAGGGTGCGCTTCATGGATTTCTCCCAGGTCTGTCGTGGGACGCCGCTTGCGCCCCATCCGTCAGTGAAGGATCGAGAAGAAAGCTATAGGAGAGTTTGGTGAGGTGTAAGCGCTCTGCGGCTTGCGCTCCTCTGGCACCGCCCGCTGCGCCGCCCCTTCTCGCGGGGCGCCGGGCCATGTTTTGGCTGATCATTAAGGGTGAGTTTCGGTTGCGCCGGCATGGCTTTGCGCATCGGCAATGTGACCCAAATCACAGTTTCTGGTGAAACCAGATGGGGCTCTGTCCCGTCAAAGCGGGTCCTGCCGGACGCCCTGCCCGCCGGCTGTCGCTCCCGCGAAGGAGACGCCTCCGGACACGCGAAAAGGGCCCGGCCGGAGGCCGGGCCCTTTCCTTAGAGTGAGTCTCAGACGATCTTGCCGGAAGCGAACTTCGCGGCGTACTGGTAGACCGCCAGGGTCTCACCGTCGAAGTACGGGGAGACGCTGGTGTCGATGCGCTTGTTGCCGTCGGTGTCGGAGACCGCGATGGTCACACCGTTCAGGTAACCGAGACGCTTGGTGCTGCTGTAGCGGTACAGCCAGGACGAGCCGATCGAGCCCTCGCCGGTGAAGCTGGTCTTGATGCCGACGAGCTCCTCGGCCTTGAGCGCCGGGGCGGCCGCCTTGAAGGTCTTGCCGTAGGCCCACTTGAGGGTCTTGCCGGTGAAGGCGTAGTTGCCGTCCGGGTGCGACCCGCTCGGGTAACCGAACACGAAGATGCCGGTCCCGATCTTCTGGTTGTAGGCCAGGCCCTGACCACCGACGTTGGCGCCCAGGGTGCCGACGTCCTTCAGAGCGATGTCGACGAGGTGACCACGGAGCCTGTAGTCGACGTCGAAGTTGCCCCAGTAGGTCGCCTTGTACCAGCCGTTGTCCTTGGCGAAGTAGAAGGCCTTGCCGTCGGACGACCAGCCGCCGTTGCCGTACTCCCCGCGGGAGACCCGGGTGACCTCGGTGCCCCACGTCCTGTCCTGGTAGGTGGACGTGCCGTGCTCCTTGGCCTGGTTCTCCAGGGTGGCCTGGTTCGCCGGGACGTTGCCGCCGAGCAGGGCCTTGGTGGCGGGCGCCTTCTGCGAGTCCGGCGTGTGCAGGCGGACCCGCTTGGTGTAGTCCACCACGGGCACGATCTTGCCCGCGAAGCCGGTGCTCTTCAGCTCCAGCTCCTTCTGGGCCTTCTCCGCGTCCGCCTTGGTCTCGAACGTGCGGTTGTCCACCCAGTTCTTGACCTTGTCGACGGCCACGTCGGTGACCTGGACACCGTTGTAGACCGTCACGAACGCGTAGTCGCGGTCGCCGTCCTCGTAGTTGTCGAAGTCGTAGTGGGTGTACGCGGTCTTACCCACGTAGATGCCCCACGGCGTCTTGCCCTCGTAGTAACCGGGGATGAACACCCACTTGTCGAGGGTGGCCTTGTTGCTCACCGTGTCGTAGACACAGTGACCGGCGGTGGCCACGAGGTTCTTCCACTGGCTCTGAACCGCGGTCGCCGAGCACCAGTGCGGCTTGCCGTCGCCACCGATGAAGAACACCTTGCCGGTGGTCTTCGGCAGGTTGACGTTCTTCAGGTTGCTCGTGGCGGCCTTCTGGTCGCCGCTGGAGCCCACCACGCCGGCCTTGCTGTCGGCCGAGGCACCGCCGGTCGACACGTGCTTGGACGGCACGGTCGTCTCGACGTTGTACGGCGTGGCGTTGATCAGGTTCGCCTTGCCCTGGCCGTACCAGAACGCCGCGACCTGCTTGGCGGCGAAGTTCGTGTTGGCCAGGTTAACGGGCGGGGCGACGTCCGAGTCGGCCTGAGCCGGCGCGGCGACGGCGGCGGCAGCCAGCAGGCCCGCCACGACCCCGCCGAGGGCGAGAGTGCGCTTCATGGATTTCTCCCTGGTCTGTCGTGGGACGTCACCTGCGCCCCATCCGTCAGTAAGAGACGAGGGAAAAGGTATAGGAGAGTTATGTGGGGTGTAAGAGCATTCGCGGCCTCCGCCTGGGTGCTGGCGACACTCGCACCGCGCCATACAGGCGCGTTTTGCCTGATCATTTACGTCGTGCATCAATCTTCCTGACGGAGCCGTTCAGCTCCGAATGTGACCTAAATCACAGGTTTGGATGAAACCGGCAGTGCGGGGATCGCGTCAAAGTTCGCCTGTCGGCAGAGGTGGGCAACGGAGGCGAGAGGCGTTGCCGCGGTGCCGGGCATCGGGCTCTTCGGAGGGCTTTTTCCGCAGGTCAGGCCTCATTCGGCGGTATCGCGGAGTCGGCCCCGCAAGTCCGGCGCAGGGCGCTCCCGGCGTCCCCCCGCCTCCGCGCGTGCCGCTCGTCCACGGAATCTCCGGGAACGGCGGTCTCGCCGTTCTCCGCCGGCACGGAAACGTCGGCCACGGCGGAGAATTTGGACCGGTCCGAACAATCGACATCGGTTATTGCATCGGTCCAATGAGTATTCGGCCGCGCTCTGATTCATCGGGCCGTAGTTCGTGACCGCCTTGTCAAGGCTGGGAAGAGGGAGACGGGCCATTCTCGGCTGCGCGCACGGCGATTCAGGCGGCCGGATCCGGGCCCGGCAGAGCTCCCGAGGCCGGCCGTACGACCCTCAGAGCGGGCTCTGGCGGCCGTCCGGGCGGCCGTCCGGGCGGCCGGGGCGCGGCGAGGGGGCCGATGTACGCGTGCGGGGACCCGGATCATGCGGGCGACAGCGGTTCGCGGCGCACAGGAGACCGCACAGGAGACCGCGCAGGAGGACTGAGGGAGACATCGTGTCCGGGGAAGTCCGGGGAAAACGAAAGGGCCCGGATGGACAAGCCATCCGGGCCCTTCCTGACGCCGTCAGGAGTCAGAACACTCAGACGATGCGGCCGGAGTGGAACTTCGCGGCGTACTGGTAGACAGCCAGGGTCTCACCGTCGAAGTACGGCGAGATGCTGGTGTCGATGCGGTCGTTGCCGTCCACGTCGCCCAGGCCGATGGTCACACCGTTCAGGTAACCGAGGCGCTTGGCGCTGCTGTAGCGGTACAGCCAGGACGAACCGATCGAGCCCTCGCCCGTGAACGAGGTCTTGACCCCGACGAGCTCCTCGCCCTTGACGGCCGGGACGCTCACCCTGAAGGTCTTGCCGTACGCCCACTTGAGGGTCTGGCCGGTGAAGGCGTAGTTGCCGTCCGGGTGCGACCCGCTCGGGTAACCGAACACGAAGACGTTCGTGCCGACCTTCTGGTTGTAGGCCAGGCCCTGACCGCCGACGTTGTCGCCGAGACGCCCCACGTCCTTCAGGGTGATCTTCAGCGTGCCGTGCGGCTTGTGGTCGTTGCGGACCGACTTCGCCCAGAACGTCCGAGCGTAGTACTTGTACTTCGGCCGGTGGTTGTTGTCGTCGCAGTGGTCCTTGCCGCCGCGCCCGCGCTCGTTGTCGCCCGCGAAGTTGCTGCGGGGACGGTCGTCGTCGCACCAGTCCGGCTTGCCGGTCGGCTTGCCCGTCGGAGTGGCACTCGGCGACGGGGACGGGGAGGCCGACGGCGAGGGGCTCGGCGAAGGCGAGGCCGACGGCGAGGGGGACGGGGAGTGCTTGGGGCCGCCAGGGCCGCCGGGGCCGCCAGGACCCTTGAAGAGGACCACGTCGTCCGCGGCAGCCCTGGGGCCGTGACCCGGTCCGCCGTGGCCGTGGTCGTCGCGGTCCCAGACCTTCTTGCGGAAGTACAGGGTCTTGCCGTCGCTGCTCACGTACGAGTCGAAGCGGCTGTTGTACTGGCGCTCGCTGATCTCGCGGGTCTCGGCACCCGTGCCCTTGGCCCAGGGGCCGTTGCCGGTGAGGTCCCTGCCCCGGTTCAGGGCCTGGAACTCGCGCACGGACAGGCGCTTCACGTACGAGCGGTGGTCGTCGCGACCGCGGTGGTCGTCGCGGCCGTGGTGGTCGTCGCGGCCGTGGTGGTCGTCGCGGCCGTGGTGGTCGTCACGCCCGTGGTTGTGCCCACGGTGGTCGTCACGGCCGTACCTGTCGTACTTGACGTCGGTGACCTGGACACCGTTGTAGACGGTGACGAACGCGTAGTTGCGGTCGCCGTCCTCGTAGTTGTCGAAGTCGTAGTGGGTGTAGGCCGTCTTGCCGACGTAGATGCCCCACGGGGTCTTGCCCTGGTAGTAGCCGGGGATGAAGACCCACTTGTCGAGCGTGGCCTTGTTGCTCGCCGTGTCGTAGACACAGTGACCGGCGGTCGCCACCAGGTTCTTGTACCCGCTCTGAACCGAGGTGGCCGAGCACCAGTGCGGCCTGTGGTCGGCGCCGATGAAGAACACCTTGCCCACCGTGCGGGGGAGGTTCACGTTCTTCAGGTTGCCGGTGGAGGCCTTCTGGTCGCCGCTCGATCCGACGACGCCCGCCTTGCTGCTGGCGGAGGTCCCGCCGGTCGAGACGTGCTTGGTCGGGAGCTTGGTCTCGACGTTGTACGGCGTGGCCTTGATCAGGTTGGCCCGGGCCTCGCCGAACCAGAACGCGGCCACCTGCTGCGCGGCGAAGTTGGTCTTCGCGAGGTTGATGGCGGGGATCTGGTCGTCGGCTTGTGCCGGGGAGGCGACGATTGCGGAGGCCAGGAGGCCGGCCGCGACGCCGCCGAGAGCGAGAGTGCGCTTCAAGGTGGATCTCCCTGGTCTGTCGTGAGGCGTCACTTGCGCCCCATGCGTCAGTGAAGGAACTGATGGAAGTTATAACGAAGAAAGCCTCTGAAAACAGAAATTTCGGAATCTGCTATCAGTGCCCACAGGGTCTCCACGCGCCGTCCCGGCGGCTCCGCCGTACGTCTACGGGCATCGTCTCCGCTGATCACGTAGCCATCGAGAGTCCCTCATCCTCTGGCCGGACTGGACCGGTCCAGGAAAAAATGTGAGGAAAATCACACCCGTGGGGAGATGTGTCGCTTCCCTGAGTGAAGTCAACAAGTTGGTGACGAAGCGTCCGATTATGGAGTCGAAAGCGCCAAAAGCGACAAAGGGCAAAGAATGGCATTTCCTGGCTGCGAAGAGGGCGTTCGTCGGCTGTCGAGCCGGCGGAGGTGGAGCCCGCTCAGTGGCCTGTCCCGTTGGAGGTGTCGAAAGGGACCAGGAGCGTACGCAGCAGAGCGGCGAGGGCCTGCTGCTCGTGCTGTTCGAGACCGGCCAGCAACTCGCGTTCCCGGCGCAGCAGGTCGGCGAAGGCGGCGTCCACACGGTGCATTCCGGCCGGGGTCAGCCGCACGAGCACGCCGCGCCGGTCCTCGGGGTCGGGGCGCCGGGTGACCAGTCCGGCTGCGGCCAGCCTGTCGATGCGGTTCGTCATCGTGCCCGAGGTCACAAGAGTGGCGCGCAGCAGCGCCCCCGGGCTGAGTTCGTACGGCTCGCCCGCGCGGCGCAGGGCCGTCAGCACGTCGAACTCCCATGACTCCATGTCGTGGGAGGCGAAGGCCGCGCGGCGCTCACGCTCAAGATGCCGGCTCAACCGGGAGACGCGGCTCAGCACTTCGAGAGGCGTCACGTCCAGGTCCGGGCGCTCCTGCTTCCAGGCCGCTACCAGCCGGTCCACCTCGTCCTCGGCGGGCCTCGAGAAGGTCATGGGCCGAGTTTAGCTTCTCTTGACATCGAGATATCTCCCGCGATATCGAGTATCTCGACATCAAGATAATGGAGGTGTGCACATGTGGGATCCGGAGGTCTACGGGCGCTACGCGACGGAGCGCGGCCGCCCCTTCTACGAGCTCGTGGCCCGGGTGGGCGCCCGATCGCCCCGGTACGTCGTCGATCTCGGGTGCGGCACCGGAGAGCTCACGGCGACCTTGTGCGATCGCTGGCCCGGCGCCCGGGTGCACGGCGTCGACTCCTCGCCCGAGATGATCGCCAAGGCGCCGCCCGGGCCGACGTTCGAGACGGCCGACGTCCGCGACTGGGTCCCGCCGCAGCCGGTCGACGTGATCGTCTCGAACGCGCTCCTGCAGTGGATCCCGGAACACCCCGACCTGCTGCGCCGGTGGAGGGACCACCTGACCGAGGGCGGCTGGCTCGCCTTCCAGATCCCCGGCAACTTCCACGCGCCGAGCCATGCCGTCGTCCGTGAGCTGTGCCGTACGACCTGGCGAGAGGAGCTGGGCGACGTGCCGCGGGGGACGCCGGTCGGGGACCCGGCCGACTACGTGGACCTGCTCGCGGGGCTCGGCTTCGTCGTGGACGCGTGGGAGACCACCTACACGCACATCCTGCCGGGGGAGGACCCGGTGCTCGGCTGGATCAAGGGCACGGCACTGCGGCCCATGCTCGACCGGCTGCCGGCCGAGCGGCACGCCGCCTTCCTCGCCGACTGCGCGCGTGCCCTGCGCGCGGCCTACCCGCCCAGGGCGTACGGCACGCCGTTCCCGTTCCGGCGGATCTTCGTGGCCGCGCATCTTTGAATTCTGTTCACCTTCGCGTGGCAGGATGACCGCCGACCGGGACACCACAAGGGGGAACGGTGGCGCTTGAGATAGAGGACAAGTTCGACGTTCCGGAGGGCTTCGCCGTGCCCGGCCTCGGTGGCCTGCCGGGGTGCGAAGGGGTGGCCGAGCCGCTCTCCCACCGGCTGACCGCCGTCTACTTCGACACCCCCGACCTGCGGCTTGCGGCCCGGGGCGTCACCCTGCGACGGCGGCGCGGCGGGGACGACGAGGGCTGGCATCTCAAGCTGCCCAAGGCCAAGGGCGCCCGCCGGGAGATCACCAGGCCGCTCACCCGCAGCGCCAAGGTGGTGCCCGCCGAGCTGGCGAGCCTCGTCCTCGCGTACACGCGGGGCGCCCCGCTCGCGCCGGTGGCCCAGCTGGAGACCCGCCGTGGGGTCACCCGGCTGCTCGGGCCGGGCGGCACGGTGCTCGTGGAGATCGCCGACGACCGGGTCAAGGGCACGGTGCTCGGCGACGAGCCGGTGGTGCGGCGCTGGCGCGAGGTCGAGGCCGAGCTCAAGGAGGGCGATCGCGACCTCCTGAAGAAGGTGGCCAAGCGCCTGCGCAAGGCGGGCGCCGCTCCCGCCGAGAGCGCGAGCAAGCTCGCCCGCGTCCTGGGTGACCGCATACCCGCGCCGCGGCCGATGACCCGGCCCGAGCCCGGGTCCGCCGGGGAGGTCGTCGTCGCCTACCTCCGCGCTCACGTCGCCGCGCTGCTCGCGCGGGATCCGTACGTGCGGCTGGCCGAGGAGGACGCCGTCCACAAGGCCAGGGTCTCCTGCCGCCGTCTGCGCAGCGCGCTCAAGGCGTTCAAGCGGATCGTCGCCGGCACCGAGGAGCTCCGGGAGGAGCTCAAGTGGCTCGGTGAGGTGCTGGGCGAGGCGCGCGACCTGGAGGTCATCCGGGCCCGGTTCGCCGCCCGGCTCGACGGCCTCGATCCCCGCCTCGTCACCGAGGAGGCGCGCCGCAGGCTGGGTGGCGACCTGCGGGCCGGGGAGCGCGACGCGTACGAGCGCATCCGGGCGGCCCTCGGCGGGGAGCGGTACTTCGCGCTGCTCGACGCCCTCGACGCGCTGGCCGCCGACCCGCCGCTGACGGCCGCGGCGGCCAAGAACGCGGACAAGGCGCTGCCGAAGATCGTGGACAAGGCGTGGCGCCGGGTGACGGACGCCTATGAGGCGGCGCGGCGCGTGGAGGAGGGCGAGGAGCGGGAGACGGCCATGCACGAGGTGCGCAAGGCCGCCAAGCGCGCCCGCTACACGGCCGAGGCGGCCGGCATGTCCGGCCGGGCCGAGCGCGCCGAGCAGGTGCAGGAGGTGCTCGGACGGCACCAGGACGGCGTCGTCGCCCAGGGCGTGCTGCTGGAGGAGGCGGAACGGGCCAGGCAGGCGGGGGAGGACACCTTCACCTACGGCGTGCTGGCCGGCATCGAGAGCGCCGAGGCGGCCCGGGCCCACGAGGAGTTCCCCGCCCTCTGGTCCCGCCTCGCCTGACCTTTGTCTCAGGTCGCGTAACGCTCCAGGCTCACCACGTGCTCGCCCGCGTCGTCGCCGACAGCACTCGCGCGGTCCACGGCCCGGTGGAGTACGGCGAAGCCGCCCTTGGCGAGGTTACGGTCGCCCGTGCCGTACGGCGCCCGGTGGGCCATGTCGAGCAGCTCGGGCAGGACCTTGCCGTGGCTGCAGAGCACCGCGGGCTCGGGCTCGGCCAGCAGGTCGCGGACGATGCGTTCCGCCGCGCGCGGGTCGTAGCCGCTCTCCGACAGCGCCTCCTCCTCGCGCACCTCCAGCCCGTGCCGCTCGGCGTACGGCCGCAGCGTCTGCGTGCAGCGCCTGCTGTGCGAGCTGACCAGCGTGATCGGGCGATACGCCCCCAGCACCGTGGCCAGGATCTCGGCCTGGGCGTGTCCGTGCTCGTCCAGCGGGCGCAGGTCGTCGTCGCCCCTCCACTCCTGCCGGGAGCCCGCCAGCGCGTGCCGCAGCAGGATCAGCGGCAGGGTGACGAGGGGAGCGGCGCCGACGGCGCGCAGCAGGCTGCGGTCCCAGGCGTAGGTGAGGCGCCGCCGCGCCTCCTCGATCGGCAGCCAGGCGACCTCGTCGACCTCGTGCCCGTCGCCGCCGATCGCATGCTGGTACCCCGGGGCGTGGGCGAGCCAGTAGTCCACCCGCTTGAGCCGGCCGCCACGCATGTAGTGCACGGGCGGGAGCGCGCGGCCGAGCACGACCCGCAGGCCGGTCTCCTCCCACACCTCGCGCAGGGCCGCCGCGATCACGTGCTCGCCGTGCTTGAGCTTCCCCTTGGGCAGGCTCCAGTCGCGGTACGCCGGCCGGTGGACCAGGGCGACCTCCGGGTCGTCCGCGTTCCCCCGCCAGACGACCGCACCGGCGGCCCTGATCATGCCGCCGCCCATCACTCGGCCCCGTCGTCCACGGCCCGCCAGCGGCGGCTCGCGATCAGGTGGTGCTGGAGATCCACCTCACCTCGGTGGCGCAGCCACTTGCCGTCCGAGTACA
Source organism: Microbispora sp. NPDC004025 (assembly GCF_053604425.1). NCBI lineage: Bacteria > Bacillati > Actinomycetota > Actinomycetes > Streptosporangiales > Streptosporangiaceae > Microbispora > Microbispora sp. NPDC004025. Next base: position 198,118 of record NZ_JBSGHN010000005.1, on the reverse strand, counting down.
GCGTCCAGGCCGTGGTGGTGTCCTCGAACGCCATGTCGAGCAGGTGGGACAGATATCTGCGATGCTCCGGGCTCGCGACCTTCACCAGCGCCTCGACGCGGCGGTCTAGGTTGCGGCGCATCAGGTCGGCGCTGCCGATCCACAGCTCGGTCCGCCGTCCGCCGCCGAACTCGTAGATCCGGGAGTGTTCCAGGAACCGGCCGAGGACGCTGCGTACGCGGATCGTCTCGGACAGGCCGGGCACGCCGGGACGGAGCGTGCAGATGCCGCGCACCCACAGGTCGACCGGCACCCCGGCCTGCGAGGCCCGGTACAACGCGTCGATGACGGGCTCGTCCACGAGCGAGTTCGTCTTGATCCGGATCCGCGCCGCACGGCCCGCCCTGCGATGGGCGATCTCCTGCTCGATCCGGGTGAGCAGGCCCTGCCGCAGCGAGTCGGGCGCGACCAGCAGCCTGCGGTAGTAGGACTGGTGGGAGTAGCCGGTCAGGTGGATGAACAGGTCCGTGACGTCCTCGCCCACCTGCGGGTCTGCGGTGAGCAGGCCGAAGTCCTCGTACTGCCGGGCCGTCTTCGGGTTGTAGTTGCCGGTGCCGATGTGGCAGTAGCGCCGCAGCTCGCCGCCCGCCTCCTGACGGACCACCATGGACAGCTTGCAGTGGGTCTTGAGACCGAGCACGCCGTACACGACGTGGCACCCGGCCGTCTCCAGCTTGCGCGCCCAGGAGATGTTCGCGTGCTCGTCGAACCTCGCCTTGATCTCCACTACGACCACGACCTGCTTGCCCGCCTCGGCCGCGTCGATCAGCGCGTCCACGATCGGCGAGTCCCCGCTGGTCCGGTAGAGGGTCTGCTTGATCGCCAGCACGTCCGGGTCGGCCGCCGCCTCCTCCACGAACCGCTGCACGCTCGTCGCGAACGAGTCGTACGGGTGGTGGATGAGGATGTCGCGCTCGCGCAGGATGGCGAACAGGTCGTCCTCGGCGCTGATCGCCTCCGCGGGGACGAACGGCCGGTAGTGGAGCTCGGGACGGTCGAGGTCGGCGATGGCGTGCAGCCCGGTCAGGTCGAGCGGCCCGGGCAGGCGGTAGATCTCGTTGCCGGCCACGCCCAGCTCGTCGACGAGCAGTTCCAGGACCTCGGGGGTGATGGTGTCCTCGACCTCCAGCCGCACCGGCGGCCCGAACCGGCGGCGCAGCAGCTCCCGCTCCAGCGCCTTCATCAGGTTCTCCGTGACGTCCTCGTCGATCTCCAGGTCCTCGTTCCTGGTCACCCGGAAGACGTGGTGCTGCACGATCTGCATGCCCTTGAACAGCTCGCCCAGGTGCGCCGCGATCACGTCCTCCAGCGGGACGAACCTGCTCGGCGAGGCGGTCACGAACCGGGGGAGCTGCGAGGGGACCTTCACCCGCGCGAACACCGTGTGGCCGTTCGCCGGGTTCCGCACCATCACGGCGAGGTTCAGGGAAAGGCCCGAGATGTACGGAAACGGGTGGGCGGGATCGACGGCCAGCGGCGTCAGCACCGGCCGGATCCGCTCACGGAAGAGCTTGCGCAGCGCCGTCCGCTCGTCCCTGGCGAGGTCGTCCCACCGGACGATCGCGATGCCCTCCTCGGCGAGCTCCGGGCAGATGCGGTCGTGGAAGACCGCCGCGTGCCTGCGCGCCAGGTCGTCGGCGACCGTCGCGATCCGCGTCAGCGCCTCGCTCGGCTTCAGCCCGCCCGGCGTCCGCAGCAGCAGCCCGGTCGCCATCCGCCGCCTGAGCCCGGCCACCCGTACGCGGAAGAACTCGTCCAGGTTGCTCGCGAAGATGGCGAGGAACCGGACGCGTTCGAGCAGTGGCAGCGAGGGGTCCTCCGCCAGTTCCAGGACACGCTCGTTGAACTGGAGCCAGCTCTCCTCCCGGTTGAGGAACCTGTCATTGGGCAGCGGGGCGTGCGCGGGGAGGTCGGCCTCCTCCGGTTCAGAGGCGGGGGAGCTTTGGGCGGACATATAACGAAATATGCCCTAAGTCGTTGAACGGAACGTTAACTTCGTCGCAACGAAAGCGTCAGGCTGTCGCGCCAGGCGCTGTTTTCCCTGCTGGTCGCGCCTCCGCCGAGGCCGCCGCGCTCTCACCGTGCCGCCGCGCACTGCGCCTGCCACCCTGCGGCCGCCGCGCCATCATGCGGCCGCCGTGCCACCCTGCGGCCGCCGCGCCATCATGCGGCCGCCGTGCCACCCTGCGGCCGCGTGCCGCCGTGGATCGGCATGCCGCCGTGCCACCGCAGTGCTTGCTTACGCCGTGCCGCCGTGGGCTGGCGTGCGACCCTGCCACCGGGCCGCCGCAGTGCTTGATTGCGCCGTGCCGTCGTGAGCCGGCATGCCGGCGCGGTGAATCCGCGGCGCCTGCCGTACGGAGGTCGTCCCGTGCGGCGGGCGGTCAGACCTCTCCGTGCTGCTGCCGGTCGAGTCCCTTGGCCCGCTCGCGCTGCAGGCGTTCCAGCTCCCTGGCCCGCTCGCGCTGGCGACGTTCGAGTTCCTTCGCGCGTTCCCGCTGCTCGCGCTCCTGCGCCTTCTCCTGCTCGCGGCGGAGCTTGTCCTGCTCCTTCATCTGCCGCTCGAGCTCCTTGGCGCGTTCGCGCTGCTCGCGCTCCTTGGCCTTCTCCAGCTCGCGCTGCTGGCGTTCGAGCTGCTTGGCGCGTTCCCGCTGCTCGCGCTCGCGCGCCTTCTCCTGCTCGCGGCGGAGCTTGTCCTGCTCCTTCGAGTCGCGATCGGCGGGCCTCGCCGTACGGGTGTCCACCGTGGGGGACAGGATCAGGCCACGCGTCGCGCCGGTGAGCACCGGATTGGCGTCCAGGCCCGTGAGGCCGTTCCACGACAGGTTCACCAGATGGGCCGCGACCTCCTCGCGGCGCGGTTTGCGCACGTCGAGCCACCACTGGCCGGTGAGAGCGGTCATCCCGACGAGCATCTGGGCGTACATCGGCGCGAGTTTGGGGTCGTAGCCCCGCTCCTTGAACTCGTCCGCCAGCACGTCCTCCACCTGGCTGGCGATGTCGCTGATCAGGCTGGCGAAGGTGCCCGTCCCCGACGCGGCGTGGGAGTCGCGGACCAGGATGCGGAAGCCCTCGCTGCTCTCCTCGATGTACTGGAGAAGAGCGAGCGCGGCCCGCTCAAGCTTGATGCGGGCGTGCGAGGCCGACAGGGCCTGGGTGACCAGGCTGAGCAGGCGCTGCATCTCCCGGTCGATGACGACGGCGTAGATGCCTTCCTTGCCGCCGAAATGCTCGTACACCACGGGCTTGGACACCTTGGCGCTGGCCGCGATCTCCTCGACCGAGGTGCCGTCGAAGCCCTTGTCCGCGAACAGGGCACGGCCGACCTGGATCAGCTGCTCGCGCCGTTCCGCGCCGGTCATGCGTCTTCGGGATCGAGAGGACTCGCTCACGGGTTCCATCATGGCGGGTCGGGCGGCCCGGACCCGTCTCGGGACGGTCGCGGTCTCAGGCGTCCCCGCGGGAATCGTCCCGGCGGGAGTGTCCCCGGCAGAAGTGGCCGGAAGCGCCGGTACGGCCACCGCGGAGACGGAGGCCGTACGAGTGAGGGGGCCGGCCGGGGCCGGGGGTGCGGAGGGCGCCGCCGGCAAAGGAGGCGCCGATGTGGGGGACGTCGGTGAGGGGGACGTCGGTGCGAGGGTCAGGGCCGCCGTGTTCCGGAGAGCGGCCCTGCCGTCAGCACTGACGGAGTCGTCAGGCAATGCGCTTCGCCGCCAGCCGCTCGGGCGTCGGCCAGCGCACGTCGTGGGCCCATCCGGCCTTCTCGAACCAGCGGATGAGACCCGCGCTGAGGTCGATCTGGCCCTTGAGCGCACCGTGCCGGGCGCAGGTGGGGTCGGAGTGGTGGAGGTTGTGCCACGACTCGCCGAACGACGGGATGGCCAGCCACCAGACGTTGCGGGACTTGTCGCGCGACTCGAACACCTCCTCGCCGAACACGTGGCAGATGGAGTTGATCGACCAGGTGACGTGGTGCAGCAGCCCGATCCGCATCAGCGTGCCCCAGAAGAACGCGGTCAGCGCGCCCTGCCAGGACCAGGTGATCAGACCGCCGAGGGCCGGCGGGAGCAGCAGGGAGGTGATCGCCAGCGTGGGGAACCACCGGTGCAGCTTCATGATGTCCGGGTCCTTCAGCAGGTCCGGGGCGTACTTGGCGCGGTTGACGCGCTCGACCTCGAACAGCCAGCCCACGTGCGCGTAGAGCAGGCCCTTGCACATCGACTTGAAGCCGGGCCCGAACCGCCACGGCGAGTGCGGGTCGCCCTCCTTGTCGGAGAACTTGTGGTGCTTGCGGTGGGCGGCGACCCAGTCCAGCACCGACATCTCCAGGGAGAGGCTGCCGGCGATCCCGAGCGCGATCTTCAGGGGCCGGTTGGCCTTGAACGAGCCGTGCGTGAAGTAGCGGTGGAACCCGACCGTGACCCCCAAGCCGGACACGATGTAGAAGACGCCGGCGATCGCGACGTCCGTCCAGCCGAGGCCCCATCCCCAGGCGAACGGCACCGCGACGATGACCGCGAGGATCGGAAGGCCGACAACGAGTGCGAAGACGACCAGATCGGCTTTGCTCTTGCCTTCGGGTTCGAAGTCCGGCTTCGGCTGTGGGGAGGGGCGGTCGGTCAGGACGGTCATGGGCTACCTCACGAGATGGGAAAGAATGTCTGGCTACGCAACCGTAACCTACGCCATCGTAAGTTAGGAATCCCTAAGAGCGAATGTGTGGAAGGTGACGCTCCGGGCCACATCTGGTGGCGAATCCACGCCTTGCACCAACGGTCGGCCATCTGGTAATGCCTCGTGCTTGCTTCCGGCCGCGCCGTCGATGCCGCGGCGTCCACCGCGACCTGCCCGCAATGCCGTCTCGATAACATCCGGAATCGCCGTATTTCGAGGCACGCGAGTTCCCCCGTTCCGGATCGACGTCCCGCACGCGGAGCTGGACGATCTACACCGCCGGCTGCCGGCGACGCGCTGGCCGGACGAGCTGCCCGGAGTGGGGTGGTCCTACGGGGTTCCGGCCGGCTACGCGAAGAAGCCGGCCGAATACTGGCGGACCGGTTTCGACTGGCGGGCCGCCGAAGCGCGGCTGAACGCGCATCCGCAGTTCACGACCCGGATCGACGGGCAGAACATCCACTTCCTGCGCGTCCGCTCGCCCGAACCCGGCGCGCTGCCGCTGATTGTCACGCATGGCTGGCCGGGTTAGGTCGCCGAGTTCCCGCGGGTCATCGGCCCGCTCGGGTTCCCGACCGGCGACCCGGCGGAGTTCGAAGGGCTCACCCATGCCGAGCTCGCCCGCCTCGGCCAGTACCAGGACCAGGACGGGGCGGGCTACGCGATCATCCAGGCGACCCGGCCGCAGACCCTCGCGTTCGGGCTGCACGACTCGCCCGGGGCGCAACTGGCGTGGATCGCGGAGAAGTTCAAGGAATGGACAGACCCGGCCCACGATCTGCCCGAGCACGCGGTGGACCTCGACCAGATGCTCACCGACGTGAGCATCTACTGGTTCACCCGGACCGCCGCCTCGGCCGCGCGTCTCTACAAGGAGGAGCAGAAGAGCTGGGGAGCGGCGGCCGAGTATTCCGCGCTGCCGCACGGCGTCGCCGTCTTCCCCGGCGATGCGGGGGTGCGGCGGATCGCCGAGCGCGAACACCACGTCGTGCACTGGTCCGAGTTCGACCGCGGCGGCCACTTCGCCGCGCACCCCCCCGCTCCGGCTCGCGGGGCCGGGCGGTGCGGGCATGTGAGGTGATTGGGCGCGCCCGGGCGGGAGCGAATCACTGGGAAAGACTGATGCTCAGTGAACGGTCGGCTCTGTATCCTGAGTGCGGATTCGGGCAGCCGCCGGAATCCGGCAAAGCGGGACGTTGTGCCCTTCCCGGGTCGTCTAGGGGCAAGACTACAGATTTTGGTTCTGTCAACGGAGGTTCGAATCCTCCCCCGGGAGCCTGTTCATTCGTCCGTCCGCGCCCCAGGGGGGCTGGTTCCCTCTCGGGGCACGGCAGGTAAGCTCACCTTGTCGAGCGGGTGACCGTGCGGTTCCTGGGTAGTGGACGCGTGGAAGCCGCAGCCGATCCCGTGTAAGCCGCGACGCCGAGGGAGCCTCAGTCCGTGAGTGTGCCGCGCCCGGCAGCCGTGATCGTCCTCGCCGCCGGCGAGGGCACCAGGATGAAATCGAAGACCCCCAAGGTCCTCCACGAGGTCTGTGGTCGGTCACTCGTGGACCACATGCTCGCCGCCGCGCGCGGCCTCGCCCCCGAGCGGCTGATCGTGGTCATCGGCCACGCTCGCGAGCGGGTCGGCGCCCATCTGGGGGCGAGCGCGCCGGACGCCCGTACGGTCGTCCAGGACAAGCAGAACGGCACGGGCCACGCCGTGCGCACCGCCCTCGAAGCCGAGGGCCCGATCGACGGCACCGTCCTGGTGACGTACGGCGACACCCCGCTGCTGCGCACCGAGACCCTGGCGGCCCTGCTCGAACGGCACGCCGCCGACGGCAACGCCGTCACGGTGCTGACCGCCGTCGTCCCCGACCCGACCGGTTACGGCCGGATCGTGCGCGACGAGGACGGCGCGGTGCTGGAGATCGTCGAGGAGAAGGACGCCACTCCCGAGCAGCGGGCGATCGCCGAGATGAACTCGGGCGTGTACGCCTTCGACGGCGCGCTGCTGGCCGACGGCCTCAAGCGGATCGGCGCCGCCAACGCCCAGGGCGAGGAGTACCTGACCGACGTGCTGGCCATCCTCCGCGAGGACGGCCACCGGGTGGGCGCGCACGTGGCCGCCGACCACGCCGAGGTCGAGGGCGTCAACGACCGCGTCCAGCTCGCCTTCGTCCGGCGCGTGCTCAACGACCGCATCCTTGAGGCGCACATGCGCGCCGGGGTGACCGTCGTCGACCCGGCCGGCACGTGGATCGACGCCGGGGTCACGATCGAGCCCGACGCCGTGATCCATCCCGGCACCCAACTGAAGGGCGCCACCCGGATCGGCGCGGGGGCGCAGGTCGGGCCGGGCACCACGCTCACCGACACGGTCGTCGGCGAGGACGCCGTCGTGCGCAACACCGTATCCGACGGCGCGGAGATCGGCCCCGGCGCGGCCGTCGGTCCCTTCGCCTACCTGCGCCCCGGCACCGTGCTGGGCCCCACGGGCAAGATCGGCGCGTTCGTCGAGACCAAGAACGCGCGGATCGGCGAGGGCTCCAAGGTCCCGCATCTGACGTACGTCGGCGACGCGACGATCGGGGTCGGCTCCAACATCGGCGCCGCCTGCGTCTTCGTGAACTACGACGGCGTCGCCAAGCACCACACGGTCGTGGGCGACCACGTGCGCGTGGGCAGCGACAACATGCTCGTCGCCCCGGTCACGATCGGGGACGGCGCCTACACGGCCGCCGGATCGGTGATCACGTCCGACGTGCCGCCCGGGGCGATGGCGGTCGCCCGTGGCAAACAGCGCAACATCGAGGGCTGGGTGACGCGCCGCCGCGCCGGCACCCGGTCCGCGGAGGCGGCCCTGCGGGCGACCGAAGCCCGCGACGCGGCCGCGGCGAACGGCGGAGACCCCGCCGATGACTAGTGCCGGTGATCAAGGCCGGCGATGAGGACCACCTGCGGCCCGCCTCCCCGCGGGCCGTACGGGGACAGGAAACACACGTACGAGGCGCGGTCCGACCGCGTAGCGCCGAAGGGCCAGGCCAGGAGGACACCGTGACCGACCACATCGACCGGGCGAAGGAGTTCGGGAGCCCCGGGCGAAGCGAAGGAACGGCGCCACGGCCGGCCCGGCCTCACCACGCCCGGTACGGCGAACAGGCTCGACACGCGAGGAGCGCGGCATGAGCGGCAAGAAGACGACCGGCGAGCGGAACCTGATGTTCTTCTCCGGCCGGTCCCACCCCGAGCTGGCCGAGGAGGTCGCGAGAGCCCTCGGCGTCGAGATAACGCCGACCGCGCTGCGTGACTTCGCGAACGGCGAGATCTACGTGCGGTATCTGGAGTCGGTGCGCGGCTGCGACGCCTTCGTGATGCAGAGCCACACCGCGCCGATCAACGAGTGGATCATGGAGCAGCTGATCATGGTGGACGCCCTCAAGCGGGCCTCCGCCAAGCGGGTCACCGTGATCATGCCGTTCTACGGCTACAGCCGCCAGGACAAGAAGGGCCGCGGCCGCGAGCCGATCACCGCCAGGCTGATGGCCGACCTGTTCAAGCAGGCGGGCGCCGACCGGCTGATGTCCATCGACCTGCACACCTCGCAGATCCAGGGCTTCTTCGACGGCCCGGTGGACCACCTGTTCGCCATGCCCGTGCTGATCAACTACCTGCGCGCCAAGCTCGACCCCGCGACGACCACGATCGTCTCTCCCGACACCGGCCGCGTACGGCTGGCCGAGCGCTGGTCCGACTCGCTCGGCACGCCCGTGGCGTTCATCCACAAGCGGCGCGACCTCGACGTGGCCAACCAGGTGAAGGTGCACGAGGTGGTCGGCAAGGTGCGCGGCAGGACCTGCGTGCTGATCGACGACATGATCGACACCGGCGGGTCGATCTGCAAGGCGGCCGACGCGTTGTACGAGCACGGCGCGACCGACGTGATCGTCGCCGCCACCCACGCCATCTTCTCCGACCCGGCGGTGGACCGGCTCAAGAACTCCCGCATCTCCGAGGTGGTCGTGACCAACACGCTGCCGATCCCGGAGGAGAAGAGGTTCGACAGCCTCACGGTCATGTCGGTCGCCCCGCTGCTCGCCCGGGCCATCACCGAGGTCTTCACCGACGGCTCCGTCACCAGCCTCTTCGAAGGCGACAGCTGAGCCACACCCCGGGCCCCGGTCGTGTCGGCCGGGGGCCCGGTGGTGCCGGCGGTCAGTAGTAGAGGGCGTTCATCGCCGTGCGCACTTCCACGAGGGTGGCGTCGGCGATGGCGGCGGCGCGTTCGTTGCCGTCGCGTAGCACGCCGCGGATGTGGGCGCGGTCCCGCGCCAGCTCGGCGCGACGCGCCCGGATGGGCGCGAAATAGCCGTTGACCGCGTCGGTGACGGTGGCCTTCAACGCGGCGGCTCCCCTGCCCCCGATCTCCGCGGCCACCTCGTGCGGGTCCCGGCCGAGGCACAGCGCGGCCAGCAGGACCAGGCTGGAGACCTCGGGCCGGGCGACGGGGTCGTACGCGATGTGGCGGTCCGCGTCGGTCTTCGCGCCGCGGATCAGCCTGGCGGTCTCGTCGGCGGTCGCGGCCAGGGCGATGGCGTTGCCCCGGCTCTTGCTCATCTTGCCGCCGTCGGTGCCGAGCAGCAGCGGGGCGTCGGACAGCAGCGCCTCGGGCTCGGGGAACACGAGGCCGCCCGGGGTGCCGTAGCGGTTGTTGAAACGGCGCGCGACGGTGCGGGCCACCTCCAGGTGGGGCAGCTGGTCCTGCCCGACCGGGACGAGCCCGGCCTTGCAGAACAGGATGTCGGCCGCCTGGTGCACCGGATAGGTGAACATCAGCCCGCTGACCGCCGACTGGCGCGAGTGCGCGATCTCGTCCTTGACCGTGGGGTTGCGGCCCAGCTCCGCGACCGAGACCAGGCTGAGGAACGGCAGGAGCAGCTGGTTGAGCGCGGGTATCGCGCTGTGCGTGAAGATCGTCGCTCGGGCCGGGTCGACGCCCACGGCCAGATAGTCGAGCACCAGGTCCTCCACGTGCTCGGCGAGCCGGTCGGCGACGTCGCGATCGGTCAGGACCTGGTAGTCCGCGACGAGCACCATCATGTCCACCCCCAGGTTCTGCAGGCGGACGCGATTGTGCAGGCTGCCGAAGTAGTGCCCCAGGTGCAGCCTTCCGGTGGGGCGGTCGCCGGTCAGCGCCCGGAACCGGCCGGGCCGCTCGCGGATCGATCTCTCCAGTTCGGCGCTGCGGCGTCGCGCGGCAGGCACGCCGAGGTCGTCGGACGCGGTGATGTCGAGGGTCGTGCTCATGTGGTCTCTCCCTTGGCGGCTGGTCCGCCGTCCCGACGGCAACCCCTCGTCCAGGGAGCACGAAAAAGGGCCGTCCATCCGAACGGCCCGGTCGTACGCGTGTGAGATGGCCGCTCCTATTCGGAGCGCCACCAGCCCAGACACGACATACGAATCACGCGGCCAGTGTAACCGCCGCCAAGGGACCGCGGCAGACTCCGAGCCAAGCCGGGCGACGCGGGAGACCCGAGCGAGCCGGAGGGGCGCCGACTGAGGAGCGCGCGGAGCGAGGAACGAGCGAGCACGTACCGAGGGCTGTGCCCCTGGCGCGCCTCCGGCACGACCCCACCGGGTAAGAGCGTCCCGCCGAGCGACGCGGGAGACACGGTAGGCTGTGAGGGTTGCGCTCGTAACGCCTTCCGCTAGGGCGGGTGAGGGGGAGCGCGCCAATCCGTCGGTCGAATCATCCCTAGGAGATGTGCCGTGTCCGAAGTACTCATCGCCGCCGAGCTTCGCAACGAGTTCGGCAAGGGCGCCGCCCGCAAGATCCGCCGGGCGAACAAGGTCCCCGCTGTCCTGTACGGCCACGGCACCGAGCCCAAGCACCTGACCCTGCCCGGCCACGACCTGCTGCTCGCGCTGCGCACGCCGAACGTGCTCATCCGCCTGCGCGGCGAGGGCGTGGACGAGATCGCGCTGCCCAAGGGCGTCCAGCGCGACCCGATCAAGGGGTTCCTGGAGCACGTCGACCTGCTGCTGGTCAAGCGCGGCGAGACGGTCACCGTCGAGATCCCGGTCACCGTCACCGGTGACCCGATCGGCAGCGCCATCGTCGAGCAGCAGCTCGTCACGATCTCGGTCGAGACCGAGGCGACCCACATCCCGACCGGCGTCGAGGTGGACGTGGACGGCAAGGACGCCGGCTTCGCGGTGCACGCGAGCGACCTGAAGCTGCCGGAGGGCACCACGCTGGCCGGCGACCCCGAGGCCCTGGTGCTGCAGGTGATCGGCGCCCCGGTCGCCGAGCTGCCCGAGGAGGGCGAGGCCGCCGAGGGCGAGAGCGCCGAGGCCGCCGAGTAGGACCCGTTCGTGAGAGAGTCCTCCACAGGGTGTCCTGTGGAGGGCTCTTCCATGTGAGGAGACAGCGGAGGAGACAGCGATGTCCGACGCGTCCGCGCAGCGGTGGCTGGTGGCGGGCCTGGGCAACCCCGGGCCGGAGTACGCCGGGAACCGGCACAACGCGGGCTTCATGGTGCTCGACGAGCTGGCGGCCCGGGTGGGCGGGCGGTTCAAGGCGCACAGGTCGCGGGCCGAGGTGGTCGAGGGCCGCCTGGCCGCGCTCCCGGTCGTGCTGGCCAAGCCGCTGTCGTTCATGAACCTGTCCGGCGGCCCGGTGAAGGCGCTGGCCGACTTCTACAAGGTCACCCCCGAGCGGGTGATCGTGGTCCACGACGAGCTGGACATCCCGTACGGCGCGCTGCGCGCGAAGGTCGGCGGCGGCGACAACGGGCACAACGGCCTGAAGTCGATCACGAAGGCGCTCGGCACGCGCGACTACCCGCGGATCCGGTTCGGCATCGGCCGTCCGCCGGGCCGGATGGACCCGGCGACCTTCGTGCTGCGCGACTTCGCCACGGCCGAGCGCAAGGACCTGCCGTTCCTCGTCGACCGGGCGGCCGACATGGTGGAGTCGCTCATGACCGCCGGTCTGGAGACCACGCAGAACCGCTTCCACGCCGCCGACCTCAATCCGGCGAAGCCTCCCCGCTGAGTTCCGGCGAGGCCGCCCCGCTGAGATCCGGCGAGGCCGTCCCGCCGACGTCGCCGGTCTCGCGGTGTGCCGAGCCCGGCCATTCCATGAGGTTCTGCAGCAGTTCCGCCTGCTCGATGGCGTCGTCGAGCGCGTTGTGGGTGTGCGGGCGCTTCGTGCGCACCTCGCGGGGCATCTGGCGCTTGGTCGCCCAGGCCACCGGCACCACGGCCTTGGCGGCGTACAACGTCTTGATGTCGATGCACCGGGAGTGGCCGAAGGGCGACTCCCCGGTGAAACGGAGGAAGTACCAGTACATCCACATCCAGTCGTATGACAGCGGGAAGGCCGCGAGAACCGGCAGGTCACCGCCGCACACCTCGCGCACCCAGGCCGACGCCGCCGTCATCGCCTCGGCCGGGTCGCGTCCCTCGCGCAGCAGCGCCGCCCGGTCGAGGCCGCTCACCGCCAGCGCCTCCGCCACGTAGTCGTCGCTGATCGGCCGTAACTCCGCGTAGAACGTCAGGGACTCCGGGTCGGTCCGCTCGAAGCGCCGCCCGGTCATCCGGCCGGCCACGGTCATGCCGAAGCTGACCATCGAGTACGGCCCCGGAATCGGGCCGTCCGCCTCGACATCAACCGATATGTACGTTTCGGCTTTCACTGAAATCTCCCTGGGACGCCGGGGCGGGCGGCTAGCATTCCATCACGATCGGTGGCCGAATCATCACGGGGGGCGATGGTGCTGGACGGCGACACGTCCTCGCTCGCCGTCGGCACGTCGCGCGATTCTCCCGCCCATCCGATGCCCCGGCCGCCCGCGTGGGCCGTCCGATATCGGCTCACCGCCGCCGTCTGCGACATCCTGGGCGCCCTTCTCGCGGGGGTCACCGCCGTGGTGATCCGGTTCGGCGAGGTTACTCCGTACGTGACGCCGTACGTCATGGCGAGCGCCGCGCTGCCCGCCGTCTGGGCGGCGATCCTGGTCCTCAACCGGGCGTACGAGCCGCGCCTGATCGGTGTGGGGGCGGAGGAGTTCCGCCGGGTCGCGCGGGCGGGCTTCACCATGGTCGCGGGCGTCGCGATCATCGCGTACGCGTCGAAGATCGACATCGCCCGCGGCTACGTGCTGATCGCGCTGCCGCTCGCCACCGCGCTCACCCTCGGCACCCGGTACGGCCTGCGGCGGCGGCTGCACCGCAGGCGGGCGAGGGGCCAGGGCGGCATGCGCAGGGTGGTGGCCGTGGGTCACCGGACGGCGATCGCCGAACTGGTCGGCACCTTCCGCAGGGAGCGCTACCACGGCATGGAGGTGGTGGCCGCGTGCGTGCCCGCCCACGCCACCGGCGGGGTCGGCGACGTGCCGGTGCTGGGCGACTTCACCGACGTGCCGCTGGTGGTGGAGCAGGTCCGGGCGGACACGGTCGCGGTGCTCGCCTGCCCCGAGCTGGACGGCACGGCGCTGCGCAGGCTGGCCTGGCGGCTGGAGCGCACGCGCACCGACCTCGTGGTGGCGCCCGCGCTGATGGAGGTCGCCGGCCCGCGGACCGCGATCCGGCCCGTCGCCGGGCTCCCGCTGCTGCACGTGGAGCATCCCGAGCTGGCGGGCGGGCGCCGGCTGGTCAAGGACGTGTTCGACCGGCTGGTCGCCGCGGCGGCGCTGGTCGTGCTGGCCCCGCTGCTGGCCGTCGTCGCCGTGGCCGTACGGACGACCAGCCCGGGCCCCGCCCTGTTCCGCCAGCGGCGGGTCGGCAGGGACGGCGCCGAGTTCACGATCCTGAAGTTCCGCACCATGCGGCGGGACGCGGAGGCCCGCAAGGTCGAGCTGGTCAGCGACGCCGAAGGCGTGCTGTTCAAAGTGCGCAGGGACCCGCGGGTCACCCCGCTCGGCGCCGCGCTGCGGCGTTACTCGATCGACGAGCTGCCACAGCTCATCAACGTGCTGCGAGGCGACATGTCGCTCGTCGGGCCGCGTCCGCCGCTGCCCGAGGAGGTCGCGCGGTACGGCGACGACGTACGCAGGAGGCTGGTGGTGCGTCCGGGAATGACCGGGCTCTGGCAGGTCAACGGCCGGTCTGACCTCTCATGGGAGGAATCGGTACGGTTGGACCTACGTTATGTCGAGAACTGGTCTCTCATGCTGGATCTGCAGATCTTATGGAAGACGTGGTCTGCGGTGGCGCGCGGAGCGGGAGCGTACTGAGGAATGACGATACGGGACGACCATTCCCTCGCCGGGGAGCTGGCGACGGAGGCGGGGGAACGGCTTGTGGAGCTGCGCGCCCGTCTCGGGTTCGCGGACGCCCGGGCGCTGAAGGACGCGGGTGACCAGGCCTCGCACCGATTCCTCATGGAGGCGCTGGCGCGGCTGCGGCCGGACGACGCCGTGCTGTCGGAGGAGGCGACCCGCGAGGAGCGGATGGATCCCCGGCGGCTGTCGGCCGAGCGTGTGTGGATCGTCGACCCCCTCGACGGCACCCGCGAGTTCTCCGAGCAGGGCCGCGCCGACTGGGCCGTCCACGTGGCGCTGTGGGAACGCGGCGCCCTCACCGCCGGAGCGGTCGCCCTGCCGGCCCAGGGGCGCACGCTCACGACGGCGGCCCCGCCCGAGCTGCCGGAGAAGGTGCGCGAGCCGTTCCGCATCGCGGTCAGCCGCACCCGTCCGCCCGAGTTCGTCCGTGAGCTGGCCGCCCGCCACGGCGGGGAACTCGTCCCCATCGGCTCGGCCGGTGCCAAGATCGCCGCGGTCCTCACCGGAGAGGTCGAGGCGTACGTGCACGCCGGGGGGCAGTACGAGTGGGACTCGGCCGCGCCGGTCGCGGTGGCGGTCGCGGCGGGGGCCCACGCGAGCAGGATCGACGGCTCACCCCTGACCTACAACCAGGGGGACCCCTGGTTGCCGGATATCCTGGTCTCCCTACCGGATCTGGCGCCAACGTTGCTCGCCGGAATCCGTGACCTGCATCGCCAGACTCCGTAAAGGAAGTCCCCATGCTTCAGCGTGACTACACCACGTCGCAGCTCGACGTGCTCGAGGCCGAGGCGATCCACATCATGCGCGAGGTCGCGGCCGAGTTCGAGCGCCCGTGTCTGCTCTTCTCCGGCGGCAAGGACTCGATCGTCATGCTGAGGGTCGCCGAGAAGGCCTTCTGGCCGGCGCCGATCCCCTTCCCCCTGATGCACGTGGACACCGGCCACAACTTCCCCGAGGTCATCGAGTTCCGCGACCGGCGGGTCGCCGAGCTCGGCGCGCGCCTGGTGGTCGCCTCGGTCCAGGCGTCGATCGACGCCGGGCGGGTGACCGAGCAGACCGGGCGGCGTGCCTCCCGCAACCGGCTGCAGACCACGACGCTGCTGGACGCCATCGAGGAGCACGAGTTCGACGCGGTGTTCGGCGGGGCCCGGCGCGACGAGGAGAAGGCCCGGGCCAAGGAGCGGGTGTTCTCCTTCCGGGACGAGTTCGGCCAGTGGGACCCGAAGAACCAGCGCCCCGAGCTGTGGAACCTCTACAACACCAAGATCAGCAGGGGTGAGCACATCCGCGTGTTCCCGCTGTCGAACTGGACCGAGCTGGACGTGTGGCACTACATCCGGCGGGAGGGCATCGAGATCCCGTCGATCTACTTCGCCCACTCGCGCCGGGTCTTCGAGCGCGACGGCATGCTGCTGGCCGACGCCGAGGTGGTCCAGCGGGGCGACGACGAGCCGCCGTTCGACGCGGTCGTCCGCTACCGCACGGTCGGCGACATGACCTGCACCGGCGCCGTCGCCTCCACCGCCACGACGGTGGAGCAGATCATCGAGGAGATCGCCGTGACCCGGATCACCGAGCGCGGCGCCACCCGCGCCGACGACCGGGCCTCCGAGGCCGCCATGGAAGATCGCAAGAAGGAAGGCTACTTCTGATGGACATCCTTCGTTTCGCGACGGCGGGCAGCGTCGACGACGGCAAGTCGACGCTGATCGGGCGGCTGCTGTTCGACTCCAAGGCGATCTTCGAAGACCAGCTCGAGGCGGTCGAGCGCACCTCCCGCGACCGGGGCACGGAGTACACCGACCTGTCGCTGCTGACCGACGGCCTGCGGGCCGAGCGCGAGCAGGGCATCACGATCGACGTGGCCTACCGCTACTTCGCCACGCCCAAGCGGAAGTTCATCATCGCCGACACCCCCGGGCACATCCAGTACACCCGGAACATGGTCACCGGCGCCTCCACCGCCGACCTGGCGATCATCCTGATCGACGCGCGCAAGGGCGTGCTGGAGCAGTCGCGGCGGCACGCCTTCCTGACCACGCTGCTGCGGGTGCCGCACCTCGTGCTCGCGGTCAACAAGATGGACCTCGTCGACTACTCCGAGGCACGGTTCGAGGAGATCCGCGAGGAGTTCACCTCGTTCGCGAGCAAGCTCAACGCCTCGGACCTGACGTTCATCCCCATCTCGGCCCTGCACGGCGACAACGTCGTGTCCCGGTCGGAGAACATGCCGTGGTACGAGGGCTCGTCGCTGCTGCACCACCTGGAGAACGTGCACATCGCCTCCGACCGCAACCTGGTCGACGTGCGCTTCCCCGTGCAGTACGTCATCCGCCCGCACAACGCGACCAACCAGGAGCTGCACGACTACCGGGGCTACGCCGGGCAGGTCGCGGGCGGCGTGCTCAAGCCCGGCGACGAGGTGCTGCACCTGCCCTCCGGCCTGACCACGACGATCACCGCGATCGACACGTTCGACGGGCCGGTGGAGGAGGCGTTCGCGCCGATGTCGGTCACGCTGCGCCTGGGTGACGACATCGACATCTCCCGGGGCGACATGATCTGCCGGCCGAACAACCAGCCGCAGGCCGCCCAGGAGATCGACGCCATGGTCTGCTGGATGGCCGACGGCCTGAAGCTCCAGCCCCGCTCCAAGCTGATCATCAAGCACACCACCCGTACGGCCCGGGCCCTCGTGCGCGACCTGCACTACCGGCTCGACGTCAACACCCTGCACCGGGACGAGTCGGTCAACAGCCTCGGCCTGAACGAGATCGGGCGGGTGTCGCTGCGGACGACCCAGCCGCTGTTCGTGGACGACTACGCCCGCAACCGCATGACCGGCGGCTTCATCCTGATCGACGAGGCCACCAACGGCACCGTCGGCGCCGGGATGATCGTCGACGCGCGCTGACCGGCGCTCGCCGAGAGCCCTGGGGGCCCGCGGGGGCGAGGACCACGCCGGTGATCCGGCGCCTCGCCTCCGCGGGCCCGCGCGGCACTCGCGGGCCATGCCGCGCTACGAAGCTGCGAGGGTCTCCAGTGGCCGGTCGGGGTCGGCCAGCGCCTGGGGCGTGACGGGTGTGCCTGTGCGTATCAGCGTCTTGATCGGCTCGACGACGTCCCAGACGTTGACGTTCATGCCGGCCAGGACGCGACCGCCGTTCAGCCAGAACGCGATGAACTTCCGGGCGGCGACGTCGCCCCGGAAGACCACCTGGTCGTAGCCGCCCGGCTCGACGTGGCCGACGTACTCCATGCCGAGGTCGTACTGGTCGGTGTAGAAGTAGGGCAGATCCTCGTAGACCGCGTCCCGGCCCAGCATGGCGGCGGCGGCGACGGCCGGCTGTTTGAGCGCGTTGGCCCAGTGTTCGACCCGTACGTGCCTGCCCAGCAGCGGGTGGTAGGCATTGGCGACGTCCCCGGCGGCGACGATGTCCGGGTCACCGGTCCGCAGGGCCGCGTCCACCACGACGCCGTCGTCCACGTGCAGCCCGGCGTCCAGGGCGAGCCGCACCTCGGGTTCGGCGCCGACGCCGACGAGGACGGCGTCGGCGGCGATCTCGTCGCCGTCGCCCAGACGTACGCCCGAGGGCGTGATCTCGCTGACGGTGACCCCCAGCCGGAGGTCGACACCGTGGTCGCGGTGCAGCCCGGCGAAGACCTGGGCGGCCTCGGGCCCGAGCACGCGCAGCAGCGGCAGCCGCGCCGCCTCCAGCACCGTGACCGCGACGCCGGCCTGCCGGGCGGCCGCGGTGACCTCCAGCCCGATCCAGCCGGCCCCGATCACCGCCAGCCGGGACACGCTCCCGAGGACGTCCCTGAGTGACTCGCAGTCCTCGATCCGGCGCAGGTAGCGCACGTGCGGCGCCTGCGCGCCGGGGATCGGCGGCCTTCGCGGCCGGGCCCCGGTGGCCAGCAGCAGTTTGTCGTATTCGATCGCGCCGCCGTCGGCCAGCCCGACGCGGTGAGCACCGCGGTCGAGGCCGGTCGCGGCCACACCGAGCAGCAACTCGACGTCGTGGTCGGCGTACCAGCCGTCCTGGTGGACGAAGACGCCGGCCCGGTCGGTCGTGCCCGTCAGGTAGCCCTTGGACAGCGGGGGCCGCTCATAGGGGTGGTGCGGCTCGGCGCCGATCAGTGTGATCCGCCCGTCGAACCCCTGCTCGCGCAGGGCCTCGGCGGCCTTGGCTCCGGCGAGGCCGGCTCCGACGATCACGAACCTCTGCTGTGTCACGGCGATGGTCTCCTTGCTCAGGTGCGGGTGCCGGTGAGGGCGAAGAACTCCTGACGGGATCGGGCGTCCTCCCGCAGGATGCCCAGCAGCGTCGAGGTGACGGTGGTCGAGCCGACGGCCCGTACTCCCCGCAGGGTCATGCAGGTGTGCTCGGCCTCGATCACGACGCCGACCCCCGCGGGGCGCAACCGGTCGGCGAGCCAGTCGGCCACCTGTTTCGTGAGCCGTTCCTGCACCTGCGGCCGGCGGGCGAAGTGCTCGACGACGCGGGCCAGCTTGGACAGCCCGAGGATGCGGTCGCCGGGGAGATACCCGACATGGGCGACTCCGGCGAAGGGCAGCAGGTGATGTTCGCAGACCGAGCGGATCGGAATCGCCCGGGCCAGCACGAGTTCGTCGTAGCCCTCCTCGTTGGGGAAGGTGGTGAGGTCGAACGGGCGTGGCGTGAACAGCTCGGCATACGCCTTGGCCATCCGCGCCGGAGTCTCCCGCAGGCTCTCGGAGTCCGTCGAGATGCCCAGCGCCTCCAGGAACTGGCCGGCCGCGCGCTCGGCGGCGGCCAGGTCCACACCGTCGCGCGGCTCGGCGATCACCCTCAGGGCACTGCCGGTGCGCATCTCAGCCGCCGCTCACGCCGAGCGCGGTCAGCAGCACCAGCACCACGGTGGCCACCGCCAGCAGACCGTGCCCGGCCACGATCACGACCGGGAAATGCCGCTCGGGCGGTCCCGCCGTGCCGGTGGCGCCGGGCCCGCCGGCCACCGCCGTACGGGCGCGGTAGGCGGGGATCCACCGGGCGAACATCGCGAATCCCAGCAGCGCGACCGGGACCAGCAGGACCAGCGCGACCCACGCCAGGGCGGCGCTGCCGGCGACCAGGTACACGATCCACACCACCAGCCCGGCGGCGGCCAGCGCGAAGTGGCCGAAGATCAGCCCTGGTGAGAAGCGGCTGGTGCGCCGGCCGCCTCTGGCGATCCAGGTGCCCAGCATCACGAAGCCGCCCACCGCGGTGAGCAACCACGTGACCAGTGCAGCGATACCCATGACGAGTTCTCCTCCTGTCGAATGGAATGAGGGTCAGCGCCGGAAACCGTCGGCCTGGGTGACCTCGTCGGCCACCCGTACGCCGTAGCGGTAGGCGAGCTTGCCGCCCAGATAGCCGGAGACCACGAGCAGCGCCAGGCTGCCCGCCGAGAGCAGCAGCGGGCCGAGCGCGACCGGGCCGCCCGCCGCCGTGCCGGCCGCCGTGCCCGCCGGTGGGCCGGCCTGACGCCACAGGAAGCCGGCGGCGTACGCGGCGGTGATCACGAGGTTCAGCCCCATGTGGAGCAGACCCGTGCGGAACGCCGGGGTGCCCGCAGGGATGGCGAACAGGTCGAGGAACCCGGCCATCGCCGCGGCCAGCGCGCCGAGCACGCCGAGGGCGATCAGCCACTTCGAGCCCTCGGCCAGGAACCCCGGATCGGGAGCGAACCGGGACACCAGGTCGAAGACCATGCTCGCCACCCATGCGCCGATGGGCACGGCGACCAGCATCGGGTGGAACGGATGGCCGTACGGCCCGGCCAGCACCGCGCTCACCGGTCGTTTCGCCTCGTGCAGCCCACCGGTCATCGGGACCTCCGTGTGTGACGTATTACGCCAATGAATGTTGGTCTTATTCGAGCGTATGGTCAAGGTGTTCGCGTACATCGAGGGGGCTATGGTTTTCGACCGTGGAGGCAGGCGTTATCGTGGCAGGGTGACGACGGATCCCGCGATCAGTGCGGTGGCCGCGCTGGACGACGCGCTGCGGCAGGGCATGTACGCCTACATCCGCGGGGCGCGCCGCCCGGTGACCCGGGACGAGGCCGCCGCCTCGGTCGGGATCTCCCGCAAGCTGGCCGCCTTCCATCTGGACAAACTGGTCGACGCCGGTCTGCTGCGCGCCCGCTACGAGGCCGTCGGCGGCATCCGCAAGGTCGGCCGCACCCCGAAGGTCTACGAACCCACCGAGACCGACATCCGCGTCACGATCCCCGAGCGCCGGCACGAGGTGCTGGCCGACATCCTCATGGACGCCGTCCTCGCGGAGAGCGAAGGGGAGAGCGCCCGCCAGGCGGCGGTCCGGGTCGCCGGCCGACGCGGCGAAGAGATCGGCGCCGCGGAACGCGCCCGGGCCAAGCCCGGCCGCCTCGGCGCGGAGCGCGCCCTCACCCTGCTCGAAGGCATGCTCGCGCGGCACGGCTTCGAGCCCGGCCGCGAGTCCCCCACCTGTGTGCGGCTGCGCAACTGCCCGTTCCATCCACTGGCGGCGCGAGCTCCCGAACTGGTCTGCGGGGTCAACCACGCCTTCCTCGACGGCATGCTCGCCGGGCTGGAGGCCTCCAGGGTGCGGGCCGTCCTGGTGCCGCGGCCGGGAGAGTGCTGCGTCGAACTGCGCTCCTCCTGAGGCGGCTCTCCCGCTTCCCCGCGGGAACACCTACGGCTCGCGCGGCGGCATCGTCGGCTGCGCCCGTCGCCGACGGCGGGCTCGTAGATCCTTTGGTGATTGCCGACCGTCTGATCACCCTCCGCGCTAGGGTCGTCACGTTTCGCATCCATCCATGGAGGACACGTGGCCGACACACAGCCAGTGATCTTCGTGGGCGGCCTGGGACGCAGCGGCAGCACCCTGCTCGAACGTCTCCTCGGCGAGGTGCCCGGCGTGGCGCCGCTCGGCGAGGTCGTCCACCTGTGGGACCGCGGCGTACGCGCCGACGAGCCCTGCGGCTGCGGGCAGCGGTTCTCCCAGTGCCCGTTCTGGACGAAGGTGGGCACCCGCGCGTTCGGGCAGTGGCGGCAGAGCCAGGCGGGCTGGCTGCCCGGCCTGCGCGCCCGCGTCGACCGGACCCGCCGCCTGCCCGTCCTCGCCCTCGGACTCGCGAGCCGTGAGGCCGAGCTGGCCGAATACGTCCGGTCGTACTACCGCATCTACACGGCGGCGGCCGAGATCGCCGACGCCCGGGTCGTCGTCGACTCCAGCAAGCACGCCTCCCTGGCGTACTGCCTGGCGGCGATCATGGAGCTGCGGGTCGTGCAGGTGGTGCGCGACCCCCGCGCGGTGGCCGCGTCGTGGCGGCGCAGGGTGCGCAGGCCCGAGGACGGGCGGCCGATGACCCGCTGGACGCCCGCGCGCACCGCCGTCCACTGGCTGGCCCAGAATCTCGCCTTCGAAGTGCTGCGCCGCAAGGGCGTGCAGGTCGTCCGGGTGCGTCACGAGGACCTGGTGCGCGACCCCCGAGCGACCCTGGCACGCCTGGCCGCGCGGCTCGGCCTGCCCGACGACGGCCTCGCCTTCCTGGACGACCGCGAGGCGCTGCTCGGCGTCGCGCACACCGTCTCCGGCAACCCGATGCGCTTCTCCGTGGGCCCGGTCGAGATACGGAACCGCCCGGCGCCCCTGCCGCGCCCCCAGCGGTGGCTCGTCACCGCGCTCACCCTCCCGCTTCTCCTCATCTACGGGTACGGTCTCGCCTACCGCCGGGGAGTGAGGCGTTGAGGCCGTCGGTCGGCGTCGTCATCCCCACCCGCGGCGACCGGCCCGGCCCGCTCCTGGCCGCGCTGACGGGGGTGCTCGCCCAGGACTACGCCGGCCGGGTCGAGGTGGTGGTCGTGGCCGACGGCGTCCCCGCCTTCCTCGTCGCCCAGCAGGTGTCCGCGCCCGACTCCGCGGCCGACTCCGCGTCCGACTCGGGGGCCGATCCAGGAGACGCCGGAGCCGTCCGGAGCGTCCGCGTGCTGGGCAACCGGAGCACTCGCGGCCTGCCGGGCGCGCGCAACACCGGGATCTCCGTGCTCGGCACGGATCTCGTCGCCTTCTGCGACGACGACGACCTCTGGCTGCCCGGCAAGCTGGCCGCCCAGGTCGCGGCCCTGACGGAGGAGCCCGCCGCGGGCTTCGCGAGCTGCGCCGTCGAGGTCGAGTACGGCGACCGCCGGGTGCCGCGGCTGGCCGGCACGGGCAGGATCACCCACCGGCACCTCACCCGCTCGCGCATGATGATGGTGCACTCCTCGACGTTCCTGTTCCGCCGGGGCTGGGCCTGGGTGGACGAGAGCGCCCCGGGTGGTCAGAACGAGGACTGGGATCTCGCGCTGCGGGCCGCCTGGCGGCATCCGATCGTCCACGTCGACCGGCCGCTCGTGCGGGTGCGCTGGGGCTCCTCGCACTACGCGGGGCGGTGGGCCGACCGGATCGCGGGCCTGGAGTGGATGCTCGCGCGGCATCCCGGGCTGGCCGCCGAGCCGCGGGGCGCCGCGCGCGTCTACGGGCAGCTCGCCTTCTGCCACGCCGCCCTCGGCCGGCGTCGCGAGGCCGCCCGCTGGTCGCTGCGCGCCCTCTCCGCGCGGCCGGGCGAGCCGCGCGCGGCCGTGGCGCTGGCGGTCGCCGGAGGGCTGGTCAGCCCGCGCGCCGTGCTGCACGCCCTCCATCGCCGCGGCCACGGCATCTGATGGCCGACGTGCCGGCTCCCATGGCGGCCGTGGACGCGGTAGTGGCCGGGGCCCGCAGGGTCCGCGTGGGGGCGGTGCGGCTCGATCCACTCACCGAGGCGCAGGTGGTCGCCCATGTCATGGACGCGCTGGAGCGCGGTGTGGGCGGCCACGTCGTCACGCCGAACGTCGACATCTGCCGTGCCGCCGCCCGCGACGCCTCGCTGCGCGCGCTGATCGACGCGGCCGAACTCGCCGTGGCCGACGGCATGCCGCTGGTCTGGGCGTCGCGGCTGCTCGGTCGCCCGCTGCCGGAACGGGTGACCGGAGCCGACCTGATCTGGTCGCTGACCGGGGCCGCCGCGGCCCGCGGCCTGCCCGTCTACCTCATCGGGGGTCCGCCCGGCGTCGCCGGGGCGGCGCGCGACGCGCTGTGCGAGCGGCACCCGGGCCTGGTCGTGGCGGGCGTCCACGCCCCGCCGTACGGGTTCGAGACCAGTGCCGCGGCGATGGCGGAGCTGCGGGGGCGGCTCGTCGCCGCGCGGCCCTCCCTGGTCTTCGCCGGGCTCGGGTTCCCCAGGCAGGACCGGCTCGTCGCGGCGCTCCGGGCCGACCTGCCGGACGCCTGGTTCGTGGGGTGCGGCGCGGCCATCGCGTTCGCCGCCGGGTCGGTGCGCCGCGCGCCCGAATGGATGGGCGACCACGGCCTGGAATGGCTGTTCCGCCTGCTCGGCGAGCCCCGGCGGCTCGCCCGCCGCTATCTCGTCGACGACCTCCCCTTCGCCCTCCGCCTCCTGTCGGGCGCCCTGCTGAGCAGGGCCTTCCGGTCGCGGAGCAGGGGGCCGGGAAGCAGAGGTCAGGGGACGTAAGGGCCGAAGCGGCCCCAGGCGACCACGGCGGCCAGCACCAGGAGCACCACGTTGACGACGATGACGTGGGACTCCGCGCGGCGGGCGTGGACGACGACCGCTCCGGCCATGAGCAGGGTGACGCCGAGCGCGGCGAGCGGTGGCCGTCGCCGCGGATCGCTGTCACGCCCCGGCGTCCCGGAAGAAGTTCCTCGAAGAAATTCGGGAGGCGGTGTCGGATCGGGTCGGTGATGTTCGTAGCAGGGGTGAGGCTGCCCACGAGGGGCGGCGCCAAGGTGAAGGAACCGCGACCATGAAGCTGACGACCATGACTCAGGTCACCGTCGACGGGGTGATGCAGGGAAACGGCGGCGCGTCGGACGAGGATCGCAGGAACGGATTCGAGCGCGGCGGATGGGCCCTGGGCAAAGGCGACAACGAGACCCACACGTTCATCGACCAGACCTACCGGCGCGCCGAGGCGTTCCTGTTCGGCCGGCGGACCTACGAGCTGTTCGCCGGCTATTGGGGGACCATGACGGTCCAGGATGCCCCTGGCTGGGAGGGCGTCGTGGAAGCGTTGAACAGACGGCCCAAGTACGTGGCGTCGACCACGCTCACGGATCCGGCCTGGTCGGACACGACCGTCCTGTCCGGAGACGTCGCGGCCGCCGTCCGGGAACTGAAAGCCAAGCCGGGCGGCGAACTGCAGGTGCACGGCAGTGGCATCCTGACCCGGTGGCTGCTGGAGAACGATCTGGTCGACGAGATGACTCTGATCACCATCCCGGTGGTCGTCGGCCAGGGCGCGCGGCTGTTCCCCGACGCCGGCCCGGATCTCGCGCTCGACCTGGTCGAGTCGCGCGTCGACTCCAAGGGCGTGACTATCCAGGTCTACCGGCCGGCCGGGCGCCCGCGGTATGCGCCGACGGCGTGACGTCCCCGACCACCGAACCACGTCTTGACACCACAGGAGGCGATCTTCAGATGCGGTACCTGGTTTCCGTGATCGATGACAAGAGCAATCCCGGCAGCACGGACAGACAGCCTGCGATCAGCGCGTTCAACGAACGACTCATCGCCGGGGGCTACTGGGTTTTCGCGGGCGGACTCGCCGACACCGACGCGGCCACGGTCGTCGACAACCGGGGCGAGGAGGCGGTGTTCAGCGACGGGCCATTCGTGGAGTCGAAGGAGTATCTCGCCGGCGTCTGGGTGTGGGAGGCCCCCGATCTGGATGTGGCGCTCAAGCTCGCCACCGAGGCGTCGAAGATCTGCGATCGGAAGATCGAGGTGCGGCCGTTCCTGTGAACGAGGTCGACGTCCGCGAGGCCGTCACTCGGGCCCACCACGAGGAGTGGGCCCGGGTGGTCGCCTCCCTGACCAGGCGCTTCGGTGACCTCGACGTCGCCGAGGAAGCGGCCGCCGAGGCGTTCGCGACCGCCGTTCAGCGGTGGCCGGCCGACGGTGTGCCCCCCAACCCGGGCGCCTGGCTGACCACCACCGCCAACCGCCAGGCCATCGACCGGATCCGGCGCGAGAACAAACGCGACGACAAGCACAGGAAGGCTCAGATGTCATACGACGATGACCCGCCCGAGCCTGTCGGCGCCATCGACGACGACCGGCTCCGGCTGATCTTCACCTGCTGTCATCCGGCATTGGCGATGGAGACCCGCGTGGCGCTGACGCTGCGCATGGTCGCCGGCCTGACCATGCCCGAGATCGCCCGCGCCTTCCTGGTGGCCGAGAGTGCCATGGGGCAGCGGATCACCCGTGCGAAGGCCAAGATCAAGGCGGCGCGCATCCCCTATCGGGTGCCGTCGGCGGAGGATCTCCCGGCGCGCGTCTCCGGCGTCCTCGCCGTCCTCTACCTCGTCTTCAACGAGGGCTACCTGGCCACCGGCCCCGGCACCGATCCCGTACGGCGGGAGCTGACCGCCGAGGCGATCCGGCTCACTCGCCTGATCCGCGCGCTCCTGCCCCAAAACGGTGAGGTGGCCGGGCTGCTGGCGCTGATGCTCCTGACCGAGGCCCGCCGCCCCGCCCGGGTCTCGGCCGGCGGCGAACTGGTCGCTCTCGACGAGCAGGACCGTGGGGCCTGGGACGCGGCGCTGATCGCCGAGGGGCACCGGCTGGTGCGCGAGCGCCTGGCCGCTGCCGCCGCCGGGGTGGCTCCGGGGCGCTACCAGCTCCTCGCGGCGATCAACGCCGTGCACACCTCCGCCCGCGACATGCGCGACACCGACTGGTCGCAGGTCCTCGCCCTCTACGACCAGCTCGTCCGCCTCGACCCCTCGCCGATCATCGCGCTCAACCGGGCCATCGCCGTGGCCGAGCTCGACGGCCCGGAGGTGGCGCTGGCGGCCGTCGACCGTCTCGAGCCCAGGCTGGCCGGCTATCACGCCTACCACGCCACCCGCGCCGACCTGCTGCGCCGGCTGGGCCGCGGCCGGGAGTCGCGCGCGGCCTACGACAGAGCCATCGACCTGGCCGGCAACACCGCCGAGACCGCCTACCTGATCCGCCGCCGCGACCAACTGCGATAGCGCCCACGGCCGCGTCTCGCACGGGAGGCCCGGTGGTGTCCCGCGGGTCCGCCCGTGACATGGCCGCCGCATGGCCGCGCAGCCCGTCAGGTCCCACCGGTCTCGGCGAGCCTGCGGGCGAGGTAGCGGCGCTCCGCGTCCGTCGGCGCGAGCGCCAGGGCCTCCCCGTAGGCCCGCGCCGCGTCGTCCGTACGGCCCAGCCGGCGCAGCAGGTCCGCACGGGTGGCGGCGAGCAGGTGATGCCCGGCCAGCCGACCGCCGGCCCGCAGCTCGTCGACCAGCCGCAGACCGGCGAGGGGGCCGTCGGCCATCGCCACGGCCACCGCCCGGTTCAACTCGACCACCGGAGACGGCGTCAGCCGTACCAACTCCCCGTACAGTCCGGCGATCTGCGGCCAGTCGGTGTCGTCCGGGTCGAGGGCGGTGGCGTGACAGGCGGCGATGGCCGCCTGCACCTGGTACGGCCCGGGGCGGCGGCGCGCCAGCGCGTCGTCCAGGAGCCGCAGCCCCTCCTCGATCTCGTCGTGGTCCCACCTCGCGCGGTCCTGGAATTCCAGCGTGACGATGTCGCCCGCCTCGTCGAACCGGGCGGCGCGCCGTGAGTCCTGCAGCAGCATGAGCGCGAGCAGCCCCTGCGCCTCGGGTTCGCCCGGCATGAGCCCGGCGAGCACCCGGGCCAGCCGGACGGCCTCGGCCGTCAGTTCCGGCCGGGCGGGGCTCGGCCCGCCGCTGGCCGAGTAGCCCTCGGTGAACAGGACGTACAGCACGCCGAGCACACCCGCCGTCCGCTCGGCCAGCAGATGCGCGGGCGGCACCCGGTAGGGGATGCCCGCGTTGCGTATCTTGCGCTTGGCCCTGACCAGCCGCTGCGCCATGGTCGCCTCCGGCACCATGAACGCCGCGGCGATCTCGGTCGTGGTCAGCCCCGCGAGCGTGTGGAGCGTGAGGGCGACCTGCGCCTCCAGCGGCAGGGCCGGGTGACAGCAGGTGAACATCAGGCGCAACCGGTCGTCGGGCACGTGATCCTCCTCCGCGGGCACCGGATCGGGGCCGGCCGGCACCGACGCCAGCGCGCGCAGCCGCGCCGCCTCGGCGGTGCCGCGGCGGAACCGGTCCAGCGCCCGGTTGCGGGCCGCGGTGGTGAGCCACGCCCCGGGACGGCGCGGCACGCCGTCCCGGGGCCAGCGGGCGAGCGCCTGGGCGAACGCGTCCTGGGCGCACTCCTCGGCCAGGTCCCAGTCGCCGGTCAGCCGGATGAGCGTGGCGACGACGCGGCCCCACTCCTCGCGGAACGCCTCCTCGACGACCCGGGTGACGTCGGCGCCGCTCATTCCGGCCAGAACGGCCTCACCTCGATCGCGCCGAACGACGCCACGGGATGCTTCGAGGCGATCTCGATGGCCTCGTCGAGGTCCGCGCACTCGATGATGTCGAATCCGGCGATCTGCTCCTTGGTCTCGGCGAAAGGCCCCTGGGTCACCAGCCCGGCGCGCACCGTCGTGGCGTCGCCGGCGGGACACAGGCGATGCCCGTCGAGGCGCACTCCCCGGCGCTCGGTCTCCTCGATCCACGGCTCGGGGTCGGCCTGCTCGGGGCTGACCTCGACCGACTCCTCGGCACAGATCAAAAGTAGGTACTTCATCGGTTCCCTCCTCCGGGACACGGTGGCCGCCCCAGGCGGCCACTCTCCCCTACGACGCGGTTGGGTCGCGAAATCGACAGCCGGTCCCGCCCGAATGTCGAAAATCCGCCCGGGCGCCGTCGTCCTTCCGGGAGGCGCCCGTCGGAAGGCGCCGTACGGGAAGGCGGGACGCATGTCCGAGATGGCCCAGGGGGCTGCCGGTCGAGACGGACGACGAGAGGGCCGGGATCGGAGAGCCGCGACACGGGCACGCGTGGCGGTGACGGCGGTGTTCGCCGTGAACGGCGCCCTGATCGCCGCGTTCGCGGTCCGTACGCCCTCTTTGAAGATTGATCATGATCTGACCGAGGGACTGCTCGGCCTCCTGAACGCCCTGTTCGCCGTGGCGGCGCTCGCCGCCACGCGGGTCGCCGGGCGACTCGCGGCGCGGATCGGCAGCGCCTGGGTCGTGCGGATCGCCGCGGTCGCCCTTCCCCTCGCCCTGGCCGGGGTGGGCCTCGCCGGCGGGCACGTCCACCTGGCCGCGGCCATGCTCCTCGTCGGCGCCGCGAACGGGCTGCTCGACACGGGAATGAACGCGCAGGCGGTGATGGTCGAACGGGCGGCGCACCGTCCCATCATGAACGGCTGCCACGCGGCATGGAGCATCGGCTCCGTGGCGGGTTCGCTCACCGGCGGGGCCGCGGCGCAGGCGGGCATGTCCCTCACCACGCACTACCTGATCCTGGGGTCGGTCGTGACGGCCGTCGCCCTGGTGGCGGGCAGATGGCTGCCGGCCGAGAGACCCACCGAGAGACCCACCGAGAGACCCACCGAGAGACCCACCGAGGAACCCTGCCCGGAGCACCAGTCCGCGCGTACGGACGACGCGGCCGGACGGCGAGGACGGCGGGCGGGCTGGACGCGCCGCGTCCTGCTCCTCGGCGCGATGGGCGCGGCGGTGCTGGCCTGTGAGGGAGCCGTCATCACCTGGAGCGGGGTCCTCCTGCACGACGATCGGGGCGCCTCACTCGGCGTGGCCTCGCTGGGTCTCGTCGCCTTCACCGCCTGCCAGACTGCGGGACGGCTCGTGGGCGACCGGCTGTCCGCGAGATATCCGGCACGCGTCCTGGTCCGGGGCGGGACCGCGCTGGCGGCCATCGGTCTGACGGCGGCGGTCGTGGCCCCCACGCCGGTCCTCGCGGTCGCCGGGTTCGCCCTCACCGGTCTCGGGCTGGCCTCGCCGCTGCCGCTGATCTTCAGCGCGGCCGGGCACGCGGGCGCGGAGGAGGGCGCCACGGGAGCGACGGCGGCGGTCGCCCGGCTCACCACGATGACGTACTCCGCCATGCTGCTCGCTCCGGCGCTGGTCGGCCGTGTCGCACAGGCGATCGGACTGACCTGGACGCTGGCACTGCTGGTGCCGCTGCTGGTGACCGCGGCCTGGAAGGCTCCGGCGGCGATGCGCATCCCGCCCCGGCCCGATGCCCCGGCCGTTCCCGCCGGCGCTCCGGGCGCGTCCGGCTGACGGCGCGTCCGGCCGACGCGGGCGGCAGGGGGCGGCAGGGGGCGTGGTCAGCCGCGATCGGCGGCTTGGACGGTGTGGCGCAGCAGCAGGGCCGTCGTCACCGGGCCCACCCCGCCGGGCACGGGCGTGAGCGCCCCTGCCTTGTCCGCGACCGCGACGGCGTCGACGTCGCCGACCAGGCCGCCGTCCTCGGTGGGGTTGGTGCCGACGTCCACGACGATCGCCCCGGCCCGCACGTGCTCGGCCGTGATCAGCCCGGCGCGGCCGGCCGCGGCCACGACCACGTCGGCGACGGCGGTGACCGCGGCCAGGTCGCGCGTGCGGGAGTGGCAGACCGTCACGGTGGCGTTCCGGTCCAGCAGGAGGTGGGCGGCGGGCTTGCCGACCACCGTGGACCGGCCGACCACGGCGACGTGCAGGCCGGCCAGGTCGACGCCGTGGTGGTCGAGGATCGCCACGACCGCCTCGGCGGTCGCCGGAGCGAACGCGGGCAGGCCCGAGGCCAGGCGGCCCAGCGACAGCGGGTTGGCGCCGTCGACGTCCTTCTCGACCGCGATCGCGCCGGCCAGGTCCTCCAGCTTCGCTCCTCGTGGCAGCGGAGTCTGGAGGATGACGCCGTGCACGGTGTCGTCGGCGCTCAGCTCCGCCAGCCGGTCGCGGATCCGGCCGGGGTCGGCCTCCGCGCCGAGGTCGACGATGTCGCAGGCGATGCCGGCCTTCTCGGCGGCACGCGCGATCGAGCGGACGTACCAGGCGCTGGACTCGTCCGCGGTCGCCACGACGACCGCGAGCTTCGGCGGCCTGCCGGCCGCGGCGAGCGCGGCGGCCCGCTCGGCGGCCTCGGTCCGGACGGACGCGGCGAGCTCCTTGCCGGAGAGCACCCGGGCGCTCATCCGGCGATCTCCGCACGGACGGCGGCGGTGACCCGTTCGGCCCGCGCGGCCACGTCGTCCACACCGGCCGCCACGGCGGTCAGTTCGGCGCGGGCCCGCTCGTCCTTGATCCCGCCGAGGTTGATCTCGATGTTCACCCGGGCGGTGGTCGCCGCGGCCCGCGCGGCCTCGGTGGCGGCGGCGATGTCGGAGACGACGTTCCGGTTGCCGACGGGCAGCAGTTCCTCGGCGATGCCGACGGCCCTGCCCGCGACGCCGACGACCTCGGCCGGGACCCTGCCCGCCCCCACCAGCGCGTCGGCGATGGCGGCCGACCGGGCGGCCTTCGCCTCCTCGGTGTCCTTGGGCAGCTTGTACGCCTCGGTGACCGCCGTGAACGCCGTCTCGTCGTCCTCGGCGAGGCGCAGCGCGCTCGACCGCAGTTCGTCGGTCTCGCCGATGATCCGTTCGATCAGGGACGCGTGCCCGGCGTACTTCTCACCGGTGCTGTATCGCGCGACCATGCCCAGCAGCGCGGCGGCCTGGGCGGCCTGCAGGGCCGCGACGGCGCCTCCGCCCGGGGCGGGCACCCGGTCGGCGAGCCGGGAGAGGAAGTCAATGATCTTCTCGTCGCGCATCGCGCCCGTCCTCCGGTGGTGACTGCACGGCCGTGAAAATCCTCCCACGTCCCGCCCGTCGCGCCTGCGCCGCCTTCCCCGTGTCCTTCGCCTCGTGTCTTCTTTGTCAGCGGGACGGGCGGGCCGGCTCGGCCGGAGGCCGTACGGGCTTGGGCGGGACCTCGGCGCGCCGGGCGGGCCCCGCCGGGGCCTGGCCGAGCAGGGTGCCGCCGAGGGCGAGGACCATGCCGAGCAACTGCACCGGGCTGAGAGCCTGACCGAGCGCGGCCCAGCCGATGACGGCGGCGGAGACCGGACTCAGCAGCGCGAGGAAGGCGACGGAGGTCGCGGGCAGCCGGGAGATCCCGCGGAACCAGATCCAGTAGCCGAGGGCGGTGCCGACGATGCCCAGATAGGCGTAGCCGAGCAGGTTCTCGCCGCTGAGCGCGGGCGGCGCGCCCTCGACGAGCAGGGCGACCGGGACGAGCAGCAGCCCGCCGGCGGTGAGCTGCCATCCGGTGAGGGCGAGCGCGCCGACGCCCTCGGGACGGCCCCAGCGCTTGGTCAGCACGGTCCCGGCCGACATGGACGCCGCCCCCACGAGCCCGGCGAGCACGCCGACCATGTCCAGTCGCGCCTCGGCACGCAGGACGACCAGTCCGACCCCGAGCAGCCCGACGAGCCCGGCGAGCACCTTGCGCGCGGTCGGACGCTCGGCGAGCAGCAGGGCGGCGAAGGCGAGCGCGAACAACGGGCCGACGGCGCCCAGCACGGCCGCGACACCGCCCGGCAGCCGGTACGCCGCCAGGAACAGCAACGGGAAGAACGCCCCGATGTTCAGCGCGCCGAGCACCGCCGCCCGCCAGACCCACACTCCTCTCGGCAGCACGCGGGTGACGGCGAGCAGCGCGAGCCCGGCCGGCAACGCCCTGGTCAGGGCGGTGAAAAGGGGGCGGTCGGGCGGGAGGAACTCGGTCGTCACGGCGTAGGTCGAACCCCAGACCAGTGGGGTGAGCGCGGTGAGGGCGAGCGTGCCCACGGCCGGCAGGGAACCATGGTTGGCGATTCTCACGGTTGCTCCTCGTTGATAATCTCAGCATTGAGATAACAGCACGCCGAACAGTTAAACGTCAAATAAACGAACGCTGAGAGACGTCGAGGGAGCCTGCATGGGCGACGCCGTGGACATGCTGCTGGACCAGTGGCGGCGGGAACGGCCGGACGTGGACCCCTGGCCGATGGGCGTGGTCGGGCGCGTCTCCAGGCTGGCGCGGCTGCTGGACCGGGAGCTGAAGGAGTTCTTCTCGTCGTACGGCCTGGAGACGTGGGAGTTCGACGTGCTCGCGACGCTGCGCCGGGCGGGCCCGCCGTACGAGCTGACGGCGGGAGCCCTGAACAGGGCGGCGATGGTGACCTCCGGCGCGATCACGAACCGCATCGACCGCATGGCCGCCCGAGGGCTGGTCGAACGGATCCCGGACGCCGGCGACCGGCGGTCCGTCCGCGTACGGCTCACCCCCAGCGGCCTCGCACTTGTGGACGAGGTGCTGGAGCCGCACGTCGCGAACGAGGCGCGCCTGCTGGCGCCGCTGGACCCCCGGGAGCGGGATCACCTGGCCGGTGCCCTGCGCACCCTCCTCGCCTCCCTCGGCGACACCACCCTCGGCTAGCTTCGTGTCGCTTGTTCATTGTCGGTGGTTGCCGGAGGATGGAGAGGGTACGATCGCGGACCACAGATAGGGCCAGCCGTTCCCAGCAGCCGGGATCTCCGCACCGGCTCGCGACCAGTGCGCCTGCCACCACGTCGCCAGCCACAGCAAGGGCTCCGCCGGACCGGCAAGGTGATCTACTCTGGGCCTCACTGTGATCCTGCGGCTCTCCCGCTCCTCGTATCGTTCGAGAAATCACCTACCTCCGCCGCCGGTGGAGTGCGGGTATTTGCCGAACGCCGGCGCTGACACCCAGCATGGCGTCGTTCACGCGGCCACCCTTCAGACGCCGTCACGAGTCCTCAACGGGGATGAGCTGTTGATACTTCAACTCGTAGAGATGGCCGCCCTTGATGAGGATGGATGCCTCGACCGGACGCGCTTCGTGGGAGTAGACGACGCGGAACTGCCGGATCACCGGGATGCCCTCGGGAAGTTGCAGAAGTTCCGCCTCTTCTGTGGTGGGCGGCCGTACGGAGACGCTGTCAGTGAACTCGCGCTCCGGGTAGCCGAGTTCGGCGAGCACGGCCGGTGCGCCCCCTCGGATGCGACCGCGACGACTGAGTGCGGTCCCGGCGACCAGGCTGTGCGGGTAGTACGACCAGGACACCTCGACGGGTTCCTCGTCGCGCAGCATCAATCGGTGTCGCAGTACGGCCCGCTCTTCGCCCAGTTCGGCCGCCACGGGCTTGGGGACGTCGACCTCTGCGACGTCGAGCAGCCGGTAGGTGACACCGCGCTCGGTCGGATCGAAGTAGGCGGCGGTTCGGACGACGAACGGGCGCCGGTCGCGGACGAACACGCCTTTGCCGGCCTGACCGTAAGCGAACCCCTCGGCTTGCAGGAGCTTGGTCGCGTTGTGCGCGGTGGCCGCAGCGGTGCCGTACGTCTCTGCCAGTTCCGCCGTAGAGGGGAGTTTCTGGCCCGGCTCAAGTGCTCCCGACATGATCTTCGCCCGAAGATCGGCGGCAATCTTCAGTTGCGGGGGTCGCTCGTCCGGCTTTCGCGCCACGGCCCGGTTCCTCTCTGATCACAAGGTTGTCTCATACCGCAGGTAGCGGCCCTGCGGGTTCATCTTCATGACGCTGACCTCGATCGGCTTGCCGTTGTCCGCTCGGAGTGTGCGGGTCAGCACCAGGACCCAGCCGTGCTCGTCGAGGCCGAGGGCCTGCCGCTCGTCCGCTGACGCCGGCCGGGCACGGACGTCCTCCTGTGCGTACCGAGGCTCGTAGCCGAGCGCGGCAAGGAGCGCGACGGCACCGCCGACGATCTTGCGTGGCTCGGCGAGCCGGGTTCCCCGGGCAATCGCCGCTGGGTAATAGGAATCCGCGAGCTCTACGGGCTGATCGTCCAGGAGCACGATCCGGCGCCGAACGACCACCTGCTCGCCAGGCGTGAGCTGAAACCGCTCCGCGACATCCGGCGGTGCCGACAGTTCTCCCACCTCTCCGAGCCGATGCGTCCCCGTGTGGCCATGCTCTGCTGCCTCCGTCGCCCATGCGTCCGCCTGCCCCGCCCTATGCGGCTGGATGTACGGAGTGGAGACGCTCGTCCACTTCTGCTCCGTCACGCTGACCTCCTACGGTCCGGCGGATCACCCACTTTTCCACCTTACGCATGGGGCAGTAAGGCGTTCGACGGAAGGTCTTCTACGCGAAGAGTACGCCAATGCTTTCTGCCTTCCATGTATGGCAGTAAGGTTGGCTGCAGTGGACGCCGAGAGACAAAGGCCACCGATAGGAGCTTCGCCATGGAGACTCACCACACGCGGTTCGTTCAGGCCGGGCTCAACACGCACACGTTTCCGGCCCTAACGGTTCCCGAAGAAGCTCCGGTCATGGACCGTCTCGTCGCGGAGGCGCGCCGGGAGTTCCCGGACTGGTGTTTCGCCCGTAGGGGTGATGGGTGGGTGGCGAGGTCCTCCCGTGTTGAGCTGTCGGCAGCGACTCTGGCCGAGCTTCGCCACAACGTGCAGGTGGTGAGCCGTTGGCGCGTGTGGCGTTCGGACGTCGGGCGATGGTGGGCAACGCGCGAGCGGCCGTTCGGCATCGCAGCTGAGAAGGCCGGCGCTTACCGGACCGTGGACGCGGACGACCTGGACGAGCTCTGCCGCGTGATCGCCGAGCAGGAGAGCATGGCCGACCTGGCCGCCCGGTCGTGAGCACTGCGATTTCCGGGACCACGCTCGAACAGCGGCGGGACGAGGCGGTGCGCCAGGTCCTGCGACTGCGGCCCCTGACGGAGATACGGCAGGCGCTCCGGTTGGGTAACGCCGACCTGGAGGCGGTCGCCCTACGGGTGCGGGTGGTCTACCCCTGGATCGCGGCCATCGTGTTCGGTCTCGAGGAGGACGACGACGTGGGGCTGTGCCCCGGGGTCGCGCCGCATCCCGCCGTTCCCCGGCCGGACCATGCCAAGCTGCTCTGGTGTGCCGACTCGCCGGGCCGTGGGCGGGTCCTGACGCACACATGCGCCTGCCGTATGACTTGGTTCGAGCTGCTGTTGTACGGCGGGACCTACCGCATTCGCCGTAATACCGTGCCGCGACCCGACGTGCCCGCCGTCTCGTATGCGGGCGGGTGGCGACGGGCCGAAGCCGACGACTGGTGGCGTCGGCTCATCGCGGGTCACACCGGTTGAGCGAGGCCGGGTCGGTGGTCAGGGCGCGTACGCGGGCGGCGTCCTCGTGGGGGAGCGAGGCCGCGGTGAGCGCCCGGCGGGAGTCCATCGGGCGGTAGGCCGTACGGGACAGGCCCGTCCAGGTGAACGGGGAACCCGCCGGCCTCCGGGAGGACGTGCAGGCGGCGGTGATGCGGCGGGCGGCGCGATCGGTCCAGGGCAGGCCGCACCAGTCGTAGAGGTCGCGGAACCCGTCGAGGGGCGCGGCGCACAGGTCCTCGTAACGCACGACCCTGACGCCGGCCGCCCGCCGGGCCACCGTGTCGGTGATCCGCCACGCGACCCGCCACAACACGGCCGCCGCGGTGATCACGTCCCGCTCTCCGGCGAAGGGCCGGAGATCGGCCACGTACGGGTGGTCACGCACCAAAAGGGGCTGGCCGAGCAGTTCGCGCACGTCCACCCGCCAGCCGAGCCGCTGCCAGCTCCCGGCGAACGACACGGGGTCACGGACCACGACGACCACGCGGCAGCCGAGACGGCCGGCGAACCACTCGGCCGACAGGAGCGCGAAGGGGTCGTCCAGCAGCGCCCTCCTGGCCAGCAGGCGGCCGAGGGTGAAGGCCGTGCCGTACCTGGCCATCCGCGCGAGGTCGCCGGGGCCGTGGTTGCGGCGGACCTCGGCCGCCCAGTCGTAGCGCAGCGCGACCGTACGGGAGAAGGCCGCCAGCCAGGGCGTCTCGTCGTCCGGGCAGATGTACTGGAAGCGGTGCGTCACGGACGCGTCGAGCACGCCGGGGGAGCGGCCGGGCGGGCGCTGCGGGTTCAGCGGCTCGTTGACGTAGACCAGCCGCCCGCTCGCCGTGAGCATCCGGCCGACCCAGCTCGTGCCGCTGCGCGGCAGACCCGTGACCAGCACGGGCGGCCCGGCGGCCGTCACCCGGTCCCGCTCGGGCCACCGGCCGGGTGCCGGTGTCACGACGCCGCCCTCATCCGGGCGGCCGCCGCCGGGGCGGGGCGGCGCAGGCCCAAGGGGAGCAGGCCGTACCGGCGGTGGACCTGGACGGCGGGCAGCAGGTTCTTCACGAGCACGCCGCCCGACCAGCCCAGCGCCGCGCCCAGCGCGCCGTACGCGGGGACGAGCAGCACGTCGAGGGCGATCGTCACCGCGACGGCCGCGGTCACATTGGCCAGGCTGGCGGCCGTACGCCCGCCCGCGACGAGCACGACGTCGACCATGCCGCAGGCGGTCGCGACCATCATCGTGGCCGACAGGACGAGGGCGATCGCGCCGCCTCCGGCGTAGGCGGGCCCGAACAGCGGCAGCAGCCACGGCGCGAGCGCCGCGTATCCCAGCCAGAGCGGCCAGGTCAGCACGACCAGCCACCTGGTGGTGGTGCGATACAGCGCGCGGGCGCCGTCCAGGTCGCCCTCGGCGAGGGCCCTCACCAGCCGCGCCTGCGCGGCCTGGGCGAGCCCTTGACCGGCGAGCTGTCCGAGCACCTTGAACCGGGTCGCCGCGGTGTAGACGGCCGCCGCGGCGGGCCCCGCGAGCAGCGCGACGATCACCACGTCGAGCCGCTGGAACACCGACTGCAGGGCCGCGGCGGCGGACCGCGGCGCGGTGTGCCGCCAGAAGGCCCCGACCTCTCCCACCTCGTACGGCCCGAGCCCCCGCAGACGTACGGCGGCCAGCACCGCGCCCACCAGGCAGGGAAGCGCCCAGGCCGCGGCCAGCACCGGCGGCGGCGTCGCGCAGAGCACGGCGGCGGTGACGAGCGCGAGCTGCCCGAGCGGCTGGAGGGCGCCGGAGAGCAGCAGCGTCGGCCGCATGGTGCCGAGGCCGCGGGTGGCGCAGATCAGCACGTCCGACAGGGCGACGAACGGCAGGGCCGCGGCCAGCACCACCCAGACGCCGCCGGGCACGCCGGTCAGCCCGGCGAGCGGCCCGGCCGCCACGGCGACCCCGGCCCCGGTCACGGACGCGAGCGCGGCCACCGGCGCGAGGACCCCGCGGACTAGCCGCCGGTCCGCGTCCGGGTCGCGGACGGGCCCGATGGGCCGGATGGGCCGGATGGGCCGGTTGCGGGCCAGGGCGTGGACCAGGCCGTTGCCGGCGTCGAGGCGCACGACGCCCGCCAGCATCAGGCACACCGATGTGGCCGTGAAGAACGCCCCGGCGGCCTGCGGGGACAGCGACCGCGTCACCACGAGCACGAGCGCGATCTGCCCGCCCGCGGCGGCGGCCGCCGAGACCAGACCGGCGACTCCATGCCGCAGCAGGCCCCTCCGCTCACGAGGGCCACCGTGCGGATCCTCGTGCCCGTCCGGATCCTCGTGCCCGTCCGGATCCTCGTGGTCGGGACGATTCCGCCCGGAGCCCGCGGACGGTCCGGTCAGCGCCGCCACGAGGGCACCGCCCCCAGCCACGGCACGAGCAGCGCGTCCCACGGCTCGAAGTGCTCGCGGAGCCGGCGGTGGACCGACGCGGGCATGGTCTGACGCGGCCTGGCGTTGTGCCGCTCGAACTCCACGTCCCCCAGCCGGGGCAGCCCGAGGAAGCCCAGCACCCGGTTGTACGCGGCGGCGGGGTCGCGGAACAGCAGTCCGCTGTCGAGCACGAGGATCCGGTCGCGCCCCACGAGCGGCTCCAGCCGGGCCAGTTGCTCGGCGTACCGTCCCCGGGAGAGGTACGCCTGATGCCGGTGCGCGTGACTGGCGTAGCCGGGGACGCTCCGGAGCCGTTCGACCTCACCGGCGAGGCGCTCCGGCTCCAGCGCGAGGGCGCGCTCGAAGCTCGGCTCGGTCTCGAACCCCCGCGCCAGCTCGTGCGCGTGCGCGGAGCAGGCCCGCTCGACCGGGTCCCGGACCAAGGCGATCAGCTTGACGCCGGGCAGGTCGGCCGCGATGCGGGCCCCCGCCAGGGGATGGAACAGGTAGTAGGGGGCCGACTCGAACGCCTGAGGAGCATGGCCGTGCCGGAATCCGAGCATCCGGGCCCCGGACGTCAGCGGGAAGTGGGCGCGATACCAGGGCAGGCCCCGCTCGTAGGCCATGTCGAAGTAGTGGACGCCCTTGCGCAGCACCGGCTTCATCACCAGCGGATGCCGGGACAGGGCGCGGTAGAGCGAGGTCGTTCCGCACCGCTGGGCCCCGACGATCAGGAACGACGGCAGCACCCTGCCGCCGCTGGTCAGTCGTCCGGCGGCGTACGAGACGGCGTGCGCCGAGTGCTTCAGCGGCGCCTTCACAGCAGGCACTCCTCATGATCGACGAGAGGGTTCAGCCAGTCGGCGGGCGGCCCGATCGGCTCGTGGCCGTCGCGGCGGTGCCGTTCGGCCAGGGCGACCAGGTAGTGGACCGCCGTACGGCGGGCCAGGGCCACCTCCACGCCGAACGGCTCCAGGAGCCCGCCCGCCTGGGCGAGACACGACCGGGCGGCGACCGCGGGCGGCATCCGGCGCAGCGCCCGGTGGAAGAAGTGGTGGAGGGCGTCGAAGCCGAGCGGCACGCCGACCGCGAAGCGTTCCCAGTCCCACACGAGCAGCCGCCCGTCCGCCCCCGCGGCGACGTTCCAGGGGGTGAAGTCCCCGTGCCAGGCCGCCTCCCCGTGCCGACTCCCGTGCCGATCCCCGGCCCACTCCTCGCCGTACGGACGGATCGCGGCGATCTCCTGTACGGCCGAGCCGAGCAGGCGGGCGGGCACGCGGCGGGAACCCACGCGGCGGGAGGGCACGGGCAGCGGCGACAGCATCAGCACCTCCAGGCCCCGCCACTCGCCGTGATACAGCACGTCGGGTGGCATGACGACCTTCAACGGCCGCCCGGCGAGCATGCGCAGCACCTCGCTCTCGTACCGCACCAGCCGTCTGGCCCGCGGCGAGTCGCCGATCTTCACGAACCCCGCGAGTCCCGACTCGTCGTACGCCTCCAGGATGGGCTTGCGGTTGGCGCGGCGGGCGGGCCTGACGTGGACGACCACGCGCACACGGCGGCCGAGGACGTCGCTCAGGTGCGTCTCGATCGTGTCGGTCCCGGCGTGGACGGGCAGGCCGCGCCCCAGCGCGGCGTGCCACCACGTGCGCGGGACGACCCGCCGGGGGACGAGGCGGTGCGGCAGCACGCTGCGGGCGCCCGGACAGGAGTCGTGTCCGGGAAACAGCAGGTCCACGACCTGGTCCAGGTAGCGGAGACGGTCGGCGGCGTCCCTCATCGGGCCTCCCCGAGGTCCGTTGTGACGGCGGCGTTGCGCCAGAGCAGTGCGAAGGAGATCAGGAAGAGGGTCAGGGCGCTGATCAGCCCGTCGTAGACGACCATGTAGAGCAGCACGAGGATCATCACGAGCGTCCCGGCCTTGCCGATCGGCGACCGGTCCGCCCAGTAGCGCCGCACCGCGCCGGCGAAGAAGGCGGCGTACAGCAGGGCCCCCGCGAAGCCCTGGCTGATCAGCAGCAGCCACAGCTGCCCGTCGCTGCCGAGCGGCGGATGGCCGCACTCCACGCACCACGCGCTGCGGCCCGTCGTCACGGTCCGGTGACTGCCGTACGCGGTGCGCGTGTTGCCGTATCCGATCACCGGGGACGAGGTCGCGACCCGGACCGTGGTCGCGACCGTGAACGCGCGGATGCCGTTGCTGTGCGGGTTGTCCAGCCGCTGGGCGACGATGCCGCTCAACGGCGACAGCAGGAACGCCGCCGCGGCGACGGCCGCGGCCGCGCCCGCCCCGAGGGGGCGTCCGCCCCGGATCACGAGGTAGGCCGCCGAGACCCCGAGCCCGATCCACAGGCCCCGGTTGAGCGAGTAGACGACCGGGACGGCGGCGACGGCGAGCGCGAGCACGGCCGCCACGCGCCGGTACGGCCCGCCGTAGGCCCACCAGCCCACCACGAACCAGATCACCAGCACCGAGACGTCGCTGCCCCAGGCGTTGGCCCACTCGAACGGCGCCTCCGGACGCGGCGCGGCGTGCCCGAGCACGTGCTGCATCTGGGCGGCCGTCGGGTGGATCAGGTTGGCGACGAAGGGGTGGCCGCCGATCGACGACGGCAGCACCATCTCCATGGGCGAGGTGAACGCGAAGCCGGGCGCGAGCACGCCCAGCAGCCCGCCCGCGACGGCCGTCAGGAACAGCACGCCGAGCCACCTGACGAGGGTGCGCTGCGGCAGCTCGTCATGGGTGAGGTTGCCCAGGTAGAGCACCATGATCAGAAGTGAGACGTAGACGGCCAGCCGCATCAGGTAACCGATGACCCGGCCGGCGGCGAGCTCGCCGTACGTGCCGTCCGGCGTCTCGGCGAGCGCGAGCGCGCTGACGAGGTAGCCCGTGAGCAGCAGCGCCCACAGGCCGAAGCCCTTCGGCGCGCGGATCGGCCGCCTGCGCCACAGCACCACGGCCATGGGCGCGGCCAGCACCACCACCGACAGCCCGCCCAGGCCGAGCGCCCACCAGACCGGATAGCCGAGCAGGAGCGCGGCGATCGGCCACGCCGTCCGTGCGGGACGGCGACGGCGCCGCCGCCGGCGGGCGGGGAAGGGCTGGTCCGCGCCGGGCGGCCGGTCCTGCCACCCCGTCACGTACGCCGGAATCGGCGGACGCGGGTCGGCGACCATCGGCGCGGGACCGCTCGCGGTGCGGGGGCCGGGGGTTCTCACGCGCCCCACTCCGCGGTCTCGGGGACGGGCGCGACGAACCCCGGCGGTACGGCGACGGCGCCGAGCACGCGGGCTCCCTGCCGGGACAGTTGCCGTACGGCCCGGGCGACCTCGGGGGAGGTCGTCCGCCGCAGGCCGATCAGCAGCAGGGCGGCGTCGGGATGGGCGGAGCGGCCGGTCACGACCGTCACCGGCACGAGATGCGCCAGCGCCGAGCCGAGGCCCTTGGCGAGCGGCCTGGCGGTGCTCGTGACCCCGACGCCTTCGAGGAGCAGCCGATGCGGCCCGCCGCCCAGCGACGTGGCGACGGCGGCGGCCATCTCGTCGAGGATCCCGGAGTCCGGCCTGGCCGGAAGCTCGGCGAGCAGCGGCAGGCCGCACAACCTCTCGATGTCCGCACACGTGCGGACGCGGGTGTCCAGGCGGTCGCGGCCGAACGCGGCGCCCGCCCCGGCGAGGATGCCGAGGAACAGGCCGCTGCCGAGGTAGAGCGGGGGGCTGGGGTGAGCCGGTCGCGCGGGCGGCCTGGCGGGGCTGATGACCGTGCCCGGCGTCACCGCGACGGTCTTGAGCGCGTCGTAGCGCAGCGTGAGGTCCGACAGCTGCCGGGCGAGCATGGCCTGCCGCCGCGTCGTCCCCAGCCCGGCCGCGCCCCCTGCCGTCGTGGTCTGGGCCGTCGTGGTCTGGGCCGTGGCGGTCTGGGCGGCCGCGGTCCGGGCCGCGGCGGCCTCGTCGAGATCGTCCTCGACCTCGCGCAGCCGCGCGGCGACCAGCTTGAGCTGGGCGCCGATCGCGTCCTCGGCGGCGCGGGCGCGGTTGCGCAGGTACGCCTCCGCGTACGCCTGAGCCCCCGCCGCCGCGGCCTGGGGATCGGACGCGGAAAACGAAATGGAAAGAATGGCGGAATTGGGAGGAACGTCCACTGTGACGTGCTCCCGCAATTCCTCCGGATCCGGATTTTTCAGCGTTTCGGCGGCCCGGGCGGAGACGACCGCCGACCGGGCGACCTGTGATTCGGTGTCGAGATTGAGCGCCTCTCGCTGCCGCGCGTTCGGCACGTTGAGCTGTTCCTGCGCGCCGGTCGGCAGCACCTGCACCTGGGCGACCGCGGTGTAACGCTCGGGGGTCAGCGCGAGCGCCGCGGCTCCGCCGCCCACTCCCGTGAGCAGGCAGACGGCGGCGACCAGACGCCTGCGCCCGAGCACCGAACCGTACTCCGCCAGGCCGTGATCCACCCGGTGACGGCTGTGCGGCGGCAGGCTCATCGAACTCCCCGTGCCCTCGTTCGTCACGCGGCCGCGGCCTCGGTGCGGGGAGCTGTGGCCCCCGGGATGAGGGAGAAGCCGCCGGGCGCGTTCGTGGTCCCGGCGGCGGTCCGGCGGGATCCGGTCTCGAACTATAGGCGGCCGCGGAGTTTCGTCCCCGGCTATTGACGAATTCGCCTCAGGCGATGGCCGCTCAATTAGTCGATGAAAGTGGATATTTCCGTACTTGTGAGATGGGGAAACGGCTTCCGGAGCCACGGGAATTGATGGGATGGTGTTTGCCCATCCGTTCATTGC
Organism: Microbispora sp. NPDC004025; assembly: GCF_053604425.1. Classification (NCBI taxonomy): domain Bacteria; kingdom Bacillati; phylum Actinomycetota; class Actinomycetes; order Streptosporangiales; family Streptosporangiaceae; genus Microbispora; species Microbispora sp. NPDC004025. The sequence continues at coordinate 155,862 of NZ_JBSGHN010000005.1, read as the reverse complement.
GAGGTCTGCCGAAAAAAGGGGGCGCGATGAGACTCATCGCCGGCGTGGCCGTACTGGTGGCGGGGGCGTGCGCGACGGCCTGCGCGGGCACCGCCACGAGCGGGCGGGTGCCGGGCGGCGCCGTGACGACGCCGGTCGCCTGCGCGGTCACCGACAAGCTCATACCGACGTGCGGGGCGTGGTGGGGGATCGCGCCCGACGTCTTCTCCGGACGCGGCCCGATGCGTGCGGTGGACATGGCCGAACGGCGCATGGGCCGCCGGGCCGACATCGTGCACGTCTACCACCGGGGCGGCGAGCTCTTCCCCACCGCCGAGGAGCGGGAGATCGCCAAGGGGCCCCGGCTGCTGCTGGTGAACTGGAAGCCGGCGCTCGACCACACCTGGGCCGAGGTCGCGCGCGGCGAGGTGGACGGGCGCGTCGACCGGCTCGCCGACCACATCCGGCGCAGCTTCCCCGGCCGGTTCTTCCTCACGATCCACCACGAACCGGAGAACGACGTACGCGAGGGCGGGGGATACACGGCCGCCGACTACGTCGCGATGTACCGCCACGTGGTGACGCGCCTGCGGCAGCGGGGCGTGCGCAACGCGGTGACCGTGATGACCTACATGGGCGCGCCCAACTGGGCCGTCAAGCCGTGGTTCGGCCGGCTCTACCCGGGTGACGACGTGGTCGACTGGGTGGCCTTCGACCCGTACGCCGACGACCGGGTGCGCGACTTCGCCGGGCTGGTCGACAAGACCCGGCCCGACGCGCCGGGCTGGCCCGGGTTCTACCGGTGGATGCAGGCCAGGTTTCCGGCGAAACCGATCATGGTCGCCGAGTGGGGCGTCTTCGAGCGGCGCGGAGCGCCGGGATTCAAGCGCGACTTCTTCGAGTCCGTCCAGCGCCAGATCGGGGACTACCCGCAGATCAAGGCGCTGGTCTACTTCGACTCGCCGCTCGCTCCCCGGGGCGACACCAGATTCGACACCACGCCGGGCGCGACCCGGGCGTTCGCACAGCTAGGCCGGTTGCCCCGCTTCACGTCGACGCCGGTGCCGCCCTCCTGAGGCCGGGAGGAGGCCTCAGCGCACCCAGCCGCCCGCGGTGACGAGGTTCAGCACGGCGCCGACCGCGCGCTCGACCGTCATGTCCGTCGTGTCGAGGACGAGGTCGGCGTCCTCCGGCTCCTCGTAGGGGTCGGAGATCCCGGTGAACTCCGGGATCAGCCCGGCGCGCGCCTTGGCGTACAGGCCCTTGCGGTCGCGGCGCTCGCACTCCTCCAGCGGCGTGGCCACGTGGACGAGCAGGAAGTCGCCGCCGACCTCCTCGACCATCGCGCGCACCTCGTCCCTGGTCGCGGCGTACGGCGCGATGGGCGCGCAGATCGCCAGGCCGCCGTGGCGGGCGACCTCGGCGGCCACGAAGCCGATCCTGCGGATGTTGAGGTCGCGGTCCTCCCGCGAGAAGGTGAGCCCCGCCGACAGCAGCCGCCGCACGACGTCGCCGTCCAGGTAGGTGATCGTGCGGCCGCCCCGCTCCAGCAGCGCGTCGCGCAGCCCCCGGGCGATCGTCGACTTGCCCGACCCGGACAGTCCGGTGAAGAACACCACGAGACCCCGCTTGTGCGGCGGCCCGGGGATCGTGACCGGCGCGGGGCCGGCGAGGTGCTCGGTGGCGCCGTAATTTCGCGCCACGTGCTCGCGGAGCTCGAGGTCGATCTCGGTGTCCTCGCGCGGCGCGAGCGGCACCGCGACCACCGTCGCCCCGGGGAGCCGCTCGGCCGCCTTGAGCGCGGCGCGCACCACGGCCGGGCCGCCCTCGCCGAAGACGAGGGGCATGAGGAGCACGGCCGCGTCCAGCTCCTCGGCGGTCGCCGCGACCTCGTCGAGCGCGGCGGAGTCGAGCGGTCCGCGCATCGTCACCGCGAGGACCTCGCCGTCGGGCAGGCCCTTGCGCACCTCCTCCGGCGTACGGCGCAGCCGGGCGAACGGGCCGTACACGGGGGCGTCGAGCGCCTCGACCGGTCCCGCGGCATGGTGGCCGTCCCGCTCCACGACGGTCAGCACCGCGACCGCCGCGCCCTCGGGGTCCTTGAGCGTCACCCGGTCGCCGGGCCCGAACTCGTCGGGAAGCGCGATGGTGATCGGGTCGGGCCAGGGCGCTCCGCCGGGCAGCCGCCCGCGGTCGACCACGCTCTCCACCTCGGCAGAGGTGAGGAAGCCGGTCAGCGGCGCGTACGCCCCGGACAGCAGCAGCTCCAGGTCGGCCAGCTCACGCGCGTCGGGCGTCCACTCGGTCATGGCATCCGTTTCCGCTCGATCGATCGGACCTCGATGGGATCGGATACGCACCCTACTGGCACCGGCAGGCATAGCGTGCCCGTGCCCGGGGCGTCTACAGGCAGACGTTGATCCGAGGAGGTGCTCGTGGACGCCGCAGAAGAGCGACGATTCCGCGAATTCGTGTCGGCCCGCGCGCCCGCGCTCATGCGGCTGGCCTATCTGCTGAACGGAGGGGACCAGCACTCCGCCGAGGACCTGCTGCAGACCGCCCTGGCCAAGGTCGTCACGCGATGGGGGCGGCTCGACGAGCCCGAGGCGTACGTGCGCCAGGTCATGTACCGCCAGCAGGTCAGCTGGTGGCGGCTGGCGCGGCGGCGACGGGAGACCAGCGTGGCCGACGTGCCGGAGCACCCGGCCGGCCGTGGAGACGCCGACGAGGCCGAGCTGAGGATCGTCCTGCGCCGCGCGCTCGCCCGGCTGACGCCCCGGCAGCGCGCCGTGCTCGTGCTGCGCTATTTGGAGGACCTGCCCGAGAACGAGGTGGCCCGCATCCTCGGCTGCTCCGTCGGGACCGTGCGCAGCACCGCGCACCGGTCCCTCGCCCGGCTGCGGGCGACCGCGCCGGAACTCACCGACCTGCGCCTGAGTGAGGTGATCTGATGACGCCCCGGATGCTGAAGCAGACGCTGGAGGAGTGGTCGCGGGAGGTCCACGTGCCCGCCGACCTCGCCGACCACGCGCTGCGCCGCCGGTCGCGGCTGCGCCTGACGAGATTCGCGGGGGCGGTCTCGTGCGCGGCGCTCGTGGCGGCCGTGGCCCTGCTGGTGCCGCTGGTCGTGGTTCCCCGGTTCGCACCGCCGGTGGACACCGGAGGCGCACCGGTGGTGGTGCCCGTCCAGCCGTACCGGGCGTCGTCCCCGGCGCGTGACGTGCTCGCCGACACGGGCGACTCGCCGCCGAAGAAGATGATCGCCGCGGGGCGGGTGGCCGTCTCCGCCTACTTCACGAGGCGGTGGCGCACTGATGCCGAGGGCAGGGTGTCCGACCGGACCTGGTACCTCCTCGACCCCGTGACGAGCCGGTACGAGAAGACGGAATGGGCCTACGTCGACGTCGCGCCCGGCCTGCGCTGGGCGGCGGTCCTGGAGAAGGACCTTCCCGCCGGCAGGATCGGGATCTTCGACATGGAGACGCGCCAGGTGCGGGCATGGGTGTCCGTGGATCATCCGGTGGGCGGCGTGTCCTGGTCGCCCGACGGCACCCGGCTCGTGGCCACCGCCTATGACGACCACCCCGACCTCGACCGCGACTCGACCCACTACGGGCGGCGGTGCCCGGCACGGGTCGCGGCGACGCCGGAGGATCCCCGGCAGTCGCGGTTCCAGACGGTCTCCACCAGCCGCACCGGGTTCTACGTCGTCGACGTGGCGACCGCGACGGCGGGGGACTTCCACGCCGTCGATCCCTGCTGGACCGACAACAGCAACGTCAGGCGCGACTTCGCGTGGAGCGGCGACGGCACGCTGATCCGCGAGCGCAGCCTCTCGGGGTGGCATGACGCCTTCCTTAACCTGGAGGGCAGGCCGCGCGACGCGCCCGACGGCTACGTGCCGAGCGAGTCGAAGGCGGGCGTGTCGCCCGACGGCACGCTGCTCGCGGGCCGGGACGGCATGCCGACCAAGGTCACGGAGTTGTCGACGGGCAAGATCGTGGGGCGTCAGCAGGTGCTCCAGCTGCTCGCCTGGGCGGACGACCGCCGCCTGGTCGCCCTGGGCTGCGCCGGCAGGTGCGGCAACGAGTTCGACAACGGCCTGGTGCTGGTGGACGTGAACGGCGGGAACGTCGTACCGCTGACGGCGAACCGGAAGAACAGCCGGCAGCCCGGGTCGTGGGAACCGGTCCTGACCCTGCGGTAGGGGCTCAGATGAGGCGGGCGAAGTGGTTCTGCGGACGGCGGATCACCATGGTGATCTCGTCCTCGGTGCCGTTGAGCCCGCCTCGCGAGAGCGCGGACACGGCCCGGCAGACCACCGAGACCAAGCCGCTGTGCGGTCCCCGCCGGGCCGGGCCGCTCACCGCCGAGTAGTCCTCGGCGATCATGAGCCCGCGCATGAGGCAGTACGCCTGGATGCCCTCCCGGGAGGCCAGCGGTTCGTAGACCGCCGGGAGCGGCCCCACGGACCCGGCCGGGGCGAGCGTGCGCCACAGCGTCCGCCGCAGCCAGCGGGGGGTCACCCGGTCGCAGAAGCCGTACGCCGACTTCCGGTCGCGCATCTTCAGCAGCAGCAGCCCGCCGGGGCGCAGCCCCGCGACGAGCCGGTCGAGCACGAGCTCGGCGTGGCGGATGCGTTCGAGGAGGAACGCCACGTAGACGACGTCGAAGGAGCGCGGCGGGATCGGCACCAGGCGCAGGTCGCCCAGGTAGGACGCCTCCAGGTCGCCGCGGTTGGCGGTGTGCGCCCGCAGGGGCGGCAGATCCTCGTCCACCCCCGTCATCCTCGGCTCGTACCGTCCCACGTCGAGGACGCCGCCCCGGCCGCACCCGGCGATGAGGATGTCGAGCCGCCGTCCGAGCTGGTCGGTCCACTGCTCGCGAATCCGCTGGCTGAACACGTCGTCCTGGTCCGCGGACGACAACCGAACCTCTGTCATACGACTGAGAGTAATCATTCGAGGACGGTGAGTTGCGTATTTGCCGCCACCCATCTCGTCCGGACCGAGCGGCCGAGCGGGACCAGCCGAGCGGCCGAGCGGAGCGAGGCGGGCGGACAGGGCGTAGCCTGGATAGCCGCGGCCCGGTTGGGAGCATCTCGTGGATCTTCGCTAAGGCGGGGATCGGCCGGATGACGGGGGCCGCGTCCGCACGCCGGCTGTCTTAGTCACGGGGCTTTTGAAGGCATCGATGTCTCTTTCCGGACTGCTCGACCTCGTTTCCGCCGAACCCAGGCTGGCCGCCGCGCTCGACGCGGCCGGGCAGTCCGCCGACCCCGGCGCCGAGTTGGTGGCGACGCCCGCGTTGCGGCCGTTCGCCGTGGCCGCGCTGTCCCGCGTACGGCCGGTGCTCGCCGTCACGGCGACCGGGCGCGAGGCGGAGGATCTGGCCGCCGCGCTCACCAGCCTGGTCGACGAGAACTCCGTGGCCGTCTTCCCCGCCTGGGAGACGCTGCCGCACGAGCGGCTGTCGCCGCGCAGCGACACGGTCGGCCAGCGGCTGGCCGTGCTGCGGCGGCTGGCGCACCCGATCGAGGGCGACCAGACCGCCGGTCCGCTGCGGATCGTGGTGGCCCCGGTCCGCTCGCTGCTGCAGCCGATCGTGGCCGGGCTCGGCGACCTCGCGCCCGTACGGCTGCACGCCGGCGACGAGGCCGAGCTCGACGACATCGTGGCCCGGCTGGTCGAGAACGGTTACCACCGGGTGGACATGGTGGAGAAGCGCGGCGAGGTGGCCGTGCGCGGCGGCCTGCTCGACGTGTTCCCGCCCACCGAGGAGCATCCGCTGCGGCTGGAGTTCTGGGGCGACACGATCGAGGAGATCCGCTGGTTCAAGGTGGCCGACCAGCGCTCGCTGGAGGTCGCCCAGGACGGCCTGTTCGCCGCGCCCTGCCGGGAGCTGCTGCTCACCGACGACGTACGGCGGCGCGCCCGCGAGCTGGGGGAGGAGCACCCGGCGCTGAAGGACGTGCTCGACCAGCTCGCCGAGGGGGTGCCGGTGGAGGGCATGGAGGCGTTCGCGCCCGTGCTCGCCGGGGCCATGGACCTGCTGCTCGATCACCTGCCGGTGCGGTCGGCCGTGTTCGTCTGCGACCCCGAGCGCATCCGCGGCCGGGCCGTCGAGCTGGTCCGTACGAGCCAGGAGTTCATGGAGGCGTCCTGGATCGCCGCCGCGGCGGGCGGCGAGGCGCCGATCGACCTGGAGGCGGCGGCCTTCCGCACGCTGGAGGAGGTGCGCGACCACGCCCGCGAGCTGGGCCAGCCGTGGTGGAGCATCGCGCCGTTCGGCGAGGGCGTGGAGCTGGACGCGCAGGACGTCGAGGCCTACCGGGGCGACACCCAGCGGGCGCTCGCCGACATCAAGGGCTGGCTGGGCGCGGGCAAGGCCGTCGTGCTGCTGAGCGAGGGGCACGGCCCGGCCGAGCGCATGGTCGAGCTGCTCAAGGGCGTGGACGTGGCGGCGCGGCTGGTGCCGTCCCTCGACGGCCCGCCGCCGAAGGACGTCGTGCAGGTCACGACGGGCCGCATCGACCACGGCTTCGTCACGCCGGACGTCGCCGTGGTGACCCACCTCGACCTGGTCGGGCAGAAGGCGTCCACCAAGGACATGCGCCGGCTGCCGTCGCGCCGCCGCAACATGGTCGACCCGCTCCAGCTCAAGGTCGGCGACCACGTCGTGCACGAGCAGCACGGCGTGGGCCGTTACGTCGAGATGGTCCAGCGCACGATCCAGGGCGCGACCCGTGAATACCTGGTGATCGAGTACGCCAAGGGCGACCGGCTCTACGTGCCGACCGACCAGCTCGACGAGGTCACGCGCTACGTCGGCGGCGAGGCGCCCACGCTCAACCGGATGGGCGGGGCCGACTGGGCCAAGGCCAAGACCCGGGCGAAGAAGGCGGTCAGGGAGATCGCGGGCGAGCTGATCCGGCTCTACTCGGCCCGGATGGCCTCTCCCGGCCACGCGTTCGGCGCCGACAGCCCCTGGCAGCGGGAGATGGAGGACGCCTTCCCGTACGCCGAGACGGGCGACCAGCTCGAAGCGATCGACGAGGTCAAGCGCGACATGGAGCGGCCCGTCCCGATGGACCGCCTGATCTGCGGCGACGTCGGGTACGGCAAGACCGAGATCGCGGTGCGGGCGGCGTTCAAGGCGGTGCAGGACGGCAAGCAGGTCGCCGTGCTCGTGCCGACGACGCTGCTGGTGCAGCAGCACCTGTCGACGTTCGGTGAGCGGTTCGCCGCCTTCCCGGTGACGGTGAAGCCGGTCTCCCGGTTCCAGACCGACAGCGAGGTCAAGGCGACCCTCGACGGCCTGCGTACGGGCGAGGTCGACGTGGTGATCGGCACGCACCGGCTGCTGTCGCCCGAGGTGAAGTTCAAGGACCTCGGCCTGATCATCGTGGACGAGGAGCAGCGGTTCGGCGTCGAGCACAAGGAGGCCATGAAGCACATGCGCACGCAGGTCGACGTGCTCGCCATGTCGGCCACGCCGATCCCGAGGACGCTGGAGATGGGCCTGACCGGCATCCGCGAGATGTCGACCATCCTCACCCCGCCGGAGGAGCGGCACCCGATCCTCACCTTCGTCGGGCCGTACGACGACAAGCAGATCGCGGCGGCGGTCCGGCGCGAGCTGATGCGCGACGGCCAGGTGTTCTTCGTCCACAACCGGGTCCGCACGATCGACAAGGTGGCCGCGCGGCTGCGCGAGCTGGTGCCGGAGGCGCGGATCGCGGTCGCCCACGGGCAGATGAACGAGACACAGCTCGAGAAGATCATGGTGGACTTCTGGGAGCGCAGCTTCGACGTGCTGGTCTCCACCACGATCGTCGAGTCCGGCCTGGACGTGCCCAACGCCAACACGCTCATCGTGGACCGCGCCGACAACTACGGCCTGTCGCAGCTCCACCAGTTGCGCGGCCGGGTCGGCCGGGGCCGCGAGCGCGGCTACGCCTACTTCCTCTACCCGCCAGAGTCGCCGCTGACCGAGACCGCGCACGAGCGGCTCGCCACGATCGCCCAGCACACCGAGATGGGCGCCGGCATGTACGTCGCGATGAAGGACCTGGAGATCCGCGGCGCCGGCAACATCCTCGGGGCCGAGCAGTCCGGCCACATCGCCGGCGTCGGCTTCGACCTGTACGTCCGGATGATGGCCGAGGCCGTGCAGGAGCAGAAGTCCAAGCTCGCGGGCGAGAGCAAGGTGGAGGAGCGGCCCGAGGTCAAGGTCGAGCTGCCGATCAACGCCCACGTGCCGCACGACTACGTCACCTCCGAGCGCCTGCGGCTGGAGGCGTACAAGCGGATCGCGGCGATCGGCTCGGAGGACGACATCGCGGCCGTCCGCGACGAGCTCACCGACCGGTACGGCAGGCCGCCCCAGGAGGTGGACAACCTGCTGGAGGTGGCGCGCTTCCGCATCAAGGCGCGGCGGGCCGGGCTGACGGACGTGACGCTGCAGGGCCAGCAGATCAGGTTCGCGCCCGTGGAGCTGAAGGACTCCCAGCAGGTGCGGCTGCAGCGGCTCTACCCGCGGTCGATCTGGAAGCAGGCGACGGGCATCCTGCTCGTGCCGGTGCCCAAGACGAAACCGATCGGCGGTCAGCCGCTTCGCGACCTCGACCTGCTGAAATGGTGCGGGGACCTGGTCGAGGCCCTGTTCCTGGAGCCGATGCGGGTACAGTGACCCGCGAAATTGTCAACATATGCGTGGCCGGTGTCGTTCGGGAGGATCGTCCGTGAAGTCGTATCGAGTGCGCGTCGCCGTGGCGCTGGCGGCGGCCGGTATCGCCGTGACCGCTTGCGGCGGCCCCGTGCAGGCGGGTTCCGCGGCCATCGTGGGCAATGAGCGCATCACCTCCAGCCAGCTGAACGACGAGGTCCGCGAGCTGCGCGCCGCCCTGGCCGCGAACAAGATCCCCGAAAACCAGCTCCAGCTGTCCTTCTCGCTGCCGCAGACGGTCCTGCTCAACATGACCACGAGCAGGCAGTTCCAGGAGCTCGGCCGGCGCAAGGGCGTCACGGTCACCGACCGTGAGGTGGACGACGTCGCCGTCGCCCAGGGCGGCTGGGACCAGTTCAACAAGGTGCTGCTGGCCAACGGCATCCCGCTGGACGAGAGCCGCGACTTCATCCGCGCCGTCATCGTCCGCAACAAGCTGGCGCAGCAGTCCGGGGCGGGTCAGGACCAGGCGAGCCAGCAGGCCGCCCTCCAGAAGGTCGTCGAGGAGGCCGACTCGACCGTGCCGGTGAAGTACAGCCCGCGCTACGGCAAGTTCGACCCCCAGCAGGGCTTCGTCGCCGACGACCGCTTCGGCGCGACCACGGGCGCGCCCGGTGCGGGCGCGGCGGGTGCGGAAGGCGCGGGTGCGGAAGGCGCGGGCGCGGCAGGTGCGGAAGGCGCCCCCCAAGCCGGCTGACCGCCCCAGGACGGCCGTGATACGCCATGAGGGGTGATTAGGGTGGGAACATGGCGTTGATCGTGGTGACCACCTCGCCCAGGGTCGCTCCGGGGCTGCTCGCGCCCGCGGCGTGGAAGGCCCTCACCGCGGGACGAGTGCTCACCGGCACTCCCGAGCACCCCTGTCTGCCCTATCTCGACGAGGTCGGCGTCCGGGTCGAGGTGGTGACCCCGGACCCCGGCGCGATCGCCCGCGAGAGCCGTACGGGGACGGTGGTGTGGCTGGCCGCGCAGGACGGCGACGAGGACTTCATGCGCGCGGTCGGCCACGCCGCGATCTCCCTGGACGAGCCGCCGGAGATCGAGGTCGTCCCCGGTTCCTACGACCTGCCGGGGGCCCGGCTGCTCGATCTCGTCCAGGTCATGGACCGCCTGCGCCGCGAATGCCCGTGGGACCGCAAGCAGACCCATGAGTCGCTCGTGCCGTACCTGGTCGAAGAGGCCTACGAGGTGCTGGAGACCATCCACGAGGGCGACTACGGCGCGCCGCTGCGCGAGGAGCTCGGCGACCTGCTGCTCCAGGTGGTGTTCCACGCTCGCCTCGCTCAGGAGCGCGCGGGGACGGACGGGGACGGCTTCGACATCGACGACGTCGCGGCCGGGATCGTGGAGAAGCTGGTCCGCCGCCACCCGCACGTCTTCGCGGACGTCGAGGTCGCCGGCGCCGGTGATGTCGCGGACAACTGGGAGACGATCAAGGCGGCGGAGCGGGCCGCCAAGGGGGAGACCGCGTCGGTGCTCAGCGGCGTGCCCATGGGCCAGCCGGCGATCTCCCTGGCCGCCCAGCTCCTGCGCCGGGCCGGCCGCGCCGGGGCGCCCGGGGTGCTCGCCGAGGACCTCGCCACGCCCGTCGGCGCCCGCCTGTTCGCGCTCCTACGAGAGATCCAGGACGCGGGGCTCGACCCCGAGGCCGAGCTGAGGGCGGCGGCCAGGGAGTACCGGCGGCGCGTGGAGGAGTGGGAAGGCGATCGCCGGGTGACGCCGCCGGACACGCCGTGAACGGGTGGCCCTCCGCCGTACCGAGTAGTAGGGACCGATAGGCTCGGGAGGCAAACCGCCCGCCATTTTGCTAGGAGCGTTCGTGGCTGCCATCGAGGCCATCACCGCCCGCGAGATTCTCGATTCCCGTGGGAACCCCACGGTCGAGGTCGAGGTACTGCTGGACGACTACAGCACCGGCCGCGCCGCCGTTCCGAGTGGCGCCTCCACCGGCCAGTTCGAGGCCGTCGAGCTGCGCGACGGCGACAAGAAGCGCTATCTCGGCAAGGGTGTCGAGAAGGCCGTCCTCGGCGTGACCGACGAGATCGCCGACGAGCTGATCGGCTTCGACGCCGAGGAGCAGCGTCTCATCGACCAGACGATGATCGATCTTGACGGCACGCCCAACAAGGCCCGCCTCGGGGCCAACGCGCTCCTCGGCATCTCGCTGGCCGTCGCCAAGGCCGCCGCCGACAGCGCCGACCTGCCCCTGTTCCGCTACGTCGGCGGGCCGAACGCGCACATCCTGCCCGTGCCGATGATGAACATCCTGAACGGCGGCGCGCACGCCGACACCAACGTGGACATCCAGGAGTTCATGATCGCGCCGATCGGCGCCGAGACGTTCTCCGAGGCGCTGCGCATGGGCGCGGAGACCTACCACACGCTCAAGAGCGTGCTGAAGGAGAAGGGCTACGCCACCGGCCTCGGCGACGAGGGCGGCTTCGCGCCGAACCTGCCGTCGAACCGCGACGCGCTCGACCTGATCCTGGTCGCCATCGAGAAGGCCGGCTACACGCCGGGCCAGGACATCGCGCTCGCGCTCGACGTCGCGGCCAGCGAGTTCCACAACGACGGCGTCTACACGATCGACGGCAAGGGCGTGTCGTCCGCCGAGCTGATCGCCTTCTACGAGGACCTGGTCCGCTCCTACCCGCTGGTGTCCATCGAGGACCCGCTGAACGAGGAGGACTGGGAGGGCTGGAAGGCCATCACCACCTCCCTCGGCGCCAAGGTCCAGCTGGTGGGCGACGACCTGTTCGTCACCAACCCCGAGCGGCTCGGCCGCGGCATCGCCGAGGGCGCCGCCAACGCGCTGCTGGTGAAGGTGAACCAGATCGGCACGCTGTCGGAGACCCTCGACGCGGTCGACCTGGCCCACCGCAGCGGCTACCGCTGCATGATGAGCCACCGCTCCGGCGAGACCGAGGACACCACGATCGCCGACCTCGCCGTGGCCACCAACTGCGGCCAGATCAAGACCGGCGCCCCGGCCCGCTCGGACCGGGTGGCCAAGTACAACCAGCTCCTGCGCATCGAGGAGCTGCTCGACGACTCGGCGCGGTACGCCGGTCGCGCCGCCTTCCCGCGCTTCCAGGGATAGCGGCGGCACACGCGGGTAGCCCGGCTGGACACGCCCCCGCACACGCGGTGCGGCGAGCGCCTACGCGATGTGGGGCGTGGACGGCCGGGACGGGCGGTTAGGGTGGCCGTCGATCGGGCCATGCGCTGACCGGCCGGGAGGGGTGGTTTCGTGGCGGCGAAGCGGCCGCAGCTCACCGGGCGCGCGGCGATCCTCGCGGTCGTCGTGTGCGCCATCGCCATGAGCCTGGCCTACCCCGTGCGAGAGTACGTCGCCCAGCGCCGGCAGATCGCCCAGCTGGAGCAGCAGCAGGCGAACGCGCTGCGCAAGCTCCAGAACCTGGAGGAGCGGCGCCGGCGGCTGGAGGACCCGGAATACATCAAGCGCCTGGCCAAGGAGCGGCTGTTCTACTGCGAGCCGGGCGCGGACTGCTACCAGGTGCTCGACGAGGAGCAGGCCGGCGCCGCCGCCGCCAAGGCCGGGACGAAGCCGCCGGAGCGGCCCGCCTGGTACGTCACGCTCTGGCGGTCGTTCGAGGCGGCCGACAAGGGGCGGCCCGCCGTACCCGGGCAGGGGCAGCGGAGCCCGGCGCCGACGGCGACTCCGTCCCCGGCGGCGGGCTGAGGACGGCGGGATGAGGACCGCGGCGGGCATCGTGAAGGGCGAGGAGATCGACGTGGCGGACGACCAGGTGGGCGCCGTGGACCAGGCGGACCTGGAGGCGGCGCGGGCGCAGCTCGGGCGGCAGCCGCGCGGGGTGCGGGCGGTCGCCCACCGGTGCCCCTGCGGGCTGCCCGACGTGCTGGAGACCGCGCCCCGGCTGCCCGACGGCGCGCCGTTCCCGACCTTGTTCTACCTGACCTGTCCCAAAGCGGCCTCGGCGATCGGCACGCTGGAATCGTCCGGGCTGATGCGGCGGATGCAGGCACGGCTCGCCGAGGACCCCGAGCTGGCCGAGGCGTACCGGGCGGCCCACGAGGACTACGTCGCCCGCCGCGACCGCGCGGCCGGCGAGGAGGGCCTGGAGCCGCTGCCGCGCGACATGCAGAGCGCCGGCGGCATGCCGGACCGGGTCAAGTGCCTGCACGCGCTGGTCGCCCACGAGCTGGCCGCGCCGGGGGTCAACCCGTTCGGCCGGGAGGCCCTGGACGCGCTGCCCGACTGGTGGGCCGACGGCCCCTGCGTCGACCTGGAGAAGCCGGAAGAGGCGATCGGGGGCCGGGAGGGATGAGCGTGGAGACGAAGCGGGTCGCGGCCATCGACTGCGGGACCAACTCGGTCCGGCTGCTCATCGCGGACATCTCGGGGGACGACCTCACCGACGTCGAGCGGCGGATGGAGATCGTCCGGCTCGGCCAGGACGTCGACCGTACGGGACGGCTCGCGCCGGAGGCCCTGGAGCGGACCTTCAGTGCCATGCGCGGGTACGCCAAGCTGATCAGGGAGCACTCCCCGGACGGCCCCGTGCCGGTCCGTGTGGTCGCCACGTCGGCGACGCGCGACGCCGCCAACCGGGCCGACTTCGTCTCCGGCGTACGGGACATCTTCGGCGTGGAGCCGGAGGTGGTGACCGGCGACGAGGAGGCGCGGCTGTCCTTCACCGGCGCCACCCGGGGCCTCGCCGGAGCCGCCGCCGAGACGCCCTTTCTGGTGGTGGACATCGGGGGCGGTTCCACGGAGTTCGTCGTCGGCTCCCGGTCCGTCGAGGGCGCGCTGTCGGTGGACATCGGCTGCGTACGGCTGACCGAGCGCCACCTGCACGACGACCCGCCGGCCACCGGGGACGTGGAGGCCGCTGTCGCCGACATCGAGGCCGCGATGGACCGGGTCGAGGAGAGCGTCCCCGTGCGCACGGCGCGCACGCTGGTCGGCCTGGCGGGCTCGGTCACCACGGTCGCCGGGATCGCGCTCGGCCTGCCCGCCTACGATCCGGCGCGCATCCACCACTCGCGCATCCCCGCCGAGCGGGTCCACGAGGTGTCCGCGCGGCTGCTGGAGATGACGCACGACGAGCGGGCGGCCATTCCGGTGATGCACCCGGGCCGGGTGGACGTCATCGGCGCGGGCGCGCTCATCCTCGACCGCATCGTCCGCCGCTACGGCTTCTCCGAGGTCGTGGTGAGCGAGCACGACATCCTCGACGGCATCGCCTGGTCCCTCACTGCCTGACGCGTCCGCCGGGCCCTGCTCCTCCGGGCGGCCCTCCGCTCCCGAAGATGTCCCCAGCCGCCAGGTAGCGGATTGAGCCCTGTCGGGAAACCGGCTAATTCCGATTGGTAACCCGCGATGGGCCGATCATGGTCTTGACAACACATCCAGTGCAGCCGAAATAATTTACCCATCCAACCAAATCGCCCCAGCGTTCTAGACCTTCGACCCCAGACACAGTCGGCGCCGGGGGCTTCGGGTTCATCCGCTCAACAGCTCGCGGCGACCACCTGGTCCGCGCCCTCCGCTGTCCAACCGCGCCACCTGACCCCCCATCCGACAAGCCCTGGAGGACCGGTGCCCCTCGTCGCCGGAGTTGACTCGTCGACCCAGTCGTGCAAAGTCGTCATCCGCGACGCCGAGACCGGGAAGCTGGTGCGCGAAGGTCGCGCACCACACCCCGTCGGCACCGCCGTGCCGCCGGCCGCGTGGGAGGCCGCACTGTCCGACGCGGTCGCACAGGCCGGCGGACTGGACGACGTGGCGGCCGCCTCGATCGCCGGGCAGATGCAGGGCATGGTGTGCCTGGACGCCGGCGGCGCGGTGATCCGGGACGCCGTGCTGTGGAACGACACCCGCTCGGCCGGCGCCGCCGCCGACCTGATCTCGGATCTCGGCGGCGGCGAGGCGGGACAGCGAGCATGGGCGGAGGCGGTCGGCCTGGTGCCGGTGGCCAGCTTCACGGTCACCAAGCTGCGCTGGCTGGCCTCGGCGGAGCCGGACAACGCCGCCCGTACGGCCGCGGTTTGTCTGCCGCACGACTGGTTGACCTGGCGACTGTCCGGCGCACCGGGGCTCGATGCGCTGCGCACCGACCGCAGCGAGGCCAGCGGGACCGGATACTGGTCGGCCGCGACCGATGAGTACCGCCTGGACCTGCTCCGGTTGGCCTTCGGTCGCGACGATGTGCTGCTGCCGCAGGTGCTCGGGCCGACCGGTCAGGCCGGGCACCTGCGCACCGGCGCGCCGCTGGGCCCCGGCGCCGGCGACTGCGCCGCAGCGGCGCTGGGTGTCGGTGCCGAGCCGGGCGACGTGATCGTGTCGATCGGCACCTCTGGCATAGTGTCCACCGTTTCCGACGTGCCGGCCGCGGACCCGAGCGGGATCGTGGCCGGGTTCGCCGACACGACCGGCCGGTTCCTGCCGGTGGTGTGCACGCTCAACGCCGCCCGGGTGCTGGACGCGGCCGCGACCATGCTGCGGGTGGACCACGCAGAGCTGTCGGCGCTGGCGCTGTCCGCCCCGCCGGGCGCCGACGGGCTGGTCCTGGTGCCCTACCTGGAGGGCGAGCGCACACCGAACCTCCCGCACGCCACCGGAGCCGTGCACGGCCTGGCCCTGCGGACCTCGACTCCCGCGCACCTGGCCCGCGCGGCAGTGGAGGGCATGCTGTGCGCACTCGCCGACGGGCTGGACGCAATGATCGCGCAGGGCGCGACGGTCAACCGGGTCATCCTGGTCGGCGGCGGCGCCCGCTCGGAGGCGGTACGCCGAATCGCGCCTACAGTCTTCGGCCGCCCCGTACTCGTCCCACCACTGGGGGAGTACGTCGCCGACGGCGCCGCCCGCCAGGCGGCCTGGGTGTTGTCAGGCGGGCAGCGGCCGCCGTCATGGACGGTCGGGCAGGTCGAGACGCACGAGGCGGACGCCGTGCCGGCGATCCGCGAACGGTACGCCGTGGCCCGCGCGAACGTCCTCGACCGCGCTGACTGACGGCGGCAGAGCCGGTCAGCGGGCCGGCGCTACGAGCCACGACCACGCCGAGGCATTCACGTGCGCGCCTGCATCGGCCACGCGACCGCACCGTCATGGCGGCGTCCGCCTCCGCCCGCAGGTCCATGGCTAACCACATGAGAGCTGACCTTTGGCCTGAGGATCACCGGCGGACGCGGCGCGGCGTTGTCGTTCGGACACCGCTCGGACCGCTCGGACCGGCCGCGCGGCCCGCGGGAACACCCGATGGGCGGTCCGGGCGATCGACGTCACCGCACGACATCTTCGGGAACGTGCGGCCCAGGAGGAGATCTTGCCGGTACTGCGCAATGCGTAGTACTGTGCTGTGCGTGGACGGTAGTCAGCTCCTCAAAGGGGTCCTCGACCTGGCGGTCCTCGCGGTGCTCGCCGAGCGCGACAGCTACGGATACGACGTCGTGCGCCGGCTGCGTGAGGCCGGACTGGAGGACGTCGGCGACGCCTCGGTGTACGGGACGCTGCGCCGGCTCTATAAGGCCGGAGCGCTCACCTCCTACGTGGTCGCCTCCGAAGAGGGGCCGCACCGCAAGTACTACGGCCTGAACGACGTGGGCCGCTCGCTCATGCAGACCTCGGCGAAGACGTGGACGTCCTTCGCCGCCACCATGAACGACCTGCTCAAGGAGGTCGACCCAGGATGAACCCCCCGATGACGCCCCAGGACTACGCCGCCGCCGTACGCGAGGCGCTCGCCGATCTCCCCGCCCGCGACAGGGAGACGTTGCTGGAGGACCTGGACGAGCATCTCGCCGAGGTCGCCGCCGAGCCGGGCATGTCGCTGGAGGAACGCCTCGGCAGCCCCGAGGCGTACGCCGCCGAGCTGCGGGCCGCCTACGGCGGGAGGCCGCAGGGCGGAAACGACTCCTCGCTGGCCGGGCGGCTGCGCGAGCGGGTGACCGGAGCCGTCCGGCGCGCGCACACGCGGCTGCTCGTGCTGCCGCCCTACCGCCAGGCGGCCGTCTTCGCGCCCGAGCTGCGTCCCGCGTGGTGGGTGCTGCGGGGCTACGCCATCGCGCTGGCCGTGCTCGCGCCCATCAGCGCCCCGGGGCTGGTCCCCGGCGACATCCCCGCGTGGGTGTTCACGCTGGCGGTCGTCTGGGGGTCGGTGTGGCTGGGCCGGCGCGGCCGTACGGGGGCGTCGCGCTGGGGCCGGGTGCTGCTGCTCGGGGCCAACCTGCTGGCCGTGGCCCTCGTGCTGGGGGCGATGGCCGACGTCCCCAGCACGTCGTCGCGGAGCGTCGCGTTCGACTACGGCCCACGGCCGGCGATGCACGCGCTGGGCGTACGGGTGGAAAGCGTGTCCTCGCTGGGCGGGAACGTCTCCAACATCTTCCCGTACGCCGAGGACGGCACGCCGCTGCACGACGTCCGGCTCTACGACCAGGACGGCAACCCGATCATGCTGGAGCAGGGCTTCGACCAGGAGATCGTCATCCCCTGCGACGGGGAGCCGCCGATCCGCAACGCCTACCCGCTGCCGCTGAAGCCCGTGGAGCGCCGCGCCGATCCCACCGAACCGGAGGCGGCGTGCGCGCCCGCCACGCTGACGCCTTCGCCCACGCCCTTGTCCTCACCGTCGTCCACGCCCTCCGCCGAGCCGTCCGGCTCCCCGTCGGCCTCCGCCACGCCGACGCGCTGACGCCGGCGGCGGAGCGTGCACACTCCGGCTCCGCGCTGTGGACGGAGCCGGAGGCGGGACGTCAGCCGTGCAGGCGGACGGGCAGCGAGAACAGGCCGCGCATGATCGCGCTCGGCCACCACGTCAGCGTGGCCGGGTCGACGGCCAGGGCCAGGCCGGGGAACCGTTCGAGCACCCGGCCGATCGCGGCCTCGCCCTCCACCTTGGCCAGCGCGGCGCCGATGCAGTAGTGCGGGCCCCGGCCGAAGGCGAGGTGCGGCTCGCCGATCCGGCCGGGGGTGAACGCGTCCGGGTCGGCGAACGCCGCCGGGTCCCGGTTGGCGGCCAGCAGCGAGACGAGGATGGGCTCCCCGGGCAGCATCTCCTGGCCGCCGATGACCACGGGCTCGGTGGGAAAGCGCCAGGTCGCGTTCCGTACGGGACCGTCGTAGCGCAGCATCTCGTCGATGAAGTCCGGCAGCCGCTTTGGGTCGGCGCGCAGGGCCGCCGCCTGGCCGGGATGCCGCAGCAGCGCGAGCAGGCCGTTGCCGATCAGCGCCACGGTCGTCTCGTGACCCGCGACGAGCAGCAGGAACGCGGTCGAGGTCAGCTCGTTCTCGTCGATCTCGCCCTGGTTGGACCGCCGTACGAGGTCGGTGAGCATGTCGTTGCCCGGCCGGGAGCGCTTGAGTTCGACCAGGTCGGCCAGGAAGCTCTCCAGGGCGTCCGTGGCGCGTTTGATCTCCTCCACCTCCGACGCCGCCGCCGAGTCGATCACGGAGGCGTGGCGGTGGAAGGTGTCCCGGTCCTCCTCCGGCACGCCGAGCAGGTCGCAGATGATCGTGATCGGCAGGGGATAGGCGAGGGCGGAGACCAGGTCCGCCTCCGGACCGTCGAGGCGGTCGAGCAGCGCGTCGGTCACCTCCAGCGCCCGCGCGCGCAGCCCCGCCATCCGCCGGGGCGTGAAGGCCGCGCTCACGAGCCGCCGCAGGCGCGCATGGTCGGCGCCGTCGGCGTTGATCATGTGGCGGGCGAGCCCCGGCCGGTGGTCCAGGGGCAGGCCCAGATTGGCGGCCCGCCACTCGGGCGAGCCCGCCGCCGGGTCCTTGGCGAGCGCGGGATGAGTTAGCGCGGTCACGGCGTCCTCGTACCGCGTGACCAGCCACGCCTCGCAGCCGGGCAGCGGCACGCGGGTCACCGGCGCGTTGCGGCGCAGCCAGTCGTAGGCGGGGTAGGGGTCGGCGTCGAACGCCGGGCCGAACAGCGGGGGGCATGAGTCGATGGACACGGGCCGTACGTACCCACCTTCCGTACGGCGGAAAAGATTGGAATCTTCCTCGGTGTGACCTCTCATGACACCCGGATGCCCGCACATCCGCTGCGGGAGTGCCATGGCGGGGGAGATCCCGTTTCCGGCCGACGCATCCCCTTTGACCTGGCACGATCGGTGTCATGAGCTTCGTTCCTCCCGGTTCCGGCTGGCCGGGCGACCCCGCGGCCCCGGACACCCCCGTCGCCCAGAACGCCCGTGAGGTCGCCAAACTCGCGGCCGAGAGCCGTACGCCGGCCGAACTGACGGCCCGGCAGTCGGTGTGCCGCGCCTGCCCGCGTCTGGTGGAGTGGCGGGAGGAGGTCGCCGACGTCAAGCGGCGGGCGTTCGCGGACGAGACCTACTGGGGCCGGCCGATCGCGGGCTGGGGCGACGAGGAGCCGCACACGCTCATCGTGGGCCTGGCCCCCGCCGCGCACGGCGGCAACCGGACCGGCCGGATCTTCACCGGCGACCGCAGCGGCGACTGGCTGTTCGCGTCGCTGTACCGCACCGGGCTCGCCGCACAGGAGACCAGCGTGCGCGCGGACGACGGACAGCGGCTGATCGGCGCGCGCATGATGGCGGCGGTGCGGTGCGCGCCACCCGCCAACAAGCCGACGCCGGAGGAGCGCGACACGTGTTTCCCCTGGCTCGCCAGGGAGCTCGCGCTGGTGGCGGGCACGACCCGGGTGATCGTCGCGCTGGGCGGCTTCGCCTGGCAGGCCGTGTGGCCCGCGCTGCGCGCGGCCGGGTTCACGCTGCCGTCCCGCAGGCCGCCCTTCGGGCACGGCGTGGAGGTGCCCATCTCGTGCGGCGCCGCCTCGGTCACGCTCATCGGCTGTTACCACCCCAGTCAGCAGAACACCTTCACCGGCCGGGTCACCGCGGACATGCTCGACGCGGTCTTCGCCCGTGCCGCGGCCCTGGGGACCTTGTGAACGATTTCACGAGTGTGAAGTCGGTCACTGAGGGAAGATTGCAGGAATTTTCCCGAGAAATGTCATCGCAAGATGACTAAGTGGGGAAAATCACTGGACCTTCGGCCCTAGTCGATTGGTGCGGTTGCCATCTCGTGACGTAGGCTTGTGAATGCTTTCACAAGCTTGGGAGGGCATCGTGGCAGACCGCAACTGGAAGCACGTCGTCATCGTCGGCGGTGGGTACGTGGGCCTTTACACGGCTCTTCGTCTTCAGCGCACGCTCCGCCGTGAGCTGCGCGACGGCAGCGTGCGGATCACGCTCATCGACCCGCAGTCGTACATGACCTACCAGCCGTTCCTCCCCGAGGCGGCGGCCGGCAACATCTCGCCGCGCCACGTCGTGGCCCCGCTGCGCCGGGTGCTGCCGAAGGTGCGCATCCTCAACGGCAAGGTCTCCAAGGTGCACCACGAGGCGCGCACTCTGACCTTCGAGCCCGGCGCAGGCCAGTCCCGCGAGATGGAGTACGACGTCGTCGTCATGGCGGCCGGTTCGATCTCGCGTACGCTGCCGATTCCCGGCCTGGAGGACGCGGCCATCGGCTTCAAGACCGTCGGTGAGGCCATCGCGCTGCGCAACCGGGTGATCGCCCTCCTCGACCGGGCCGAGTCGAGCGACGACGAGGACGTGCGCCGCCGGGCGCTGACCTTCGTCGTGGTCGGCGGCGGTTTCGCGGGCATCGAGGCCCTCGCCGAGCTCGAGGACATGACCGAGGACGCGATCAGGTACTACCCGAGCATCGAGAAGAAGGACCTGCGCTGGGTGCTCATCGAGGCGTCCAACCGGATCCTGCCCGAGGTCGGCCCCGAGATGGGCGAGTGGACCGCCGAGCAGCTGCGCGAGCGCGGCATCGAGCTCAAGATGGAGACGTTCCTGCAGTCGTGCGAGGGCGGCCTGGTCAAGACCTCGGACGGCGACGAGTTCGAGTCGGCCACGATCGTCTGGACCGCCGGCGTCAAGCCGAGCCCGATCGTCAACTCCACCGACCTGCCGCTCGACGAGCGGGGCCGGATCAAGACCACGACGCGACTGACGGTCGCGGGCGTCAAGGGCGCCTTCGCCGCCGGCGACATCGCGGGCGTCCCCGACGTGACCAACCCCGGCCAGTACTGCGCGCCCAACGCCCAGCACGCCGTACGGCAGTCGAAGGTCCTCGGCGACAACGTCGCCGCGTACCTGCGCGGGGAGAAGCTGAAGGACTACCGGCACAAGTACGCCGGCTCGGTCGCCGGGCTCGGCCTGTACCGGGGCGTCGCCAACGTCTACGGCGTGAAGCTGCGCGGTCTCCCCGCCTGGTTCATGCACCGCACCTACCACCTGTCGCGGGTCCCCACCGTCAACCGGAAGGTCCGCGTGGTGATGGACTGGACGCTGTCGCTGTTCTTCAAGCGCGAGACGATCTCTCTCGGCGAGATCGAGCACCCGCGTGACGAGTTCAGGGCGGCCGCTGAGAGCGGCCGCAGGCGCTGACCCCTCGCAGCGGCAGGACCCCAGAACACCGGACGACCCGTCGGCACCGCCGCCGGGTCGTTCCGTCTTCCCGCGGCTCTGCCATGCTGGTGTGGTGGACGGGGGAGAAGGTACGGACGGTCTCCCCGAACCTTGACCGGGTGGCGGCCACCCGCGCCGTTCGCCCGCAGTGGAAAGGGGGACAAGCCGCGTAAGACGTAACTTGCTTACAGAGGAGTGATCCGTGACATATGATCGCGGCGCCCCCGTAGCCCAATGGCAGAGGCAAGCCCCTTAAAAGGGCTGTGGTGTGGGTTCGAGTCCCACCGGGGGCACCATCCCCTTCCAGCACGAAAAGCCGGCGGCCAGCACGAGTCCGGCCACCGGCTCTGATCTACCCGGTCCGGCCGGAGAGAAGCGTCCAACTTCAGGGCCCGGGCCCTGACGAGCATGCGTAGATCTTCTTCTGACATTTGCCATGCGGAACCCATGCTCGGATACATTTGTGCATGCGTTTTGTCCCTTTTGTTATGGTTCTTGCTGGTTTGGTGGCGGGTACCGCCTCGCCGGCATCGGCCATCACCCACGGCTCGGTCGATCACGCGGATCATCCGGAAGTGGGCGCCCTCATCGGCGACGAGCCGGAACGCGACGGCACCTGGGCGTACTGCACCGGCACTCTCATCTCGCCGACCGTCTTCCTCACGGCCGCCCACTGCGGACATGAGGGACAGAAGACGGCGCGGGTCTCCTTCGCCGCCCGCTACCGGGCCGGGGACACGCTTTACACCGGGCGCTTCGTGCCCGACTCCCGCTACAGCCGCAAGAGCGGGCTCTACGACATGGCGGTCGTCGTCTTCTCCGACCCCGTTCCCGGTATCACGCCGGCCACGCTGCCTTCCCTGGGCCTGCTCGACCGGCTCAAGGCCGACGGCAGTCTGGATGCCGCCCGGTTCACCCCCGTCGGGTACGGCTCGGTGGACCCCACGAAGAAGGCGCACGGGTGGCGGTTCCACTACACCGACACGCGCAGCCAGACGACCATCTCCTTCAAGCGCCTTCGCGGCAGGTGGCTCGAACTGGCGCCGGACCCCTGGGGCAAGGAGGGCGGGACCTGTTACGGCGACTCGGGCGGCCCCAACTACCTCGGAGGCTCCGACTCCAAGCTGCTCGTGGCCACGACGATCAGCGGGGTGGACGACGCCTGCCGGTTCACCAACCTCGACTACCGCCTGGACACGGCATCGGCCCGGAAGTTCCTCGGCGAGTACGTCGCGCTCCCCTGAAGCCGCCGTAGTGGGGTTATAGACATATGCCCCCACTGGGGGTACGAATAGGGCATGCCTAAGATCAACGTCTACCTGCCGGACGATCTCGCGGAGGCGGTCAAGGAGGCGGCGCTGCCGGTGTCCGCGATCTGCCAGCGCGCACTGGAGCAGGCGGTCCGCCGGGTGGCCGCCATCCGCGAGAGCGTCCTCGGGGAATTCGAGCTCGACGACCCCCGCCTGTCGCACTTCACGCACAGGACCCGCGCGGTCCTCCGGCTCGCGCTGGAGCGGGCCAGGGCCGAGGGCGCCTCCGGCATCGGCACCGAGCATCTGCTCGCCGCGATGCTGGCCGAGGGCCAGAACCTCGCCCTCCACGTCCTGCGCGCCATCGAGATCGAGCCCACCCTGCTCGAACGCGACCTCGCGAGCCGCCGGTCGTCCGCACCAGCCGGGGCGGCGGGCCCCGAGCAGACGCCCGGGGATGGGGGAACGCGGGAGGACGGTCCGAGCCGTTTCGACGCGGCGGCGGCCAACGCCCTCGAACTGGCGGTCACCGAGGCCCACGCGCTGGGGCACAACTACATCGGGTGCGAGCACCTGCTGCTCGGCCTTGTCGCGGAGCCCGACGGGGTGGCCGGGGAGGTGCTGCGGGCCAGAGGCGCCGAGCCCCGCCTCGCGCGGCGCGCGGTCAGCGCCGCGCTCGCCGGCTACGTCCACCTCCGGGCCCAGGGGCAGGGCGCCGCTCCGGACGCCTCTCAGAGCGCCACCCAGAACATGCCGCAGAACGCCGCGCAGATCGTGGCGGCGCTCGTCCGGCAGGAGATCGCTCCCTTGTTGCGGCGCATCGAGCGGCTCGAGCAGCACGCGGGGGTCACCGCACCCGCCGAGGACGGCGCCTCGTGAGCGGACGCGTGCTGCTGGTCGCCACGGGCGACGTCATGGCGTACGCCCGCCGGACGAGCCGCCCCGGGCTCGCGACGGCCGCCGACCTGCTCGCGGCCGTACCGGGCGACCTCGGCGTGGAGGTGGTGACCGAGGACGTCCAGGCCGAGCCGAGCTGGGACACCTCGCCCTCCACGATGCTGCGGCTGGCCCGGCGGGCCCGCGCCGCCCTGCTCGACGAGGGGTTCGACGGCGTGGTCGTCACCCACGGCCTGGACACGATCGAGGAGACCGCCTTTCTCACGGACCTGCTCGCCGGGCCCGCCGCACCGCGCGGCGGCATCGTGCTGACCGGGGCCGTCCGCGGGCTCGACGAGCTGTCGAGCGACGGCCCGCGCAACCTGGCGTCGTCACTGGTCGCCGCAGCCGATCCCGCTCTCCGCGGTGCCGGTGCGGTGGTCTGCGTCAACGACGAACTGCACGCGGCCCGCTGGGTCACGATGACCGACGCTACGGGCGTGGCGGCCATGTCCTCCGCGCCCGCGCCGATCCTCGGGCGGGTGGTGGACGGGCGAGCCGAGCTGACGGCCACGCCGCCGCCACGGCCCCCGGCCGCACGGGGGGAGCCCGAGACGCACATCGCACTGATCAAGACGTACCCGGAGATGGACCCCGTGCTCCTCACGTCCGTCGTGGACGCCGGCGCCAGGGGTGTCGTCCTGGAGGGCACCGGCGCCGGGAACGTCCCGGTCACCCTGTTCGCGACCATCGGCGAACTGGCGGAGTGGGACATCCCCGTGGTGGTCGCCTCGCGGTGCCGGACCCGGCCGGTCGCGCTGGAGGACCTGCCGCTGGGGCTGGGGCTGGCCGCGAAGGTCGGCGCCATCGGGGCACGCGGGCTGGCCGCAGTGAAGGCCCGGTCCGCCCTGATGGTGGCGCTCGGCGGAGGCGGGCGGCAGGCCGTGCGGGACTGGTTCGCCCGCCTCTGACCGCTGTCAGGCGTGCCCTTCGTTCGCCGGTCCCGGCGCCAGCTCCAGCTGCGCGGTCTCCGCGTACGGGCTGGGGGCGAGGCGGCTCCCGGCGTGCGCGGCCGTGGTGTCGGTGTTCGGCGGGCAGCCGGAGACCGGCAGGCACAGCACGAACATGGCGCCGCCGTACGGCGACTCGGCGGCCACGAGCGTGCCGCAGTGGGCGCGGGCGATGTCGCGGGCGATGGCCAGGCCGAGTCCGGTGCCCCCATGACCCCGGCTGCGCGCCGTGTCCGACCTGGCGAACCGCTCGAAGATCCTCTCTCGTTCGCTCGCCGGGACGCCCGGGCCGTCGTCGCCGACCCACAACTCGACGTAGCCCTCGTCACGCCGGAGCCCGACCTCGACCACGCTCCGGGCGTGCCGCTGCGCGTTGTCGAGCAGGTTGGTCAGCAGACGGGCGAGGTGGCGCGGCGCGGCGTGCATCCTGACCCCGTCCGCCAGCTGGAGGCGCACGGGGATGCGGTCCGTCCGGCGGGCGACCTCGTCCCTGACCAGCGCCGAGACGTCCACGGGTTTGCGGTCCGGGGCGGTCGCCCCCACCTTCGCCAGCAGGAGCAGGTCGTCGATGATCCCTTCCAGCCGCTCCACGTCGGAAAGCGCGTCCCGGAGCAGCGACCGCAGATCGGTCTCGTCGGGATGCAGCTGCGCCTCCTCGAGTTGGGTGCGCAGGCCGGCGAGCGGAGTGCGCAGTTCGTGCGAGGCGTCCGCGGCGAACTCGCGCTGCCGCCGCAACGCCCGCTCCGTGGTCAGCTTCGCCTGTTCGATCCGGGCGAGCGTGCTGTTCACGGTGCGGGCGAGCCGCGCGATCTCGTCGTCCCCGGTCGGTACGGGCACTCGGGTGTCCAGGTCGTGCACGTTTACGGCGGCCAGGTCGCTGCGGATGGCCTCCACGGGCCGCAGGGTGCGTCCGGCGACCACCCAGGTGGCCCATGCGGTGAGCAGGACGAGCACGGCCACCTCCACGGTGAAGAGCAGGTCGAACATCGCGACGGGGGTGAAGCCGTCGATCGGGCGTCCCGCGTAGACGACGGGGGAGTCGGGCCCGGGCGTCACCCGGAGCGCCGACAGGCGCAGGCAGCCGATCCCGTCGTGCACACAGGCCTGCAGGTCCTGCATCGGATCCTGCTGGGACGGCCAGAAGGAGCTGATCGGGGCTATCCCCCGGGCGGCGGGCGAGGCGGCGAGCACCCGCCGGTTCGGCGCCACCACCTGGACCAGACTGATCCCGGCCACCTGCGGGGTGATGATGTCCCGCAGATGACCGCTGCGCCACGCGGCGGCCGTGAGCGCGGCCTCCTGCCGTGCGTCGAGCCAGACCGCGGTGGCGAACGCCTGCCGGGCCAGCACGCTGCCCAGGATCCCGGTGGGGATCAGCAGCAGGGTGGCGAGAGCCGTGACGAGGACGGTGATCCGCCCTCGGATGGAATGAGGCCGGAACCTCCGCAGTAACGATGGGCCGCTGGCGTTCATCGCCGTCCTCCTTGCGATGACTGCGGCACTCGCGGCGGGCGGTCGCCTCCGTGTGATCGACGTGGCCGTCCCGACGGCGTGCTGTGCCTGTCTGTTTCGAAATGAGAGGCTCGCAACGGCAGGCGGAGTGGTCACTAGGGTTCTGCCTGGTCAGGCCGCTACTTCTCGGCTCCGCACCACGGTAGCACTAGACTTGAAGACATCAAGTAAAGGAATTGTTCAAGTTCGTACTCTGCTTGGCGGGGACGGGCGAATTTCCATGGGCATCGGCGGGAACTCGCGCGAAACCCTGATCGTTCCCACTGTGGTGGAGTGGCGCTCCCACTTGTAGGGGCACCGCTCCTCGGGCACCATCCCCACTAGGCCGCGCAGCGGCTGATCAGTGAGTCGCGTCCTGGAGGAAGCGAATGGAGAGTAAGAACCCCATATTCAGTCGGCGCGGGGCGGCTGGTCAGCAGGCGTGGGCCGGTCCGACGCCCAGCGTGCAGCAGCTGAACCAGATGTACGCCACGCCCTCGTACGCTCCCCCGGGAGCGCGGACCATGACGATCGACGACGTCGTGGTGCGCGGCTTCATGACCCTCGGCACGCTCATCGTGTCGGCGGCCCTGGCCTGGTACCTCGACCTCGGCTGGGGGCTCGCGGCGCCGGCGATGATCGTGGGCCTGATCCTCGGGCTCATCGTGTCGTTCAAGCAGAGCACGAATCCGGCGCTGATCCTCGGCTACTCGGTGTGCTACGGCATCGCCATCGGCGTGCTGAGCCACATGTACAACGAGGCCACCGACGGCATCGTCCTGCAGGCCGTGCTCGGCACGATGGTCGCCTTCGGCGGCACGCTCGCGGTGTACACGCTGAAGATCTTCCGGCCGACGCCGAAGTTCGCCAAGTTCGTGATCGCCGCCGGGTTCGCCGCGGTCGGTCTCATGCTGCTCAACTGGATCGGGAGCCTCTTCCTCACGGGAGGGTTCGGCCTGCGCACCGACAGCCCCATCGGCTGGATCTTCAGCGTCGCGATGATCCTGCTGGGCTGCTTCTTCCTGCTGCTCGACTTCAGTGAGATCGAGCAGGGAGTGCGGGCCGGCGTGCCGGAGCGCTACTCGTGGCTGATGGCGTTCGGCCTGACCCTGAGCCTCGTCTGGCTCTACCTGGAGATCCTCCGCTTCATCAGCTACTTCACAAGCAACGACTAGCCGTACGGGCGAAAGGGGCGCCGTTCCTTCGGGAGCGGCGCCTTTGTCGTGCTATAGCAGGATCCGGTGATCCGCACCGTAACTTTCGATCAACATCTTGTAACAAATCTATGCCGCTGAGGGCTTGTCAATCGCGGACCGGTGATGCACTGTGACACAAAGCCGCCTTTTCCGTGGAGGTGCCCATGTCGTTGAACCACTCACCGGAGACCCAGAACAAGCTGATCGCCCGTGTCCCGTCCATAACCGGGCGAGAACTCCCAGAGTGGTTCGAAGCCATCGACAACGGCCCGTCGTTCCTGCGCTGTGACGAGCGGGCCAACTGGCTCGCCGACGAGCACGGGCTGAGCCACGGCTACGCCGCCGCGATCGTCCTCGAGCACGAGCGGCGTCGCCGCTTCTAGCGAACACCGGAGCGCGGGAGGGGGCAGTGCCGTCTCGCGCACACAGCACCAGCAGCGACCCGCCGGGCAACAGAGCTCGGCTCTCAACCTCGAGCAGCACGCGACCTCAAGAAACACTGAGCGCCCGCACCGGTCCGGTGCGGGCGCATCATTGTTCTATGGATCTCGACAAGGCGCGTGAGTTCGTCAGGAAGAACCACCGAGCGGTCATGCTGACCCGGTATCCGGACGGACGGCCGCAGACTTCCCCGGTGACCGTCGGCTGCGACAAGGACGGCCACATCGTGATCAGCAGTCGCGAGACGGCCATCAAAACCCGCAACCTGCGGGAGAACCCCCAGGTCGTGCTCACCGTGATGACCGACGCCTTCTACGGCGAGTGGATGCAGATCGAGGGCACCGCTCGGATCATCTCGCTGCCGGACGCGATGGAGCATTTGGTGCAGTACTACCGCGACATCAGCGGCGAGCACCCGGACTGGGACGACTACCGCGCCGTGATGATCCGGGACAAGCGGATGATCATCCAGGTCGAGCCCACCCGCGCCGGCCCCGACTATCACGGCTGACGTGACGCCGGTCCCGGCGCTGGCCGGGACCGGCGTCGACGCCGTCGCTCAGGACAGCCGCTCCAGCACCATCGCCATGCCCTGGCCGCCGCCGACGCACATGGTCTCCAGCCCGATCGACTTGTCGTGGAACCGGAGGCTGTTGACCAGCGTGGAGGTGATGCGGGCGCCGGTCATGCCGAACGGGTGGCCCACCGCGATCGCCCCTCCGTTGACGTTGAGCCGCTCGATGTCGATGCCCAGCTCCTGGTAGGAGGGGATCACCTGGGCGGCGAACGCCTCGTTGATCTCGACCAGGTCCACGTCGCCGATCGACATGCCCCCGCGGGCGAGGGCCTGCCGCGACGCCTCGATCGGGCCCAGCCCCATGATCTCGGGGGACAGGCCGGTGACACCGGTCGACACGATCCGGGCGAGCGGCGTGATGCCCAGCTCGGCGGCCTTGGTGTCGCTCATGACGATCACCGCGGCGGCGCCGTCGTTCAGCGGGCAGCAGTTGCCCGCCGTCACCGTGCCGTCCGGCCGGAAGACCGGCTTGAGCTGCGAGACCGCCTCGTACGTCGTGCCGGCCCTGGGGCCGTCGTCCTTGCTCACCACAGTGCCGTCGGGGAGCGTCACCGGGGTGATGTCGCTCTCCCAGAAACCGTTCGCGATGGCCTTCTCCGCGAGGTTCTGCGAGCGCACGCCGAACTCGTCCTGCTCGCGCCGCGAGACGCCCCTCAGCGCCGCGACGTTCTCGGCCGTCTGGCCCATGGCGATGTAGACGTCCGGCAGCACGCCGTCCTCACGCGGGTCGTGCCACACGGGGGCCCCGCCCTTCGCGGTCTCCTCCGTCCGCGCCTTCGCCTCGTCGAACAGCGGGTTCTGCGCCTGCGGCATGTCGGAGCTGCCGTGCACGAAGCGGGAGACGGTCTCCACGCCGGCCGAGATGAAGACGTCGCCCTCGCCCGCCTTGATGGCGTGGAACGCCATCCGGGTCGTCTGCAGGGAGGAGGAACAGTAACGGGTCACGGTGGTGCCCGGCACGTTGTCGAGCCCGAGCAGTACGGACACCACGCGCCCCAGGTTGTGGCCCTGCTCGCCGCCGGGAAGCCCACAGCCCAGCATGAGGTCGTCAACGTCGTTCGGGTCGAGCTGCGGCACCTTCGCCAGCGCGGCGCGGATCATCTGCGCGGTCAGGTCGTCCGGGCGGATGTCCTTGAGTGACCCCTTGAAGGCGCGGCCGATCGGTGACCGCGCGGTCGCCACGATGACTGCCTCGGGCATGTGACTCTCCTGCCTGATCTCGGGCCCCTCCACCCAGGGTTCGGGGGGCCTCCTCCCCGGAGGTTACCCCTCGGTACGCCGCCCGCCACGCTCTGGGCCCCACTCACCAGAACTTTGTACTAATGCACAGTGTTTCCCGCTTCCCCGTCGGGGCGCTCACTCCCGCCGTCTTCCCTCGTCACGTGCTCGCTCGTTCCTCGCTGCGCGCGTTCCTCAGTCCAGACCGCCGGCGCGCCCCTCCGGCTCGCTCGGTGTTTCCCGCTCCGCCGTCGGGGCGCTAACTCCCGCCAAGGTCGTGCCGGAGGCGCGCAAGGAACACAGCCCTCGTCGTTCGGGAGTTCGTTCCTCGCTGCGCGCGTTCCTCAGTCCAGACCGCCGGCGCGCCCCTCCGGCTCGCTCGGTGTTTCCCGCTCCGCCGTCGGGGGGCTCGTGTTTCCCGCTCAGCCGTACATGCCGGGGGTGGTGGCGGTGCCGTCGTTGACGGCGTGGAGGGCGCCCTTCTCGTCGCGCCACAGGCGCCAGCCGTTCTGGCCGCCGGTGAACCAGGAGGGCGGCGCGGAGGAGGAGTCCTTGCGCTTGCCCGTGGCCAGGTCGAACTCGCACAGCGCCGCGATCGAGTAGAACCCCGGGGTCATGCCGCGCAGCGGCAGCGGCTTCGGGTCGGTCACGCAGAACGACCACCCGGTCGCGCCGCTCACCGGGGTCGGCTCGCCGGTGCTGAGGTCGAAGACCGAGCCGGGCGCGTCGCGCTTGAGGAAGCCGAGCTTGTTCATCTCGGGCGGAAAGGCCAGCCACCAGCCGGTGCCGGGGACCTGCGTGGGCGTGATCTGTCCCAGGACCCGTCCGGTCTCGGCGTCGAGCCGGGCGAACCCGCCGTACTGGCCCTGCTCGTCGACCGGCCGGACGACCGGCGCGTACGCCGGGTTGCCGCTGGGGTAGACGCGGACGACGGACGGCCGCATCCAGTCGACGGCGCCGTCGGTGAGACGCGCGGAGAACAGGCCGAACGTCGAGGTCTCCTTGGTCTGGGGGTTGGTGTACGGCGCGACGTATCCGATGATCTTGTCGTCCGTCGCGCCGAAGGCCCAGCCTCCGCTCAGGTCGACGCCCGGGCCGAGGGCCTGCTCGATCGGCAGCTGCCAGACGGTCTTGCCGTCCTTGATCGTGCGGGCCTCCAGCACCGGGTGGGACGCGAGTCTCAGCAGGACGACCTTGGTCGGGTCGGACCACTCGACCTCGGCGATGCCGGGCAGGCGCCACTTCACGGCCCCGTCACGGGGGTCGAGGACCACGACGCGGGCGGACGAGAGCGCGGTGTCCTCCGAGACGCAGACGTACGGCCCGCAGCGCTGCGGCCCGAAGGTGGACCGCACGGGCCTGACCCACTTCTGCTGCCCGGTGCGGGCGTCCCTGGCCACCAGCGTGGCGCCCTTGCGGTCGGCGGCGGGGTCGAGCGCGACCACCGCGGCCTGCCCGCCGCCGGTCTCCACGGTCGCGGGAGCCTGCACCCCCATGCCGGGAAGGCGGCCCACCATCGTCGCGGGGTGCGCCCACAGACGGCGGCCGGTGGCGAGGTCGAGCGCGACGGTCTCCAGGGAGCCGTCGGGCCGCATCGAGGTGGTCGCCGCGACGCCGCCGCCCGTGGTGGCCCGGCTGACCGCGTTCACCTGCGTGTTGTGCCAGGCCGGGTAGTCCTTGGCGGCCTCGTCGCCGCCGGAGCAGCCGGTGAGGGCGCCGCCGGTCAGCAGGGCGGTCGCGGCGAGGGCCAGAGCGGGTTTCACGTGGTTCACCTGGGGCCGGATCATTTCGCTCCTACAGGGGGTGATGGCCCGGCCGCGGAAGGTGACCGGCTCTAGGCGTTCGGAAGCGGCCCGGGTCTCCGGCGGAGCAGCGCCGCCCACCGTCCGTGGGGGCCGACAGCCCGGCCGGCGACACGGGTCGCGGTGACCTCGGTGCCGGGTTCCTCCACGGCCATTGCGGCCAAGAGGTATTGCGATCCTTCGACGCGCACGGGTTCCGGCTCGGGCCACAACCCCAACGCGGCGCATACAGACGGTAGCACTGCGTACGCGGCTTGTAGGTAACCTCGGGCAGATGGATGAAAACGATCAGGTCCGAACATCTCGGCCGGGTTCGCGTCGAATTCCGGCCCGAGCAGGTCGGCGAACGCCACGGTCCGCCCGCCCGCCTCGATGACGGCGACCGTCTGGGCCGCGGCGAGCTGCCGCGACCAGCGCCGGGTGACCCACCGGAGCGGCTGGGCGATCGGGCGGACGGTGCCCAGGTCGGGACAGGTCCCCACGACCACCTCCGCGCCGGCCTCGCGCAGTCGGCGCACCGCCTTCTGCAGGTGCCGTACGGCCCGGGCCGGCAGGGTGGCGGTGGTCACGTCGTTGGCCCCCACGAAGACGACCGCGATCTCCGGCCGATCCTCCAGCACGCGGTCCACCTGGACGCCGAGGTCCACCGACGCCGCGCCGGACTGGCCGGCCACGGTGAGGCTGACCGGGCGCTCGGCCACGGCCGCGAGGCCGTACGCGATCCGGACGGCCGGGGTGTCCTCGGGGCGGGTCATGCCGAGGCCGACCGAGGTGGAGTCGCCGAGCACGGCCATCCGGATGGGCTCGCCGGGGAAGGCGCCGTACACGCCGTCGGCCCGAGGGCCGTCGAGACCGTGCGGCTGTCCCACGATCCGCCGGGCCAGGACGGCCTCGGCCATCAGCAGGCCGTACGTCACGGCTCCCAGGGCCGTGAGCCCGCCTCCGCCCACGGCGGCGGCGGTGGCGATGCGGCGGGCGGCACGCACCGCGCCGGACGTCCGGACCACCCGTCCTCCCCATGCTCACGGTACGGTTTGAGGGAGAAATTAGCCGAGTTCCGGCCACCCCTACCGGAACCCCGGCTGACGGCAGGCTGACAAGCTTCGGCAAACAAGGTGGTCATCGCGGTGCGCGTACACGACTCGCTGGTGGAGCTGATGGGCAACACCCCGCTCGTCCGGCTGCGCAAGGTCACGGCGGGCGCGCCCGCCCAGGTCTTCGCGAAGGTGGAGTACTTCAACCCCGGCGGTTCGGTGAAGGACCGCATCGCGGTGCGGATGATCGAGGCGGCCGAACGGAGCGGCGAGCTCAAGCCCGGCGGCACGATCGTCGAGCCGACCTCCGGCAACACCGGCGTGGGCCTGGCCATCGTGGCGCAGGAGAAGGGCTACCGCTGCCTGTTCGTCTGCCCGGACAAGGTCGCCCAGGACAAGATCAACGTGCTCCGCGCGTACGGCGCGGAGGTCGTGGTCTGCCCGACCGCCGTCTCGCCCGACCACCCCGACTCGTACTACTCGGTGTCGGACCGGCTGGCCCGTGAGATCCCGAACGCCTGGAAGCCCGACCAGTACTCCAACCCCGAGAACCCGGCGAGCCACTACCACTCGACCGGCCCGGAGATCTGGGAGCAGACCGAGGGCAGGATCACCCACTTCGTCGCCGGAATCGGGACCGGCGGCACGATCAGCGGGACCGGGAAGTACCTCAAGGAGGTCTCCGGCGGCCGGGTGAAGGTCATCGGCGCCGACCCGGTCGGCTCGGTCTACTCCGGCGGCACCGGCCGTCCGTACCTCGTCGAGGGCGTGGGCGAGGACATCTGGCCCGCCACGTACGACACCGGGATCTGCGACGAGATCATCGCGGTCTCCGACAAGGACTCGTTCGGCATGACGCGCAGGCTCGCCCGCGAGGAGGCGCTGCTCGTCGGCGGCTCGTGCGGCATGGCCGTGGTGGCGGCCGTACGGGTGGCCCAGGCGGCCGGGCCCGACGACGTCGTGGTCGTGCTGCTGCCCGACGGCGGCCGCGGTTACCTGTCGAAGATCTTCAACGACGAGTGGATGGCCGACTACGGCTTCCTCACCACCTCGAGCGAGGAAGGCCTGGTCGGCGACGTGCTGGGACGCAAGACGCCGGGGCTGCCCGAGTTCGTCCACGTCCACCCGCACGAGTCGGTCGGCACCGCCATCTCGATCATGCGGGAGTACAACGTCTCCCAGCTGCCGGTCATGAAGGAGGAGCCGCCGGTCATGGCGGCCGAGGTCATCGGCTCGATCGTGGAGCGCGACCTGCTGGAGGGCCTCTACCGCGGCCGGGTGCGGTCCGAGGACGAGATCGGTGCCCACATGTCCGCGCCGCTGCCCATGATCGGGTCCGGTGAGCCGGTGGCCCGGGCGGTCGAGGCGCTGGAGAAGGCCGACGCCGCCGTGGTGCTGGACGACGGCAAGCCGGTGGGCATGGTCACCCGCCAGGACCTGCTGGCCTTCCTCGCCAACCACTGAGCCGATCACTCAGCCGATCACTCAGCCGATCACCGAGCCGATCACTGGGCCTGCCATTGGCCGCGGCTCACGCGCCGCCACCAGGACCAGGCCGGCCGGGCGGCTACGCTCGACGCCATGAACCATGGTTTCGAGACGCTGGCCATCCACGCGGGCCAGGAGGCGGACCCGCACACGGGCGCCGTCGTTCCTCCCATATACGCCGTGTCCACCTACAAGCAGGACGGCGTGGGCGGCCTGCGGGCGGGATACGAGTACAGCCGGTCGGCCAACCCGACCAGAACCGCACTCGAGGAGGCGCTGGCCGCCGTCGAGGGCGGTGCGCGCGGGCTGGCCTTCGCGTCGGGCCTCGCCGCCGAGGACACGCTGCTGCGCACCGTCTGCAAGCCCGGCGACCACGTGGTGATCCCCGACGACGCGTACGGCGGCACCTACCGGCTGTTCTCCCGGGTGCTCCAGGAATGGGGGGTCACCTTCGACCCGGTGCCGCTCGGCGATTTGGACGCGGTGCGCGCCGCGGTACGGCCGGAGACGAAGGCGATCTGGGTGGAGACGCCCACGAATCCCCTGCTGAACGTCGCGGACATCGCCGCGCTGGCGAACGTCGCGCACGACGGGAGCGCGGTGCTCGTGGTGGACAACACCTTCGCCTCGCCGTATCTGCAGCAGCCGCTCAGCCTGGGCGCGGACGTCGTCGTCCACTCGACGACCAAGTACGTCGGCGGCCACTCCGACGTGGTCGGCGGCGCGCTGGTGACCCGGTCCGCCGACCTCGGCGAGCGGCTGGCTTACCACCAGAACGCGATGGGCGCGGTGGCCGGGCCGTTCGACGCCTGGCTCACGCTGCGCGGCCTCAAGACGCTGGGCGTGCGGATGGACCGGCACTGCGACAACGCCGAGCGCGTGGTCGACCTGCTGCTGTCGCACCCGAAGGTCGTCCAGGTGCTCTACCCGGGCCTGCCCGAGCACCCCGGTCACGAGGTCGCGGCCAAGCAGATGCGGCGTTTCGGCGGGATGGTGTCGTTCCGCGTCGAGGGCGGCGAGGAGGCCGCCGTCGAGATCTGCAACCGCGCCAAGCTGTTCACGCTCGGGGAGTCCCTCGGGGGCGTCGAGTCGCTGATCGAGCACCCCGGCCGGATGACCCACGCGTCGGCCGCCGGGTCGCCGCTGGAGGTCCCCGCCGACCTGGTCCGTCTGTCGGTCGGCATCGAGACCGTCGACGACCTCCTGGCCGACCTCTCCGAGGCCCTCGGCTGAGATCTCCGCGCCCGCTCCGCGCTCTGTCCGACGCGCGCTCCGGGCTCTGTCTAAGGGGCGCTCCGCGCTCTGTCTAAGGGGCGCTCCGCGCCGGGGCCGCGGGCTCCGGCGCGGAGCGGCGGGCGGGAGCGACCCACCGTTCGCACAGCAGGGCGGCGAGCGCCGTGGCCGTCAGCAGGGCGCCGGCCACGGTCACACTGCGGACGCCGGAGTGGTCGATGAGCGCGCCGCCGAGCAGCGAACCGCCCGCGATACCGATGTTGAAGGCCGAGCCGCTGCCGGCCGAGGCGATGTCGGTGCTGCCCGGGGCCACCTGCAGTGCGCGGCTCGCGATGGCCGCGGCCAGCGCGCTGAACGACATGCCCGTCAGGCAGAGGGCCACCACCGCCACCGCGTGCACGGCGCCGAAGGCGTACAGGCCCAGCAGCGCGCACGTGATGAGGGCCAGCGGCCCGACGAGGGCGGTCCTCGGCCGGCTGTCGAGCAGCCGGCCGACCACGATCGTCCCCGTGACCCCGGCGATCCCGGACGCGAGGAGCAGCGGGCTGAGCGCGGCCGGGGCGAACCCGCCGAACTCCAGCAGGAACGGCGTGATGTAGGTGTACGCGGTCAGGTAGCCGCCCACCCCGATCACGGTGGCGACGATCAGAAGCGCGTAGCGGCGGGCGTCCGGGGTCGCGCCGCGGCCCGGCTCGTGGCCGTCGGAGCCGCCGCCCGCCTGCCGGCGGCCGGGCATCAGCGCCGCCACTGTGATGCACGTGACCAGGCCGACGGCGGCGGCCAGGGCGAACGCGGCCCGCCAGCCGACCTGCTGGCCGAGCCAGGTGCCGGCCGGGACGCCCAGGACGGGCCCGAGGGAGCTGCCGATCGACATCCGGGCGATCGCGCGTCCCCGGATCTCCGGGGGGAACATCGCCGCCGCGGCCGGGGTCGCGACCGACCAGAACAGCGCCTGGGTGGCCGCGACCAGCAGCCGGGCGGCCAGGAGCGTCGGATAGTTCGGCGCCACGGCGGTCAGCAGCATTCCCGCGACGAACACGGCCAGCGTGGCGGTGAGCAGCCTGCGCCGCGGCACCCGCTGGGTCAGCCGGGTGAGCGGCAGCGAGGCCAGCACCACGACGGCGGCGTATCCGGTGACGAGCAGGCCGGTCTCGGACGGCGACCGGTCCAGGTCGGCCGCCATCACCGTGAGCAGCCCGATGGGCAAAACCTCGGCGGTGACGTAGGTGAAGGCGCCGACGGCGAGGGCGACCAGCGCCCACGCCGCACGGCGTTGCGTCGTAAGGTGCACCCGCTCCTCTTTCCCCCGTTTCCGGCCAAAGACGTTCTACCGGACATTCGGGGAAAAGCGGGAATCTTTGTTCAGGGGTTGAAGAAGACCATCAGGAAGAGGACGACGAGCCAGATCAGGGCGCTGATACCGGCCAGCGCCGCGATCCGCCCGGTCTGCACCTTCGCGTCGTCCTCCGGCGACTCGCTGGACAGCGCCGCGATCGCCGTACGCTGGTCACGCTCGACGATCACCAGCAGGACGGCCGCCACGACGAACAACGTCATCGACACCGACAGGTACGGCGCGCCGAGGGCGCTGCGGCCCAGCAACAGGCCGAACAGGAAGACCCCGATCGTGAGCAGGCCGAAGAGCCGGGTCGCGCGGTGCAGATATCGCAGCACGCCCAGATCGCGCGCCCGTATGTAGCGCGGGGTGACGCTCGTGACCGCCGTGAGCGGACCGAGCGCGAAGATCGCGAACCCTATGTGCAGCCACAGCAGCAGATGGTCGAGAGGCGACATGGGCAGAGGCTATCGCCTGACTGATCGGCCCCGCAGTCGCCCGGACGCGCTCGTCGCGCCGCGCGTCGGACGCCTGGGGCGTGCGGGAGTCACTTCCGGCGACGGGGGCGGTTGTGGACCGCCATCTCGAACAGCACCGTGGTGAGGACCATGAGGACGACGAGGCCGACCGCTGCGAACATGGGAGCGCTCCTTCCACTGGCATGTGGAACGACCAGCGCGAACAGGGGATGTCTGTCTATCGTCCGCCGATTGCAGCCCGGTCGGCAATCGATTATCGAATCCCCGGGCCGCGGCGTCCGTCTCCCCGCTCACGCCCGCCGCCCGGGCCTTCCGGTCCCCGCCGGTCCTGCGGCTTCGGAACGCGCCCCCGATCCGCGCCGATGTGCTTAGCCATGCCCGCATGGCAGACGACGAACCGTCTACCGGTCCGCCTCCGGCTCGGCGGCGGGAACCCGGCGCAGCGCGTGGACGGTCCCCACGCTCAGGATGACGATGCTGGTTCCGACGGACGCGAGCATGGCGAGAGGGGAGAAGGGCCCCTCCAGCAGCAGGACCGGGATGATCCCGATGAGCGCGACGAGACCGGCGGCGAGCGACCACGGCGCCGCGAGGGCGTGCACGTCGTACCAGACCCGTTCGCTGGCCATCGTCCGCCTGGTGCGGATGCCTAAAAGGGCGTTGGGAGCCAGGGTCCGGCGCGCTCCCATCCGGCCCATCGCCACGAGCACGGCGCCGAGGACGACGAGGCACACGGCCGGATAGACCCGTTCGAGGAAAGGGGTCTGCGCTTCCACGGCGGCGGTGACCAGGGCGGATGCTGTCACGTGTGCTCCCTCCGGTCGTGCGGGTGACTCAGGTGGACCGCCGGCCCCCGGCTCGGCCGCTCAGCGGGTGCGGCGGGCGCGCAGGAAGTCGCTGACAACGTACTCGCCGAGGCGGTCGGCGCTGGCGGAGAAGACGCGGCCGCCGTTGCGCCGGGCGACCTCGTCCACGAACTCCCGCAGCCGGTCGTCGGCGGCCAGCATGAAGACGTTGATCGTCGCGCGCCGTCTGGACATCTTGTCGACCTCGGCGAGCGTCAGCGTCAGCGTCTCCTGCGACGGAGGCCACTCGAAGCGGGGCACGCCGTTGCGCATCAGGTGCGCCGTCGGCTCGCCGTC
This sequence comes from Microbispora sp. NPDC004025, assembly GCF_053604425.1. Taxonomy (NCBI): domain Bacteria; kingdom Bacillati; phylum Actinomycetota; class Actinomycetes; order Streptosporangiales; family Streptosporangiaceae; genus Microbispora; species Microbispora sp. NPDC004025. The sequence goes on along the minus strand of NZ_JBSGHN010000005.1, from coordinate 118,145 downwards.
GGTGACCACCAGGACGACCGGCTCGAAGTCCGGGTGCCGGTCGAGGTGACGGCCCGCGATCAGCAACGCGTGGTGCAGGTTCGTGCCCTGGACCATGTCCCATTCGAGCCCGGCCAGCTCGTCGGGCCGCAGCACGCGGGCGTAGTTCGAGAACCCGATGATCTGCACCGCGTCCTGGGGGAACTTCGAGGCGACCAGCGCCTGCAGGGCGAGCGCGGTCTGCTTGGCCGCGGCCCAGGTGCCGCGCAGGGCCATCGAGTAGGACAGGTCGACCAGCAGGCAGACGGCCGCCGCGGAGCGCCGCTCGGTCTCCACGACCTCGAAGTCGTCCACCGACAGGGTCACGGGCGCGCCCCCGCCCCGCCGTACGCCGTTGACGACCGTACGGACGACGTCGATGGGCTGCTCGTCCCCGAAGCGCCATGGGCGGGTCGAGCCGGTCGGCTCCCCGGCCGTGCCCGCGTCGCGCTGGTCGTGGTCGCCGCGGCGGCCCGAGTCGAGCGAGGCGAAGACGCGGCGCAGGGCGGTCTCCCCGAGGCGGCGTACGGCCTTGGGCGTGAGCTCCAGCTTGCCGCGGTTGCGCCGCAGGTAGCCCTGGGCCTCCAGCTCGCGCTCGACCTGTCGCAGCGCCTCCAGGTCGTCCACGGCCGAGCGGCCGAGCGCCCGCCGGATCGCGGCCTCGTCGATGTCGTCGAGCCGGGCGCCGGGGTAGTCCTGGCGCAGCGCGGTCTCCAGGTCGCCGAGGTCGGCCAGCTCCTGCAGCGCCGTCACGGCGTCGCCCATGCCCATCGGCTGCTCGCCGGACACGCGTTCGGGGGCGCCCCAGGCGAGGTCGGGACGGCGGGCGTGGAGGGAGTCGCCGAGGCGCCGCATCTGCTCGGCCAGGCCCGCCTGCTCCAGCGTCTGGTCGATCAGTCCGGCCAGTTCCGCGCGCTGCTCCGGAGTGAGCGAGGCGAGCAGCCGCTGCGCGGCGGCGGCGCGGCGGGCGAGCTGGTCGACCAGCTCGTCCAGGTTCCGCGGGTTCTCGGGGAACATGTCCCCGTATTTCTGCATGAACCGGTCGAAGTCGTCCTGGGTGTGCTCGCCCCGGGCGTCACGGTCCAGCATGTCGTTGAGGTCCGACATCATCTGCCGGACCCGTTCCATGGCGGCCGGGTCGGGGTTGGCCAGCGCGTCGCGCATGCCGCGGAACTGGCTGTCGAGGACTTCCCTGCGCAGCAGGTCGCGCAGCTCCTCGAACGTCTGCCGCGCGGCGGCCGAGCGCCAGTCGTACTCGGCGAGCTCCTGGACGGCCCGTGAGGTGTCCGAGGGCAGCGCGTCGAGCGCCGACTCGCGGAAGCGGGCGTCGTCGGAGGGATCGGGGAACAGTTCGGCCCGCTCCTGGCCGATCGCCTTGTCGAGCAGGGCGCGCACGCGCTCCAGCGTGCCGTCGAGCCGGGTGTTGTCCCGCAGCTCGCGGCGGCGCCGCCGCACCTGGCGGAGCAGGTCGTCCAATCCGCGGCGGTCGGGCGCTCCCGGCAACCCGCGCCGCAGCAGGTCGCGCAGCGCGTCGAGCGGCGTCGAGCCGGACAGGACGGCGTCGCCCATCTCGTCCAGCGCCGATCGCACGTCGTACGGCGGAGCCAGCGGATCCGGCCCGTCGTGGTACTCCCGGTAGAAGTAACTCACGTCCGGTACACCGCGGCGCCGTCGGTCTCGTCCTTGGACAGCCTGCGCATCAGGTAGAGCCCCTCCAGCGTGAACTCCAGCGCCGCGGCGGCGTGGCCGGGCGACTCGTCGCCCTCGCCCATGCCGAGCCGTGCCATGATCTTCGACAGGCCCTCGACGCGGCCGATCCTGCGCAGCAGTTCGTGGGCCGGAACCAGCTCGCCCGACTCCACCTGCGCGCCCTCGCCGAACCTGTCCAGCAGCGGCGCGAGGTCGGCGCCGCCGAGCGAGGCGCGGAACGTCTCGGCCGTCGCGCGGCGCAGCAGGTGGGCGAGCACCTCGATCTCCCGCCCCTCCTCGCTGACCTCGAACTCCACCTTGCCGCGCAGCGTGTGGACCACGCCGGGCAGGTCGCACACGCGGGTGACGGGCCGCTCCTCCCCGGTCAGCGCGGCCCGCCGTACGGCGGAGGCGGCGGCGGTCTCGGCGGCCGCGATCGAGAAGCGGGCCGACACGCCCGAGCGGGAGTCGACCGCGGTCGACTCGCGGACCAGGCGGGTGAACCGGGCGATCACCTCCACCAGGTGGTCGGGGAGGTCCGCGCCCAGGGCGCCGAGCTCGGCCTCCTGACGGATCAGGACCAGCTCGTCCTCGACCGTACGGGGGTAGTGGGTGCGGATCTCCGCGCCGAACCGGTCCTTCAGCGGGGTGATGATCCGGCCGCGGTTGGTGTAGTCCTCGGGGTTGGCGCTGGCGATCAGCAGGATGTCGAGGGGGAGCCGCAGGTTGTAGCCGCGGACCTGGATGTCGCGCTCCTCCAGCACGTTGAGCAGCGCCACCTGGATGCGCTCGGCCAGGTCGGGCAGCTCGTTGACGGAGAAGACGCCCCGGTTCGTCCGGGGAACCAGGCCGTAGTGGACGGTTTCGGGGTCACCGAGCGTGCGGCCCTCGGCGATCTTGATGGGGTCGACGTCGCCGATGAGGTCGCCGACCGAGGTGTCCGGGGTGGCCAGCTTCTCGCCGTACCGGTCCTCGCGGTGCTTCCACGCGACCGGCAGGTCGTCGCCGTGCGCGGCGGCCAGCCGGCGGCACCGGACGCAGACCGGCGCGTACGGGTGGTCGTTGATCTCACAGCCCTCGACCACGGGCGACCACTCGTCGAGCAGGCCCGTGATGGTGCGGATCAGGCGGGTCTTGCCCTGGCCGCGCTCGCCGAGGAGCACGAGGTCGTGGCCCGCGATCAGCGCCCTCTCCAGGTGGGGCAGGACCGTGTCGTCGAAGCCGACGATGCCGGGGAACCGGGCCTCGCCGGCCCGCAGCCGGGCCAGGAGGTTCTCCCTGATCTCGGCCTTGACCGTTCGGTATCGGTGTCCACTCTCGCGCAGTTCACGCAGAGTGCTGGGGGCAGGCGTGGGCGATTTGTGCACGGAGTCGAGCCTACGTCCCCATCGGGTGATCCGGCAGCCGAGTTTGCGGAGACACGGTTGAGAGACGGGGCTCAGGGGAAACGGCTCGGGGACGCGACCCAATTGGCCGTGCGGCCCGTGCGTCGACCTCCGTTCAGTGGGGAGAATCGGCCCAAGGAAACAGTCGCGGAGGAAGAGAGGGCGAGACTATGGCGGTAATGACGAGCCGCTTCGCCGACGGTCTCGCCGTGGGCCCGAACCTGGTGGAAGCGGCCGAGACGGCCGTACGCCAGGCGTTGGCCGGCCTGTCGGGTCCGCCAGATCTTGTGTGCTTCTTCATCTGCGGGGACGACCCCGACGATGTGGCCAGAGCCGGCCGGCGAGCGATGTCCGTCGCGTCCGGGGCCGACGTGATCGGCTGCAGCGCGACCGGCGTGATCGGGCACGGCCAGGGCGTGGAGCTGACCCCCGCCGTGAGCGCGTGGGCGGCGTCCCTCGGCGGGGCCAGGATCGACACCTTCGCCCTGGAGACGCTCCGCACGGAGGACAGGTTCGTGGTCGTGGGGCTGCCGGAGCGCGTCCCCGACGACCGGGCGGCGATCCTGCTCGCCGACCCCTACAGCTTCCCCACGGACGCGTTCATCGAGCACTCGCACGAGGTGCTGGGCAGCCTGCCGATCGTCGGCGGCCTGGCCAACGGGCTCCAGGGCCGCGGCTCGGTGCGGCTGTTCGCCAACGGGGAGGTCCACGACTCCGGCGCGATCGGCGTGGTCATCGGCGGCCAGGTGAACGTCGGCACCGTCGTGAGCCAGGGCTGCCGGCCGATCGGGCCGTCCATGGTCGTCACCCGCGCCGAGGACAACGTGCTGCTGGAACTCGCGGGCCAGCCCGCCCTGGCGCGCCTGGAGGACATCGTCAGCGCCCTCGACGAGGAGGACCGCGACCTGGTCGCCGCCGGCTTACAGATCGGCATCGCGATGGACGAGTACGCCGAGCGCCACGAGCGCGGCGACTTCCTGATCCGGGGGGTCATCGGCATCGACCCCGAGCGCGAGGCGGTGGCCGTCGGCGACGTGATCGAGATCGGCAGGACGGTGCGGTTCCAGGTCAGGGACGCCGAGGCCGCCGACGAGGACCTCTACGAGCTGCTCGACGACCACCTGCGGGAGCACTCCGGCCGGATCGAGGGAGCGCTGCTGTTCTCCTGCAACGGCCGGGGCTCGGGCATGTTCGACTCGGCCGACCACGACGCGCTCGCCGTACGCGAGACGCTGGGGCCGATCGGGGTGGCGGGGTTCTTCGCCGCGGGCGAGGTGGGGCCTGTCGGCGGGCACAACCATGTCCACGGCTTCACCGCGTCGCTGCTCGTCTTCTCCAGCGGCACGGACCTGTCGAGCGGCACGGGATTGTCCGGCGATGCGGGCTTCTCCGGCGGCACCGGCTTCGGCGGCGGCACGGGGTTCCCCGGAGGTACGGGCTTCCCGGGGGACTCGGGAGCGGGCGCGTGAGCGACCTCATCCTGGCCGTCGACATCGGCGGCACGAAGTTCGCGGCCGGCCTGGTGGATCCGGACGGGCGGGTCGTGGCCGCCGAGCGAATCGCCACCCCGCAGGGCGGCGACGCCGAGACGCTGTGGGAGACGCTGACCGCGCTGCTCGACCGGCTGGACCTGCCCACCGCGCTCGCCGGCGTGGGCGTCGGCTGCGGCGGGCCGATGACCTGGCCCGAGGGGGAGGTCTCGCCCCTCAACATGGGCGGCTGGCGCGGCTTCCCGCTGCGCGGGAGGCTGGCCGGGCGGTTTCCCGGCGTCCCGGTCCGCGTCCACAACGACGCGATCTGCCTGGCCGTCGCCGAGCACTGGCGCGGCGCCGGGCAGGGGAGCGCGGCCATGCTCGGGATGGTGGTGTCGACCGGCGTCGGCGGCGGGCTGATCCTCGGCGGCAGGCTCATCGACGGCGGGACGGGCAACGCGGGTCACATCGGTCACGTGGTGGTCGACCCCGGGGGCCCGCCGTGCGGCTGCGGCGGCAACGGCTGCCTGGAGGCGATCGCCCGCGGGCCCGGCCTCGCCGCCTGGGCGCTCGCGCGGGGCTGGTCGCCGGACGCCGCGGTGACCCAGGGGGAGCTCTACCAGGAGGAGGGGACGGCCACCGCGCGCCGCCTCGCCGCCGACGCCGCGGCCGGCGACCCGATCGCGCTGGCCGCGATGGCCCGCGCCGGGCGTGCCCTGGGCGTCGCGATCGCCTCCGCCGTCAACCTGTGCGACCTCGACCTCGTGACCGTCGGCGGCGGGCTCAGCCAGGCGGGCGACCTGCTGTTCGCGCCACTGGAGGAGGCGCTGCGGGAGCACACCCGCATGGGGTTCGCCGGACGGGTGCGCGTCGTGCCCGCCGCGCTCGGCCAGGACGCCGGACTCGTCGGCGCCGCCGCGCTCGTGGCGGCCGGCGACAGGTACTGGTCGCCGGAGCGCTGAGAGCGCCGGAACCTGTGATGATGGGCACATGGCTGTCCCACAGGTGACGTACGAGGACGTCGTCGCCGCACGCGAGTCGCTGTCGGACGTGGCGGCGCTGACGCCCGTCCTGCATTCCCGGGTGCTGTCCGAGATCGTCGGCGGCTCGGTGCATCTGAAGTGCGAGAACCTCCAGCGGGCCGGGTCGTTCAAAATCCGCGGGGCGTACGTGCGGATCGCGCGCCTGAGCGAGGAGGAGCGGGCCCGGGGCGTGGTCGCGGCCAGCGCGGGCAACCACGCGCAGGGCGTCGCACTGGGATCGTCGCTGGTCGGGGCCAAGTCGACCGTCTACATGCCCGAGGGCGCGCCGTTGCCGAAGGTGGAGGCCACCCGGGCGTACGGCGCGGACGTGGTCTTCGCGGGGCACACGGTCGACGAGGCGCTGCGGGCGGCCAGGGAGCACGCGGACCGGACCGGCGCGGTGTTCATCCACCCGTTCGACCACCCCGACGTGGTCGCCGGGCAGGGCACGGTCGGCCTGGAGATCCTGGAGCAGCTTCCCGGCACGGCCACGATCGTGCTGCCCATCGGCGGCGGGGGTCTCGCGGCCGGGGTCGCGCTCGCGGTGAAGTCCCAGCGCCCGGGGATCAAGGTGGTGGGCGTGCAGGCCGAGCGGGCCGCCGCCTACCCCGACTCGCTGGCCGCGGGCCGTCCGGTCATGGTCGAGCCCACGTCCACGATGGCCGACGGGATCGCGGTCGGGCGGCCGGGCGACCTGCCGTTCGAGCTGATCCACTACCTGGTCGACAGCGTCGTCACGGTGTCGGAGGAGTCGCTGTCGCGGGCCCTGCTGCTGTGCCTCGAACGCGCGAAGCTGCTGGTGGAGCCGGCGGGGGTGGCGGGGGTCGCGGCGCTGCTCGACCAGCCGCACGCGTTCGAGCCGCCGGTCGTCGTCGTGCTGTCGGGCGGCAACATCGATCCGCTGCTGCTGGCCAGGGTGCTGCGGCACGGTCTCGCGGCGGCGGGCCGCTATCTCGCCTTCCGCATCCGGCTGACCGACCGTCCGGGGGCGCTGGCCGCTCTGCTGGCCCGGCTCGCCGACCTCGGGGCCAACGTGCTCGACGTGGTGCACGAGCGGTTCGGCTCCCGGCTGCACCTGGAGGAGGCCGAGGTCCTGCTGCAGCTGGAGACCCGCGGCCCCGCACACTGCGACGAGGTGCTGAGCGCGCTGCGGCGAGACGGCTACAAGCTGCTGTTCTCCTGATCGACCGGCCTCGGCCGATCAGGTGGCCGGGGCGGGACGCTTCGGCTGGAACAGCCAGGCGTCGAACAGTCCCTTGAGGTCCTTGCCCGAGACACGCTCGGCCAGCGCGATGAACTCCTGGGTGGTGACGTTGCCGTGCCTGTGGGCGTCGGTCCACGCCCTGATCAGCGGGAAGAACTTCTGGTCGCCGATCTCGCGGCGCAGCGCGTGCAGCGTCATGGCGCCGCGGTTGTAGACGGCGGCGCTGAACAGGTCGTCGGCGCGGGCCGCGCCCGGGGGATAGGCCCACATCGGGTCCGCCGCGTTCTCGTAGTAGCGCCGGAAGGCCGAATCGGCCGTGTACTGGCCGGTGTGCTCCGCCCACAGCCATTCGGCGTACGTCGCGAAGCCCTCGTTCAGCCACAGGTCCCGCCAGCGGCCGATGCTCAGGCTGTCGCCGAACCACTGGTGGGCGAGCTCGTGCGCGATGATCGCGGGCTCGGGCGAGAAGCCGCCGTAGATGGGCTTGGTCTGGTTCTCCAGCGCGTACCCCGCCGCGTAGTCGTCGATCACGCCGCCGGTGGAGGAGAAGGGGTACGGCCCGAAGACACTCGACCAGTAGTCGGTGATCTTCCCGGTCTGCGTGAAGAGGGTGTCGAGCGAGCCGCGGAAGGAGTCGGCGACGGCCGCGTAGATCGGCAGGCCCTTCTCGCTCGTGCCGGTGCGGACCTGGAACTTGCCGGTCGTCATCGTGGCGAGGTAGCTCGCCATCGGGTGCTTCTCCCGCCAGACGAAGGTCGTCCTGCCCGCCGCGGTCTGCGGCGTCCCGGCCATCTCGCCGTTGGCGATCGCGGTCAGCCCCTCGGGCACGGTGATCCGGAAGTCGTAGGTCGCCTTGTCGGCGGGGTGGTCGTTCGACGGGAACCAGGTCTTCGCGCCGTTCGGCTCGCACGTGACGAACGCGCCGTCCGGGGTGGCGATGAAGCCGTAACGGCCGAGGTTGGCGGAGTCGTGCATCGGTTCCGGCACGCCGGAGTAGTCGACCGTGACCGCGAACCCGTCGCCGTTCCGGATCCGCCGGGCCGGCTCGATCACGAGCTCGTCCTCGCTGCGGCTGAACGAGGCCGCCGCGCCGTCCACCGTCACGCGGCTCACGGTGAGCCCGTGCAGGTCCAGGTCGAACGACGTGAGGTCCTGCGCGGCCTTCGCCTCGATCGTGGCGCTGCCCGCGAGCTTCCTGGACGACGGGTCGTACGACAGGCGGAGGTCGTAGTGCCGGACGTCGTAGCCGCCGTTGCCGTCGCTGGGGAAGTCGGGGTCGCCGATGCCCGGGGCGCCCATGGTGCCCGTCGACGTGCCTGCCCCCGCTGACGCGGGGGCGGCGGCCGCGGCCGGGGACGGCGCGACCGCGCCCTGGGACGGCGCGCAGGCCGTGGCGGTTCCGACGGCCACCGCACAGATCAGGGCGGTGATCGGCGTCCTGGTCGGCACTGAGAACGGAGGAAGACGATGCGTGGCCATATGTCTGGCAACTCTATGCGAGGAGGCGAGGTGGTCCGGGTACTGACGCCGCGTGTTTTGCCTGCTCGCAGGGGTTGCGTCTGGGGGGACGGCCGTCTCAGGTCGCGCCTGGGAGCGGCCGTCTCAGGCGTCCACGACGACCGTCTGGGCGGCTTTGTCGTGCAGGGCCTGCTTCCTGCGGTCGAACAGGATCCAGGCGAGGTTCACCAGCCCGAGGCAGAACAACCAGCCCAGCACGATCTCCACCGCCTGCCGCACGGCGATCGGCCCGGGACCGGCGGGCTCCCCGGTCTCCCGCACCACGCGCATGCCGAACAGTCTCTTGCCCACCGTCTGGCCGTTCCAGAACGACTGGAGCAGCCAGTAGTAGAGGAACCCGATCAGCCCGACCAGGAGACCGTTGCCGACCGGAATCCGGGCCACCGCCTCCGTCGTGCCTTCGGACACGACCCGCCAGTTGTCCCAGGTGAGCGGCGAGGTGACGACGCCGATGAGCACGGCGTCCAGGATCCCGGCGAACAGACGGCGCCAGCGGCCGGCGAGCCGCGGCGCCGTCAGCCCGAAGGGCGGGGGCGTCCAGGGAATCCTCGGTTCCTCGTACGGGCTTCCCGATGGCGGCGGTGTTCCCATGGCTGAATGGTCACCCCGCCGCCCTTCGGGCAAAGCCGGGCAGGCGCAAAGGGTGCGTCAGCGGGTGTCAGAGGGTGCCGCGGCGTGCCTGCTCGCGCTCGATGGCCTCGAAGAGCGCCTTGAAGTTGCCCTTGCCGAAGCCGAGGGACCCGTGCCGCTCGATGAGCTCGAAGAAGACGGTCGGGCGGTCCACCACCGGCTTGGTGAAGATCTGCAGAAGGTAGCCGTCCTCGTCGCGGTCCACGAGAACCCGGCGCTTCTTCAGCTCCTCGACCGGCACGCGGACCTCACCGATGCGGGCGCGCAGCTCCGGGTCGTCGTAGTAGGAGTCCGGCGTGTCGAGGAACTCGACCCCCGCCGCGCGCATGGCGTCCACGGTCGTGAGGATGTCGTTGGTGGCGAGCGCGATGTGCTGCACGCCCGGGCCGCCGTAGAACTCCAGGAACTCCTCGATCTGGGACTTCTTCTTGCCCTCGGCGGGCTCGTTCAGCGGGAACTTGACCTTGCGGGTGCCGTCCGCGACGACCTTGGACATCAGCGCCGAGTACTCGGTGGCGATGTCGTCGCCGATGAACTCGGCCATCTTGGTGAAGCCCATGACCTTCTCGTAGAACTCCACCCACTCCTCCATGCGCTCGACGTTGCCGACGCAGTGGTCGATCGCCTGGAAGAGCCGGCCGTTCTTCACCGCGGGCGGCGCGACGATGGGCTCGGCCGCGACGTATCCCGGCAGGTAGGAGCCGGCGTAGTTGGCGCGGTCGATCAGCGTGTGCCGGGTCTCGCCGTAGGTCGCGATGGCCGCGACGACGACCTTGCCGTGCTCGTCCTCGACCACGTGGGGCTCCTCCAGCCCCCGGGCCCCGCTCTCCAGCGCGTGCCGGTAGGCCGTCTCCACGTCCGGCACGTCCAGCGCGAGGTCGATGACGCCGTCGCCGTGCTCGGCCACGTGCCGCGCGAGCGGCGTGCCCGCCCGTACGGCTCCGCGTAGCTCGAACCGGGCCGAGCCCGACGCGAGGACGTACGCCACCTCGTCGCGGCTGCCCGTCTCCGGCCCCCGGTAAGCCACCAGGCGCATCCCGAAGGCGGTCGAGTAGTAGTGGGCGGCCTGCTTCGCGTTGCCGACGGCGAAGACCACCGCGTCCATGCCGTGAACCGGAAAGACATCGTTCATGTGACAAGCGTCCGTTCGCATGGCCAATTTGTGCAACAGTGACTCAAACAGGTGGACAATGTGCTCAGTCTCCGCTTCGTACAAGGGGAAATCGTTATGACGATTGACCACCTCGACGCACGTCTTGTCGCCCTGCTGGCCGCCGAGCCCAGGATCGGCGTGCTCGAGTGCTCCCGCAGGCTGAACGTCGCCAGGGGCACGGTGCAGGCCCGGCTCGACCGGATGGCCGCGAAGGGGGTCATCACCGGCTACGGCCCGGACATCGATCCGGCCGCGCTGGGCTTCGACGTGACGGCGTTCGTGACGTTGCACATCAGGCAGGTCGCGGGGCACGTGCCGGTGGCCGACCAGCTCGCGCTCATCCCCGAGGTCCTGGAGGTCCACACGATCACCGGTGGCGGGGACATGTTCTGCCGCGTGGTCGCCCGCAGCAACGCCGACCTCCAGCGCGTCATCGACCGCATCGTGGACGTGCAGGGGGTCGTACGGACCGAATCGGTGATCGCGCTCGACACGCCGGTGCCGTACCGGACCCTTCCGCTCGTCCGCGCGGCCGGGGGCTGACCGGGCGGGTTTTCCACAACGTCCTGCCGTGGGCCAGGCTTTTCCACAGACGTCGCGGGAAGTGCCGGACCATCGATGGCCATCGTTTACCGTGGTCCTATCCGCCCAGCTCAGGGGCACAAACGGGCGTAGCGGGGGTATCGGACTTATCGGGGGTCACAGCGTGGACAGCGCCGAGGAGGGCCCGATCGAGGAGGGCGCCGTGGAGCCGCAGGCGTCACTCGGCGGCCCGAACGGGGGAGGCGGCGAGGGCGGCCGGGCGCCGGAGCCTCGCCGGCGAAGACGGCTGCCGCGCGTCCTGCTCGTGAGCCTGGCCACCGCGATCGCCGGGCTCGTCGTGTTCCTCGCCGTGGTGTGGGCGCTGACCCCCATCCCGGACAGCACCCAGGAACTGGCGACGGCCCAGGGCTCGGTGATCTACTACCGGGACGGCAGGACCGTGCTCGCCAACGAGGGCGTCAACCGCAAGAACGTGCCGCTCGCGCAGGTCCCGCAGGTCGTCAGAAGCGCGGTGATCGCGGCGGAGAACCGGACGTTCTACCAGGACCAGGGCGTCTCCGTGTCCGGTACGGCGCGCGCCGTCTGGTCGACGATCACCGGCCGCCAGCTCCAGGGCGGCTCGACCATCACCCAGCAGATGGTCCGCAACTACTACAGCGGCCTCGGTCAGGAACGCTCCATCGCGCGCAAGCTCAAAGAGGTCATGATCGCGCTGAAGGTGGATCGTTCCAAGCCGAAAGACTGGGTGCTGGAGCGCTACCTCAACACCATCTACTTCGGCCGGGGCGCGTACGGCGTCCAGGCCGCCGCGCGGGCCTACTTCGACAAAGACGTGCAGAACCTGACGGCGGCAGAAGGCGCCTACCTCGCCGCCGTGATCCAGCAGCCCACCCGTTTCGCCAATCCGGCCGGGGCCGCGCTCGACGCGGTGAAGGCCAGATGGGCGTCGGTGGTCCGGGGCATGCGCGAGATCGGCGCGATCAGCCGCGAGGAGGCCGGCGCGCTGGTGTTCCCCACGCTCGCCAAGCAGCGCGCCCCGCTGTCCCTCGGCGGCCAGAACGGCTACATGCTGGCGCAGGTGCGCGCCGAGCTGAACCGGCTCGGCTTCACCGACGAGGACATCAACCACGGCGGTCTGAAGGTCACCACGACGTTCGACAAGAAGCTGATGGCGCAGGCCCAGCAGGCGGTCAAGTCGGTCCTGCCGGACGACACCCCCAAGAAGGTCCGCACCGGCCTGGCGGCCGTCGATCCCGCGACCGGCGAGGTCGTCGCCTTCTACGGCGGGCGGTACGAGACCAACCAGTACGACAACGCCTTCTCCGCCAAGGTCCAGGCGGGCTCGACCTTCAAGCCCTACACGCTGGCCGCCGCGCTCGAAGCCGGCTACGGGCTCGACGCGCTCGTCTACGGCAACTCGCCCATCCGCGTCGGCTCCACCGACATCCCCAACTCCGGCGGCAAGTCGTACGGCTCGGCGATCACCCTGCTCGAGGCGACGCAGTACTCGGTCAACACCGCCTTCGTGGACCTGGGCCAGCGGATCGGCATCGACAAGGTCGTCGCGGCGGCGCGGGCCGCCGGGATCCCCGCGGCGCAACTCGCCCCGCACCAGGGCGCCGCCACGCTGCCCCTCGGCGTGGCGTCGGTGAGCGCCGTGCAGCAGGCCTCCGGGTTCGCCACGTTCGCCGCCGGGGGCATCCATCACGAGCCGCACGTGATCCGGGCGGTCACCGACGGCACCGGACTCACCCGCAGGTTCGCCCCGCCCGGCACCCGGGCCTTCAGCGAGAACACCGCCGCCGACACGACGTACGCGCTCGAGCAGGTGGTGCGCAGCGGCACCGGCGGCGCCGCGGGGCTGTGGGACCGCCCGGTGGCGGGCAAGACCGGCACCACCGACGAGTCCGCCGCCGTCTGGTTCTCCGGCTACGTCCCCCAGCTGGCCGTCGCGGTCGACATGTTCCGCGACGACAACAAACCGGTGACCGTTCCCGGCTACGGCGAGCTGTACGGCGGCACACTGCCCGCCGAGATCTGGAAGACCTTCATGAGCACCGCCATGGAGGGCAAGCCGGTCCGGGAGTTCCCCGACCCGGTCACATGGAATCCCTACAACTGGGACACCTACGGCATGGCCATGCCCCAGCCGAGCGGCGTCCCCACCGCCTACCCGTCCGGTGGTCCCTACCCTTCAGGTCCGCCCGGCGCCCCCGGCCCGCACGGGCCGTACGGGCCGGGGGGCGCGGGGGTGCCGGGCCAGGACGTGCCCGGCGCGACCACCGACGCGGAGGAGGAGCAGCAGGGCACGACCGGCCAGGACCGCGAGACCGGCCCGCGAGGCGGCGCGAACGGAGTCGACGGGGTGACAGGCCCGGCCGGCGCGGCCCGTGCCCGCGACACGGGTGCCGCGGACGCCGCCTCCAGGGCGGGGAACGACAGGTCCGACGCGGGCGCCACGGGCACGGGCGTCAGAAGGGCCCCGGGCGCCGCCACGGGGCCCGATGCCAGGCGGACCGGCCAGACCGGCCAGGACGGTCATGGTGACCAGCCAGGCCCGCTCACGCAGATCCCCGGACCCCAGCTCCCGGTCGCCCAGGTTCCCGCCCGCTGACGGCTTCAGCCCGGCACTCAGGTGGCGGGTGACTGTGACCCGTCGGCGAGGACGGGGAAGTTGCCGCGGAAGACGTCATGGGGGTCGTGGCGGCGCTTGATGTCACGCAGGCGCTCCAGCACGGCGGGGGTGAAGGCGTCGGCCACGCTCTCGCGGGGATTGAGGAAGGTCAAGGGCTTGCGCCCGCTGACCGGGAGGGCTTCGGCGAGGGCACGCTGCCTGGCCGTGATCGCCTCGGCCGTCGCCGGGTCGGCCGGGACGCCGAACAGGTAGAGCGCGTAGGGCTCGGCCAGCGGTCCGTGCGGGCTGTCGGACGGGCGGGCGAACGCGCCGCCCAGATGGCGGATCTGCACGCTCATCAGCGGAGCGACGGGATCGGCGAGCAGCGTCTTGACCGTCGTGTCGTCCAGCGCGGTCAGCAGTTCACCGCGGGAGGAGCCGGCGCCGGGGTCGGTGGGCTCGGCGGTGATGGACCCGAGTTCGGAGACCGGCATGGTCCGCCGGGTGTCCGACAGCGGCAGGGGAAGGCGGTCCAGGGGAGCCAGTAGATCGCGGGCCTCGGCCGCCTCACCCAGGTATGCCGCGTCCACGGCCACCATGGGCGCGGAGCCGGGGAAGTGCAGCAGGTCCAGCCAGACGGTCAGCTCGTCCGGCGCGGTGGCGGTGATCCGCCGGTAGGCGTCCAGGACGTCCGGCGCGTGTTCGGCCGGCCACAGCACCCGCCCTCCGTGAAGTCGTGGTGCGGGGTGGAGGGACAGTTCCAGGGCGGTGACGACCGCGAAGTCGCCGCCTCCGCCGCGCAGGGCCCAGTACAGGTCGGGATCGGTGCCGGCGGTCACGCGCCGCTGTCGTCCTTCGGCGTCGACGATGTCGAAGGCGGTGACGCTGTCGGCGACCCAGCCGTGCGCGCGGCCGAACCAGCTGAGCCCGCCGCCGAGGGCGACGCCGGTGACGCTGACGACCGGAGAGCTGCCCGGCAGGCCGGTCAGGCCGTACGGCGCGGCGGCGGCCTGCAGACGACCCGAGGACACACCGGCCCCGACGCGGGCGCGCCGGGCGGCAGGGTCGATCTCCACGGAGTCCAGCGGCCGGGTGCGCAGCAGGACGACGCCGTCGGTACGGCCGGTCGCGCCGTGCCCGTTCGGCTGAGCGGCGACGGTCAGCCCGGCGGCACGGGCGTGCCGGACCAGTGCGGCGACGTCGTCGGCGTCGGCCGCCTCCACCACGGCCGCAACCGGCTGTTCGACGGCCAGGTTCCACGGACGGCGGGAGGCGTCGAAGCCGGGGTCGCCGGTCAACCAGACCCGTCCGCGGACGGCGGAGCGCAGGGCGTTCAGAGCGTTCACGATCAACTTCTTTCCAGGCTGGCAGGTCAGACGGCTTCGGCGGGCCGAAGAAGGCCGTGGGATCGCCCGTGAGCGCACCGCGCGAATTCCCGGCTACTCCCGTCGCAGGTCAGAGGGTTTCTGGACGTGTCCCACTCTCGGGCCGAGCGGAGAGCCGATCAACGCGTTCCTGTGCAATGCTCGTGAAGCCTGAGTTAACGATGGGGGGCGGCATGCTGGAGCGGCACGAGCTGGAGGCGTTCCTCACCCTCGCGGAGGAGCTGCACTTCGGCCGCACCGCCGAGCACCTGCGGGTGTCCACCGCCCGGATCAGCCAGACCATCGCCAAGCTCGAACGCCGCGTCGGCGTCCCGCTGTTCCACCGCACCAGCCGCCGGGTGGAGCTGACCCCGCTGGGACGCGGGTTGTACGAGCAGGTGCGACCCGCCTGGCGCCAGATCACTTCCGCGTTCGAACAGGCCGTCGCCGAAGGCCGCGGCGTCACCGGCACCCTGCGCGTCGCTTTCGTCGGCGCCGCGGGCGGGCAACTGCTCGTCGGGGCGGCCGAACTCCTGCGGCGGAGCGAGCCCGGGTGCGACGTCCAGCTCCGGGAAGCGCAGATGGTCGATCTCATGCCCTGGCTGCGCTCCGGCGAGGTCGACGTCGCGCTGGGCACCTTCCCCGTCGAGGAGCCCGGCATCGCCACCGGGCCGGTCCTGGTGTCGGAGGCGCGCATGCTCGCGGTGCCGTCCGGGCATCCGTTCGCCCGACGGGAGTCGGTCTCCCTGGAGGACCTGGCCAGGGCTCCCCTGCTCCAGCTCCCCGGCACGCTGCCGGATTCCCTGCGCGAGGATCGCACCCCGCGCACCACGCCCTCCGGACGGGTGATCGAACGTGGCCCCTCCGCGGCCACGTTCAACGAGATACTCACCCTCATCGGGGCAGGTCACGGAGTCTTTCCGGTCGGCGCGCAGGCCGGGCGCTACTACGCCAGGCCCGACGTCGCCTACATCCCGTTCAGCGACGCCCCACCGCTGCTGTGGGGCCTGCTGTGGAGAGCCGACAACTCCACCGCACGCGTCCGCGCCTTCGTCCGGGCGGCGGGCGACCTGCTCGCCGGCCACGCCTGAGGGCGTCCGCCGCCTCTACCGGGCCAGCTCGGCCCGCAGTTCCGCGGGCGTGGTGACCGGCGCACGGCAGGTGAATCGACGGCACACGTAGGCCGCGGGCGAGCCGTCGACCATGCCCCGGCCCTCCAGCAGCGGCACGTCCACGGGCACGGCGCCGGGCTGTCCGGTGCCCAGCGCGACGACCAGGCCCGGCGTGCCGGACATGAGGGCCGCCCGGTGCAGCGCGCGCGTGCGGGAGTCGTCGGCCGGGCCGATGATCGCCACCTCGGCGGGGCCGCCCAGTGCCGCCTCCGCCACCGCGAGACCCCATCCGGCGAACCGGGCGTGCCGCTCCGCGAGCGCGGAGACCGTGCCCAGCGCCGCCTCGGCCGCCTCCCGGTGCCGGGCCGAGCCGGTGAGCGCGGCGTACGACAGCAGCGCGCCCGCCGCCGCGAACTGGCCCGACGGCGTCGCGTTGTCGGTCGGGTCCTGGGGCCGCTGGAACAGCCGCTCGCCGTCGTCGGGGGCGTCGTAGAACCCCCCGGAACCGTCGGGGAACCGCGTCAGCACGGTCTCCAGCAGGTCTGCGGCGCGGTGGAACCACCGGCTCTCGCCGGTGACGCCGTAGAGGGCGAGGAAGCCCTCGGCCGTGTTGGCGTAGTCCTCCAGCATGCCGGTGTTGGCCCCCGCCCGGCCGTCGCGGGAGGTGCGCAGCAGCCGGGCCGGGTCGCGGCTCACCGTGTGCAGGCCGTCGAGCAGCACGGCCGCCTCACGCGCGGCGTCGACCAGGTCGGGCCGGTCGAATAGCGCGCCCGCCTCGGCGAGGGCGGCGATCGCCAGCCCGTTCCAGGAGGCCACGATCTTGTCGTCCCGTCCGGGCCGCGGCCGGCGCTCCCGCGCGGCGCGCAGGGCCGTACGGACGCGGTCGAACCGGGCCGGGTCGTCGGGGTCGGCGAGAAGCTGGAGCACCGACGTGCCGTGCTCGAACGTGCCGGTCACCTCGAACACCGAGGCCGCCCACGCTCCGTCGTCCTCGCCGAGGACCTCGCGCAGCTGCTCGGGGGTCCAGACGTAGAACAAACCCTCTCCGTGCGTGCCGTCCGGTCCCTCGCTGTCGGCGTCGAGAGCGGAGGCGAACCCGCCCTCCGGCGTGCGCATCTCCCGCAGCAGCCATTCGGCGGTCTCCAGGACCACCCGCCTGGCCAGGACCGATCCGGTCGCGCGCCACCAGTGGGCGTAGACCCGCAGCAGCAGCGCGTTGTCGTAGAGCATCTTCTCGAAGTGCGGCACGACCCAGCCCGCGTCGACGGAGTAGCGGGCGAAGCCCCCGCCCAGCTGGTCGTACATGCCGCCCCTGGCCATCGCCTCCATGGTCGCCTCCGCCATGGCGACGGCGTCCCGGGTGCCGTGCCGCAGCAGGAACTCCAGGACCATGGACGGCGGGAACTTGGGCGCCCCGCCGAATCCGCCCCGCCGCTCGTCGAAGCCGTCCGCGAGGTTGCGTACGGCGAGGTCGAGGGTCTCGGCGGTGGGCACCGGGCCCGACGGAGCCCCGGTCTGCCCGGCGAGCGCCTCCACCACCTTCTCCCCCTGGGTCAGGACGCCCTCCCGGTCCTGCCGCCAGGCCTGCGAGACGGCGTGCAGCAGCCGCTGAAAGTGCGGACGGGGGAAGTAGGTGCCGGCGTAGAACGGATTCCCGTCAGGGGTGGCGAAGACCGTCATCGGCCAGCCGCCCTGGCCGGTCATCGCCTGGACCGCGCCCATGTAGACGGCGTCCACGTCGGGCCGCTCCTCGCGGTCCACCTTGACGTTGACGAACATCTCGTTCATCAGCTTCGCGGTGGCCTCGTCCTCGAACGACTCGTGAGCCATGACATGACACCAGTGGCAAGCCGAGTACCCCACGCTGATCAGCAGGGGGACGTCGCGCCCGCGGGCCTCCGCGAAGGCGTCCTCGCCCCAGGGGAGCCAGTCCACCGGGTTGTCCGCGTGTTGCAGGAGGTAGGGAGAGGTCTCGCCACCCAGCCGGTTCATGTGACGAGCCTCTCACAAATCGTCAGAAGAGGACGATGCGGGTAAGGATGACGTGGTGGTCCTTTCGGCTGACGCGGTACTCGGCGATGCCGTACCCCTTGGGGATCAGGATCTCCCGCCAGTCCGGATCCGTGCCGACCTGGTCGCTGCCCGGCAGCCAGGGGTCCTTACAGATCGCAACGGTCAGCGCGGCCACTGTGGAGAAGAGTCAGCGGACACGGCGGGATCCGCGAGAGTGCCGGCGACGATCTCCGAGGGAAGGACAGGCCATAGATCCTCGTCGTCAGCGCTCACGAGGTAATGCGCTCCTGCCTGCGGCGGGCGATGTCGTCCATCGTGGCGATGGGCAGCGTGCCCGCCTCCGCGGCCGCGCGGACGCGGTCACGATGGGGATCGGTGTCGAGCATCGCCCGCCCCCACCAGGCCGTGAGCACGCCGTCGAGTTCCGGCCCCTGCTGAGCTTCCGGCAACTCCGCGAAGCGCCCGCGGGCCTCCGCGAAGGCGTCCTCGCCCCAGGGGAGCCAGTCCACCGGGTTGTCCGCGTGTTGCAGGAGGTAGGGAGAGGTCTCGCCACCCAGCCGGTTCATAGGCCAGCCTCTCACACCGACGGCAAGGGCGATCCGGGTGCGGATCGGCTCCGGGGGCCGATCGCCGTGATGCGGAGTGGTCTGTTCTCCCGGGTGGAGCTGTTTGTCATGTCGGGGGAACGCGCGGGAGACCGCGGGGATGTGTTCCGGCGCGTCCCGGCGTAGGCTCACAGGACGTGGGCTTGGATCTGGACTTCGCTGTCAGGCACTCGGGACGCCCCGCGGCCTTCATGACGCGGCGCGACGTCGCGCGGGTGCTGCTGGCCGTTCCGTCCGGGCAGGCCCTGGTCGCCCTTCCCGACCTGCGGCGACAGCTGCTCGCGGCGGGCAATCCGCTGTCGACGGTGTTCTGGGATTCGGCCAAGGCCGTGCTGACGAGTATCGAGTCCGGCGTCGCGACGGTCGGCGACGTGCAGCGCTGGCTGGAGTCCAGCGGCACCGAACCGATCATGCTCACCCGCAGCTACTTCCTGTGGCCCGAGGAGAGCGAGCGCGGGCCGGTGGCCACGGAGATGTACGAGCGGCTGGTCGAGTTCCTGGAGGAGCGGCTGGCGGCCGGGGAGATCGACGCGGACGCGCTGGCCGCCGGCGACTCCGCCGCCCGGCACGCCTACGAGGAGCTCCAGGAGCGCTGGCTCGGCACTGCGCTGCCCGACGGCCGGGTGCCGGGCGTCGTGGTCAACGACGAGCAGGACCGGGAGCTGTACGCCGCCTGGGACGAGGAGGAGGCGTTCGCGCTGAGCGAGCTGCGGCGGGTGCTCGACGACCTGCCGGAGCCGCCCTTCCCCGCGGACGACCTCCGCTCGGCCGCCCGGCGGCTGCGCGTGACGCTGACCCGCCCCGGCTACCCGGGCAACGTGCTGCGCGCCTGCGCCGGTCTGGAGGACGGCGACCTGCCCGAAGGGGACGAGGACCTGTGGCTCACCGTCGCGGCCGGAATCGCCGCGCCCATCTCGGACCTGCCGGACGAGGAGGACGCCGCCCGGTTCTTCGACATGGAGGGCGAGCTCAGCCACGAGGACTCCATACTGGCCTCGCTGTGCGCCATCCACCACGCCGACTGGCTCGCGTCGGTGATCACCCTGGTCCGGTACGGCCCGGGGGTGCTCGCCTCGCCCGAGCGGATCGCCCGGTTCATCGCCGACTCCGAGGACGTCGACGTGGACCCGGACGAGCCGGAGGACCTCGAGGCGACGGAGATGCTGTTCACGGCGGTGACGCCGCTGTGGGCGCATCTCGGGATCGTGGACCGGTCGGAGGTGCTGACCCCGCTGGGCTGGTGGGGCCTGCCCAAGGCGCTGGAACGCGCCTGGTCCTCAGGCCCCGCGCTGCCCGACTGACGGTCCCGCGCACCCGACCGGCTGACTGCCCCGCGCACCCGACCGTCTGACGGTCCCGCGCACCCGACCGTCTGACTGCCCCGCCCGGCCGACGGTCCCGGCCTATTCCGGCGTGTCGACTAGGCCGCGGTAGTCGTCGTCCACCAGCTCGCGGTATTCCGGATGCTTCTCGATGTACCAGGCCACGAACGAGCAGAGCGGCACGACCCGCAGGCCGGCCGCCCGTGCTTCGTCCAGGGCCGCGCCGACCAGCATGCCGCCCAGCCCTCGGCCCCCGAACTCGCCGCGCACCTCGGTGTGCGTGAAGACCATCGAGCCGTCCCGCAGCCGGTACTGCGCGAACCCGGCGAGCGTGTCGTCGAGCAGGATCTCGTAGCGCGACGCGGCGTCGTTGTGGGCCACCCGCGCGTCCGTGCTCACGCCTCGGGCCCGTTCCCGCGCTGTTCGTCCTCGTGGCCGTCGTGCGGCACCTGGATCTTCTTCATCTGCTTGTTCATGTTCTTCAGCAGGAAGAACAGGGCCACACCGATCCCGGCGACGACGAGGAAACCCAGGAGACCCGGCCCGTAGCTGGTTGCATCCACGTCCCCAGCTTACGAGCAGGCAGGGGTGACCTCCGCGTGGATCCCCGCGAACAGGTCGTCCTCCGGCAGCGTGGTGTCCACGAGCGACCGAGCGAGGTGGTAGTCCTCGGTCGGCCAGATCTCCTGCTGGAGCTCGCGGGGGCAGACGAACCAGAACCCGTCCGGGTCCACCTGGGTGGCGTGCGCGAGCAGGGCGAGGTCGCGGATCTCGAAGTACTCCGCGCACGGGACCTTGGTGGTGACCTCCCACTTCTGCGGCCGGTCCTCCCACCGTGCGATCCAGTCGGCGTACGGCGAGCCCATGTCGCGCTCGGTCATCGCGTTGTGCAGCGCCTCGAACCGCTCCCGCGTGAAGCCCATGTGGTAGTAGAGCTTCAGCGGCTGCCACGGCTCGCCCGTGCCCGGGTAGCGGTCGGGGTCGCCCGCCGCCTCGAACGCCTCGATCGACACCCGGTTGGTCATGATGTGGTCGGGATGCGGGTAGCCGCCGTTGTCGTCGTACGTGAGGATCACGTGCGGCCGGAACTCCCGGACGGCGGCGACGAGCGGCGCGGAGGCCACTTCGAGCGGCTGCAGCGCGAAGCACCCCTCGGGCAGCGGCTCGTTCTCGTCCTCCGGCAGCCCGGAGTCGACGAAGCCGAGGAAACGCTGCTGCACGCCGAGGATCTCGCGCGCCTTCTCCATCTCCTGGCGGCGCACCTCGCCCATGTTCTCGAGGATGTCGGGCCGGTCCATCTTGGGGTTGAGGATCGAGCCGCGCTCACCGCCCGTACACGTGACGACGAGGACCTCCACGCCCTCCGCTACGTAGCGGGCCATCGTGGCGGCGCCCTTGCTCGACTCGTCGTCTGGGTGCGCGTGCACGGCCATCAGTCTCAACGGTGCACTCACGGCTCTCCTCATGGTGTCCTCTGGCTACGGAAAGAGGTTAGCTTCTATGTGACCGTGTGTTCCGGACCCGGCTGGCCCGCGTCACGGCACGGTCGACTTGTGGACGATCGTCTCGCACAACACCGACAATCCTCAGGGAGATTCCGCGATGCCCACGGATGAGGCCGGCGGCCAGGGGACACGCCCGGTGCTCGGCACCCCGGACGATTTCCCGCCCCGCCCGGCGCGGCCGGCCCGGCTGGTGCCGTACGTCGTGATCGCGCTGATCGTGGCGGTGATCGCGGGCGGATGGGGCTTCGTCATGCTCCGCGCCAACGGGAATCCGTCCGTGAGCGCGGACGTCATCACCTTCGACGCGAGCGCTCCGGACTCCGCCGTGATCACCTTCACCGTGCACAAGCCGGCCGACCGGGCGGCGACGTGCCGGATCCAGGCGCTCGACACCAAGCACCTCGAGGTCGGCAGCCGTGAGGTCGGCATTCCCAAGGGCCGGTCGGACCTCGAGTTCACCGAGCGGCTGAGGACGAGCGCGCAGGCCACAGCGGTACATGTCGACTACTGCGATCTCGTATAGTGGAATCTTTGGGGAAGCGTTCGAAGGCGTTATCTTGACAGCCTTTCGAGTCACTTACGGAAACAAGGAGAGCCCGTGGCCGTCTCCCAGAACGACAACGTCACCTGGCTGACGCAAGAGGCGTACGACCGCCTCAAGGAGGAGTACGAGTACCTTTCGGGCCCGGGTCGCACGGACATCGCCAAGAAGATCGAAGCCGCCCGGGAAGAGGGTGACCTCAGGGAGAACGGCGGCTACCACGCCGCCAAGGACGAGCAGGGCAAGATGGAGGCCCGCATCTTCCACCTCCGGCAGATCCTGGACAGCGCCAGGGTCGGCGAGGCTCCCCGCGCCGAGGGCATCGTGGGTCCCGGCATGACCGTGACGGTCCGCTTCGACGGCGACGACGAGGAGGTCACCTTCCTGCTGGCCTCCCGTGAGGAGAGCGGCGCGCCCATCGACGTCTACTCGCCGAACTCTCCCCTCGGATCCGCGATCAACGGCAAGAAGATCGGGGAGAAGGCGACGTACACGCTGCCGAACGGCAGGCAGAACACCGTCGAGATCCTCGAAGCCGTTCCGTACATCGGCAACTAGTCCGTTTCCGCCCCGGCCGGGAATTCCGCAGTCGTTTGCGGTATTCCCGGCTGTGCGGCAGTCTCGTCCTGGACCGGACCATTCGCCACGGGAGGGGTGAGATCGTGCTCGAACGCCGAGCGCGCCCATCCACCCGGTTAGGCAGGAAGCTCACGAGAGCCGTTTCCGAGGCTCGCCAGGATCTCGCCTACCGCCCACGGCTGCCCCGCCCGGGGCGCCTGCGCAGGACGGTTCCCCTCATCGCCGTCTCGCTCGCCACCGTGCTGACGGTCGACGTGCTCGTGCTCGGCGAACTCACGTCCGGCTCCCCGGATTCGGGCGTGGTCGCGTCCCTGTCCGAGCGGCGCGCCGGCAATCGCTACGTGGCGGCGGCACGGCAGGCCCGCGACGGAGTGTCCCCGACGCCGGCGCGGCAGGCTCCGGCCGCCCAGACGGTGACGCGGCAGCCGGTGGCTCCGCTGGGGCGGCTGGTCCGCCCGCACCTGTTCGTGGTGGCCAACCGGCCGCTGCCCCCCGAGGTTGTGGAGAAGGTGCGCCGGGTCAAGGGCGTGACGGCGGCCGAGGTGACCGGCGCGGCCGATGTGGCCGTGGACGGCAAGCGGGTGCCGACGATGGGCGTCGACCCGTCCACCTTCCGCTCGTACACGCCGAGGGTGACGGCATCCTCCGACGAGCTGTGGCGCAACATCGCCGCCGGCGACATGGCGGTCTCCTTCGAGCTGGGCAACGACGGCGGCGTGCAGCTCGGCTCGCAGGTCCAAAGCGGCGGCAGGCGCCTGCGCATCGGCGCGTACGCCACGGTGGGCATGGGCGCGATCGCGGCGATCGTCTCGAAGGGGACGGCCACCGCGCTCGGCATCCCGGACGGCAACGCCCTGGTGGTGAGCGCGCCGAAGGTCGACTCCCGCAAGCTCCGCCTCAGGCTGCTGAAGATCCTGCCCAAGGGCAGCCAGGTCGCCACGATCAACCCGGTGGTGGTGACGCCCAAGGGCCGGACGGTGTGGCCGCAGACGGCGTTCATGTCGGCGGAGCAGCTCAAGGTCGCGCTCACGGCGGCGGTGAGCAAGCTCGGCCGGCCGTACGTGTGGGGCGCCGAGGGGCCCGACACCTTCGACTGTTCGGGGCTCGTGCAGTGGGCGTACGCGCAGGCGGGCGTGCGCATGCCCCGCGTGACGTACCAGCAGTGGGTCACCGGGCCGCAGGTGCCGCTGTCGCAGGCGCAGCCGGGTGACCTGCTGTTCTGGCGCAACGATCCGACCAACCCGGGATACATCTCGCACGTCGCCATCTACTGGGGCAACGGGAAGATGTTGCACGCCCCGCGCACCGGTGACGTCGTGAAGATCGCCGACGTCTACACCAAGAACCTCGCCGGGGTCGTCAGGGTCAGCCCGCAGATCTCCGCCCGTGTCCACTGACCCCGACGCGGGGAGGCCGGTCAGATCGGCAGCCCGGCCTCCAGGTAGCCGAGGGCCTCGTCGAGCAGCGCGGGCAGGGGTGTCCGGCCGTCCTGTTCCACCCACGTGAATATCGCCGGGAGCATGACTCCCATGACCGCGCCGACGAGCGTCCGTACGGCGGGGCTGTGGGGGTCGCGGCCCGCCCGCTCGGCCACCGCGCCCGCGAGCATGTCGATGGTGGCGAACAGCCCTTCGACCGTGCGGGCGCGCAGGGCGGGCACGGAGGCGGACAGCTTGGTCCGGGCGAGCACCTGGTCGAGCTCCTCGGCCCCCATCGACTCGAACGCGGTGCGGAACGCGCCGCGCAGGGCGGTCAGCGGGGGCAGGCCGGCCGGCTGTGCCTTGAGCGCCTCCATCAGGATCGGGTCGTAGTCGTCCTGGGTGACCACGTCCTCCTTCGTGGGGAAGTAGCGGAAGAACGTGCTGGGGGAGACCTCCGCCGCCTCCGCGATCTGCTCGACCGTCGTCGCGTCGTACCCCTGCTCGGCGAACAGCCGCAGGGCCTGCTCCTGGATGGTCCTGCGGGTCTTGGCCTTCTTGCGCTCGCGCAGGCTCGTGACAGCGCGGTCGGAGGGGGACGAGGTCCGATCAGCGCGCCGGGGTGAGCTCATGCCCCGATTCTGCCGTCTTTCCGCGCCCTGCCGTACTCCCCGGTAGGAACACGGCCACCAGGACGGCGGCCAGCACCGACGTGGCCCCGCACACCAGCAGGACCAGGTCCATGCCGTGCACGAACGCCTCCCTGGCGGCGCTCAGCAGCGCGGCGTCCTCCGCGCGCGCGGCCAGGACCGCCGCGGCCGTGATCGAGTCGGCCGCCGCCTCCGGGACCCCGTCCGGCAGATCCGAGGCGTACGCCGCCGAGAGCATGCTGCCGAGACCGGCCACGCCCAGCGCGCCGCCGACCTGACGCACGGTTTGCAGGGTCGCCGAGCCGGAGCCCGACCGCTCCTCGGGCAGCGTCGCGAGCACGCCGTCCATGGCGGGGACCATGGCGAGGCCGACGCCCGCGCCGAGGACGGCCAGCCAGGCCGCGACGTAGCCGTACGCCGAGGACGCCCCGCCCGACACCGTGGTCCCGGCGCCCAGGAGGAACCCGGCGGCGAGCACGACCAGGCCCGCCGGCATCACCACGCGCAGCCCGAGCCGGGTCGTGAGCCGCTCTCCGGCCAGGCCGCCGGCCATCAGCCCGGCCACCATGGGGATCACCCGTACGCCGGTGCCGAGAGCGTCGTGCCCGAGCACGGCCTGCAGGTGCTGGGGGACGACGAACAGCACGCCCGACATGCCGAGGCTCACGAACGTCGCGCCCGCCGCGCCCCACACGAAGACCCGGCTGCGGAACAGGCCGAGGTCCATCATCGGCTGCCGGGCGCGGGCCTCGACGCGGACGAACACCGCCAGCAGCACCGCCCCGGCGCCGAGACCGCCCAGCACGGAGGGGTGGCCCCAGCCGCGCGCCGGGGCCTCGATGACGCCGTACACCAGCGCGGCCAGGCCCGTCACCGACAGCAGCGCGCCGGGCACGTCGGTCTTCGGCGCGGCGGGGTCACGCGACTCGGGGATGAACGCGGCCACCGCCACCGCCGCGACGACGATCATCGGGATGTTCACGAGGAAGACCGAGCCCCACCAGAAGTGGTCGAGCAGGTAGCCGCCCACGACCGGGCCGAGGGGCAGGCCGAGCGCCATGGCGGCCGTCCACACGGCGATCGCGCGCCCACGCTCGGCCGGTGGGAAGACCACCGGCAGGATCGAGGTCGACAGCGGCATGATCACCGCGCCGCCTGCGCCCATCAGCGCGCGGGCCGCGATCAGGGCGCCCGTGCCGCCCGCGTACGTCGCGACCACCGACGCGACCCCGAAGGCCGCGAGCCCGGCCAGCAGCAGGCGCCTGCGGCCGAAGCGGTCGCCGAGCGCGCCCGCCGGGAGCATGAGCGCGGCGAACGGAATGAGGTACGCGTCGACGATCCACTGCAGGTCGCCGGTCGAGGCGTGCAGGTCGGCCGCGAGCGTGGGCAGCGCCACGTTGAGCACCGTCGCGTCCATGCCGATGACGAGGGCGCTCAGTACGAGGGCGCCGAGCGCCCACCATCGAGAAGTGAGAGAAGCCATGATTTGAAAGTAACTCTCAAAAAGTAGCTCCGGTCAATATCGGACTCCGGTGGGGCGGCGATGTAATGTTGATTACATGAATGCAGACGAAGAACTGAGCGCCTGGTTCGCCGGCCGGCTGCCCGAGGGCTGGTTCACTGGGGCCCCCAACGTCGTCGTCGACCGCGAGGAGATCGGCGTGCTCGGCACGCTCCCGCCGCTGTCGGTGGCCGAAGGGCTTCCCGACCTGGAACGCGCGGCGGCCGTCGAGGGGTACGTCGAGAGGTTCCGCGAGGAGACCCGCGAGCGCAGGATCGACATCGCGAGGGAGGCCGAGCACCGCTTCCGCCGCAAGGTCTCCTGGGGCGTCGTCGTGGGCGGCGAGACGGTGATGTTCACCACTCTCAGCGTCCCGGTCATGACCCGGCTGCGGCAGCCCGAACGGCAGGTCCTCGACACACTGGTCGCCGCGGGTGTCGCGCGCAGCCGCAGCGACGCGCTGGCCTGGTGTGTCCGGCTCGTCGGCAAGCACACCGACAGCTGGCTCGCTGACCTGCGCGATGCCCTCCAGCACGTGGACCGGATCAGGGCGGAAGGACCCGGCGGATTGGACTGAACCAATTCGCGCAGAGGTCTGGACCAATCGAATTGGCCTATACCAATGTGTAACGCCGGCGAGGCGGGTAAGGGGGAGAAGGACGTTTTTTCCAACAGGGCCAGTGTGGGTAAGGTCCCACCACATCACGGCCGCTGCCTGCGGTGACGCTGTCAGTGGTCGTGAAGCCGAGAATGGCGCCGATTTAACGGAGTGGAAACGCGGTGGTCTACTCCAATTGGATCCGGAGGCCATTCATCGCTCATGATGCTCTGGCCCTGAGAGATTAAGGAGCCGCCCCCGTGTCCATTTCAGTAGAGGTACCGACGCCCACCACGCACAGCGATCTGGCGGCCTGGGTGAGCCGGATCGCGGAGCTGACCCAGCCGGACCGGATCGAATGGTGCGACGGCTCCGAGGCCGAATGGACGCGCCTGACCAACCTGCTGGTGGAGCAGGGCACCTTCAAGCGGCTGGTCAAGCGTCCCAACAGCTTCTACGCCGCCTCGGACCCGAGCGACGTCGCCCGGGTGGAGGACCGGACGTTCATCTGCTCCGAGCGCGAACAGGACGCCGGCCCCACCAACAACTGGATCGCGCCCGACGAGATGCGCCGGACGTTCGCCACGCTGTTCAAGGGCTGCATGCGGGGCCGGACCATGTACGTCGTGCCGTTCTGCATGGGTCCCCTGGGCGGGAACATCTCGCAGCTCGGGGTCGAGATCACCGACTCGCCGTACGTCGTCGTGTCGATGCGGATCATGACCCGCATGGGTGATGAGGCGTTGCGCCTCATCGAGGAACGCGGAGCGGCGCGAAAGGCCCGAGACAGCGAGGCACGAGCCGACGAGGGCCGCAGCGAGCGCGGCCATGAGCACAGCGATTTCGTCAAGGCCGTCCACTCGGTGGGCGCCCCGCTGGAGCCCGGCCAGGCCGACGTGCCGTGGCCGTGCAGCACGACCAAGTACATCAGCCACTTCCCCGAGACCCGGGAGATCTGGTCGTACGGCTCGGGCTACGGCGGCAACGCGCTGCTGGGCAAGAAGTGCTACGCGCTGCGCATCGCCAGCGTGATGGCCCGCGACGAGGGCTGGCTGGCCGAGCACATGCTGATCCTCAAGCTCACGCCGCCGCAGGGCGAGGCGCGGTACGTCGCGGCGGCCTTCCCGTCGGCCTGCGGCAAGACGAACCTCGCCATGCTCCAGCCCACGATCCCGGGCTGGAAGGTCGAGACGATCGGCGACGACATCGCCTGGATGCGCTTCGGCCCCGACGGCAGGCTCTACGCGATCAACCCGGAGGCCGGTTTCTTCGGTGTCGCCCCCGGCACGGGCGCGTCGACGAACGGCAACGCGATCGAGACGCTGTGGGGCAACAGCATCTTCACCAACGTCGCGCTGACCGACGACGGCGACGTCTGGTGGGAGGGCCTCACCGACGAGCCGCCGGCGCACCTCGTCGACTGGAAGGGCCGCGACTGGACGCCGGACTCCCCGGAGCCCGCCGCCCACCCGAACGCCCGGTTCACCACTCCGGCCGAGCAGTGCCCGACGATCGCCCCCGAATGGCAGGACCCGGCCGGGGTGCCGATCTCCGCCATCCTGTTCGGCGGCCGCAGGGCGACCGCCGTTCCGCTGGTGACCGAGTCGCTGAGCTGGCAGCACGGCGTCTTCCTGGGCGCCAACGTGGCCTCGGAGAAGACGGCCGCCGCCGAGGGAAAGGTCGGCGAACTGCGCCGCGACCCGTTCGCGATGCTGCCGTTCTGCGGCTACAACATGGGTGACTACTTCGCGCACTGGGTCGAGGTCGGCACGATGACCGACCCGGAGAAACTGCCGAAGATCTACTACGTGAACTGGTTCCGCAAGGACGCGAACGGCCGCTTCGTGTGGCCGGGTTTCGGCGAGAACAGCAGGGTGCTCAAGTGGATCGTCGACCGGCTGAACGGCGTGGCCGACGCCGTGCCCACGCCGATCGGCAACCTGCCGGCCTCGCTCGACACCGAGGGCCTCGACATCGCGCCCGAGGACATGGAGCTTCTGCTCAGCGTCGACCCCGAGGTGTGGCGCGAGGAGGCGGCGCTGATCCCGCCCCACTTCGAGACCTTCGGCGATCACATGCCGGAGGAGCTGTGGGACGAATACCGCGCCCTGGTCCAGCGGCTCGGCTGAGTCCCCGCCCGCAGTCCGCGCCCCGTCGTCCCGGCACGGAACTCTCCCCGTGGGAGGTTCGTCCAGCGGATAGACGGGGCGCGGGCCGTCCGGCCCGGTTCGGGGTCCCCCTCTTCTCCCCGGAGGAGGGCGCACGTGGAACTGGTGCTCGTCGTCGCCGCGGCGATTCTCGCGGCACTCATCGTCACGACCGCTCTCGCCGTCGGCCGGGAGTGACGCGAAGCCAGGTCCGGGCCCGCGGTGCCCGGGTCCGGCCTCGACGCCTATGAACTGGCCTATCTCGCGGGCGGGCCGCCTCAGGTGGTCAACACGGCGCTCGCCGCGCTGTCCGTCCGCGAGCAGGTGCGGGTCGCGCGCGGCGGCAGGGTCACCGCCCCCCGCCACCTCCGCCGATCCCGTCGAGCAGGCCGTCCTCGACCTGGCCACGCGGGCCGGCGGGGCGAGCGCGGCCGAGGTCAGGCGTCGCGCGGGCGACGGCTCCGCGATGGCGGCGCTGAAGGAACGCCTGCTCGCGGGGGGGGGGCCACCTGCTGCCCGAGGGCTCTCTGGAGGGCGCGCGCCGCCTCAACGCACGCCTGCGCGCCCTCGCGGTGCTCGCCCTCGCCGCCGCGGTCGTCACGCTTGTGCTGATCCTCTTCATCGGGACCGTCGCCGCCTCCGCGGAGAACTGGGCCGCGGTCGCGATCGCCGCGGTCTGCGGCGGATCCGCACTGATCGCCTCCCTCACCTACGCCGCGTCCCTGCGAAGTCCGCTGAGCTCCGCGGGCGAGGAGGCGCTGCGGCAGGCGCGCGAAAGGCACCCGCGGGGTGCCTTCGCGCAGGGCACCGCCGGTGCGCTCGGCGTGGGCGGCGCGGCGGGTCTCGCCGTGGTGACGCCCATCGCGCTGTACGGCCTGGGCGAGCTCGGCGACCCGCACCTCGCGGCCCAGATCGCGACCGACGAGGTCCTCGTGCGCCGTCACGTCGACGGCGGGGCCTCGGGCGGTGACGGCGGCGGGTCCGTGGGCTGCGCGTCGAGCGGATGCGGCTCCGGCGGCTCGCATGCCTGCGGCGGCGGCGGAGGTGGCGGCTGCGGGGGCGGCTGCGGGTGCGGCGGCGGGTGCGGCGGTGGCTGAGCGCCGGTTCGGGAGGTGGCTGCCGTCCGGCAGGCGTCCCCGAAAGCACGCCGCCGGCCAGGGGGCCGGTCCCGGTGCCGCCCTCAGCGCCGGTCGCAGTGCCAGGCAAGGTGCGGGTCTCGGTGTCGGCATCGGCTGGCGGCCGGAGATCGACCTCACGGTGGAGCGGCTGCCCGGTGTCGCGTTCGTCGAAGTGATCGCCGAGAACGTCGATCCGGCCCGGCTTCCCGAGTCCCTGACCATGCTGCGCGCCGCCGGGGTGTCCGTCGTGCCTCATGGTGTGGGCCTGGGCGTCGGCAGGGCGCACCGTCCCGATCCGGCCCGGCTGGCGCGCCTCGCGGCGTGTGCGCAGGCGTTGGACGCGCCTCTCGTGAGCGAGCACGTGGCCTTCGTGCGGGCCGGGGGCGTGGAGGCCGGTCATCTGCTGCCGGTCCCGCGCACCCGGGAGGCCCTGTCGGTGATCGTGGAGAACGTGCGGGAGGCGCAGGACGCGCTTCCCGTCCCCCTCGCGCTCGAGAACGTGGCGGCCCTGTTCGGCTGGCCGGACGACGAACTGACCGAGGCGCGGTTTCTCGGCGAGCTGGTCGGGCGTACGGGCGTGCGGCTGCTGGTCGACGTGGCCAACCTCTACACGAACCAGGTCAACCTCGGTCTGGACGCGCGGCGGGCGCTCGACGCGCTGCCGCTGGAGGCCGTCGCGTACGTGCACGTGGCGGGCGGGCACGCCCACGACGGCCTCTGGCACGACACGCACACCGCCTCCCCTCCCGCCGAGGTGCTCGACCTGCTGACCGAGTTGTGCGGCCGGGTGACGCCGCCCGGCGTGCTGCTGGAGTGGGACGACGCCTATCCCGGCGACGGCGCCCTCGCGGGCGAGCTGGGCCGGATTCGGGAGGCGATGTCCCGTGCCTGAGCCGGCGGATTCCCGGAACGCGCGGGCCGCGCTGGCCGCCGCCCAGGCGGAGCTGGTGGCGGCCCTGGTCGCGGGCGGACCCGTGCCGGACGGCTTCGATCCCGGCAGGCTGGCCGTCCAGGCCCGCGGGCTGCTGGCCAAGCGGCGCGGCTCGGTCGCCCGCGCAGCCCCCGACCTCGCCGAGGCCCTCGGCGCCGAGTTCGCCGGTCTGTTCGCCGTGTACGCCGCCGGACACGTGAAGCCCGAGGGCGGGCCGAGGGCGGACGCGCGGGACTTCGCCGCCTGGCTGCGGGCACGCGAACGCCCCTGACCGTGCGACCCGGGTTACTCCGGCCGCGCCCTGGAAAGCCTCTGAGGAGAGGGCAGGGCATGCCGGTTCGCCCGCGATAATTGGTGATCGAGCCCCACCGGTCGCGAGGAAGAGGGTTGCATGAGCGTGCGCGATCTCGTGTACAAGCTGTACGAGCGCAGGCTCGAGCGGAAGCTGTCCTCCGATCAGATCCCCCGTCATGTCGGCGTCATCGTGGACGGCAACCGCCGGTGGGCGCGGGCGATGGGGCTGCGGGACGTCAGCCGGGGCCACCAGAAGGGCGCCGACAAGATCTCGGAACTGGTGGCGTGGTGCCGCGAGGCCGGCGTCGAGTACGTGACGCTGTGGCTGCTCTCCACCGACAACCTCGCCAGGGACAAGGCAGAGCT
Source organism: Microbispora sp. NPDC004025 (assembly GCF_053604425.1). Classification (NCBI taxonomy): domain Bacteria; kingdom Bacillati; phylum Actinomycetota; class Actinomycetes; order Streptosporangiales; family Streptosporangiaceae; genus Microbispora; species Microbispora sp. NPDC004025. The sequence goes on along the minus strand of NZ_JBSGHN010000005.1, from coordinate 86,833 downwards.
GGAGCCGCTGCTCCAGGTGATCGAGAACCTCGTCCAGGATCTCGTGGACCAGGGATGGCACCTCAACCCCATGGGCTCGCTCGACCTTCTGCCCGATCACACGGCTCGTGTCCTCAAACACGCAAAAGAAACCACATCGCATCGTCCAGGCCTGATTGTGAACGTTGCCGTTGGGTATGGAGGAAGGCGTGAGATCGCTGATGCGGTGCGCTCCCTCCTCCAGGAGCATGCCAGCAAGGGCGCGAGCATCGAGGACCTCGTCGAGGTCCTCGACGTCGAGCACATCGCGGAGCATCTCTACACGCGCGGCCTGCCCGACCCGGATCTCGTCATCCGGACCTCGGGAGAGCAGCGACTCTCCGGATTCCTGCTCTGGCAGAGCGCCCACTCCGAGTTCTACTTCTGCGAGGCCTACTGGCCCGACTTCCGCAGAGTCGACTTCCTGCGGGCGCTCCGCTCGTACGCCGCACGGCACCGTCGGTACGGCTCCTGAGACGGTACGTGACGAGCTTCTTCCAACCAGCGCAAACCTATTGGGCTGGGGAGATTCGTTACGTACCGTGGTAGCTGAGCGGTCGTCGAGGAGATCGGCGGCCATCACCTCGGGAGAGGGCCCGTCCTTGCGCGACCACCATGCGAGGAGGGCCGGAGCCCCGGTCTGCCCTCGCAGGTCACGGGCCCGGTCCGTTCACCACCAGTCAAGGCAGGGTGCCCACCTCAGGCGCCCGGGGGAGAACGCGTGGCAGTGTCCTCGAGCAACCCGTCCACATCCCGCACCTACGTTCTGGACACGTCCGTCCTGCTCGCCGACCCGGCGGCGATGAGCCGCTTCGCCGAGCACGAGGTCGTCGTCCCGATCGTCGTCATCACGGAACTGGAGGCCAAGCGCCACCACCCCGAGCTGGGCTACTTCGCCAGGGAGGCGCTGCGCTTCCTCGATGACCTCAGAGTGCGGTACGGACGGCTGGATGAGCCCATGCCGATCGGCGAAGGGACCATCCGCGTCGAGCTGAACCATAGTGATCCGTCCTGCCTCCCGGCGGGCTTCCGGATGGGAGACAACGACACCCGCATCCTCACCGTCGCGCAGAACCTGGCGGTGGAGGGCAAGGACGTGGTGCTGGTGTCGAAGGACCTGCCGATGCGGGTCAAGGCCGCGTCCATCGGCCTCAGCGCGGAGGAGTACCGCGCGGGCATGGTGGTCGAGTCCGGCTGGACCGGTATGGCGGAGCTCCAGGTGACCACGGAGGAGATGGACGCCCTCTTCGAGGCCGGCTCCGCCGACATCGACGAGGCGCGCGACCTGCCGTGCCACACCGGCCTGCGGCTGCTGTCGAGCCGTGGATCGGCGCTCGGGCGCGTCCTGCCGGACAAGTCGGTACGGCTGGTCCGAGGCGACCGGGAGGTCTTCGGGCTGCACGGTCGGTCCGCCGAGCAGCGCATCGCGCTCGACCTGCTGATGGACCCCGACGTCGGCATCGTCTCGATGGGCGGCCGCGCGGGCACCGGCAAGTCCGCGCTCGCGCTGTGCGCGGGCCTGGAGGCGGTGCTGGAGCGCCGCCAGCACCGCAAGATCATCGTGTTCCGGCCCCTGTACGCCGTGGGCGGCCAGGAGCTGGGCTACCTGCCCGGCACGGAGAACGACAAGATGGGCCCGTGGGCCCAGGCGGTCTACGACACGCTGGGCGCGGTGACGTCCCCCGAGGTCATCGAGGAGGTCATCGACCGGGGCATGCTGGAGGTCCTCCCGCTGACCCACATTCGCGGCCGCTCCCTCCACGACGCGTTCGTGATCGTGGACGAGGCGCAGTCGCTGGAGCGCGGCGTGCTGCTGACCGTCCTGTCGCGTATCGGGGCCAACTCGCGGGTCGTGCTCACCCACGACATCGCCCAGCGCGACAACCTGCGGGTGGGCCGGCACGACGGCGTCGTCGCGGTGGTGGAGAAGCTCAAGGGCCACCCGCTGTTCGCCCACATCACGCTGACCAGGTCCGAGCGGTCGCCGATCGCCGCCTTGGTGACCGAGATGCTGGAGGACATCACGCTCTGAACCCCGTCACGGGGGGAGATGGCCGTCCTTGGGGGCCAGATCCCAGAACTCCTGACAGGTGTGGGTCTTGAGGGGCCCGTTCCTGTCAGGAGTCGCGTGAGCGATCTCCACGGCCCAGATCTCCGGGCGCAGCCGCGCCGTGCAGGTGATCTGGGCCATGGCGGTCCTGGTGATCTTGAAGCCGGCCACGAACAGCCGCACCCGCAGGCTGAGCGTGTTGTCGGGGTCGTTGCGGGCGTATCTCACGAGCTGCACCTGGGTCAGCGTGAGCCCGGTCAGCGCCGTGGACAGCCGGTTCGACGACCGTCCACTGGCTTTGAACAGGGCGTCGAGCACGTCGTTGACGTGCGGCGACCGGGCCGCGACCCGCGTCGGCCGCAGGCGGCCGTTCCGCAGCAGGTAGATCGTGACGAGGGTGGGGGTGCCGCTGATCACCGGCGCGGGGCCGGCGTCGGTCACCCCGGTCGGCGCGACCCCGCAGGCCGCCGGCGCCAGGAGGAGCCCCGCGAGCAGGGCCGCCAGCGCCGTTCTGAGCCTCAGCGCGCTCATGGCTTGGGAATCCGCAGCAGGAAGAGGGTGCCGGGCTCGCACCGCTCGGCCGTGATCGAGCCGCCGTGCAGCTCCGCGTTGGCCTTGGCGATGGCCAGGCCGAGGCCGCTGCCCGCGCTCCTGGCCCGGTCGGTGCCCGCCTTGTAGAAGCGGTCGAAGACGTGGGGGAGGACCTGCTCGGGGATGCCGCTCCCGTGGTCGCGCACGGTCACCTCCAGCCACCCGTGGGCCTCGCCGCCGACCGCGACCCGCGCGCTCACCACGACGGGCGGCGCGCCGTGGTTCAGCGCGTTGCCGACGAGGTTGGCCACCATCACGTCGAACCTCCGGGCGTCCAGGGAGAAGGTGAGCCCGACGGGCACGGTGAGCTTCACCCGGTCGGCCCAGCCCCGCACCTCCAGGCAGTCGGCCAGCGTGTCGCCCACGTCGACGGTCTCCCGGCGGAGCGTGGCGGCGCCCGCGTCGAACCTGCTGATCTCGATGAGGTGCTCGACCAGCACGCGGAGCCTGTCGATCTCGCGGACGACGATCCGCACGGCCTCCCCGGCGTCGTCCGGCAGGTCCTCGGCGTCCTCCGACAGCATGTCCGTCACCGCGGTCATCGCCGTCAGCGGCGTGCGCAGCTCGTGGGAGACGTCGGCGACGAACCGCCGGGACGTCGACTCCAGCGTCCGCAGCTCGGAGACCGTGTCCTCGAGCGCCGCCGCCGTCTCGTTGAACGTCGCGGTCAGCTCGGCCAGCTCGTCCCTGCCCCGTACGGGGAGGCGGACGTGCAGTTCTCCCGCGCCGAGCGCGCGGGCGGCCGCGCCCAGCCGCCGTACGGGCAGCAGCACCCGCCGGGCCGACAGCAGGGCCAGGGTCAGCGCCAGCACGAGCGTGATGCCTCCGGCCTGCGCGAGCGCGTTCCTGAGGCGGGTCAGCACGGCCTCCTCGTCCGAGAGAGGCACGAAGACGTAGGCCGTCAGGCCCGTCGGGCGCAGCACCCCGTCGCGGTTGGCCCGCTGGATCTGCGTGGCGACGATCAGCCAGGCCTGGTCCCTGAACAGCACCCTCTGGTGGACCAGCCGCCGCGCCGCCTGCCAGCGGAGCTGGTCGGGCACGTCGGTCATGGTGAACTGGGCCCCGGTGTTGGCGCGCCGGTGGCCCCCGTAGGTCACGATGACGGTCCGCTCGGGGGCCTCCAGCGCCCGCACCACCCCGTCGAGGTCCTCGTCGGTGACGGTCGTGTCGCTCGGCCAGACCACGTCGCTCGCGCCGATCGGCAGCGTGATCCTGGAGAGCGTCTCGCGCACGTCGGCGACCGCGCCCCGCTCCGCGCGCTCCAGGAGTCCCCGGCGGACGATCTGGTATCCCAGCCCCGCGACCATGGCGGACGCGGTGATCGCCACCAGGAGAAAGGTGATCACCAGCCGGGCCCGCAACCCGGTGGGCACCCAGGTCATGGCGGGGTCATGGCGGGCTGAAGCGGTACCCGAAGCCGCGCACGGTGTGGATGTAGACGGGGTCGGCGGGCACCGGCTCGATCTTGGCGCGGATGCGCTGCACGCACGCGTCGACCAGCCGGGAGTCCGCCACGTGCGTGTGGTCCCAGACGGCGCGCAGGAGGTAGCGGCGGTTGAGGACCTGGCCGGGGTGGCGGACCAGTTCGAGCAGCAGGCGCAGCTCGGTGGGGGTGAGGTGGATCTCCTTGCCCCCGAGGCTCACCTTGAGGGCCCCGCGGTCGATCACGAGGTCGCCGAAGGTGAGGCGGTCGGGCGAGGCCGACTCCAGGCGGCGCAGCACGGCGCGGATGCGGGCGTCCAGCACCCGCGGCTCGACGGGCTTGACCACGTAGTCGTCCGCGCCGGCCTCCAGCCCCACCACCACGTCGAGGTCGTCGCCCCTGGCGGTCAGCAGGATGACGGGCAGCGGGTCGAGCCTGCGGATGCGGCGGCACACCTCGACCCCGTCGATGCCGGGCAGCATGACGTCGAGGATCGCGATCTCGGGACGCCGGGAGCGTACGTGTTCGAGGGCCTCCTCGCCCGTGGCGTACGCGGTCACCGAGTGGCCCTGCCGGGTGAGCGCGAGTTCCAGTCCGGCCCGGACCGAGGGGTCGTCTTCGACCAGGAGGATGCCTGCCACTCGGTCATTATGGGGCGGACCGCACCAATTCCCTATTTGTCATGGTGCTGTGAACTGGTTCGCACCTCATCGTCAAGAAGCCGGAGCACGCTGGTGCCGGGAGGCCGTGCCGCTTGACTCCGCGTAAAGTGTGACCAAAGTCACATGCCATGGGAAAGTCCATGTGATCGGTGGTCGGGTCAAGGCGTCACCAAACAGGTACCACGAATCGGTTGCGGACCACCCCCCAACACAGGGCAAGCTCATAAGCCGTGAGCTCTGGTCAGCAGTTGAAGGATCGCCCCCGCGCCTCCCGATCGCGGCGGGGAGGAGACAACGGTTCCGGCCCCGGCTGGCTGACCATCAAGCGCGTCGCCATCCTCGGAGTCACCGTGGCCGCGCTCGCGGGCGGGACGACCTGGGTGGTCCGCACCTCGGTCGAGAACAACAGCGCGCCCAAGAAGGTGCTGGAGCCGGACAGCTTCCTCGCCCTCGACCCGAACGCGCCCGATCCCGAGGCCGACATCCTCAAGGAGAACGCGGTCCAGGCGCTGCGCAAGGACAGGCTGGAGCGGACCCGCGACCGGAAGGGCGGCCTCGACCCCGTCGACATCGTCGAGAAGGCCCCCGGCGGTGGCGGTTTCAACCCGGCCAACTTCCCGCCCGGCTCCACGCCCGACCCGGGCAGCAACAAGGCCGTCGGCAAGGAGATGGCCGCGGCCCGCGGCTGGTCCGGCGCCGAGTGGGGCTGCCTGGAGCGCCTGTGGGACAAGGAGAGCCACTGGAATGAGCGGGCCATGAACCGCTACAGCGGCGCCTACGGGATTCCGCAGTCGCTGCCTGGCAGCAAGATGGCGAGCGCGGGCTCCGACTGGCAGACCAACCCCGCCACGCAGATCAAGTGGGGCCTCGGCTACATCGCCGGCCGCTACAAGACTCCCTGCGGCGCCTGGGCGCACTCCCAGTCCACCGGCTGGTACTAGCCGGCGCCTGATCGCGAAACTCTGGTCAGGGTTGTTCGACCTTTCGACAAGCCCGCGCGTCCGGCGGGGGGTCGCACTGCACCCTTGGCCTCATGGGTGTGAAGGTCAGCGTGGTTATGCCCGTGTCCAACCCCGGGCTGTCGAACGACGCCTTCGGCGCGTGTGTGCGTTCGGTGCTGGAGCAGTCGCTGCCGCCGGAAGAGTACGAGGTCATCTTCGCGGACGACGGGTCGACGGACGGGACCCGCAGGCGGCTCGACGCGATCGCCGGGCAGCGCGACAACGTGCGGGTCCTGCACCTCGACCACAGCGGCTCGCCCGCACGCGGCCGTAACGTCGGCCTGTCGGTGGCGCGCGGCGAGTACGTCTACCTGCTCGGCCAGTACGACAGGCTGGAGCCGCGGGCCCTGGAGCTGATGTACGACAGGGCGGTGGAGACCGACGCCGACGTGCTGATCGGCAGGCTCGCCGGCCAGGGGCCGCCGGCGGCCGCCTTCGCCCGGGACCGGGACCGGGCCGACGTCCTGCGCGACCACCTTCTCGCGCTGCCGACGGCGCACAAGCTGTTCAGCCGCGACTTCCTGGAGACCTGCCAGCTCCGCTTCGCCGACCGGCCGCTGTCCGAGCAGGCCTTCGTGACCAGGGCGTACCTCGCCGCGAAGGTGATCGCCGTGCTGGCAGGGGAGATCTGCTGCCACCTGTCCCCGCACGAGGAGGAGGGGCCGGACGGCGAGGCGCTCTTCGACGGTCTCAACGCCGTCTTCGACGTGGTGGACGCCTACACCGAGCCGGGCTCGCAGCGCGAGCGCATCCACGCCCACTGGTATCGGACGCTCGGGCTGCGCCGGCTGGGGGGCGTGCGCTTCCTCGCGGCCGGGCCGGACGAGCGGATGGTCCTGTTCTCCTTCCTGCGCCGTTTCACCCTCGACCGCTTCCCCGCCGCGCTCGACGTCCACCTGCCCGCGCACCTGCGCGCCCGTACGGCGCTGCTGCGCCAGGACCGTCTCGACGCCCTGGTCGCCCTCGCCGAGGCGTCCCGGGGCACCAGGCTCAGCGCGGAGCTGCGGGAGCTGCGCTGGGACCAGGGCGTGCTGCTGCTCGACCTGAGCGTGGAGGTCCTGCGGGCCGGTGGCGCACCGTTGTGGCTGCGGCAGCGGGACGACCGGCTGCTGTGGGCCCCGCCCCCCGCGGTCGAGGGTCTGCTCGACGGCCTGCTCGACGACGAGGGCGCCGACATGACCGACGCGGTGCGCAGGGCCCGCATCGAGGTCTGCGTCCGCCACGTGGAGACAGGGGTGGTCCACTCCCTGCCGGTCACCTGCTCGGTGGGCCGCGCCGCCCTGGGCGACCGGGCGCGGGGCGGCCAGGTGCGCGTCTGGGTCAGCGGCCAGGCCCGCCTCGACGCCGGAGCGGCGGCCCTCGGACGGCCGCTGCCGGCCGGGCTGTGGGAGGTCCACGTGCGCATGCGGGGCGTGCAGGCGGGCCGCACCCGGGTGGCGCGCCCCGCCCTGCCGATGAGCTGCGCGGGCGCGCTCGCCGGGGAGCCCAGGCGCCTCGTGGTGCCCTGCTGGTCGGAGCGCGGCGAGCTGGGCGTGTGCGTGGAGCCGAAGTCGTTCCCCGAGTCGATCGCGCTGGTCTCGTCCCGGGCCACAGTGGCCCGGCAGGAGGGGCACGTCTTCGTCGTCGTGCCCGTGCCGTACGTGCCGCCCAGCGGCGGGCCGCCGGCCGAGCTGGTGCTGCGCGAGCAGGACGGGCGCGGGCGCAGCATGGTCGTGCCCGCGCTGGTCGAACCGGGGATACCGGGCAGGGTGGCCGGACAGCTCGTCGCCCGGGTGCCGGTGAGCCGGATCGGCGGGGACGACTGCCTCGGCCCGGGGTCCTGGCGGCCCGCGCTGCGGGTCGACCAGAGGGACGTGGACCTGCTGTTCGGGCTGGCGGTGCGCCGCGGCGGGCAGGTGTCCGTCCTGCCCGCCGGGGCTTCGCCGCAGGCCCCCTCACTGCTGCGGCGCATCGCCGTACGCGTCCTGCGCGATCGCCGGTAGCTACCGCCGGCTATCGGCGCAGGTGCGCGAGCAGGGCCGCGCGGAACTCCTCGGGCTTGTCGAGCTGCGGCCCGTGGCCGGCGCCCTCGATGACCACTTCGCGGTAGACGCCGTAGCGGTCCAGGGCGGCCCGCGTCTGGGTCACCATGGGCTGGGCGGGCGTGCCGTCCCAGCCGGGCACCGCGCCGATCGCGCCCAGGTGGGCGAGGTCGAACAGCGACGTGTCCGAGACGATCACGTCCTGGTCGCCCCTGATCCACAGGATGGGCGGCTTCGGGTCGATCTCGTGCAGGTCGTCGATCCGGAAGTTGGGCGGCGCGATCGTGTTGAGCACGCCGCGCTTGCCGGGGGCGATGTTCGGCCAGGCGTCGGAGGGCAAAGAGTCGCCCGGGTAGTGGTCGTCGCCGATCCGGGTGGACAGCATCGACTCGACGTACGCGTCCTCGTCCTCGCCCAGGTCCGTGCCGGGGGCGACGTACGTGGCGCGCAGCACGTTCCGGGGGGAGACGGGGGAGTCGGCCGACCGGTCGCCCGCCCGCAGCGCCGCCACGAAGTCGGGGTTGGCCGCGCCGCCGCCGGCGCCGACGCCGTCGGAGCCGGTGAGCACGCCGTCCGGGCCGACGGTGCCGCCGAAGCCGTACGGCGAGACGGGGTTGACCAGCGTCACGCTGCGGGCCGCGGCGGGCCGGTCGCGCAGGGCCTGCATGACCACCCCGCCGCCGAGGCTCCAGCCCACCAGGTGCGCCGGTCCGATCTGGTCGAGCAGCGCCAGCACGTCGTCGGAGTAGTCGCGCACGCCCCGGCTCGCGTCCACCGGCTCGGGGTCGGAGTCGCCGAAGCCGCGCAGGTCGACGGCGTACGGACGGAAGCCCTCCGCCGCGATCGCGGTCATCGTCGAGCGCCAGAACGCGCTGGAGGAGACGTTGCCGTGCACGAACAGCACCGGGTCGCCCGACGCGCCGGGGACGGACAGGACGTTCAACGTCAGCCGGGGCGTGCCGACACGCTCGGCGGATATGGCCAGGGTCATGGTGTTGCTCCCAGTGTGCAGGTGTTCTCGAGGTCGCCCGTGGCAGGGCGGGGCAGGGTGGCGCTCGGGGGCGGCGGCGTGCCGGTGCCGATCCACGCCTCCAGCGCGGTGAACGCGCTGCGGAAGCAGGGCAGCAGAGGCCGCAGGCGGTCGGGGAAGGCCGGGTAGAGGCTGTCGACGTGGGTGCCGTCCTCGACGCGGTAGTAGCGCAGCAGCCGGTCGCGGTGCCGGTCGGCGATCATCTTGGCGTATACGTCCGAATCCTCGTGGATCGGCAGCAGCGCGTCCAGGGTGCCGTGGACGACGATCAGCGGCCGCTTGATCTTCCCGGTGACGCTCACCCGCGCCATCGCCTGCTTCACCGACGCGGGCCTGGAGGCGTAGTCGTAGTCCGTGTCGCAGGCGGGCGTGCCGGAGGCGCAGAACGGCGTGCCCGCCTCGGCGTCGCCGTCGTAGGCCGGGTCGAACTCCTCACGGAAGACGCGCTGCGTGAAGTCCCAGTAGTACTGGTAGTGGAACGGCCACAGGAAGTCGGACTCGGGGGCGAAGCCCGCCGCCGCGACCCCGGCCGTGTCGCCCTTCGCGTACGCGCGGAGCGCGGGCGGCAGGAACGTCAGCAGGTTGGGCCCGTCGGCGGTGAAGAGCGTGCCCTCCCAGTCGACGCCGCCGTCGAACAAGTCGGGACGGTTCTCGATCTGCCAGCGGACCAGGTAACCGCCGTTCGACTGGCCGGCCGCGATCGTCGTGCGGGCCGGCCTGCCGTACCGCTGCCGTACGACGGCCTTGGCGGCGACCGCCAGCTCGCTGACCCGGTGGTTCCACTCGGCCACCGCGTCGCCGGGCCGCGCGCCGTCCTTGTAGAACGTCACGCCGGTGTTGCCCTTGTCGGTCGCGGCGTACGCGTAGCCCTTGGCCAGCGCCCAGTCGGAGATCGTGAAGTCGTTGGCGTAGGTCTCCCGGTTGCCGGGCGACCCGGCGACGACCAGGCCGCCGTTCCACTGCTTGGGCAGCCGGATGACGAACTGGGCGTCGTGGTTCCAGCCGTGGTTGGTGTTCCCCGTGGAGGTGTCGGGGAAGTAGCCGTCGATCTGCGTGCCGGGGACGCCGGTGGGGTTGACGGCGCCCGCCGAGTTGAGCCCCGACCAGTCCGACTGGTCGGTGTGGCCGGAGGCCAGCGTGCCCTTGGTCGTGAGGTCGTCGAGGCAGGCCGTGACCTGCCTCTCCGCCCCCGGGACCCGCACTTGCGGGCAGCCCGCGGCCTGGGCGGGGACCGTCGCCGCCAGGGGGAGGGCCACCGCCAGTGCGGCCAGCGCCCCGATTCGCCTGATCATCAGGCCTCCTTCGCGATCGCGGCGGCCTGGGCGGCGCCGGAGGTGGGTTCGATGGCGGACAGGTCGCGGTCGCGGGTCTCCCTGGAGGCGAGCACCGCGATCATCGTGAGGATCGCCGCCGCCAGCACGTAGACGGAGATCGGCACGCTCGACCCGTACGCGTCGAGCAGGGCGACCGCGATCAGCGGGGCGACGCCGCCGGCCGCGATGGAGGCGAGCTGGTAGCCGATCGACACGCCGGAGTAGCGCATCCGGGTGGCGAACAGCTCGGAGAAGAACGCCGCCTGCGGGCCGTACATCGCGCCGTGCAGCACCAGACCGACGGTCACCGCCACGGTGACCAGGGCGAAGTTCTTGGTGTCGATCAGCGGGAAGAACGCGAAGGCCCACAGCCCGACGGCGGCGGCGCCGAGGAGGTAGACCGGCCGCCGGCCGATCCGGTCGGACAGCGCGCCCCACAGCGGGATCGTGACGAAGTGGATCGCCGAGCCGATCAGCACGGCGTTCAGCACGGTGCCCTTGGGCAGGTCCGCCGCGGTGGTGCCGTACACGAGGACGAACGCGGTGATCACGTAGTAGGACACGTTCTCTGCCATCCGGGCGCCCATCGCCACCAGCACGTCGCGCCAGTGGTGGCGCAGCACGCCGAGGATGGGGGCCTTCGGCGCGGGCTCCTGCCGGGCCAGCGCCTCCTGGAACACCGGCGACTCGTCGACCGTGAGCCTGATCCACAGGCCGATCAGCACGAGCACGCCGGACAGCAGGAACGCGATCCGCCAGCCCCAGGCGAGGAAGGCCTCCTCGGACTGCACCGCGGCCAGCAGCGCCAGCACGCCGGTGGCGATCAGGTTGCCACCGGGAGCGCCGGCCTGCGGCCAGGACGCCCAGAAGCCCCGGTTGCGGGGGTCGCCGTGCTCGGAGACCAGCAGCACCGCCCCGCCCCACTCGCCGCCGAGGGCGAAGCCCTGGACCAGGCGGAGCAAGGTCAGCAGCAGCGGCGCGCCGGCGCCGAGCGCGGCGTACGTCGGCAGGCAGCCGATCAGGAACGTCGACCCGCCCATCAGCAGCAGGCTGATGACGAGCAGCCGCTTGCGGCCGAGCCGGTCGCCGTAGTGACCGAAGACCAGCCCGCCGAGGGGCCGGGCGACGAAGCCCACGGCGTAGGTGAGGAACGCCAGCAGGGTGCCGGTCAGCTCGTCCTCGGTGGGGAAGAACAGCTTGTTGAAGACAAGGGCGGCGGCCGAGCCGTAAAGGAAGAAGTCGTACCACTCGATGGTGGTGCCGATCAGGCTGGCCCCGACGACCTTTCCGATCCGGGCAGGTGGGGTGTTTGCCATGGGAACTCCTCCGATGGGGGGTTCCGCACACGCTATGCAGTGACCGAGGTCACTCCTATGGGGCGCCGCCACACACCTCAGGCATCCGGCATGTGGGTACGCAGCCGGTGCAGCCGCAGGGCGAGCTGGATCTCCAGGGCGCGCTCGGGCTCCTGCCAGTCCGCGCCGAGCAGCTGCCCCACCCGGTCGAGCCGCTGGGTCACCGTGTTCACGTGGATGTGCAGGGCCTCGGCCGTACGCGACAGCGAGCCGCCCGTGCCGAAATAGGCGTTCAACGTCTTGACCAGTGCGGTTCCCCGGCGCGCGTCGTAGTCGAGCACGGGCCCGAGCGCGCCGGACAGGAAGCCGGACACCTCGCGCCGCTCGCCCACCAGCAGGCCGACGAAGCCCAGCTCGTCCGCGCTCGCGCCGTCACCCGTACGGCCCAGCGCGACCAGCGCCCCGGCGCAGCGCCGGGCCTCCGCGTAGGCGGCGGTGACCGCCGTCACCGGCCCGGAGGCCGGCGCGGCCCCCGCCGTCGCCGGGCGGCCGAGCGAGGCGCTCAGCTCTGCGGCGACCCGCCTGGCCAGCGCACCCGGCCGGTCGCCGGGCAGCAGCAGCACGACCTCGTCGCCCCGCGCGGTGGCCAGGCCGTGCGCCAGCGTCGCCTGCGACGACGCCCAGAAGGCGGCGCGCTCCCGCTGCCCGTCGTGCCGCGCCACGACCAGCACGTGCGGCGTGTCGAGGTCGACGCCGAGCCGCCGTGCCCGATCGTCCAGCCCGCGCAGCTCCGGACGGGAGACCAGGTCGTCGAGCAGTTCGCCGCGCACCCGTCCCTCCGCCTCGGCCACGCTGCGGCGGAACAGCAGCAGCAGCGCGGTGACGATCGCGGCGCGCTCCAGGATCCGCTGGTCGGTGTCGGACACCGGGTGGTCGGTCCGCAGGACCAGCGTGCACAGCGGCGCCGCGCCGACGTCCACCGAGGCGACGTACGCGTCGCCCCGCTTCACCGTGCGGCCGAGGGCCCGCGACGACTGGGCGGCGTCGAACACGCCCGCCTCCAGGTCGCCGGACTCGCCCACGAGGGGGCGGCCCTCCTCGTCCAGCACGGTCAGGCGGCCGCCCAGCACTCCGGTGACGACCGCGGCGACGTCCTCGACCCCGCCGCCGCGCAGCACGAGGCCGGTCATCCGGTCGTGCGCGTCGGCGGCCCGTTCGATCGACTCGCTGTGCGCCCTGATCAGCGTGTTCGCCTCGCTCAGCTCGGCCAGCGCGGCTCGGGTCTCCTGCAGCAGCCGGGCGGTGTCGATGGCGACCGCGGCGTGCGCCGCCAGCGAGCACAGCAGCGCCACCTCCTCCTGCGCGAACGGCCTGGCGCTGCGGTTGGCCGCGAACAGCACGCCGATGACCTGCGTGCCGAGCCGCAGCGGCACCCCGAGGATCGCCACCAGGCCCTCCTCGTGGACGGCCACGTCGATCGTGTTCGTGTGCCGGAACCTCGGGTCGGCGAAGTAGTCCGCCGTGTTGTACGGCGTGCCGCTCTGCGCCACCAGCCCGCCCAGCCCGGCGCCCATCGGCAGCCGCAGCCGCCGGAAGCTGGCCGAGATCGACCCGTCGGTCACCCGCATGTAGGTGTCGCCGCGCTCGGGATCGTTCAGCGTCATGTACGCGATGTCGGTGGCGAGCAGCTGCCTGGCCCGATGCACGATGGCCTCCAGCACCGCGTCGAGGTCACGCAGCCCGGCCAGGTCGCTCGCGGTGTCGAACAGCGCCGACAGCTCCGCCTCGCGCTTGGCCCGCCGGCGCAGCGCGGCCCGCACCTGCAGCGCGGCGACCTTGGCCCGCTCCAGCTCCTCCAGCGTGGCGGAGTCGGCCCCGGCCGCCCTGGCCTGCAGGATCGGCCCCTCGAACTCGACCGCGGACGCCTCCCGGGCGAGCAGGTCGAGGTAGGCGTAGGCGCCGTCCGTCTTTTTCGGGGCCTTCGGAGTCAGCGCGCGCTCCATCCTCCGTCGATGGGGATCGAGACGCCGGTGACGAACGACCCCCGCGGCCCGCACAGGTAGGCGACCACCTCGGCCACCTCGTCCGGCTCGATCAGCCGCTTGATCGCCGCCGGGGCGAGCATGATCTGCTCCACCACCTCGTCCTCGCTGATCCCGTGGGTGCGCGCCTGGTCGGCGATCTGGTTCTCCACCAGCGGCGTGCGCACGTAGGCGGGGTTGACGCAGTTGGAGGTCACGCCGTGCGGCGCCCCTTCGAGCGCGATCACCTTCGACAGGCCCTCCAGCGCGTGCTTGGCCGTCACGTAGGCCGACTTGTACGGCGAGGCGCGCAGGCCGTGCACCGAGGAGATGTTGACGATCCGTCCCCAGCCGCGCTCGTACATGCCGGGCAGCACGGCCCGCACGAGCAGGAAAGGCGCCTCGACCATCACCCGCATGATCTTGCTGAAGATCTCGGGCGGGAAGTCCTCGATCGGGGCGACGTGCTGGAACCCCGCGTTGTTCACCACGATGTCGGCGTGCAGGCGGGTGTCCGGCGAGGGCGGGAGCTGACCTCGCCAGGCGACCAGGAACTCCGGGTCGGACAGGTCGACGGCCACCGGTGTGCCGCCGATCTCGGCCGCCACCTTGCCCGCGGCCTCGGCGTTCATGTCGGCGACGACGACGTGTGCGCCCTCGGCGGCCAGGCGCCGGGCACACGCCCGTCCGATGCCGCTCCCCGCGCCGGTGACGAGGGCCGTACGCCCTTCAAGGCTCATGACGCCTCACGATAGGAACCGCATCGCTGCCGGCACATGGCGGTGGGCGACATAGATGCCTGCCCCCCTATGTGGGGCGGGTCATGGACAGCACGTCCAGTGCCCGGTCGAGCTGCTCCTCGGTCAGCGTGCCGTTCGCCACGTGGCCGCGCTCGATGACGACCTCCCGGATCGTCTTGCGCTCCTTCAGCGCCTGCTTGGCGATCTTGGCCGCCTCCTCGTATCCCACGTACCGGTTCAGCGGGGTGACGATCGACGGCGACGACTCGGCGTACTCGCGCAGGCGGTCCACGTTGGCGGTGATCCCGCTGACGCATCTGTCGGCGAGCAGCCGCGACACGCCGGCCAGCAGCCGGATCGACTCCAGCACGTTGCGGGCCATCACCGGCAGCATCACGTTGAGCTCGAACGAACCCGAGGCGCCGCCCATCGTGACCGCGGCGTCGTTGCCCACGACCTGCGCGGCCACCATCGTGACGGCCTCCGGGATCACGGGGTTGACCTTTCCCGGCATGATCGACGAGCCGGGCTGGAGGTCGGGGAGGTTGATCTCGCCCAGCCCGGCGCGCGGGCCCGACCCCATCCACCGCAGGTCGTTGGCGATCTTGTTGAGCGAGACGGCGATCACCTTGAGCATGCCCGACAGCTCGACCAGCCCGTCACGCGCGCCCTGCGCCTCGAAGTGGTCCCTCGCCTCGGTGAACGGCAGGCCGGTCGTCCGGCTCAGCTCGGCGATCACGGCCTGCGCCCAGCCGGGACCGGGCACGTTCACCCCGGTGCCCACGGCCGTGCCGCCCAGCGGCAGCTCGGCCAGGCGCGGCAGCGCGGCCTGGAGCCGTTCGATGCCCAGCTCGATCTGCGTGGAGTAGCCGCCGAACTCCTGGCCGAGCGTGACCGGCGTGGCGTCCATGAGGTGGGTGCGGCCCGACTTCACCACGTCGGCGAACTCGATGGACTTCTCCTCCAGCGCGGTCGCCAGGTGCTCCAGCGCGGGCGTCAGCTCGTGCACCACGGCGTACGTCGCCGCGACGTGGATCGAGGACGGGAAGACGTCGTTGGACGACTGGGCGGCGTTGACGTGGTCGTTGGGATGGACGGGCTGCCCGAGCCGCTCCTGCGCGAGCGTGGCGACGACCTCGTTCATGTTCATGTTGGACGAGGTGCCCGAGCCGGTCTGGAACACGTCCACGGGGAACTGGTCGTCCCAGTCGCCCTCGGCGACCTCGGTCGCGGCCTCCTGGATCGCCTGCGCCATGTCCTTGTCGAGCACGCCGTACTCGGCGTTGACCTTCGCGCAGGCCGCCTTGATCCGGGCGAGCGCGGCGATGTGCGCGGGCTCCAGCCCCCGGCCGGACACCGGGAAGTTCTCCACCGCCCGCTGCGTCTGGGCCCGCCACTTGGCGCGGGCGGGCACCCGGACCTCGCCCATGGAATCGTGCTCGATACGGAATTCGTCCATGCCTCAGTCCTTCAGCCCGTCTTCAATCGCATCGTTCTTGCCCGGATCCGCGCCATCTGAACGGTCAGCCTTCAGCACCTCGTCCGGCAGCTCCGTCCCCGTCACCTCCCGGAAGACCGCCGCGACTCCCTCCGGATTGATCGCGTACGCCTCACGCAGGCCGTCGTCGATCTCCTCGGCCGTCCTCCGATCCTCTCGGGCGAGTATCCATGCCTCGCTCAATGAGCGGACGGCTCCTTCGCTCCGGCGGTCGTCGAGCGAGACCCCTCCCAACCTCAGGAGGTCCCGGATTTTTATTAGCCGCTCGGCGACGACGGCCAAGCCGTCGAGTCGTGGGCTGCAGAGGAAGTGCGCGATGTTGAGTATCGGCTGGGCGAGTTGGTGCAATCCGAGCAGGGCCAGCGGCATATCGAATCCCCCGACCCGCTCGTAACTGCTCGGTACGCTGATGTACCGGACAATGAGGTGCCGTTCAGAGTCGTCACGTCTCCGCTCAACCTGTAGATGTGCACTGAGGCTCACGAAGGCTTCAGTGCTCAGCTGAGAGTCCCATAGGGATGCGAGACGCCGCCAGGCGTTCCCGGGATCCTCGTCATCGGGGAACAACGTGTTGCCCGTTATGCCGTCGGCGGTGATGGCGGCGGCGAGGATCACCAGGTTGGCGGTGTAGTAGGCGTACCGAGTGATGAACGTGGACGGCTTGGGCAGGTAGCGGGCGTACTTCTGGTCGGTGCGGGTCTCGGCGGCGTTCAGTAGGCGGACGAGCAGGTCGATGGTCGGCTCGCGGTCGAGGGCGGGCAGCAGGTCGCGGAGGAACTCCACGATCGGCCCCCGCTCGGTCAGCACGGAGAACGACAGCAGCGCGTAGAGCAGCCCGTCGTCCGGTTGCGGGCGGCCGAGGAACGGGTCGGCCGCCGCCGCGGTCTCGCGGGCGACCATGCTGCGCAGCACGTCCCGCACCATCCGGGCGACCAGGTACTCGCCGAAGGTGGCGTGCAGGAACTCGTACGTCCGCAGCGAGGCACTGTTCTGAATGGCGGACGCCTGGTGCACGAAGAAGAACTTCCCGATCACCTTGTCCGCCTGGGACAGGGGCGTCTGGAAGCTCGTGGTCTGACTCGAGGGCACCGGGAGCAGCGCGGCCAGGTCGCCGTTGAGGTCGTCGGTCGTGACCCACTGCCTGCCCCGGTTGAACATCGCGAACGCCGCGACGGACAGGGTGCGCAGCTCGATCTCCACGGCCTGCGCGGCCCGCGCGTCGGGCAGTCCCGGCTGGTGCTTGTCGACTTCGCGGCGGGCGAAGCGGGTCAGCAGCCGCTCGTACAGCTCCGCCTGGCTGAGCCCGCTCTCGCCGCGCTGGAGGGGATTCCCGTCGGCGTCGTACAGCGCGAGCATCAGCAGCAGCAGCGGCTGCGACGCCAGGTCGCCGTGTGCCAACGCGGTCTCGGGCGGCAGCGGCTTCACCCCCTGAGCGGTGAAGTAATCCTGGTTCGCGGCGTTCCACACCGCCAGCCAGCGGTGGACCTGCTCCTCCTTGAAGGGTTCCAGCCGGACCGTCAGGCATCCGGGCGGGAAGCGCATCCGGTCGGCGACGGCGGTACGCGTGGTGACGAGCACGACCGCCGGGCGGCCCAGCTCCGCCTCCCGGAGCTGGAACTCGACCACCTTGGTCAGATAGTCGGACCGGTGGATGCCCGTGGCCTGTAACAACTCGTCGAGCCCGTCGAGCATGACGACCGGCAGCGCGCCGTCCGCCGACCTCGTCAACTGCGGCCAGGTGACGTGCTCGCCGGTCGCGTCCCGGACCGCGGCCTCGATCTGCTCCTGGATCGTGCCGTCGGCCGGCACCTCGCGCAGGGGCACCCGCACCGGCAGAAAATCCCCGTCCGGGAGACGACCGGCCAAGATCTTGGTGAGCACCGACTTGCCGGCGCCGGGCTGGCCGAGCACCACCAGCGGCATCCTGGTGGCCTCGGGCGAGGTGAAGTAGCGGGCCAGGAATCCTGCGACGTCGTCGCTCGGCTCCGCCTTGGTCCACCACCATTCCGAGCTGGGATCGGCCTGCTCGCCGTACTCGGCCAGCCGGAAGTCCGGGTTCACGTACGCCTCGACGAGCGTGGGCATGCGCATGCCTGTCGGGACCTCGCCGGACTGCGCGATCGGGCGGTTCAACAGGGCCCGGTGGGCGCGCGACAGCGTGTGCCTGTGCTCCGGGGTTCTTGTCTGTGCGGCGACTTGGGTGAGCAGCGACTCCAGCTCGCCGAGGCCGGTGTCGACCTGCCGGCGGTTGATCAGGTCCTGCCACAGCGCGAACTCGGGGACGTCCAGGGCCAGTCGCCGGTGTTGCTCCTCGTACTTCCGGCGGGCGGCCTCGGGCAGTTCCTCCTCGATCGCCGCCCTGGCGCGCGCCCACTCGGTCGCGTCGAGCCGATCGCGGACCGCCAGTCCGGCGACGAACCTGATCAGCGCCGCCGCCAGCTCGCCGTAGTAATCCTCGATCGACCGCAGCATGCCGGCGTACGACTGATCGGCCCGGAAACCCGCGGGCCCGATCGCCTTCAGACTGTCGACGAACGATCCCTGGACCGCGCCGGATCCTGCCAACGTCACCTGCTCGGTTCCGGTGATGCGCAGTTCCCTGGCATCGAACGGCAGGGGCAGCTCGCCGAGGGCCTCGAAGAACGCCGCGACGACGAGGACGGTCTGGGCCGCCTCCAGCCGGGCCGTGCGGTCGTACCGGTTCAGGCCCGTCAACCGATCGCGGAGCCTGCCGCTCGCCTCGCCCGCGAGCCGTACGGCCTCGTCCTTGACGTCGAGCAGGGACAGCACCGGCACGGCACCGACGAGGGTGCCGGTGAGGACCTTCGCCAGCGTGCTCTCCTGGCCGAGCAGGCGTACGGCGTCGGCGTAGCCGATCCCTTTGCGCACCGGTCACTCCAGGGGGAAACCGAACGTGTTCGTGACCTTGCTAGCAGTGCCCGGGTGTGCGGCGCAACATCACCTCGAAAAGAAGAAGAACACGCCCAGGAGGATCAGCACGAGGACGACGACGAGCACGATGCCCATCGTCACGAGCACCCGGACCCGCGTCCCGGTGTCCGGCCCGTCGGGGCCGCGCATGGTGAACAGGTCCGTGCCCAGGCTGGGGGGCCGCCCGGAGGCGCCGCCCCCGGGCGGGAAGGGGCCGGGCGGGAAGGGGCCGGGCGGGAAGGGGGCGGGGTGCGGCGGGTGCGGCTGGTGCGGGCCGGCGGGCTGTCCCGGCATGACGGGCGCGGGACGGTTCCCGGCGACGGGGCCGGGCGCCGGGGGCGTCGCGGGTCCCCGGCCGGGGAGCCTCCCGGGGACCGTGGTGCTGTGCCTGTCGGCGGCTTCCGCGCCGTTGCCGGACGGCGCCCGGGCGGCGTCGTCCTGTCCGTGCTGCCGCGGCGCGCCGGGCGGCGGGATGCGCAGCCCGCCCTGAGGACGGACGACGACCATCGTCCGGTTGGCGTCGTCCTCGTCGGCTCCGGCCGGGCCGGCCTGCGCTGCGGACGCGGCGGGCGCGACCGGCGCCACCGGCGCGGCGGGTGTGGGGCGGGGGGACGGCGCGGGGGGTGCCGGAGGCACCGCGGGAATGGAACCCGTGGGGGTGTCGGCGATCACCCGCAGTATCGCGGCGGCGCGCTCGGGCGTGAGGCGCGCGGTGTGGTCCTTCTCCAGCAGCCCGTCCAGGACCTGCCGCAGCGGCCCGGCCTGCCTGGGCGGGTCGGCCTTCTCCGTCATCAGCGCGGCCAGCGTCTCGCCCACGGTCGCCCGTTCGTACGCCGGCCGCCCCTCGACGGCGAAGTACAGCGTCGCGCCGAGCGACCACAGGTCGGACTCGGGGCCGGTGTACTCGCCCCGGGCCCGCTCGGGGGCGGTGTAACCCGGAGAGCCGATGACCATGCCGGTCTGGGTGAGCGCGTTGTCACCCAGGGCCTTGGCGATGCCGAAGTCGGTCAGCACCACCCTGCCCGTCTCGGTGAGCAGCACGTTCGCCGGCTTGACGTCACGGTGCAGGATGTTCTGCGCGTGCGCGGCGCGCAGCGCGCCGAGCAGGTCGTAGCCGATCTCCGCCACCAGGCGCGGCGGCAACGGTCCCTCCTCGTCGATCACCTGTTCCAGTGAGCGTCCTTCGACGAGCTCCATGATGATCCACGGGATGCCGTCGGACACGATCACGTCGTGGATCGTGGCGACGGAGGGATGGCTGACGCGTGCGGCCATGCGACCCTCGCGCATCATGCGTTCGCGCAGCTCCTGACGTTGCCGCGGGCTGAGCGAGGGGTCCTGGCGGATCTCCTTGACCGCGATCTCCCGGCCCAGCGACCGGTCGTACGCACGCCAGACGGTGCCCATGGTGCCCCGGCCGATTCGGGTGCGCAGCTCGTAGCGGTCGGCGAGCAGCGGCGAATGCTGTTCCGGCATAGTTAGAAAGATAGCGATTCCGTCTTGAAAATCGCTTTCCGGTTACTTGATGAAGATTCTGGGCCAATACCGGCGGGGCAGCAGGATCTTGATCATCTTCGCCACGTGCCGCATCATCGGGATGCGCACGACGTGGTGGAGAGCGGGCTCCGACGGCTTGCGGTGCAGGCCCTCGCTCGGCCGCCGGCGCGGGGACGGCACGGCCGGCATCTCCCGGTGGCGGTGGCCGGACTGCCCGTACTGCGGATGCGGGCCGCTGAACGCGCCACTGTGGGAGCCGCTGTGGGAGCCGCTGTGGGACCCGGTGGAGGAGCCGCTGTGCCGGTGGAGCTGGCCACTCTGGCCGAACTGCCCGTACGGCCCCGACTGCCCGCGTGAGCCGTACAGGTCGTACGGTCCCGACTGCCCACGGGAGCCGTACAGGTCGTAGCGCCCCGAGGCGTACGAGTCGTACGGGTGGGGCTGGCCGTACTCCGCCGGCCGGTACGGCTGGCCGTACGGGCCCGGCTGCCGGTGGGGTCCCGAGTCGCGGTCGCGCGGGGTCACCTTGGGCGTGGGCCGCGACTCGGCGCGGTGCTGCCCCCGCTGGCTGCGCTGCGGCGGCTTGCGGGTCTCGGGCGCCGTGGGCTGCGGGGCGGTCGGCGGCGGCGTCGGCCGGCCGGCCCGGAGCGGGGAGGCGTAGGGGTCCTCGGCCGAGCCTCCGGCGGCGATCCTGGACAGCGCGTGGGCCGCGCGGACGCCGTCGAGCCTGGCCGCGGGGTCGATCTGGAGCAGGCCGCGCAGGACCGGGGCGAGCGGGCCTGCCTTCTCCATGGGGATGGGAGCGCCGCTGGTCAGGGCCGCGAGCGCGGCCGCCGCCGTCCGGCGGCCGTGGAGGCCGCGGCCCTCGACGGCGGTGTAGAGGGTCGCGCCCAGCGACCACAGGTCGGCCGCGGGGCTCGCCTTGTCGCCGAGGACGCGCTCCGGGGCGATGTACCCGGCGGAGCCGAGGACGATCCCGGCCTGGGTGATGGAGGCGTCGCCCTCGAGGGCGGCCAGCCCGAAGTCGGTCAGCACCGCCCGGTCGTCGTCGGTCACCAGCACGTTGCTGGGCTTCACGTCGCGGTGCAGGATGCCCTTGGCGTGGACGGCGCGCAGCGCGCCGAGCACCTGCCTGCCGATGTCGGCCACCCGGCGTGGCGGCAGCGGGCCCTCCTGGCGGATGAGCTCCTCCAGCGAGCGCGCCCTGAGCAGCTCCATCACGATCCAGGGACGGTCGTCCTCGGTGATGACGTCGAAGACCGTGATGACCGAGGGGTGGGCGACCATGGCGGTCGCCCGGCCCTCGCGTTCGGTGCGCGCGCACAGCTCCGCCCGCAGGTCCTCGTCCAGGACCAGCGGGAGGCGCACCTCCTTGACAGCCACCTCGCGGTCGAGCAGCTCGTCTCGCGCGCGCCACACAGTGCCCATCCCGCCGCGCCCGACCGGCTCGATCAGCCGATAGCGCGCGGCTAACAGGTATCCGGACGGCGCACGCATGAGTGGCAGCTTACCGATTTGTGTAGTGCGACCTGTAGAGACCATGCCGGGAAATTGTTGAGATCTTCTGTCAAAGATCCTGACAACCTCCCCGCAGGATCAGCGTCGTCCGATGGTAAGGACGGGGCCGGTCGTATCGGTGAAAAAGTCGTCGCCCTTGTCGTCCACGACGATGAATGCGGGAAAGTCCACGACCTCGATCTTCCAGACCGCCTCCATGCCGAGCTCCGGATATTCCAGGACCTCGACCTTCTTGATGCAGTCCTGGGCCAGCCGGGCGGCCGGGCCGCCGATGGAGCCGAGATAGAAGCCGCCGTACTTCTGGCACGCGTCCGTCACCTGCTTGGACCGGTTGCCCTTGGCCAGCATCACCATCGAGCCGCCGGCCGCCTGGAAGCGCTCGACGTACGAGTCCATCCGCCCGGCCGTGGTGGGGCCGAAGGAGCCGGACGCGTAGCCCTCGGGGGTCTTGGCCGGACCGGCGTAGTAGACGGCGTGGTCCTTCATGTACTGCGGCATGTCCTCGCCGGCGTCGAGCCGTTCGGCGATCTTGGCGTGGGCGATGTCGCGGGCCACGACGAGGGGGCCGGTGAGCGACAGCCGGGTCTTGACCGGATACCTGCTCAGCTCGGCGAGGATCTCCGGCATCGGGCGGTTGAGGTCGACGCTCACCACGTCGCCGCCGAGGTGCTCGTCCGTCGTGTCCGGGAGGAACCGGGCGGGGTCGGTCTCCAGCTGTTCGAGGAAGACCCCCTCCGGTGTGATCTTCGCCAGGGCCTGCCGGTCCGCGCTGCAGCTCACCGCGATGGCGACCGGGCAGGACGCGCCGTGCCTGGGCAGCCGGATGACCCGCACGTCGTGGCAGAAGTACTTGCCGCCGAACTGCGCGCCGATGCCCAGCTTCTGGGTCAGCTCGAAGACCTTCTTCTCCATCTCCAGGTCGCGGAAGCCGTGCCCGCTGGGCGAACCCTCGGTGGGGATGGAGTCGAGGTAGCGGGCCGAGGCGTACTTCGCCGTCTTCAGGGCGTACTCCGCGCTGGTGCCGCCCACGACGATCGCCAGGTGGTACGGCGGGCAGGCGGCGGTGCCGAGCGAGCGGATCTTCTCCTCCAGGAAGGCGAGCATGCGCTTCTCGTTGAGCACCGCCTTGGTCTCCTGGTAGAGGAACGACTTGTTGGCCGAGCCGCCGCCCTTGGCCATGAACAGGAACTTGTACTCGTCCGGGTGGCCGTTCGGGTCCTCGGCGTACAGCTCGATCTGGGCCGGCAGGTTGGAGCCGGTGTTCTTCTCGTCCCACATCGTCAGCGGGGCCATCTGCGAGTAGCGCAGGTTGAGCCGGGTGTAGGCGTCGTACACGCCGCGGCTGAGGTGCTCGGGGTCGCGCCCGTCGGTGAGCACGTGGCGGCCGCGCTTGCCCATGACGATCGCGGTGCCGGTGTCCTGGCACATCGGCAGCACGCCGCCGGCCGAGATGCTCGCGTTCTTGAGCAGGTCGAGGGCGACGAAGCGGTCGTTGCCGCTCGACTCCGGGTCGTCGACGATCTTGCGGAGCTGCGCGAGGTGGGACGCCCGCAGGTAGTGCGAGATGTCGTGGATCGCGGTCTCGGTGAGCAGCCGCAGGGCCTCGGGCTCGACCTCGAGGAACCTGCGCCCGGCCGCCTCGGTGACCCGCACCCCCTCGGTGGTGATCAGGCGGTATTCCGTCTCGTCCGGTCCAAGCGGGAGCAGGTCGGTGTAGTCGAACTCCGGCATCGTCCTCGGTTCCTCGTGGTCTGCCTGGTCGGGCGCGCCCGCCCCGCGGGCCGCCCATGGTCTTCGGACA
This sequence comes from Microbispora sp. NPDC004025, assembly GCF_053604425.1. Lineage (NCBI taxonomy): Bacteria > Bacillati > Actinomycetota > Actinomycetes > Streptosporangiales > Streptosporangiaceae > Microbispora > Microbispora sp. NPDC004025. Next base: position 63,423 of record NZ_JBSGHN010000005.1, on the reverse strand, counting down.
GCGTACGGCGCGCGGGCCGTGGTCATCATGTCCGGGCTATGAGTAGCTTTTGAATAAGTTCATACTGACCATACGAGCACAAAGGGGGATAATTGAGACATAGAGAGGGGAGGGGTCATGGACGGCGGAGTATGGGTCATGGTCATATTCGCGATCGGCATCCTCGTGGCCCTGGCGGTGTCGCTGCTCACGCTCGTGCTGCGGCAGGTCAAGGACGGCGACATCCTCTGGTGGACCCCTCCCGGCGCGGGGCGGCCCTCCGGTGAGTGGCCGCCGCCGAGCGAGGCCGCGGACCAGGTCAGGGCATCTCGCGAGCCGCGACCCGAAGCGGCGGACGAGGCGAGGGCGAACGGAGCCCGAGGGCGATCCCGCTGATCACGAGGGCCGCTCCGGCCAGGTCGGCAGCGGAGGGGACGGCGACGCCCAGGAGGGCCGCCGTGGCGATCGCGCCCACGGGGATCATCCCGGCGAACAGCCCGGCCCGGTCCGCGCCCAGCCGGGGCAGCGAGCGATACCACAGGAAGAACGCCACGGTCGTCACCACCAGGGCGAGGTAGGCCAGACCGGCCGCCTCCGCGGCGGTCGGCACGCGCAGCACCTGACGGCCGTCCAAAGCGACGCCGGCGACCAGCAGGAACGGCACCGCGAGCGCGGCCGACCAGGCCGACACCCTGACGGGCCCGATAAGCGGCAGCAGCGGCAGAGCCAGCAGCGAGAAGCAGAGCTCGCAGGCCAGGGCGCCCAGGGACCACAACAGCCCGGCGGTGTTCCCGCTGCCGGCGCCGGTCGCCAGGACCGCGCCGGCGGCCACGACCAGGCCCGCCGCCACGACGCGCGGAGACGGACGGCCGCCCGTCGCGGCCGGCCCCACGAGGGCGAGCGCCAGCGGCACCGCGCCGAGGACGATGCCGGGCAGCGCGGGCCCGGCCGCCCGGGTCGCCTCGATCACGCAGACGTTGAACACCACGAGCCCGGTCAGCGACAGCGCGCCGAGCAGCCCCCACTGGCGTGGCCGCAGCCGTACCGGGCCGAGGCCGCGCGCCCGGGCGGCGGCGAGCAGGATCACGGCGGCCAGGGCGTAGCGGAGCGCCTGGCCGCCGTAGACGGGATAGTCGGCGATGACGTCCGAGACGGCCGCGAGCGTCCCCACGAGGAACATCGCTCCGGCGGCGCCGGCGACATGAGTGTTCATGTCTGGCGATGCTAGGAAGGCCTTGGTCCTCGCGACCGGTCCAATCATGGCGCGTTATCGTGGACCAATGGCCGATCTTCACCTTGTGGTCGACAGGGCCGCGGGCGGGCTCGCCGCGCAGATCGCCCGTGAGGTGCGGGAGGCGGTCCGGTCCGGCCGGCTCGCCCCCGGCGTCCGCCTGCCCGCCACCCGCGATCTCGCCCGTGATCTCGGCCTGTCGCGCGGCGTGGTGGTCGAGGCGTACGAGCAACTGGTGGCCGAGGGCGTCCTCGAGTCCAGGACGGGCGCCGGCACCCGGGTCGCGGCGGGGGCGGGGCGGCAGGCCGCCGAACGGACTCCGGAAGATCGGGAGGGGTGGCCCCACTACGGTCATCGGCCCACCTCGCCCGACCTCGGCACCTTCCCCCGGCAGGCCTGGCTCGCCGCCGTCCGCCACGTCCTGGCCACGCTGCCGAACGACGCGCTCGACTACGGCGACCCGGGCGGGGTGCCCACCCTGCGCCGCGAACTGGCCGCGTACCTCGGCCGGGTGCGCGCGGCGGACGCGCCCCCGGACCACGTCGTGATCGTGACCGGGGTGGCCCAGGGGCTCAGCCTCGCCGTGCAGGCGCTGGTGCGGGAGCTGGGCCGCGGGATCGTCCTGGCCGTCGAGGACCCGACGAGCACGCGTCAGCTTCCGCTGCTGCGGCGGGCCGGAGCGGACATCGTGCCCGTGCCCGTCGACCGGGAGGGGATCGTCGTCGGGGCCCTGCCCGGCGACGCCGACGCCGTGCTGGTGACCCCGGCGCACCAGTACCCGACCGGCGTCGTCCTGTCCCCGGCCCGCCGCGCCGCGCTGATCGACTGGGCGGGCCGCACGGGCGCCCTCGTGCTCGAGGACGACTACGACGCCGAGTTGCGCTTCGACCGCGACCCGGTCGGGTGCCTGCAGGGCCTCGCGCCCGACCGGGTCGTGCTCTCGGGCAGCGTGAGCAAGGCCCTCGCGCCGGGGCTGCGGCTCGGCTGGGTCGCGGCGCCCCCGCGTGTCGCCCATGCCGTACGGCTCGCGCGCGGGGAGTTCGACCTCGGCTCGCCGGTCATCGACCAGTACGCGTTCGCCCACCTCATCGCCGTCGGCGCGTACGACCGGCACCTGCGCCGAATGCGCCGCGAGTACCGGCGGCGCAGGGACGCCCTGGTCCGCGCCCTGGCCGAGCACCTTCCCCGGGTCACGGTGCACGGCATCTCGGCGGGGCTGCACCTGTACGCCGAGCCGGACGGCGACCCCTCCGGCCTAGTGGCGGCCGCCCGCGCCGCCGGCCTGTCCGCCGAGGTCGTGACGCCGGCCCACGGGCCGCCGGGGTTGGTGATCGGCTTCGCCCGCCTGCCCGCCCACCGGGTGACCGAGGCCGTCCGCGCCCTCGCCGCCACGCTCCCGGCTAGGACGTGAGGGGGGCCGCCGTGGGCGCCGGGCGGGCCGTACGGGGCTGGAAGCCGCGCGCGAGCAGGATGATCGCGGCGGCGAGCACGAGCGGAGCGGCGAAGGCGACGCGGAAGCCGGCGGCGTCCGCGACGCCTCCGACGAGCGCTGCCCCCACGATGAAGCCCACGTAGTTGAACATGTTGACCCGGGCGATCGCCACGCCGGTGCCCGCCGGGTCGAGGCGGCCGGCCGCGGAGAACGACTGCGGGGCGACGACCGACAGGCCGATCCCGGTGAGGGCGAAGCCCGCGATCGCCAGCGGCACGGACGGCGCGGCCACGATCGCGACGAAGCCCAGCGTCGCGACGGCGCCCCCGGCGCGCACGATCGCCGCCGGGCCCCACCTGCGCACCGCGAGGTCGCCGCCGACGCGCACCAGGAACGTCGTGAGCTGGTAGGCCCCCAGAGCCAGCGGGATCACGGTCGCCGAGGCGTGCAGGACCTTGTCCATGAAGACGGTCCCGAAGTTCGAGACCGACGAGTCGCCCACGTAGAGGAACGCCATCGCGAGGCAGAGGGGGATGATCGGGCGCCACGCGACCCCGGCCGGCTTGCCGGCGTCCGCTTGCTCGTCGCGGACGGCGGGCGCGCGGTGTTCCTCCTGCGGCCGGTAGAGCCAGAGGGAGGACACGACGGCGAGCGCGGCGGCCGGGACGAGGGCGATCGTGAACGTGACGGGCAGGCCGAGGCCGAGCGTGGCCGCCGCCGAGGCCCACAGCGACCCGATGACCGCCGCGACGCTCCACAGCGCGTGGAACCCGGTGAGCACCGCCCGGCCGTACTCCCGCTCGACCGCGACGCCCTGCATGTTCATACCGGCGTCCACCCCGCCCAGGCCGAGGCCGAACAGGACGTTGGCCGCGACCAGCATGGGGATGTTCGTGGCGAGACCCGCGAGCACGACGGCGGCGCAGGCGAGCGGCTGCACCAGACGCAGGATCAGCCGGCTGCCCCACCGCGACGCGGCGGCGCCGGCGAGCGCGCTCCCGGCCCCCGCGATGACCGGGACGACCAGGAGCAGGACGGTCAGCTCGCCGTCCGTCAGGCCGTGCTTCTTCTGCAACGCCGCCACCTGGGTGAGCAGCGTGGCGAAGGTGAGGCCCTGGACGAAGAACACCGCGAACGTGGCGAGCCGGGCCTGCCTGTCGCGAGGAGTGGGCCGAGGAGTGGACACCGTGCCCTCTGCTGACACCGCGGGCCTCCAAAACATGAGGGGGGTTCAAGTTTTCGCCAGCGTAGGAGCAGCCACCCGCCCGGTCAATGGGGTACGCCGGTCAGGGCCTGCCGCCTGCTTCGCGTGCCGCCACCCAGGCGGCGACCTGGGCCCGCGAGGCGAAGCCGAGCTTGTCCAGGATGTGCTCGACGTGGCCCTCCACCGTGCGTTGCGAGATGACGAGGGCCGAGGCGATCTCCTTGTTGCTGCGTCCCTGGGCGACCAGATCGGCGATCTCCCGTTCCCGCCGGGTGAGCGGGGACGGCTCGGCCGAGGGGACCACCGTCACGGGCCGCGCGGGTCCGGCCCCTGCGGCCGTCTCGTCCGGGGACGCGGGCCCGCCCTCGGCCCGGTCGCCGAGCGCCTCCTCGATCACCTCGTCCGGCGTCAGCCGCTGCCCCTTGCGGGTCTCGCGGCTCAGGCCCCGGTCGCCCAGATTCGTACGGAGTTCGTCCAGGCACCGCTCGTGGAACTCGGCGAACCGCTTGTCGCGGCTGGGCACCAGCCCGACCCTGCGGCCGATCTCCTCCGAGGCCGCGAGCAGCCGGGCGGCATGGGCGTGGCGGCCTCTGCCGGCCTGCACCCAGGCGAGGATCCCCAGGTTCGTCGCGATGTTCATCCGGTCGCCGAGGTCGCGGCCGAGCAGGAGGGCTTCGCGCGCCATCGCCAGCGCGCGGTCGTCGTCCCCGCCCTGCCATAGATGGACGGCGAAGATCGTGAAGACCCAGGCCCGGCCGGAGCATTCACCGTGGGCCTCGGTCAGCGCGAGCGCGCGCTGGAACAGCTCCGTGGCGCGGGCCCGGTCGCCGAGGTAGCCGACGCCGGCCGCCAGCGTGATCAGTGCGATCAGCCGGCCGCTCAGGTCGCCGACGGCCTCTTCCTCCTCGACGGCCTGTTCCAGCAGTTCGGCCGCCCTCGCGTAGTCGCCGGCGTAGTGCTCCGCCAGCCCGGCGACGAGGGACGTCTGGGCGAGTGCCTCCGGGTCGCCCAGCCTCTCGGCGAGCGCGCGGCTCTCGGCCAGCAGGAGCCGGCCCCTGGCGGTGTCGCCCTGCGTGAGCACCAGTTCCGCGTCGGCGCACAGCGCCCGCGCCCGCAGGACGGTGGGCGCGGGCGCCGCCCACAGCGTGCGGTCCAGCCAGTGGCGGCCCTCGTTGTAGTACGCGTTGGCCAGCCAGCAGGGGTAGGTCAGGTAAAGCGCCATGCGCAGCCCGCTCTCCGCCTCGCCGGGCTCCTGCAGGCAGAAGTCCATCGCGGCGCGCAGGTTCGGCTGCTCCAGGTCGAGCCGCCTCAACCAGGAGACCTGGTCGGGGCCGAACCACTCGTCGGCCGCCCGCCGCGCCAGCAGGAGATACAGGTCCCGGTGCCGCCGCTGGAGCGACCGGCGCTCCGCGGGCCCGCCGAGACGCTTGCGGCCGAACTCCCGCAGGGTGTCCAGCATGCGGTAGCGGACCGAGCCCGCGTGCTCCTCACGCAGCAGCAGCGACTTGTCCAGCAGCGCGTCGAGCAGGTCGAGCACGTCGTCGCGTTCGATGCCGTCGCCGGTGCACACCGCCTCGACGGCGTCCAGGTCGAAGTGCGAGGGGAAGATCGACAACCGGGTCCACAGCGTCCGCTCGGCGGCGGGCAGCAGCTGGAAGCTCCAGTCCACCAGCGCGTGCAGGGTCTGCTGCCGCGGCACCGCCGTACTGCTGCCTCCGGTGAGCAGGCGGTAACGGTCGCGCAGGCGCTCGACCAGCGCTTTCACCGACAGGGCCCGCAGCCGCACCGCGGCCAGCTCGATGGCCAGGGGGATGCCGTCGAGCTGGCGGCACAACTCGGCGACGGCCGCCTGGTTGTCCTCGGTGACGGTGAAACCGGGCAGGACCGCGGCCGCCCGTTCCGTCAGCAGGCTGACCCCGTCGTACAACTCCAGCGACCTGCGGTCGAGCGGCCGGTCCGGCTCCGGGACGGGCAGCGGCGAGATCTTCATCCGGTGCTCGCCGGTGATGCCGAGCGACTGCCGGCTCGTCGCGAGGATACGCAGTTCGGGAGCCGCCCGCAGGAGCCGGTCGGCGAGCACGGCGCAAGCGTCACGCAGATGCTCGCAGTTGTCCAGCACGAGCAGGGTTCGCTGGGAGGCCAGCACCCGCTCCAGTGCGTTCAGCGGGCAGTTCGCGGCCTCGTCCCGCACGCCCATGGTCGCCGCCACCGTCTCCGCCACGAGCCCGGGGTCGCCGACGGTGCTCAGGTCCACCAGCCAGACGCCGTCGAACGCGCGGCGCTGCTCGGCGGCCGCCCGCAGGGCCAGCCGGGTCTTGCCGACACCGCCCACTCCCGTGAGGGTCACCAGGCGCGACGCCGAAAGCAGCCGTCTGATCTCGGCCAGCTCGCGTCTGCGGCCGACGAAGCTCGTCAGGTCGGCCGGAAGGTTGCCGACCTGCCGTGTCACCACCCCCGCGACCACCTCCTCACGCTAAGCGGCCACGAAGTCCCCGGTCAACGTCGCCCCTGGTGGGCACCCGACGCCGCGTCGCGTGGTGACCGCCGCGCGAAGACCGCTTACTCTCGATGGTGTGAGCAGCAGCGAGTCCTCAGCCGTGAAGTGGATCTCCGCCTTCCTCTCGCCGCGCACCGCCGACACACCGGACCCTTCCCTGCTACGGGCGTCCGACGCCGATCGGGAGCGGATCGTCGCGGTGCTCGCGGACGCCGTCACCGACGGGCGGCTCACCCTCGTGGAGCACGAGGAACGGATCGAGCGCGTGTGGGCCGCGCGGACTCTCGGCGAGCTGGCCGAGCTGACCGTCGACCTGCTGCCGCCGGAGAGCCAGCCGTTCCGCATGGACAGCCGTCCCGTCACCGCCTTCTTCCGCACCGAGACCCGCGGCGGCCGGTGGGTCGTGCCCTCCCAGGTGCCGGTGACATCCCTGGGCGGCACGGTGTCGATGGACCTGTGCGAGGCGCTGCTCCAGTCACGGCACGTGGTGGTCCAGCTCGCCGTCATGGCCGGCACGGTCAACCTGACGGTCCCCGAGGGCGTGCGGATCGTGACCGCCCCGGACGCCCGCGTCCGGTCGTTCAGGAACGAGGTACGGCTCCCGCCGGGCGCGACCGACTTCGCGCCGGACGCGCCCGTGATCGAACTCGCCGGGTTCGTCTTCGGCGGCAAGGTCGTCGCCCGCTCGCCGAAGCGTCCCCGTCGCCGCCTGTTCGGCCGTTAGACGGCCGTGTCGAAGTTGATGGCGCTGTAGGCGCCGAGCTTCCAGAGCTGGTGCTCGCTCTCGATCTTCCGGATCGTGCCCGACCGCCCCCGCATCACGAGGGAGTGCGTCACCGCCGCGCCGCCCTGGAACCGCACGCCGTGTCCCAGCTCGCCGTCCGTGATGCCCGTGGCGGCGAAGAACACGTCGTCGGAGCGTACGAGGTCGTCGGTGGTGAGCACCTGGTCGAGGTCGAGGCCGGCGTCGAGGGCCTTGCGGCGCTCCTCCTCGTCGCGCGGCCACAGCTTGCCCTGGATGACGCCGCCCATGCACTTGAGGGCGCAGGCGGCGACGATGCCCTCGGGCGTGCCGCCGATGCCGAGCATCAGGTCGACGCCGGTGCCGCTGCGCGCCGCCATGATCGCACCGGCCACGTCGCCGTCGGTGATGAAACGGATCCGCGCGCCGGTCTCCCGGATCTCCTTGACGATCCGCTCGTGCCGCGGCCGGTCCAGGATCACCACGGTGACGTCGGACGGCTTGGCGCCCTTGGCCCGCGCCACGGCGCGGATATTGTCGCCCACCGGGGCGTTGATGTCCACATGCTCGGCCGCCTGCGGGCCCGTGACCAGCTTCTCCATGTAGAAGACCGCGGACGGGTCGTACATCGAGCCGCGCTCGCCGACCGCGATCACGGAGATCGCGTTGTTCATGCCGAGCGCGCACAGCCGGGTGCCGTCGATCGGGTCCACGGCGACGTCGCACTCGGGGCCGGTCCCGTCGCCGACCTCCTCGCCGTTGAACAGCATCGGGGCGTTGTCCTTCTCGCCCTCGCCGATCACCACGACGCCCTTCATCGAGACCGTGTTGATCAGTTGGCGCATGGCGTTCACGGCGGCGCCGTCCGCCCCGTTCTTGTCTCCCCGTCCCACCCAGCGCGCGGCCGCCATCGCCGCCGCCTCGGTCACCCTGACCAGTTCCAGAGCCAGATTGCGGTCGGGTGCGTGTTCCCCCGTCGCCAGAGCGGCCGGTACGTGATCAGCCATTGATCCCCTTTTAGGTAGGTGCCATTCCAGCGATCGTAGTTCGCGAAAGCCGTTCTTGTCCGATTGGTCTGGACCTGTTGGGCCAGGTAGGAGGCCATTTGCGGGCGCGGACCCCCGGCACGGACGGCTCGGGGATATCGTCGCCGCATGAGCAGCGACACCGAACGACCAGTGACGATGCGCACGTCGGAGCGGGGCGCGGCGACCAGGGGAGCCCTCCTGGAGGCCGCGAAGGAGACGTTCATCACGAGCGGCTTCGCCGAGGCGGGCGTCACCGATGTGGTGGCCCGGGCCGGCGCCAGCGTCGGCAGCCTCTACCACCACTTCTCCGGCAAGGCCGATCTCTACCTGACGCTGTTCGAGGAGTTCCAGAAGCGGCAGGCCCAGCGCACCCGGCAGGCCGTGCAGGAGGCCCGGGCGGCCGGGGAGACCGACCCGATGCCCCAGTTCCTCGCCGCGGCGCGGGCCTACCTGGAGGGCTGCCTCGCCGAGCGCGACCTCGCCGCGCTCTTCCTGCGCGGCGACGCCCCGCCCGGGTTCGAGGTCATCATGCGCGACCGGCTCCGGCAGTGGGCCAGGCGCACCGCGGCGCTGTTCGAGCACGAGGACGCGCTGGTCGTCGTCGTCACCGGCGCCCTGGCGGCCGTCGTACAGGAGGTGACGCTGTCCGACGATCCGGAGGCGGCCCGCAGGATGGCCGAGGACGCTCTTCGCATCATCGGCCTTATTCGGCATCCGTGACGGCCGGTACGGCCACCGCCCGCTCCACCGGCTAGGCTCGCGTCACGTGGGACGATTCACCCAAGGACTGTACGGTTACGCGTTCGCGCTCTTCGTCTGCCTCGCCGGCGTCGGCGTGTTCCTGCTCATCACGCCGCAGAGCCGAACCGAGCACATCCCGCGGGTGGACTTCTCGATCGACCAGCTCAACGCGGCGCGCACCGCGCCGTACGAGGTCGTCGCCCCGAACCGGGTCCCGGACAACTGGGTGCCCAACAGCTCCTCGCTGACCCAGAAGAACGGCGTCGTGACGTGGCGGCTGGGGTTCGCGACCGCCAAGCGGCAGCACGCCATGCTCGCGCAGAGCGACGAGCGGCCGTCCGCGGACTTCGTCAACCGCATGGCCAACACCGACAAGCCCGGCGGAAGCCGTCAGATCGACGGCGTGACCTGGGAGGAGCGGTTCCGCCAGGACAAGAACCAGCGGACGCTGGTCCGCGTCTTCCCCGACCACGCGGTGGTCGTCACCGGATCGGCCGACTGGGACGAGCTGACCGCCCTCGTCCGGACCCTCGCCCCCCAGGCCAAACCCTCTCCGGCGCCGTCAGCGGGCTGATCCGGGAGCCGGGCTGACGGCCGCCAGTAGATTCGCGACCAGCGGGCTCCGGGCGTCCTCGTGCCAGCCGACGGCGACCCGGGTACGCGCCCCCGACTCGACCGCGCGGAAGGCCACCCCCTTGAGGCGGATGCGCCGGATGCCCGCCGGGGCCAGGCTGACGCCAAGGCCGGCCTCCACGAGGGCGCACACGGTCTGCCATTCCACCGCGCGCTGCGCGACCCGCGGTGTGAAGCCCGCCGCCGCGCACAGGCCGACGATCTGGTCGTGCAGTCCCGGCCCCGCCGCGCGGGGCAGAAGCACGAAGGGCGAGCCCGCCAGCTGCGCGAGCCTCACGGACCGCTGGGCGGCCAGCGGGTGCGCGGACGGCAGCACGGCCACGAAGGGCTCGGTGAGCACCGTCCGGAAGTTCAGGCCGGGCTCGTCCGCGGGGGGCTCGCGCAGCAGGCCGACATCGATGGTCTTGTCGCGCAGTGCGGTGATCTGCGGCGCGGTGGTCATCTCGTGGATGTCCAGGCGGACGTCGGGGTAACGCCGCCGGAACGCGCGCAGCAGTCCGGGCAGGACGGTCAGGGCGGTGGAGGCGGCGAAGCCGATCCGCAGGCGGCCGGTCCGGCCGCTGCCGGCGGCCCTGGCGGCGGACAGCCCGTCGGTGAGATCGGCGAGAGCGCGCCGGGCGGCGGGCAGCAGCTCGCGGCCCGCCGCGGTCAGGGCGACACGTCCCGGTTCCCTGGTGAACAGCGCGTGGCCGACCTTGTCCTCCAGGCGGCGGATCTGCTGGCTGAGCGGTGGCTGGGCGATGCCCAGGCGGGCGGCCGCGTGGCCGAAGTGCAGTTCCTCGGCGAGCACGACGAAGGCGTGCACCTGCGCCAGCGGGAGTTCGGGGCGCTCCATACGCCCAGTGATATCAGGCGATGTCCGAGGACGTATTAGACGTATCGGCACGCCTCGGCCTAGCGTTCTGGCGCATGACAGAGCGACGCGCGATCCTCGGCGGTTCGACGTTCGAGGAGCAGATCGGCTACGCCCGGGCCGTGGTGGACGGCGACCGGGTGCACGTGTCCGGAACGACCGGTTTCGACTACGCCACGATGACGATCTCCGATGACGTGGTGGAGCAGGCCGAGCAGTGCCTGCGGAACATCGAGGCGGCGCTGTCCGAGGCGGGATGCACCTTCGCCGACGTCGTGCGGGTGCGTTACCTGCTGCCCGACCGGGCCGACTTCGAGCCGTGCTGGCCGGTCCTGCGCCGCCGGTTCGGCGAGGTACGGCCGGCCGCCACGATGATGCAGTGCGGCCTGGCCGACCCCCGCATGAAGATCGAGATCGAGGTGGACGCGCGGCGGCGCGGCGTCTGACGACCCCTGCCGTCACGCCGGACGCTCACGTCCGCGGCATACAGCCGTGCACGATGACCTCGACCATGCTCCGCACGACGTCCCTGCTGACGTGCTCCGGTGGTGCGCCGACCAAGGTGAACAGCGCACCGCCGTAGAGCGCGATCAAGGCGGGGATCCTCTCGCGTGGAATGTCGAGGCCGAGTTCGTCGTGGTGCCCCGCACTGATCAGCGACGCCGTTTCCTGCAGGCCCGCGAGCGCCGAGGCGAGCACCGGCCGGCGCGCGGCCTCCAGTCGCAGTTCGAAGATCGCCAGGTAGCGGCCGCGGAGTGTGGTCGCCGCTGTGAACAACGATTCCGTCAGCAGGTCGACCAGCGTCGCCGGCTGCTTGACGGCCTGACCGGTGTCCTCGTGATGCAGTTCCGCGATGCGCTCCGCGGCGGCCACCAGCAGCGCTTCCCGGCTGCGGAAGTAGTTCGACGCCGTTCCCGGCGGGACGTCCGCCGCTTTCTCCACCGCCCTATGGGTCAGGCCGTGCACGCCCGCTGACGCCAGCAACTCGATGGCGGCATCGGTCAGGGCCCGGCGCCGGGCCGCGTTGGTGGGCGGCATGGGGCCATGCTACCAATATCCGTACTAGTACGAGCGTAGTGAACCTATCGGGAGGTCTCGTGCGGATCGTGGTGGTGGGCGCCGGGCTCGGCGGAGTGGCGGCGGCGGTGGGGCTGCATCGCCTGGGTCATGAGGTGACACTCTTCGAACGGGGCGCCGAGCTGAGGGAAGCGGGCACCGGAATCGTGGTCATGCCCAACGGGCTTCGCGCCCTGGAAGCACTGGGGCTGGCCGAAGACGTCCGCGGGCACGTGATGCGGGTGACCCACGGGGGATTGCGGGACTGGCGCGGACGGCCGCTGCTGGTCACCGACATGGCCCGGGCGCGGCAGGAGATCGGGGCGCCCGTCATGATCGAGCGAGCGGAACTGCACCGATCGCTCCGCGCCCCGCTGCCGCCGGAGCTGGTGCGGACCGCGACTCCGGTCGAACGACTGGAGCCCGGCCCCGCCGGAGTGACGGTGATCGGCGAGGGAGAGCCCGCCGCGAGGGCGGACGCCGTGATCGTGGCCGACGGCATCGGAAGCGCGCTGCGCGCACAGCTGTTCCCCGCCCACCCCGGGCTGCGGCGGACCGGCCGCATGGACCTGCGCGGCATGCTGCCCCGTCCGCCCGGCCTCAACGAGGAACTGCTCGCAAGCCAGCTGGTCGACCGCCGGAATGGGGCGATGTTCGGCCTGTTCCCCGTCGGCGAGGACCGCCTGTACTGGTTCACCGACTCCGTCCTGCACGGCACGCCGCCCAAAGCGGACGAGGCGCGCCGGCGGATGCTGTCCCTGATGGCAGACTGGCACCCCCTCGTCACGACGCTGATCGAGGCCACCCCGCCCACCGCCATCTACGTCGATCCGATCGCCCGCCTGGCCGAACCCCTGCCTTCGTTCGCGGTCGGCAGGATCGCGCTCCTCGGCGACGCCGCGCACGCCATGCCGCCCGACCTCGGGCAGGGCGCCAGCCAGGCATTCGAGGACGCGGCGGCACTGTGTCGTCACCTGGGTCGTCACCTGGGTCGCCACTTGGGTCGCCACCTGAGCGGCGCTGAGCCGGTGGACGTCGCCGAGCGGCTCCTGCGCTACGACGCCGAGCGCAGGCCCAGAGCCAATCGCATGATGCTGGCGGCGTGCCGGCAGTCGCGGCTGACCTCCCGGACCGGCGTCGCCGCGTGGCTGCGTGACACGTCGCTGCGCGCCGTGCCGTCCCGGCTGGCCACCCGGCAGCTCGCCGCCCTCTGGAACGCCTAAGAGAGCAAGCTGCCTTCCGAGTCACAGAGGCGGATCAGGCGTCGCCGTCCGCTGTTCCCCTGGCCATGGCGTACTTGCGCAGGCCCGGGTCACGCGGATGGAGTTCGTATTCGCCCGTGTCGCGGAATCCGAGCCGCCGGTACACGCGTTCGGCTGGATTGTTGCCGGAGATGACCCATAGCTCCACCCGGGGGCGTCCTGTTTCCCGCGCCCAGGCCAGCACTTCCAGTGCGAGGCGCTCGGCGATCCGCCCGCCTCTGACGTCGGGACGCACCCACATGCCGAAGAGCTCCACGACCATGGCTCGGTCTGCCGGGACACGCCCAGCGGCTACACCGACCGGCACGTCCGCGTCGAACGCGGCCACCTTGACACCGTCCTCGGTCCACTCGAGCCACCGCGCTTCGTCGTAAGCGCGTTCCTCTTCCAGGTCCCCGTGGAAGATGTCGGGCGCGTCGGCGAGTGCCGCGAGTCGGAGATGGCACCAGGTACGCCAGTCCGCGCCGCTGAGCCGGCGTATGACAACCGAGTTCATGCGTACGATCCTTGCTTTTGGTGATCCTCCTGCCATGGTCGAGATCCGGGCCGGCCTGGACAACGGGTCCGGGCGTGATCTGTGGTCAGCTCTCCGCGACGGTTGTCGGTGACCGCCGCGCCCTGGTCAAGGCTCGCGTCCGCTTGCCGGCCATGCTCAACGCGCACGCAGGCCAAGCTCGGCCTTGCCGATGTCGAGCGCGGCGATCCTAGGTTCGTCGGCGGCGGGTGGCCACACCTGGGGTCAGAAGGGCGCTTCCTCCGGGCCGTTGGGCTGGGGCTCCTGGCGCTGGGCCATCGCGGCGGCCAGCTTCGCGCGGGCGCCCTGGAGCCACTCCTCGCAGATCGCGGCCAGCCGCTCTCCCCGCTCCCACAGCTCTATCGACTGCTCCAGCGTGAGCCCACCGGTCTCCAGCCGGCGCACCACCTCGGTCAGCTCTTCGCGGGCCTTCTCGTACGACGGCGTCTGCTCGTCCGACGGGGCCTGCTTGTCCGACGGGGTCTGCTTGTCCTCAGCCACGTCCCCCACCTTAGAGGCCGGGACCGACACTCCGGGGCCCCTTAGAGCTGTCCGCTTTGGGCATAAAACTGATGATTAGTCCGTTATTTAGATGTACTAACCATCTTCGGGGGCGATGATCGGGGGGTCATCCTTATGTGTGGAATCAGCGGCTGGGTGGACTACGGACGCGACCTTCGTCGCGAACGGGAGACCGTGCAGGCCATGACGGACACGATGGCGTGCCGGGGGCCCGACGCCGAGGGGTCCTGGCTCGCTTCGCACGTCGCGTTCGGTCACCGGCGGCTGGCCATCATCGACATCGAGGGCGGGCGCCAGCCCATGACCGCCGGAGCCGAGGGCGAGGTCGTGGCCGCGCTCACCTACAGCGGCGAGGTCTACAACTTCAGGGAGCTGCGCGCCGAGCTCGAACAGCGCGGGCACCGGTTCCGGACGCAGAGCGACACCGAGGTCGTCCTGGAGGCGTACCTCGAATGGGGCGAGGACTTCGTCTCCCGCCTCAACGGCATGTACGCCTTCGCCATCTGGGACGCCCGCCGCGAGGAACTGCTGCTCGTGCGCGACCGTATGGGGATCAAGCCCCTGTACTACTACTCCACCCCGAACGGGGTGCTGTTCGGCTCCGAGCCCAAGGCCATCCTGGCCAACCCGCTCGCCGAGCGGGTGATCGACGCCGACGGCCTGCGCGAGATCCTGGCCTTCGTCAAGACGCCCGAGTCAGCCGTCTTCCGCGGCATGCGCGAGGTGCGGCCCGGCCAGGTGGTGAAGCTGCGGCGCGAGGGCCTGAGCAAGCGGCGCTACTGGCGGCTGGAGTCCCGCGAGCACACCGACGACCTGCAGACCACCATCCGGACCGTGCGGGAGCTGCTCGACGACATCGTCGAGCGGCAGCTCATCTCCGACGTGCCGCTGTGCACGCTGCTGTCCGGCGGTCTCGACTCCAGCGCGGTCACCGCGCTCGCGGCCCGCGCGCTGGCCGGCAAGGGCGGGGTGCGGTCGTTCTCCGTCGACTTCGCCGGCTACAGCGAGAACTTCCAGGCCGACGACATGCGCGACACCCCCGACACGCCGTACGTCAGGGACGTCGTACGGCACGTCGGCTCCGACCACTCGGACATCGTGCTGAACTCGGCCGACCTCATGGATCCCGCCGTCCGCGCGGCCGTCCTGCGGGCGAGGGACCTCCCGCTCGGCATCGGCGACATGGACACCTCGCTCTACCTGCTCTTCAAGGCGATCAGAGGGCACTCGACGGTGGCCCTGTCGGGAGAGTCCGCCGACGAGGTCTTCGGCGGTTACCGGTGGTTCCACGATCCCCAGGCGGTCAACTCGGGCACCTTCCCGTGGCTCGCCATCCAGGGCCAGACGGGCCTGTCCACGCGGGGCGAGTTCCTGAACGAGGAACTGCTGCGCAAGCTCGACATCCCCGCCTACCGCGCCGACAGCTACCAGCGGGCGCTGGCCGAGGTGCCGCGGGTGCCGGGGGAGACCGGGCTGCAGAAGCGGATGCGGGAGATCAGCTACCTGCACCTGACCCGGTTCGTGCAGATCCTGCTCGACCGCAAGGACCGCATGAGCATGGCCGTGGGTCTGGAGGTCCGGGTGCCGTTCTGCGACCACCGCCTGGTCGAGTACGTCTTCAACGCCCCCTGGGCGATGAAGACCTTCGACGGGCACGAGAAGAGCCTGCTGCGCGCGGCGACGGCCGACGTGCTGCCCCGCTCGGTGGTGGAGCGCCGCAAGGTGCCCTACCCCTCGACCCAGGACCCGGCCTACGAGCGCGCGCTGCGTGCCGAGGTCACCCGCGTGCTGGACGGGGACTCCGCCATCGGCTGCCTGGTCGACGCGGACAGGGTGCGGAAGATGCTCGACCAGCCCTTGGGCGCGGTCAGCCTGCAGGGCGCCCGGACCTCGCTGGAGGGCATCCTGCAGATGAACGCCTGGCTCGGGGCCTACGACGTCCGCCTCGAGATCTGACCCGCCGGGACCGTCCCCGCACGGTCACGCGTCCTGGGCGGTCACCGTCACGCGGTCGTCGGAGAAGCGGATCGTGAGCTCGTCGCCCGGCTTGACGTCCCCGGCCAGGCGGACGACCTCACCGGAGGGGCGCTGCGCGATGGCGTAACCGCGCTCCAGAGTGGCGGCGGGGGAGAGGGCCACGAGCCTGGCCCTGAGATGTTCCAGCGAGTCGGCCGAGCGGTCCAGGGACGCCGACAGGCAGCGCCTGGACCGCTCGCGCAACGCGTCGACCTGCTCGGCCCGCCGGTCGAGCTCCCGGACGGGATCGGCGAGCGACGGCCGGGAACGGACGGACTCGAGCCACGACATCTCGCGGTCGACCCAGCCGCGCAGCACCCGGCGGCCCCGGTCCCTCAGCTGGTGGATCAGCGTGAGCTGCTCGCCCACGTCGGGAACCACCTTCTTGGCCGCGTCCGTAGGGGTCGACGCGCGCACGTCGGCCACGAGATCGAGCAGCGGGCTGTCCTGTTCGTGGCCGATCGCGCTCACCACGGGCGTGCGGCAGGCCGCGACGGCCCGCACCAGCGACTCGTCGGAGAACGGCAGCAGGTCTTCCAGCGAGCCACCGCCCCTGGCGATGACGATCACGTCGACCTCGGGGTCGGCGTCGAGCTTCCGCAGCGCCTCGGTCACCTCGCCCACGGCGTACGGCCCCTGGACGGCGACCTGCTCCACCTTGAAGCGGACGGCGGGCCAGCGGCGGCGGGAGTTCTCCAGCACGTCGTGCTCGGCCGCCGAGTCCCGCCCGCAGACGAGGCCGACGGTGCCCGGCAGGAACGGCAGCCGTCTCTTCCTGTCGACGTTGAACAGGCCCTCGCCCGCCAGCACCTGACGGAGCCGTTCGAGCCGGGCCAGCAGCTCGCCGATGCCGACCGGGCGGATCTCCAGGGCCGTGAACGCGAACGAGCCCCTGTTGACCCAGAAGTCCGGCTTGACGTGCATCACGACGCGCGCGCCGTCCACGGGACGCGGCACGCTCGCCTCGTAGACCGCCCGCGCACAGGTGATCCGCGCCGAGACGTTGGCCACGGGGTCGCGCAGCGTCAGGAAGACGGTGCCGCCCCGGGCCGTCAGCTCGGTGATCTGCCCTTCGACCCAGACGGTGCCCAGCTTGCCGATCCACTGGGCGACCATCTGCAGCACCGACCTGATCGGCAGGGGCGCCTCCGGGGACGTCTTCGCGCTCAAGTGCCCTCCTCGCCTGACCCGGCCGCGTCACCCGCCGTACGCTCGCCGTTCGCACCTGCAGGCTAGCCGTACCCGCCGACAATCCACCGGCGGCCGGACGGGCACAGGGCGGGGCGGCTCGGGGATCAGGACTCGGACTGGAGCTTGGACAGCCGGTTCTGGAACATCCGGACCACCTCGGGGCGGTTCAGGTGCGCCTGCTCGTAGTCCAGCAGCGCGTGAACCTGCTCGGCCGACTTGCCGCGCATCCGCGCCCGCAGCGACGCCACGGAGAGGTTCGCGTAGCCCGGCATCGGCTCGGCGGCATCGGCCGGCTCGGTGGGCTGGGCGGGCTCGGTGGGCTGGGCGGGCTCGGCGGCGGGGGCGGGCTGTTCCGCGGTCGCCTCGGCGGGGCTCTCCGGCGCCTGGGAGGCGGCGGCCTTGCGGCGGGTCCTGGTGGCCTTCGGCGCGGCGGTGGCCGCGGCCCCGGGGGTCGCTTCGGGGGTCTGAGACGCGGCTTCGGGCGTCTCGGCGGTGGCCTTGCGGCGGGTGCGCGGCTTCTTGGGCGCCTCGGCGGGGGCGGCCTCGCCGGTCTCGGCGGTCTCAGTGGTCGCGGGGGTCTCAGTGGTGGGGGTCTCAGTGGTCGCGGGGGTCTCAGTGGGTTCGGCGCTTTCCGCGGCTTCGGCCGTCCTCGCGGGCTTGGCGGCGGCCTTGCGGGTGCGCGGCTTCTTGGGCGCCTCGGCGGGGGCGACCTCGGCGGTGACGGGGGGCTCGGCCTCGGCGGGCGCCGTCTCGGCCGGGGCGGGCTCCGCCGCCGGTGCCTCCACCGCTGCCTCCACCGCTGCCTCCGCCGGTGTCTCGGCCGGGGCAGGCTTCGGCGTTGCCGTCTCGGCCGCCGCGGGCGTCTCGGCGGTCACCGTGTCGGCCTGCTCGCTCTGCTCGGCCTGCTTGGCCTGCTCGGTCTTGCTCGGACGGGGGGCGTAGATGACGGGCTTGCGGGGCTCGGTCCGTTCCTCGGTGGCCTCTGCGGTGGACCGGGCGGTGGACTGGGGGGTTGCCTGTTCGGTCCCGGTCCCGGTCGCGTCGGCGGTCTCGGGACGCTCGCCGTCCTGCGCCTCACCGCCGGCGAAGCGCTGCTTGATCGTGGTCTTGATCTTGTCACCGGCCACCAGTGCCTGCCCGACCCCGTTCAGAGCGGTCTGAAGCGCTGTTGTTATTGCTCTAAGGACGGACATTTCGGCTCCCGGGGAGATGTGTATCTGGTACACCCAGTCTTGCAAGACCAGGGTCAAGAAGCGGCTCGCGTTCCACATAGCATAGGAACATGGACGTGCAGACCTCAGCGACCCGCCGTGTCCTGGTCGCCAAGCCCCGCGGCTACTGCGCGGGAGTCGACCGCGCGGTGCAGGCGGTGGAACGGGCGCTGGAGCAGTATGGCGCGCCCATCTACGTACGGAAGCAGATCGTGCACAACACCCACGTCGTGAAGACGCTGGAGGAGCGCGGCGCCGTCTTCGTGGAGGAGACCGAGGAGGTCCCCGAGGGAGCCATCGTCGTCTTCTCCGCCCACGGTGTCGCGCCGGCCGTGCACGAGGAGGCCGCGAGCCGCCGTCTGCGCACCATCGACGCGACGTGCCCGCTGGTGACCAAGGTGCACAACGAGGCCAAGAGGTTCGCGGCCAAGGACTACGACATCCTGCTCATCGGACACGAGGGGCACGAGGAGGTCGAGGGCACCTCGGGCGAGGCGCCGGAGCACATCCAGCTCGTGGACGGCCTCGACGGCGTCGACGGAGTGTCCGTACGCGACCCGGAGAAGGTGGTCTGGCTCTCCCAGACGACCCTGTCGGTGGACGAGACCACAGAGACGGTCGCACGGCTGCGGACGCGCTTCCCGAACCTCATCGACCCGCCGAGCGACGACATCT
The DNA here is from genome assembly GCF_053604425.1 of Microbispora sp. NPDC004025. Taxonomy (NCBI): domain Bacteria; kingdom Bacillati; phylum Actinomycetota; class Actinomycetes; order Streptosporangiales; family Streptosporangiaceae; genus Microbispora; species Microbispora sp. NPDC004025. The sequence goes on along the minus strand of NZ_JBSGHN010000005.1, from coordinate 44,636 downwards.
GCTACGCCACCTCCAACCGGCAGACGGCCGTCAAGCGGATCGCCGCCGAGTCCGACCTGGTCATCGTCGTCGGCTCGGGCAACTCCTCCAACTCCAAGCGGCTGGTCGAGGTCGCCAAGGACTACGGCGCCGCCGCCTCCTACCTCGTCGACGACGCCTCGTTCGTACGGGACGAGTGGCTGGAGGGCGTGCGCACGGTCGGTCTGACGAGCGGCGCCTCCGTCCCGGAGGAACTGGTGGAGGGCGTGCTCGCCAAGCTGGCCGGCCACGGGTTCACCGACGTCGAGGAGGTCGAGTCGGTGCACGAGAGCATGCGTTTCGCCCTGCCGCACGAGCTCCGCAAGGACCTCCGCGCGGTCTGACCCGCCGGGGTCACTCGTCGGCGGCCCTGCCGTACACGCGGGGTTCGAAGTAGCCCTCGGGCTCGGGGTCGAACGCGCGGCCACGGCGGGAACGGGAGGCCGGCGCCGCGGCGGGCGCCGGCGCGCCGCGCAGCTCCCTGAAGTTGGCGGGCAGCCCGCGGAACCACGCGACCCCCAGGGCCAGCGCGGACCCGAGGAACAGCCACGGCGCGCCGGACGACAGCGCGGTGAACATGCCGAGCCCGAACGCCTTGAGCATCGAACCGGACCCGAGCGCCCGTACGAGCTCCACCAGCAGGGCCGCGGCGAAGAAGACCAGCGGAGGCGTCACCACCAGCGGCAGCAGGTCCCGGGGGCGGACCAGCAGGGCCGCCGCGAGGCAGCCGGCCACGAACACGGGCCCGGGCAGGAACGGCATGCCCGCCAAAGTGATCACGAAGAGCATGACGATCGCCCCCCGAGCGGTCAGCCGCAGCCCCGCTCGACCGGTGCCTGTCATCGGGCCCCCCTTACGACAAGTCTCGCGTCAATTTACCGTTCTGAGGATGCGGGGGTGGGGGGCTTACCCGCTCTTCACCTTCGAGTTCCGGGATGGCGACCGGCCGGGGGACCTCCTCCACCGCCGCGGGGGCGTCGAGCGAGTAGTCCACCAGGCCGAGATCGTTCATCCTCCGCGCGCTGACCAGGACCCGGCTCTCCAGCGAGCCGACCGTCTGGTTGTACGCGGTGACCGCTCGGGTGAGCGCCTTGCCCAGGCTGTCCACATGCCGCCCGAGGCCGCCGAGCCGGTCGTACAGTTCCTTGCCGAGGTCGAAGACGGCCTTGGCGTTCTCGCTGACCGCGGTCTGCTGCCAGGCGTACTGCGCGGTGCGGAGCATCGTCACGAGCGTCGTCGGAGTGGCGATGTGGACGCGCCTGCGCATGGCGTACTCCAGCAGCCCCGGATCGCGCTCCAGGGCGGGCGCGAGGAACGCCTCGCCGGGGATGAACAGGACCACGAACTCGGGCGACGGGCTGAACGCCTGCCAGTAGGACTTGGCGGCTAACCGGTCCACGTGCTCGCGCAGGTGCCGCGCATGGGCGTCCAGCCGCGCCGAGGCGAAGTCGGGGTCGGCGGCCTCGGCCGCGTCCAGGTAGGCCGCGAGCGACACCTTCGCGTCCACGATCACGTTCTTGCCGCCGCTGAGCCGTACGACCATGTCGGGCCGGACCACGCCGTCGCGGGTGACGGCGCTCACCTGCTCGTCGAAGTCGCAGAAGCGGGCCATCCCCGCGATCTCCGCCACCCGGCGCAGTTGCAGCTCTCCCCAGCGCCCCCGCGCCTCCGGCCGCTGCAGCGCCCGCACCAGCGCGTCCGTCTGCGCCTTGAGCCGCTCGGAGCTCTGCCGTACGAACTCCATCTGCTTGCTCAGCTCGGCGCGGGCGGCGCGGGCGCCCGACTCGCTCTCCCTGAGCTGGCTCTCCACCTTGGCGAGGGTCTCCCGCAGCGGCGCGACCAGGTTCTCGACCGCCTGCCTGCGCTGGTCGAGGTCGCCCGCGGCCTCGGCCCTCGTGGTGTTGAGCCGGTTTTCGGCGAGTTCGAGGAAGCGCAGGTTGGCCACGTCGAGGGCATGCGCGGAGATGGCCTGGAACCGCTCGGTGAGCTGGTTCTCCATGTAGGCCACCTTGTCCTCGGCCGCCCGCGTCCTCGCCTCGGCCTCGGCCACCCTGGCGGCCTCCTGGGCGGTACGGCCCGCGGTCCGCGCCGAGGCCAGCGCGAGGCCGATCACCAGCCCCACGGCGAGTCCCAGTACGAGTGCCACGACATCCACGGTCTGGATGATTTCAGGCATTGGCGTGCCAAACAGGGAGGCGCGCCTGGGAGCGGGCCGAGTCGAAGCACGGGGCCGTCGATGTCCGGCGCACCCACCGAGACCCCTAAACTCGGGGTACGTGAGCCTGAGCATCGGCATCGTCGGCCTGCCCAACGTCGGCAAGTCCACGCTTTTCAACGCCCTGACCAAGAGCGCGAACGCCCTGGCGGCCAACTATCCGTTCGCCACGATCGAGCCGAACGTGGGCATCGTCGGCGTGCCGGACTCGCGTCTGGACAAGCTGGCGGAGATCTACGGTTCCGCGCGCATCCTCCCGGCCAAGGTCGAGTTCGTCGACATCGCGGGCCTGGTGAAGGGCGCCTCGGAGGGACAGGGCAGGGGCAACCAGTTCCTCGCCAACATCCGCGAGACCGACGCGATCTGCCAGGTCATCCGGGTCTTCTCCGACCCCGACGTCACCCACGTGGACGGTGAGGTGGCGCCGGAGCGCGACATCGAGACGATCAACACCGAGCTGATCCTCGCCGACCTGCAGACGATCGAGAAGGCGCTGCCCCGCCTGCAGAAGGAGGCGCGCACCAACAAGGACCGCAAGGTCCTCCTGGAGGCCGCCGAGGCCGCGGCGAAGCTGCTCGACACCGGCACCACCCTGTACGCCGGGGGCAAGGCGGCCGGGATCGACCTCGCCGACCTGCGCGAACTTCACCTCCTCACAGCCAAGCCGTTCCTGTACGTCTTCAACCTCGACGCCGACGAGCTGACGGACACCGACCTGCGGGCCAAGCTCTCCGCGATCGTGGCGCCGGCGGAGGCCGTGTTCCTCGACGCCAAGATCGAGTCCGAGCTGGTGGAGCTGCCCGACGACGAGGCGCTGGAACTGCTGCAGTCGGTCGGCCAGGAGGAGTCCGGCCTCGCCCAGCTCGCCCGGGTCGGCTTCGAGACGCTGGGCCTGCAGACGTACCTGACCGCCGGGCCCAAGGAGGCCCGGGCCTGGACGATCCGCAAGGGCGCCACCGCTCCCGAGGCCGCCGGGGTCATCCACACCGACTTCCAGCGCGGCTTCATCAAGGCCGAGGTCATCTCGTTCGACGACCTGGTGGAGGCGGGCTCCATGACCGCCGCCCGGGCCGCGGGCAAGGCCAGGATCGAGGGCAAGGACTACGTGATGCGCGACGGCGACGTCGTCGAGTTCCGCTTCAACGTCTGAGTCCTCACGCCCTGCTCCTGCCTTCGGGGCTAGCGGACCACCAACGCACGCTCTGTTGGTGGTCCGCCGGGCACATCGTCAGACCCGGTTCACCGACTGTTCGCGTGTACCACGCGAACACGGGATCCGTCGGTTTCCTTCCCCCTCAGTCCTGCGATGGCGGCTTCTCTAAGGAAGCCGCTCCATGATCCAGGTGCAGAGCTCTTCGGTGATCGCGGTGTGCCCCTCGTTCTGGGACGCGAGCTTGAATTCGTCCAGTTCGCTCGCGTCCGGAGGGAGGCTGTGGATGTTGACGTACAGATCGTCGTTGGTGGCGATGTCACGGATGGCGACGGCGCTGACCGCCGGGACGAAGCAGTGCGAGCGGATCGGGTTGCCCACGCCCAGGCCGAGGCCGGTGAACTTGTTGAGTGCGTCGGCGAGGATGCCGAAGCCCTCCAGCATGCCACCGGGGGCGCTGTCGATGTCCGGCATGTCCATGGTGCGGATCTCCGGCCGCTGCGAAGTCACGACCCGAAGGGTGGCGACCAGCGAGTCGTCGCCCGTCGACTGACTGCGCAGATCGGTGCCGCTGATGGCCGCGCCCGTACCGCGCAGGGCGGTCTGGCCGGGGGCGATGCCGTTGCCCTGGCCTGACCCGACGCCGTTGGCGACGCCAATCAGACGGGGCGTTTGCGGCCAGTTGCCGACCCGCTCCAGTGCGGCGACGAACTCCTTGCGCTCCTCGTCGGTGTCGGGCTCGTCCTGCCAGCCCGCGATGTGCTGCCACAGCAACTGACGCGCGGCCCGGCTGTTCATCTGGTCGGAGAAGCGGCTGTCGAGCTTGCGGATGTAGTGGGCGAACGCCAGCAGGGCGATGGGCACCCAGGCGCCGCGGTGCGGGCTGTCGTAGGAGAAGTACAGCGCCGTCTGGTGGGAGTCCCCCGCCCTCGCTCGGCTTTCCATCTTGGCCAGGGCGTACCGGGTGACCAGGCCGCCCATGCTGAAGCCGCCGACCGTGAGCGGATGGCTGCCCTGTCGCCGCACGATCGCTTCCCGGATGGCGGCGATGGCGGCTTCGGCGTTGTCCAGGATCGATGCGCTGCGCTCGGTGAAACCGAGTAGGACGACGTCCTTGCCGCGCCTGCGTAGTTCGCTGATGAGCGGGTAGCCACCGAACTCCAGGGCGTTCCAGGAAAACTCGGGCGTGCTGGGCCCGGTGTTGAAGCCGTCAGCCATGATCACTGGGGCGGTCAGAGCCCGGTTGCGCTCCCCGTAGTACACCCAGGCGGTGCCACCGGGGAGAGCCCAGACATCGTCGGGCACCGGTGGGAGCTGGGTGGGAGGCTCCTTGGGGCCAGGAGCCAGGATGATGGGCGGCGCGGCCCGGAGCGCCTCCGCGATCTGCTGCTCGTTCTGTCCGCTCATGCTGAGCCTCTCTGTCGTCAGTGACAGAGAGTATTTCCATAACTACTACGAGCAATCAGCGCAAGCCGGGCTTGTGCCGCTGCTGCGGCCGGCGCGGCAAATCCTCCGGCCGACGTCGCCAGGATGGCGATCAGAGTCCGCTTCGACGTCTGGGCCGGCGTAGATCGACTACGAGGTCGTCTACGTACACTGTCGGGCATGGCATGCCGCATCAGTGAGCTGGTCATCGACGCCGCCGACCCCGAGCTGCTCGCCGAGTTCTGGAGCAAGGTCCTCGGCTACGTCGAACTCGGCCGGGAGGACGACGGGAGCATCGAGATCGGGCCGCCCGACGCCGGCTTCGGCGGCCCGCAGCCCACCCTCATCCTCAGCCCCAGCGACGCCCCGCGGACCGGCAAGCTCCGGCTGCACATCGACGTCAACGCCACCGACCGCGACCAGGACGCCGAGCTGGAGCGGCTGCTCGCGCTCGGCGCCAGGCTCGCCGACGTCGGCCAGACCGGCACCGAGAGCTGGCACGTCCTGGCCGACCCTGAAGGCAACGAGTTCTGCCTCCTGCACGCCCGGCTCCGGCCCCTCTGAGGACCCCGGGCGACCGTTCCGGCGGCCCTCGGTCCCTGAAGGACCGCTCACCCGCTGCGAAGAAGCGGTGTGACCATTCCCGCCCCGATCGCGTCTGGTCTGTTGTGACAGACACAAGAACGCGGGGGGCATCATCATCGAGGAGCTGTACCGCGAGCACTGGGCGCTCGTGTGCGGGTTCCTTCTCCGCCGCACCCGCGATCCCCACCTCGCCGAGGACCTGGCCCAGGAGACGTTCGTCAAGGCGACCAGGGCGTTGCTCGGCTGGCGCGGCGAGAACCCGGCGGCATGGCTGCTCACCATCGCCCGCAACGTCCTGGTCGACCATGTCCGGCGCCACCGTCGCGAACTGGACCTGCCCCATCCCGACGAGCTGGGCGTGCCCGCGCTGCACATCGATGCGCTGGCGGTGCGCGATGTCCTGGAGCGGCTGCCCGAGGATCAGCGCAGGCTGCTCACCTTGGTCTACTTCGACGGCTTCTCCCTGGTCGAGGTGGCCGCGATGACCGGCAGGAAGCACACCACTGTCAAGACGGCCGTGTGGCGGGCCAGAGCGGCCTTCGCCGATCTCTACGGAGGTCCTCATGACTGACGACGACTTGCTGCCGCGCATGCCGGACTTCGACTACAAGGCGACCCGCCGAGCCGTCCGGCGGGGTGTCGCCCGCACCGCGATCACGGTGCTGGCGGCACTGCTCGTCCTGGTGCTGGCGGCCACGATGGGCTCGGGCCTGATCCAGCGGCGCGGCGACCGGGAGGTGCGCATGACCGACGTGCTGGGCACCGCCTTCAAGATCTACAACCCCGGTTACGACATCGAGGTCCGGAGCTCGGGTGCCACCACACCGCTGTCGATGTCGTTCACCGTGGCCGCCAGGCCCGTGCGGGCCATCGGGGGTTTCGTCGAGGGCTACGGCGGCGTCGAGCATGTCGTCACCCAGGACTTCTTCGGCCACGTGGGCAGGCTGCCGCTCGGCACCTACGCCGGCACCACGTTGAGCAGGGCGCTGATGAACGTGGGGACGTCCCTCCAGCCCAAGGAGGACAGCCGCGGGGTGCTGGCCAGGATCCCGGAGGAGCTCAACGCGCTGGCGGTGGTCGAGTTCGCCAAGCCGCTCACCACCGATGAGCTGGCCGCCTTCGTCGTCAGAAACAAGTCGTACGCCGAGAAGATGGTGCTTGAGCGGCGTCCCGGTTCGATCCCCATCACGTGGGGTGGGATGACGACGTGGGACAGGGAGCCGACGCCGGGAGCCGACGATGAGCCGATCAAGTCGGACTTCGGGAACTTCCGCCGCTGGGTCGGCATCCTCGAGGACTACGACGACGACAACCTGCACGACTTCGATCTGAGCCTGGCCCGGCTGCGCAAAGCGGCGGACGACGGCCTCGTCTACGCCTACGTGGACTCGTTGTCGACGATCGGGCAGCTACGGAAGGTCATCGAGGATCCCCTGGTCCGGACGGTCCGCGTAGCGGACGTCACGCACGACCTCGAACGACCGTAGACGGTCGGCGTGACGGGAGATCACGCAAAGCGGCGGTCACGGTGACGGGGACCCGCCATCGGGCGTGAGCGGCGGGCTCGCCGTTCTCCGGGTGCCGGAACCCGGCGACGATCAGGGCCGGACAATCTCAGACTGCTCTCGCGTATAAGAAGCCGCAAACCGCCCCGGGGCATCACCTGCCGCAGCCCTCCCACCGGTCAGATCCTCCATGGCCTGCGGAAACGCTTGGGCCAACTGCCCTAGACGCATTCGGGAGGCTCGTTGAAGCATCGGAATGAGGCCGTTTGGGTGCGAAGTCGCCCGTGAATTCTCCCTTTTCGTGACACATTCCATCGGTGCCGTAATCCGGCGCGGGCGGAAGGGAGGCGGCCGAATTCGGGCACCGGGAAAAAGCCCAGGTGGCCCGACCTGCCGAGGCCCCGATCGGGCCCAAGGAGGGGACCATGCATCGGAAATCCAGACAGCTCGCTCTCGCGGCGATCGTCGCCTCGACCTTCACGGCCGGCGGAATCGCGCTGCTCGGCGGCACCGCCTCCGCGGCCACCGGCGCATCCCAGGCGGGCGAGCCCGGCGGCTCCGTGCGGTCGACGTCGTACACCATCAGCGAGCCGATGCTGGCGACGGAGTCCGCATCCCGGGCCATGACGATCTCGGCTCCGCTGATCAGCGCGCCGCTGATCACGGAGAGCGCGTCGGCCTTCGCCCCCGAGTCGCTCCCGGCGACCGGCCTGATGTCCCAGGCGCCGCAGCTCACCGTCTCCATGCCGCAGATGTCCGTCGCGGCGCTGCCGCGGACCGTCTCGGTCACGGTACGCGAGCAGTTCCCGGCGCAGTGGTCCGCACGGCGGTACAGCGGTTCCAGCCTCCACAGCTCGTCGTGGCGCAGCGAGTCGGCGGCCGGCGCGAGCCTGCGCAGCGAGGCTTTCCCGTCCGCGTCGATGGAGCAGATGGCGGAGGAGGCCCGGCAGAGCATCAGGGACGAGGCGAGCAGCGCCAGGCAGCAGATCATGCAGGAGGCGACGGACGCGCAGCAGCGCATCGAGCAGATGTCCCTGCACGCACAGCAGCAGCTGTCGGAGACGCAGTCGCAGTCGTCGGCGAGCCAGTCGCAGAGCTCCTCCTCGCTGCCGCAGAGCGCTCCGGAAAGCGCTCTGGGAAGCGCCCCGGAGAGTCTTCCGCCCGCGATCTCGGGTCCGGAGAGCGCGCCGCCGGCGGGCATCCCGGAGACCTCGATCGAGTCGTCCTCCTCGTCCTCCTCGGAGGCGTGCCAGTAGGACGCAGGCACCGATCACGACACGACGGCCCCGCTCGGCGCGGGGCCGTCGGCTGTCCGGGGGCGGGGGTGCGATCGGTTTCGATATGCCTGCGAGCTGCGAAGACAGCAATAGGTGGCGGTTAGGTAATCGATGCCCCGGCTGGCCAGGCGTAACGTGCTTTTCCGCGGAGTGGATAGGCGTGGGGCGTCTCGACGGGATGTGGACCCGGTTTGCTCGGTCGCGGCGATGCTTGCAACATGGGCGTGGCTTACCTGGAAGAATTGGCGAGACCGCTAGGGTGAATACTTCAATGCGGTTAACCGGATCGAGAGCAAGAGGAAACCGCGCCAGCCGGAGGGATCGGCGCGAGCGGAGGCGTGATGGCTCGCAGGTCAGACGTCCAGCAGGATCCGCGGATCGCTGGCGACCCTGACCCGTACCCACTGGAGGGCTTCGATTCCGCGAGCGCCGCGCGCGCCGCGGCCCCTCGCCGCAGAGGCTGGAGCGGCGGTGGAGGACGCTGGCTCGTCTGGACCGGGCGGGTCATCCTCTGGGCGCTGATCGTCGTCATCGTGGTCAACGGCGTCCGCGCGGTGTTCGAACGCTCCACGCAGGACGACGGCGCGCCCTCGACGCCGGCCGGGACGGCCACCTCCGGATTCCCGGCGACGCAGGCGGCGGCCTTCGCCAACCAGTTCGCGGCGGTCTACCTCAACTACGACGCGGCCAGCCCTCAGCAGCGCGCGGAACGGCTGAAGTCGTTCCTGCCGGAGGGCGCGGACGACCAGTTCGGCTGGAACGGCTACGGGCGCATGTCGGCGGGGGCCTTCCAGTTCGCCGGGATCGAGGTGGTCGACGACCACAACGCCAAGGTGACCGTGACGTACCAGTCCGGAGGCAGCCGCGGGTTGCTGTCCGTGCCGGTCTACTACGACAACGGCAGGTTCGTGGTCGCGGCCCAGCCTGCCCTGCTGCCCGCGCCGGGGCCGGCCGGCCTGCCGCAGCTCCCGGACCCCGACCGTGACTCCGCCACCGAGGCCGAACTGCGTCCCCAGCTCGAAGGCTTCTTCAAGGCGTACGCCGCGGGCAACCAGGTCGACCTGCAGCGGTACGTCGCGAGCGGCGTGACCGTCAACGGGTTCGACGGCGAGTTCACGCTCGCCGAGCTGAAGGACGTCGTGGTCCCGCCGGGCGGCACCGACAGCAGGAAGGTCACGGCGGTGGTCGTGTGGGCGGTGGCGTCCGGTGAGCAGGCGGCACTGGCGAGCCCGTCGCAGGACCCGGCGGCGCAGCCCGCCGGTCTCGAGCAGGCCTATGAATTGACGATCGAAAAGCAGGGCGGCAAGTGGTTCGTCAGGGACATCCAGGGTGCGAACCGGTCCGTGGGGTAGCGCATGCCCGGCAAAGACATCGCTGATCCACACCCCCGGGAGGGCGAGAGTTGATACTGAAGACCATCGCGGACCACGTCCTTGATCTGGCCGCGCCGTCGCCGGCGCCGACGACGGGCATCAACACCGAAGGTCTCGCCGACTTCCTCCGGAAGTTCTTCGCCCCGCTCTTCCTCGCCGTCGTCTCCGTCGTGGCGCTCTTCTTCCTCTTCACCCGTGAGATCACCAGGTTCGTCCAGTTCATCATCCTGGCGATCGCGATCGGCGTGATCTTCTACGTTCCCAACATCATCGAGGTGACGGCGAAGGCGATCGCGGGCGCACTTGGCATCAAGTGACCGGGCGGAGAGGAGGTTCGGGGTGGATCTGCCCACATATACAAATATTTGGCGCATCGAGAAGCGGCTGTACAAGCTGTACGACCTACGGCTGCCGATGCCGCTTCCGGTCGTCTGGATCGGTGTGTTCGTGGGTGTCTCCGTGCCGTGGTGGGTCTTCCTCTACCTGATCGGCCTGCCCTTCGCGGCGCCGTGGCACGTCATCTACCTGGTTCCCCCCGGCGTGCTCACCTGGCTGTCCACCCGTCCCGTCATCGAGAGCAAGCGTCTCACCGAGCTGCTCCAGTCGCAGCTCCGCTACATGAGCGAGCCCCGGACCTGGTGCCGGATGGCCCCGTTCGACGAGCCGGACGAGATCGCCCTCACGGCGCGCGTCTGGCGGACCACGCCGCCGGCCATGGTGGCGAACGACAGGGCGGCGAAGGGCAGGATGGCGAACGGCAGAGTGGCGAACGACAGGGCGGCCCGCAAGGCGCGCCGTGCCCTCTCGGTCAAGGTGCCGGTCGCGGAGGTCCCCGGAACCGGCGCACGGCCGGCCTCGGGCGCCGCCGCGCGAGCGGGCGCGCGTGAGGTGGACCCCTCGCGTGTCGTACGCCCGGCGGTGGCGGCCGCCGCGGCCGCCGCCGCACCGGTCGTCGCCGACACCCCGGCCCCGATCCCGGCCACCACCGCCCGCGGCGGTGCCGGCGCCGGCGGTGAGCGCGTCTTCTACCTCCCGGAGCCGACCGCATCTCCCGTACGTGAGGAGGCGCGGGGCAGAAACGCCATCGGCCCGGATCGTGAGCGCGAGCAGCAGCACGAGAGCCGCAACGACCACGAGGACCACGAGGACCACGAGCCGCGCCCCGCCCTTCCGGCCTCGCCCGCCGCTCCCGTCGAGGCTCCGGACGCGCCCGCCGTCCCGCCCATCGGCACGGAGACGCTGCGCCGCCTGCGCAGGCTCGCCGCTTCGGCCGAACCGCGCGCCGTAGGCAACTCCGGTGTGACCCCCTTCGCCGAGGCGCCCCTGCGGCCCGTCGAGCAGGAGCCGGAGAAGGCACCGGCGGCGGAGACAGCGGCTGAGGAGGCACGGGCGGAGGAGGCACCGGCGGTGGAGACGCCGTCCGCGCCCCAGGAGCCCGCAGGTGGCGAGCGGGACGCCGAGGCGCTCGAGCAGCATCGCAAGGGCCGGCCGCCGCGGCTCGTGCGGCCCCGGGTGCCGGGGGACGCCTGGGGCGAGCCGCCCCGGACCGCCTCGCCGGAGCCGGAGCAGCCGTCTCAGGCGGCGGACGAGGTGCCCGCAGAAGAGGTGCCCGCGGACGAGGCGCCCGCGGACACGGGAGACGCGACCACGGAAGACGCGGAGAGGCACGAGCCCGTGACGGCCGCTACCGCCGCGACGGACGCTCCTGCGGAGCCCACGACGCCGGACGCCGGTTCCGCCGCGGACGCCGCGCGGGAGGGGACGCACGCACCGGGGTCCCGGCCGTACGGGAACGCCGGGGGCGCGTCCCGTGGTGCCGCTGCCCGCGCCCCGGGCGCGGGGGAGGTGACGCCTCCCGCGGCCCCCGCGGGAGTGTCGATCCGGGCCGTGCCCGCGGGCCCTCGGGCGGCAGGCCCGGCCGGGCCCGCCCGGCCGTCGCTGCCCGCCCCGGGCAGGACCACCCCCGGCAGGCCGGCGCACGAGGAGCCGCCACGGCTGCGCCGGGTCGAGGCCGTCGTCGGCCGTGACACCTCGGGCGGCTGGCGGCGCCTGGCACAGGTCGTCGTGGGCGGCAGCCGTACGGACGGCATGGAGGTCGACGAGGCCCGGGCCCGCGTCCCGCTCACCAGCAGCAGCCGGATCATGGTGCTCGGCTGCACGGGCGGCGCCGGGCAGACGACCACGGCGTTAATGCTGGGCCACACGCTGGCCCGTTACCGGGAGGACCGCGTGCTCGCGCTCGACGCGAACACCGGAGAGGACACGCTCACGACGAGGATCGCCGCCGAATCCCCCGAGACGCTGAGCTCGCTCATCGAGAGCTCGGAAGAGGTGACCGGCTACCTCGGCATGCGGGCGTACACGACGCGCTGTGAATCGGGACTGGAGGTCGTCGGGGCGGACACCGACGACCGGGTGACGCAGCGCCTGGCGGATCGCGCGTTCCTGTCCGACTGGCGCAGGACGCTCGCCGCGCTCGACCGGCACTACCGGCTTACCGTGATCGACCCCGCGGCCGCGCTGGCGGCCCGGCTCCTGCCGTACGCCGACCAGCTCGTGCTGGTCGCCCCCGCGAGCGAGGACGCCTCCGAGGCGGTGGCGATGACCTACGAGTGGCTCGACGGGCACGGCTGCTCCGACCTGAGGCGCCGCGCCGTGATGGTGATCAACGGCGTGAGCCGCCGCAGCCTCCCCGACGTGGAGCAGGCCGAGGCGGTGGCCAGCGGCCGCTGCCGGGCCATCGTCCGGGTGCCGTGGGAGGACGAGCTGGCTCCCGGGCGGCCGGGACCGGTCGACGTCAATCACCTCCGAATGGGCGGCCGCAGGGCGTACGTTGCGCTTGCGGGTGTGATCGTGAGCGGCCTGGCGACTGTCCAGGCCAAGCAGGAGGTGGCCAGATGAGGGGCGAGCGAGGAAGCTGGTGAGAGGTCGATGAGCAGGGCGCGCAGTCGCCTCGCGGTCCGTTACTTCGACGATCGCGTTCTCCTCACCGACTCGGCGGCCTGGGCCTACTTCCGGCTGCCGACGGTGAGTTACGAGTTCCTCACCCCCGAGGAGCGCGAGGCGCTGGCCACCAACATCACGATCGCGCTGGCCGCGATCAGAATGCAGGACGCCGAGGTGCACCTGCGGATCGCGCACCGGGCCTATCCGGCCGCAGAGTGGGCGATGGCGCTGAACTCGACCTCGGACGAGGGCCCGGGGTGGCGTGAGTACCTGGAGGAGATGTACCGCCACGTCTGGGCGAAGGACTTCTGGAGCAAGGAGATCTATCTCGGCGTACGGCTCGGGCCGCGCGGCGCGCAGCTCGGCACCGGAGTGCTGGCCCAGCTGTTCGGCTTCTACCAGCGCAGCGAGAAGACGCTCGGCATCGAGGACGACCACGTGCCGGACAAGGAGATCGCCCGGTGGACCGAGGCGGCGGAACGGCTCGGCCGGGCTCTCGCCTCCAGCGCGTTGTACGCCCGCCACGCCACCTCCACGGAGATCGCCTGGCTGTACCAGCACGCGGCGGCGGGCGGCCTCGGTGAGCCGCTGCCCTCGGCCACGCCGCGCCGCAGGTGGGGCAAGGGCGAGATCGAGTCGCTGGTCGAGGGGCAGATCCACAACGGCAGGTCGCTGCTGCGCATCGAGCAGCCGGCCGGAGACTCCTGGACCGCGCACCTGTCGTTCGCCCGGTTCCCCGACCTGATGCCGTTCCCCGACGGGGAGCCGTGGCTGCACTTCGCCGACCAGTTGCCGTTCCCGGTGGAGATCTCCAGCCGGATGCGGCTGATCCCCCCGGTGAGGGCGAGCAAGGACGTGGCGCGCAAGCTGGCCCACGCCCGCGACATGGACATCCACATCCGTGAGGCGGGGGCCGAGGCGCCGCTCGCGCTGGCCGAGCAGATCGACGCCGCCCGCATGCTGGAGCACGGCATCACCAAGGAGCGCCTGCCGTTCGTGTACGGCTGGCACCGGCTCAGCGTAAGCGCGCCGACCGAGGAGATGTGCGTGCAGCGCGTCGAGGCCGTCGTGGAGCACTACCGCGACATCGGCATCGACGTCGTCAACTCCACCGGCGACCAGTTCTCGCTGTTCTGTGAGGCTCTTCCGGGCGAGCGGCTGCGGGTCAACGCGTACGCCCAGCGGCAGCCGCTGCGCACGATCGCGGGCGGCATGGCCACCGCGACCGTCGAGCTCGGCGATCGGGTGGACGAGTCGAACGCCGGATGGATCGGGCCGTACGTCGGGGAGACGCTGGGACGGGCCCGCAGCATCGTGCACTTCGACCCGCTCGTCGCGGCGGCGCGCAACCGCCCGACCGCCATCGCGATCACCGGTGAGCCGGGCGGCGGCAAGACCACGCTCGCGTTGCTGCTGATCTACCAGATGGCTCTGCGCGGCGTCACGATCGCGGTCATCGACCCCAAGGGCGACGCCGAGTCGCTCGTACGGCTGCTGCAACGGCGGGGCCGCAAGGCGCGGGTCATCCCGCTGGGGTCGGCCGCGCCGGGCCTGCTCGACCCGTTCTCGTTCGGCGACGACATCGCGACGAAGAAGACGATGGCGACCGAGACCCTGCGGCTGCTGCTGCCGAGGATGTCCGAGGAGCGCGAGTCCGCCATGATCCAGGCGGTCGCCGCGGTCTCCAACGAACCCGACCCCTCACTGGGCAAGGTGGTCGGCCACCTGGAGCAGTCGACCGACCCGGCGTCCAAGAACCTCGGGGCCGTGCTCCGGTCGATGTCGGAGATGCACCTGGCCCGGCTGTGCTTCGACGCCTCGGGCGGCGAACAGATCGACACCGAGGGCTGGACGACCGTGTTCACGCTCGGCGGCCTCACGCTGCCCGACGTGATGACGGTCAGGGACGACTACTCCTACGAGCAGCGGCTGTCGGTCGCGCTGCTCTACCTGGTGTCGCAGTTCGCGCGCCGCCTGATGAACGGGCTCGACCGGCGCACGCCGAAGGCGATCTTCCTCGACGAGGCGTGGGCGATCACGTCCACGCCCGAGGGCGCCAAGCTCGTGCCCGAGGTCTCCCGGATGGGCCGCTCGCGCAACACCGCGCTCGTCCTGGTCTCGCAGAACGCCGGTGACCTGCTCAACGAGCAGGTGACCAACTGTCTGTCGTCGGTCTTCGCGTTCCGGTCGACCGAACGCGTGGAGGTCGAGCACGTGATGGAGCTCCTCGGCGTGGACCCGTCGGAGGAGCACAAGGCGGTGCTGCGCTCCCTGGGCAACGGGGAGTGCGTCTTCCGGGATCTGGACGGCCGGGCAGGCCGTATCGGGGTGGACCTTATCTCGGAGGAACTGCTGCGCTGGCTCGACACCAATCCGACACACGACAAACCCAGCGAGAACGTGCATGATCTTCTTGACGGGGGCTCCGGTCGGTCGGGGGTCGCGCAGGAGGTGCGATCGTGAGCGTGCGCAGGAACGATCCCAGGGGTCGCACCAAAGAGGGCGGCAGACGCGGCAGGCGAATTCGCCGGACCCTGGCTCTGCTGTTCGTCGCCTTCGCGGCGTTCGTGACGCTTCCGCTGGTCTTCCCGGCGGACACGGCGAGCGCCGTCGGGCCCTGCGACCTGTCGCCGGCCCTCGCCCCGGAGATGGTGGGCGGCGGTGTCGACGGGCTGGTCCAGCCGCCGGCCGGGGACGTGACCGCGGCCGCCGGTCAGAACACCGAACAGGCGCCGAAGGCACCGGCGACCAACTACGAGCGGTACGGCATGGCCGGCCAGTTCTGGCACACCTACGACCTGGGGTGTTCCGACGTCACGGCCGTGCTCGGCAACGCCTGGGCCAACACCGTCTTCTCGTGGGCCAAGGCCGTCGACCGGCTGACGATCAGCACCTACCAGGCGGCGGCCACCGAGGGCCCGCTGCAGCCCATCAAGGAAGTCGCCGACAAGATCGTCACCAACCTCGCCGACGCGATGTACTGGCCGTACCTGCGGCCGATCGTCATCCTCGGCGCGATCTGGCTGGCGTGGTACGGCCTGATCCGCAAGCGCGCGACGACGACCACCGAGGGCGTCATCTGGATGGTCCTCGCCGTCACGGTCGCCATCTGGTTCTTCAGCCGCCCGGGTGACTTCACCAACCTCGGCAAGACCGTGACCGACAAGACCGGCGAGATCGTCAACTCGGCGTTCTCGGGGCTGCCCGGGGCGGGCGGCGCGTCCTGCCTGCCGATGAACGAGACCGCGCCCGGCGAGGTGCCGAGCGAGCCCACCGCGGGCGGCTACGGCCGCCAGGGCACGCCCGGCGTGGCGCAGAACGCGGACGCGCTGTGGTCGGTCCTGGTCTGCAAGCCGTGGCTGATGGGCGAGTTCGGCACGGCCGATCCCGACGCCGGTCTCGTCAAGGGCCTGGGCCCGAAGGTCCTGAACCTCCAGGCGATCGACGCGAAGGAACAGGCGGCCGGCCAGGTCCCGGCCACCGACGAGCACCAGAAGCGGTTCGAGGAGGAAGTCGCCAAGCCGATGCAGAGCACCCCGGCGTACTTCCTCTTCCAGGGCAAGGACTGGACGAGTCGCCTGGGCATCGCGATCGGCGCGTTCATCGCGGCGATGGTCGCCGGGCTGCTCATCTTCCTCGTCGCGGTGTCGCTGCTCGTCCTGAAGGTCGGCTTCCTGCTGCTGCTGATGCTCGGACCGATCTTCCTGTTGATCGGCGTGCACCCGGGGTCGGGCCGCATCATCGCCATGCGCTGGGTGGAGATGCTGATCGGCACCCTGCTGCGCCAGGCCGTGCTGGCCTTGGTGCTCGGGGTCCTCGTGTACGGCTACGCGCTGATCATCTCGACCACCCTGCCCTGGGGCATGCAGATCCTGTTCATGGCGCTGATGACGATCGCGGTCTTCTTCTACAGACGGCCGTTCCAGCATCTGTTCGCCTCGATGGACGGGCACACGATCACCACCCGGATGCTCGGCGAGGCCACCACCGCGCCGACGCTGTCGCGGGCGGCCAACGCGCTGCCGCCGGTCGCGGCGGCCCGGGCGGGCCGGTGGGGCCTGCGCAAGGCCGAGCCCGTCATCGGCGCGGCCATGATGGCGACCGGCGCGGCCACGGCCGCCGCCGCGGCGGGCGTGGCACAGGGCCGCGTGCGCGGCGAGGAGAGCGCGGGCAACGCCGCCGCCCAGGCCGGAGCACGTGCGGGCGCGCAACCCGCGCCGCTCGACGCCGACGCGCAGGGGGCCGGCCGCCGCAAGGCCGCAGGCGCCGCCGCACGTCCGGGAACGGCCCCGCCGCTCAACCTCTCGGGCGTCCGCCCCGCCTCCCCGTCCCGGTCCGCCGCACAGGCCTCCGCACCGTCGTCGGCGTCGTCGGCGCCGTCGGGGGGGAGCCCGGCCGCCCCGCCGCAGCGGGTCACCGGCGCCTCCGCCGCGCCCGCGGCGCCGTCCCGCGCCGGTTCGGGCGGCGGAACCAGCGGTGGCCCGGGCGGCGGTTCGAGCGGTGGCTCGGGTGGTGGCTGGTTCAGCGGCAGGTCGGGTGGCTGGGCCTCCCGGCCGTCGTCCCCGCGTCCGTCCGGTGGCGGCTCGGGCGGGTTCTTCGGCGGCTCGCGCGGCTCGTCCGGCGGATCGAGCAGGTCGGGTGGGTCGAGCAGGTCGGGCGGCTCGGGGAGTTCGGGGGGTTCGGGCGGCCTGTTCGGCGGTTCGTCCCGGCGCGGTGACGGCGGCCGTTCCCGGCCGGCGCCGCCGCGCGACTCCGGCTCGTCCTCCAGCCGTTCCCGTTCGGCCGAGCCGCCCCCGCTGTGGCTGCCGAGCAGGGGAGCGGGCACGCGCCGTGACAGCGACGCGCCGACTCCGTTCTGGGCCATGCCCGCCGACCGCGACTCCGGCGACTGATGAGAAGCCGGACCAGCGACCGGGGCAAGGGCCTGGCCTTCGCGGCGGCCGTCGTGGTGCTCGCCGCCGTCGGCGTCTACCTCACGATGGCCCCGCCGTCGAGCTCCTCCTCCGGAGGCGACGAGCAGCCGCGGGAGCAGTCCGTCGTGGCCACCGCTCCGGCGACGAGGGCCGTCCGGCAGCCCAGCCCGGTGGCCACGACCCCCGGCGCCTTCGACGTCTACGCGTACCTGCCGTTGTCGAGGGAGGAGATCGGCGCGGCGGCCGACCTGGCGCGCCGTTTCACCGAGGCGTACGGCACCTTCTCGGCCGGTGAGGAGCCTGCGGCGCGCGCCGACCGGCTGACGCGGTTCGCGACCGACGAGTTCGGCGGGCAGCTCACCAGGACCGTCACCGACCCCGCGGTGGTGGACCAGAACGAGGCCGGCCAGGTGACCTCGAAGGGGTCGGCGAAGGTGGCGACGATCCGCGACATGACGGCCAACCAGGTGGTGTTCGTCGTCGACTCGGTTCGCCACGTGACGGACAAGGACGGTCAGAAGGACGTGCCCGAGCGGTTCGCCGTGACCGTGGTCAAGGCGGGGACCGACTGGCGGGTGTACGACCTGCAACTGGCCGACGCCGGTCAGGACGGGGACACCTCGCCGTGACCGCCTCGACGCGCGTCGTGCGCAGGCTCGCGTCGGCGGGGCGGGACTGGCGGACGATCGCCGTGGCCCTGGTCGTGATCGTCCCGGTCACGCTGTTCGGCTCGATCATCCTGATGACCCCCAGCCCGTCGATCCTCCTCGGCGGCGGCGCGGCCGAGAACTGCGCCGAGGCGGCCACAGGAGACACGGCGGACGTCTCGCAGACGGCCCAGGGCGACATCCCGTCGGACTATCTGGAGCTCTACAAGAAGTTCGGCAAGCAGATCGGCGTGCAGTGGAACGTCCTGGCGGCCATCGGCAAGCGGGAGACGAATCACGGGCGCTCGACACTGCCGGGCGTGAGCAGCGGCACCAACTACGCGGGGGCCGCCGGGCCGATGCAGTTCCTCATCAGCACCTGGGGCGGCCAGGCCAAGATGAAGATCGAGCCGGGCATCAACGGCTACGCCTCCGACGGCGACGGGGACGGCTACGGCGACGTCTACAACCCCGCGGACGCCATCCTCGGCGCCGCCAAGATGCTCAAGCGCAACGGCGCCCCCGACGACCTCAGAAAGGCGATCTTCGTCTACAACCGGGCCACCTGGTACGTCGACCAGGTGCTGGAGATCGCCAAACGCTACGCGGCGACCGGGGACATCGGGGTGCCGCCCGAGGCCGACCCGGCCTGCGACTCCGGGTACGTCGACAGCGCCACCGACGACGTCGTGCGCGACATCCTCGAGTACGCTCTGGCGCAACGGGGCAAGCCGTACCGGTGGGGCGGCACGGGCCCGGACGCCTTCGACTGCTCGGGGATCATCTACATGGCCTATCGGAACGCGGGTCTGAGCATTCCCCGGACGACCTTCGGCCAGTGGCCCTTCGGCGTGAAGATCGAGGAGGGTGAGGAGCGCCCCGGAGACCTCGTCTTCTTCAACGCCGGTCCGGGCACGTCCGCGGACAATCCCGGGCATGTCGGCATGGTCGTGTCGCCCGGGAAGATGATCGAGGCACGGTGCACGCTGTGCGGGCCGATCAAGGTCACAACTTACCGCGACCGGCCGAACATCGTCGGCTTCACCCGCCCGCTGGAGAACGAGACCGTCGTCGCGCAGCTCAAGCGGGCCGTGACATGACGCGCCTCGTCGTCGGCGCCGCGATCGTCGGGGACGGCCGGCTTCTGGCCGCCCAGCGTGCCACGCCCCCCGAGCTGCGCGGCGGCTGGGAGTTCCCCGGCGGGAAGGTCGACCCGGGGGAGGACGAGCGCGCGGCGCTGGTACGCGAGTGCGCGGAGGAACTCGGCGTCCAGGTCGTCCTCGGACGCCGCGTCGGAGGCGATTGGCCCCTGCCCGGCGGGCACCTGATGCACGTGTGGCTCGCCACCGTCGTCACAGGTGTGCCCCGTCCGCTGGAGCACCTCGCGCTGCGGTGGCTGGAGCCGCACGAGTTGTACGACGTCGCCTGGCTTCCGGCGGACCTGCCGGTCGTCACCGCGATCGAGAAGCTGCTGCCGGGTTCCGCGGCCACATAGTCGCCGAATCGTTCGCAATATCCGGCTTGGCTCCTCCTTTTACCGAACTACAATCGGTCTTGACCTCGAAGCCGGGCCGAACGGGAGGCGAGCGGTGATCGGACGCGCGTACATGAGAGCCGCCTCCTCGGCGGCCGCGTCCGTGGCCCTCGCCACGGTGGCGATCCTGGCCATGGGCCCGGTGATCGGCGCGAACGCCGAGCCGGTGGAGCCGTGCGACCCCGCGGACCCCCAGTGCGCCGTCGTCACGGTCACCGTCACCGCGACGCCGTCGCCCACTGGCTCGGCGGCGGCGAGCCCCACGGCCGAGCCGGTGGTGACCAAGACCGTCACCGTCACGCCGACGCCGAAGCAGACCAAGCCGAAGACGCCGAAGCCGGCCGCGACGACCACCGCTCCCCCCGCGTCCACCACGGAGCAGGACCTCCCGCCGCAGACCACGCAGACGCTCCCCGCGCTGACCGACGCCCCCACCCCGAGTCCCAGCCCGTCCCCGGAGGACGACGGACAGGTGCTGCTGCCCCAGGCGTCCGCGTCGCCGGACGTGGCGCAGCAGACCCCCACCGCGGGCGCGTCGTTCGAGCAGCCCGATCCCGAGACGGTGCCGATCGAGATCCGCAACGCGTCTCCGGAGTACGACAAGCCGACGCTGGCCCACCGGCTCGCCATCCCCGCCGGGGTGCTCGTGGGCATCGCGCTGATCGCCTGGCTGATCTTCGAGGGCCGGCTGCGGAGGATGGCGCACGCCGCCGCCGTACGGCGGGGAGGCCCGGCCGCGGCGCGGACGGCCACTCCCGAGCCGGCGGCGTACCCGGCGGCCACTCCCGGCTACGCCCCGATGGTCGGCTTCGTGCCCGTCCAGTCCTACGCCATGGGATATCCGCAGCAGCAGCAGCCCTACGGCTACCCGGTGCCGTACGGCTACGCCCAGCCGTACGGCTATCCGCCGGTGGACCCCGCCCAGATGCAGGCGCAGATGCAGGCACAGCAGGCCCAGATGCAGGCACAGGGCCAGCAGTATCCGGCCCCGGCCGACCCCTGGGCCGAGGCCACCGGCCCCGGCGAGGACCCGGGCACCCGCCGCTGAAACCGAGAAGCGCCGATCGGACCGGCCGATCGGCGCTTCCTCCCCGGGCTCAGCGCTGACGCTTGAAGATCTTCGAGCCCAGCCAGACCAGCGGGTCGTACTTCCGGTCGACGACGCGTTCCTTCATCGGGATCAACGCGTTGTCGGTGATCTTGATGTGCTCGGGGCAGACCTCGGTGCAACACTTGGTGATGTTGCAGTAGCCGAGGCCGTGCTCCTCCTGCGCCGACTCCTTGCGATCCGCCACGTCGTACGGGTGCATGTCGAGCTCGGCGATCCGCATGAGGTAGCGCGGGCCGGCGAAGTTCGGCTTGTTGTCCTCATGATCGCGGATCACGTGACAGACGTTCTGGCACATGAAGCACTCGATGCACTTGCGGAACTCCTGCGACCGCTCCACGTCGACCTGCTGCATGCGGTACTCGCCCGGCTTGACGTCGGCCGGCGGCGTGAACGACGGGATCTCGCGGGCCTTCTGGTAGTTGAACGACACGTCCGTCACCAGGTCCTTGATGACCGGGAACGTCCGCAGCGGCGTGACCGTGATGGTCTCGCTCTCCTCGAAGGTGGACATCCGGGTCATGCAGCCCAGCCGGGGCTTGCCGTTGATCTCCATCGAGCACGACCCGCACTTGCCGGCCTTGCAGTTCCAGCGGACCGCGAGGTCGGGCGCCTGTGTGGCCTGGAGCCGGTGGATGACGTCGAGGACGACCTCGCCCTCGTTCACCTCGACGGTGAAGTCCTCCAGACGGCCCTCGCCGCCCTCACCGCGCCAGATGCGGAACTTCGCCTTGTATCCCATCACGACTCCTTGACCGCGGCGTCGTATTCCGCCAGCTCTTCCTCAGTGAGGTACTTCTCCAGCTCGGAGCGCTCGAACAGGCTGATGAGGTCGCCCCGCATGGACGGCTGGATCTTCTCCTCGACCGTGGCGGACGTGCCGTCCGGAGAGGCGGAGCAGACCAGCAGCCTTCGCCGCCACTCGGCCGACATGCCCGGGTAGTCGTCGCGGGTGTGACCGCCGCGGCTCTCCTCACGCAGCAGCGCGGCCTTCGCCACGCACTCGCTCACCAGGAGCATGTTCCGCAGGTCGAGCGCCAGGTGCCAGCCGGGGTTGTAGATCCGGCTGCCCGAGGAGGCGCAGTTCTTGGCCCGCTCCTTGAGCTTCTCGATGACCTGGAGGGCCTCGCTGATCTCCTCGGACTTGCGGATGATGCCGACCAGGTCGTTCATCGTGCGCTGCAGCTCGTGGTGGACCTCGTACGGGTTCTCCCCGCCGCTGCGCTCCAGCGGGGCCAGGGCCTCGGCCTTGGCCTCCTCCACGCCGGTCACGACCGGCCGCTTGACCAGCCCGTCCACGTACGCCGCGGCTCCCGCGCCGGCCCGGCGGCCGAACACCAGCAGGTCGGACAGCGAGTTGCCGCCGAGGCGGTTGGAGCCGTGCATGCCGCCGGAGACCTCGCCGGCCGCGAACAGCCCGGGAACCGACGCCGCGCCGGTGTCGGCGTCCACCTCGACGCCGCCCATGATGTAGTGACAGGTCGGGCCGACCTGCATGGGTTCCTTGGTGATGTCGACGTCCGCCAGCTCCTTGAACTGGTGGTGCATCGACGGCAGCCGCCTGGTGATCTCGGCGGCCGGCAGGCGGGTGGACACGTCGAGGAACACGCCGCCCTGCGGTGACCCGCGTCCGGCCTTCACCTCGGCGTTGATGGCCCTGGCCACCTCGTCACGGGGCAGCAGCTCCGGCGGACGCCGGTTGTTGGCCTGGTCGTCGTACCAGCGGTCCGCCTCCTCCTCGGTCGTGGCGTACTTGTCCTTGAACACGTCCGGGATGTAGTCGAACATGAAGCGGCGGCCCTCGGAGTTGCGCAGGACGCCGCCGTCGCCGCGCACCGACTCCGTCACCAGGATGCCGCGCACCGACGGGGGCCAGACCATGCCAGTCGGGTGGAACTGGATGAACTCCATGTTGATGAGCTTCGCGCCGGCGAGCAGGGCCAGCGCGTGACCGTCACCGGTGTACTCCCAGGAGTTCGACGTGACGACGAACGACTTGCCGATGCCGCCGGTGGCCAGGACCACGGCGGGGGCGTCGAAGACGATGAACTCGCCCGTCTCGCGCCAGTAGCCGAAGGCGCCGGAGATGGCGTCCCCGTCCTTCAGCAGCCGGGTGATCGTGCACTCGGCGAAGACCTTGATGTACGCCTCGGGGTCGCCGTGCAGCTTCTCGTCCTCCTGCTGCAGGGCGACGACGCGCTGCTGCAGGGTGCGGATCATCTCCAGGCCGGTACGGTCGCCCACGTGGGCGAGCCGCGGGTACTCGTGACCGCCGAAGTTGCGCTGGCTGATCTTGCCGTCCTTGGTGCGGTCGAACAGCGCGCCCCAGGCCTCCAGCTCCCAGACCCGGTCCGGGGCCTCCTTGGCGTGCAGCTCCGCCATCCGCCAGTTGTTGAGGAACTTGCCGCCGCGCATGGTGTCGCGGAAGTGCACCATCCAGTTGTCGCTGCTGTTGACGTTGCCCATCGCGGCGGCGGCGCCGCCCTCGGCCATGACCGTGTGGGCCTTGCCGAACAGCGACTTGCAGACGATGGCCGTCCGCTTGCCCTGCTGCCGCGCCTCGATCGCCGCGCGGAGCCCCGCTCCACCGGCTCCGATGACGACGACGTCGTATTCGTGACGCTCCACTTGAAATCCTTATGCGAACGGGAAGTTGATGACGCCCTTGGCGACGAGCCGCACGTACAGGTCGGCGATCATGACCGAGAACAGCGAGGCCCAGGCGAACTTCTGGTGCTTCGCGTTGAGCTTCGAGACCAGGGTCCACGCCTTGTAGCGCAGCGGGTGCTTGGAGAAGTGGTTCAGGCGCCCGGCGGTGATGTGACGGCACGAGTGGCAGCCGAACGTGTAGCCGAGGATCAGCGCCGCGTTCGCCAGCAGGATCCAGCTGCCCAGCCCGGCGGGCCTGTGCACCAGTGCGAGCACCGCGTCGTACGTCAGGATCAGGCCGATGACGATGGCGAAGTAGAAGAAGTAGCGGTGGATGTTCTGCAGGATCAGCGGCAGACGCGTCTCGCCGGTGTACTTCCCGTGCGGCTCGGCCACGGCGCACGCCGGCGGCGACAGCCAGAACGACCGGTAGTAGGCCTTGCGGTAGTAGTAGCAGGTGAGCCGGAACCCACCGGGCAGTCCGAGGATCAGAATCCCGGGCGGCAGCGCGTACCAGTCACCGAACGGGGCGAACCCGAACAACCGGGCCCCTTCGGGACATGACGTCGCCAGGCACGGCGACGAGAAAGGCGCAATGTACGGGTCGGTGAAGTAGCTCCCGTCAAAGGTCGCCCACACACCGTAAATCAAGAACAACAGGAGCCCGGCGAACGTGAACGCCGGGGCAAGCCACCATCGGTCGGTGCGAAGAGTGCGCACCCTGATCTGCGCGCGTTGTTTCCTTGCCGCGCTCTCGGCCGTTGTCTGGGTCATCGGAGACCTTCCACCCTCACTGACTCCGCGCACGCCGGAGCGACCGCGCCGTACTGCTCAGGCCGTGCGCGTTATTGGTGGGGCACACATTACGACGAGCACATCACGAAGTGTGAGGAGGGTCACTCCTCCTCCATGTGATCTCGGTCACTTCCCCGGCAGCTTGACCACGGTCACGAAGAATTCGTCGACCTGCCGTACTACCCGCGTGAACTGGTCGAAATCCACGGGTTTGGTGATGTACGCGTTGGCGTGCAGGTTATATCCACGAAGGATATCCTGCTCGGCCTCCGATGTGGTCAGGATCACAACGGGGATGCTCCGCAGGGAGGGGTCCTTCTTGACCTCCTCCAGCACCTCGAAGCCGTTCACCCGGGGCAGGTTGAGGTCGAGCAGCACCAGGTCGGGCCGGGGCGCCGAAATGTACGGCTCCTCGCCGCGCAGGAAGGCCAGCGCCTGCTCGCCGTCGTTGACCACGTGGAGGTTGTTGCCGACCTTGTTGTCGGAGAACGCCTCCTGGCAGAGCAGGACGTCGCCCGGGTCGTCCTCGACCAGGAGGACCTCGATCGGGCGGAGTTCAGTCATCGGGATCTCCCAGGGCCGGCAGCGTCCAGCGGAACGTGGCTCCGGCGCTCTCGTTCGTGTCGAGCCAGATCCGGCCGCCATGATATTCGACGATTTTGCGGCATAGGGCCAGTCCGATTCCCGTTCCCGGGTAGACGTCCCTCGCGTGCAGGCGCTGGAAGATCAGGAAGATCCGGTCGGCGTACTTCGGATCGACGCCGATCCCGTTGTCCGCGCAGCTGAACTCCCACGTGTCGCCGTCCCGCCGTACGCCGATGTGGACGCGGGGAGGATCCTCGGAACGGAACTTGAGCGCGTTGCTGACCAGGTTCTGGAAGAGCTGGGTCAGCAGCGTGCGGTTGCCGAGGATCTTGGGCATGTCGTCGTTCGTGACCGTCGCGCCGGTCTCCGACAGCCGGGAGTCGAGGTTGCGCAGAGCGGCGGCCAGCGCGTCGCCCGTGTCCATCTCCTCCCGTTCGCCGCCGACCCGGCCCACCCGCGAGAAGTCGAGCAGGTCGTTGATGAGCAACTGCATGCGGCGGGCGCCGTCGACCGCGAAGCCGATGTACTGCCGCGCGCGGTCGTCGAGGCGGTCGGCGTAGCGCTGCTCCAGCATCTGGGTGAAGCTCGCCACCTTGCGCAGCGGCTCCTGCAGGTCGTGGCTGGCCACGTAGGCGAACTGCTCCAGCTCCCGGTTGGAGCGCTTGAGCTCCTCGGTCTGCTCGGCGAGCTGCTGGCGGGCCTCGACCGACGACTGCCACTCGGTCATGATGCGGCGGCGCATCCCGTCGATGTGGCCGGACAGCTCCCACAGCTCGGCCGGCCGCTCGACCCCGAGCTCGTGGTCGAAGTCGCCGGCGGCCACGGCCCGGACCTGCCGGGTGAGCTGCGCGATCGGGCCGGCGACGGCGCGGCGCACGATCAGCGCGCAGAACACGATCGCCAGCACCATCGCGCCGGCCAGTGCCGCGATCGCCCAGTAGATGGTGTTCCACCCGGAGTAGAGCCGGTCCCTGGCGACGTCGTGCAGCCGCCCCAGCAGGGCCTGCTGCTGGTCCAGGGCGGTCCTGACCGCCGAGAAGCGCTGCAGGTTGTGCCTGGCCAGGTCGGTGATCGGGCCCGGGCCGCTCTCGAGCGTCCGCGCGACCACGGGCTCGGCGTAGTCGCGCCGCCACGCGACCGTGGCGTCGGTGAGCTCGCGGATCTGACGGCGCACCCCGTAACCCTGGGGCAGATCGGGGACGAGCTTGGCGATGGCGTCCTTGGCCGACTGCTCCTCCGCGACGCCCTGGCGATAGCTGTCGAGGTACTGCTGCTCGCCGGTCAGCCCGTAGCCGCGGATCGCGCCCTCCTGCGTCTGCACCGCCCGGGCTACCCGAAGCGTCTGCAGAGCGGCGGGGTCGACCGCGTCGACGAGGGTCCGCCGGGCGTCGTACGTCGTGGAGAGCGCGAGCAGGATCGCGGCGAGCGCGATCAGGAAGATGACCAGGACGCCCGCTCCGGCGAGCAGGAACCATCGGCCGACCGGCAGGCGGGAGCCCCGCTCGGACGGGGCGAGCGGGGGCAGCGGAGGCGGGGTCGTGACGTCCGGCCCCTGAACGGAGTCGGACACGGTCATGCTCCGGCCTCCCGGACACGCTGCTCGGGGTGGCCGCGGGCCACGAGCACGGCGGCGACGTCGTCGTGCATTGCGCCGTCGAGGCTGGCGATGATGCGGTCGAGGTCGATGCCGTCCTGGGCGCGGATCAGGTTCGCGAGCCCCTCGGTGCCGAGCAGGTCGCGGTTCTCGCCCACCGTGGCCTCGATCAGGCCGTCGGTGTAGAGCAGCAGCGACCACCTGTCGCCCAGCGTGATGTCGATGGGCGACCACTGGATGTCCGGGAAGATCCCCAGCGGCGGGCCGGACGGCGTCTCGGTGACCACGCCGAGCACGCCGTCGCGCAGCAGCAGCGGCGGCGGGTGGCCGATCACGTGCAGACGGGCGGTGGTCAGGTCGGGGGCGATGGTCGCGCTGCACATCGTGGTGAAGATCTCCGGTGACTTGCGCTCGTGCCGCAGCAGCGTGTCGAGCGTGCGCAGCACGTCGTTGCCGGTCTGCCCGGCCAGCACCAGCGTGCGCCAGGCGATGCGCAGGGCCGTGCCGAGCGCGGCCTCGTCGGGCCCGTGCCCGCACACGTCGCCGATCAGCACGTGGACCGCGCCGTCGGGCGTCTGCACGGTGTCCCAGAAGTCGCCCGCGAGCAGCCCGCCCGTACGTCCGGGAAGGTAGCGGGCCTGGTGGTGCAGGAGCATGGGGTCGAGCAGGGGGACGGGCAGCAGGCCGCGTTCGAGCCGGGAGTTCTCCTTGCTGACGATGCGTTCCTGCAGGAGCTCGCGCATGGCGAGGTCGGCGCGCTTGCGCTCGATCGCGTACCGGATGGCGCGGATCAGCAGCCGGGCGTCGACGTCCTGCTTGACCAGGAAGTCCTGCGCCCCGGCCGCGACCGCCTCGATGCCGACGTGCGAGTCCCCGAGTCCGGTGAGGACGAGCACCGCCGTGTCCGTGGCCATGGCGAGGATCTGCTGAAGCGCCTCCAGTCCCGACGCGTCGGGAAGGGAGAGGTCGACGAGCACGCACTGCACGTCGTCGGTGAGCCGCGCCCGCCCCTCGGCGAGCGTCCGCGCCCAGGTGATCTTCGGCGGCCTCTCGGCGCCCGCCAGCAACTCCTCGACGAGAAACGCGTCGCCGGCGTCGTCCTCGATCAGCAGGAGGGTGAGCGGATCGGGCAGATCAGGTGAGACGGGGGTCACGAACGCCTCTCGTCAGCGTCGGGATCATCGTGGGCACAAACCTATCGTCTGGGGGCGGCCCGATAGGGCTCACACATCAACGAGCGCCTCTATTCCCTGAGGAAGCGTGCCGTCACGCGCCGCCTCGCCGAGGAACGACAACAGCGTCCCACGGAAGGCCTGCGCCGCCCGGGTCGGCTCCACGTCCTTGCGGTGGGCGAGGGCGACCGTACGGCGCAGCCCGGGCAGCAGCGGCGTGCCCGTCAGCCTCGGCCGGTTCTCCAGCACCATAGAGGGCACGACCGCGATTCCCAGCCCCGCCTCGACGAACCGCAGCACCGCGTCCATCTCCCCGCCCTCCACCGCGAAGCGCGGCTCGAAGCCCGCCTGCCGGCAGGCCGCCAGCGTCGCCTCCCGCACGTCGTAGCCGCGGCGGAACATGACCATGGGCCGTCCGCGCAGGTCCTCGATCCGCATGTACGACCTGCGCCCCCGGGCCGACGTGGAGGCCACGACGAGGTTCTCGCTCAGGATCTCCTGGGTCACCAGGGACGGGTCGCTGCTCTGCAGCGGAAGGATGATCAGCGCCAGGTCGAGCTGACCCCGGGCGAGATCGCGGACGAGGTCGCGGGACCCGCCCTCCTCCACCCGCAGCTCCACCCCCGGGTAGTCGTGGTGGAAGCGGGCCAGCGCGTCGGCCAGCAGCCCGGCGCACAGCGACGGGGTCGCCCCGAGGCGCACCCGCCCCCGCCGCAGCCCCGCCAGCTCGGCGATCTCGCGCCTGGCGGTCTCGGCGTCGGCGAGCATGCGACGGGCGAGCGGGAGCAGCGCCTCACCCGCGGGGGTCAGCGTGACGTTGCCCCGCGCCCGGCTGAACAGGGGCGCTCCCAACTCGGTCTCCAGACTCTTGATCTGCTTGCTCAGCGACGGCTGCGCGACCCGCATCCGCTCCGCGGCCTGCGTGAAGTGCCGCGTCTCGGCCACGGCCATGAAGTAGGCCAGTTGCTGGAGCTGCACAGCTCAATAGCCTAGGGCTATCGCCGGAACCGGCTCGATGCGGGTCCCGTGCGGGGAACGGGTGTGAATTTCGTCGCACACCTTGTGACTTTCGACTCTGGGAAACCGTGCGGGACAGAGCGCATAGCCGGCGGCTATCGAAACCAGACCTGTCATGACTTGGACGCTTGAAAAGCGCGAACCTAGCGTCTATTCACGTGACTGCGACTGTTGACCACTCCGTGGACCCTGCTTCTGTGGACAGGGGTTCGGCGACCGCGCCGGTTCCCGCGCACGACGCACCTCGCAAGCCCGCCGGGGCCGCGCCGCGTACGCCTGACCGTCGCGGCCTGCTCGGCACCTCGGCCGGCAGGAAGGCCGTCATGGCCGTCACGGGGGCCGTTCTCGTGCTCTTCCTGATCGCCCACATGCTGGGCAATCTCAAGATCTTCCTGGGTGCGGACTCCTTCAACCACTATGCCGAATGGTTGCGCACCGTGGGCGCGCCCGCGTTGCCGAACCGGACGATTTTGACGATCACCGAGATCGTGCTCGCGCTCTGCGTCGTGCTGCACATGTGGGCGGCCGTGTCGCTCGCCCGCCGGGCGGCCAAGGCGCGGCCCGTCAAGTACGCGGCCAAGCGGAAGTCGCAGGCCAAGGGGTACGCCACGCAAACCATGCGGTACGGCGGCGTGATCATCCTGCTGTTCGTGATCTGGCACCTGCTCGACATGACCTTCGGCACGGTCAACCCCAAGGGCGGCGACGCCACGCCGTTCGACCGGATGATCGCCGGCTTCCAGCCCGAGCGCTGGTGGGTGACGGTGTTCTACCTGGTCGCCATGGTGATGATCGGTCTCCACCTGCGCCACGGCCTGTGGAGCGCGTTCCAGTCGCTCGGCCTGACCCGCCGCCCCCGCTCTCGCGGCGCGCTGCAGACGGGCGCCGCCGCGGTCTCCGCGGTGCTGGTGCTCGGATTCGTCGCCGCGCCCATCTGCATCATGATCGGAGTGGTCAAGTGAAGTTCCGCCGCCGCCCCCAGCAGCAGCAGGAGGAGCGCGTGAGCCTCCCCGGGATGTACCGGGTGGGCGAGCCCATCCGGGACACCAAGGCGCCGGAGGGTCCCATCGAGGACCGCTGGGACAAGCGTCGTTTCCTGGCCAAGCTGGTCAACCCGGTCAACAAGCGCAAGCTGACCGTCATCGTCGTCGGCACCGGTCTGGCCGGCGGCTCCGCCGCGGCCACGCTCGGCGAGCTCGGCTACAAGGTCAAGTCGTTCTGCTACCAGGACTCGCCCCGCCGGGCCCACTCGATCGCCGCGCAGGGCGGCATCAACGCCGCCAAGAACTACCGCGGCGACGGCGACAGCGTCTACCGGCTGTTCTACGACACCGTGAAGGGCGGCGACTACCGCGCCCGCGAGTCGAACGTGTACCGCCTCGCCCAGGTCAGCGTGAACATCATCGACCAGGCGGTGGCGCAGGGCGTGCCGTTCGCCCGCGAGTACGGCGGCCTGCTCGACACCCGCTCCTTCGGCGGCACCCAGGTGTCGCGGACCTTCTACGCCCGCGGCCAGACGGGCCAGCAGCTCCTGCTCGGCGCGTACCAGGCTCTGGAGCGGCAGGTCGCGGCGGGGAACGTGGAGGTCCACACCCGCCACGAGATGCTCGAACTCATCGTCAGCGGCGGCCGGGCCCGGGGCATCGTGGTCCGCGACATGGTCACCGGGGAGATCGAGACCCACCTCGCGGACGCCGTCGTGCTCGCCAGCGGCGGCTACGGCAACGTGTTCTTCCTGTCGACGAACGCCAAGGGCTGCAACACCACGGCCATCTGGCGGGCGCACAAGAAGGGCGCCTACTTCGGCAACCCCTGCTACACGCAGATCCACCCGACCTGCATCCCGCAGAGCGGCGACCACCAGTCGAAGCTGACGCTGATGTCGGAGTCGCTGCGCAACGACGGCCGAGTCTGGGTGCCGAAGCGCAAGGGCGACGACCGCGCGCCCGGCGCCATTCCCGAGGACGAGCGCGACTACTACCTGGAGCGCATCTACCCGGCGTTCGGCAACCTCGTCCCGCGTGACATCGCCAGCCGCGCCGCCAAGAACGTCTGCGACGAGGGCCGCGGCGTCGGCCCCGGCGGCCTCGGCGTCTACCTCGACTTCGCCGACGCCATCCGCCGGCTGGGCCGCGACGCGGTCGAGAAGAAGTACGGCAACCTCTTCGAGATGTACGAGCGCATCACCGGCGAGAACCCGTACGAGGTGCCGATGCGCATCTACCCGGCCGTCCACTACACGATGGGCGGCCTGTGGGTGGACTACGACCTGCAGTCGACGATCCCCGGGCTGTTCGTGATCGGCGAGGCCAACTTCTCCGACCACGGCGCCAACCGCCTGGGCGCCTCGGCGCTCATGCAGGGCCTGGCGGACGGCTACTTCGTGCTGCCGACGACGATCGGCGACTACCTCGCCGGAGCCGGCTCGTTCGGGCCGGTCGAGGAGGGCGACGTCGCGGAGGCCAGGAAGGCGGTGCAGGACAAGATCGACAAGCTCCTGTCCGTGAACGGCGACCGCACCGCGGACTCCTACCACCGCGAGCTCGGCCGGATCATGTGGGACTACTGCGGCATGGAGCGCACCGAGGAGTCGCTGCGCAAGGCGCTGGAGCGCATCCCCGAGCTGCGCGAGGAGTTCTGGAACAACGTCAAGGTGCCGGGCGACGCCGAGGGACTCAACCAGGCGCTCGAACGCGCCGGCCGGGTGGCCGACTTCTTCGAGCTCGCCGAGCTGATGTGCATCGACGCGCTGCACCGTACGGAGTCGTGCGGCGGTCACTTCAGGGCCGAGTCGCAGGACGCGGACGGCGAGGCGCTGCGCGACGACGAGAACTTCGCCTACGTCGCGGCGTGGGAGTGGACCCCGGACGGCCCGGTCCTGCACAAGGAAGAGCTCGACTACGAGTACGTCAAGATGACCCAGCGGAGCTACAAGTGAACCTGACCCTCAAGATCTGGCGGCAGAACGGCGCGTCGGACAAGGGACGGATGGTGACCTACCGGGTCGAAGACGTCTCGCCGGACATGTCGTTCCTGGAAATGCTCGACGTGCTGAACGAGCGGCTGATCCTGGAGGGCGACGACCCGGTCGCCTTCGACCACGACTGCCGCGAGGGCATCTGCGGCATGTGCGGCATGGTCATCAACGGTGTCGCGCACGGCGAGCAGAAGCTCACCACGACCTGCCAGCTGCACATGCGGCACTTCAAGGACGGCGACGTCGTCACCATCGAGCCGTGGCGGTCCGCGGCGTTTCCGGTGATCAAGGACCTCGTGGTGAACAGGTCGGCGTTCGACCGGATCATCCAGGCGGGCGGCTTCATCTCCGTCCCCGCGGGGTCCGCCCCCGAGGCGCACTCCGTCCCGGTGCCGAAGGCCGACGCCGACGCCGCCTTCGACGCCGCGACCTGCATCGGCTGCGGCGCATGCGTCGCGGCCTGCCCCAACGGCTCGGCCTCGCTGTTCACCGCGGCGAAGATCACCCACCTGGGCCTGCTGCCGCAGGGCCAGCCGGAGCGCGAGTCCCGCGCCCGGGCGATGGTCGAGCAGATGGACGCCGAGGGCTTCGGCGGCTGCACCAACACCGGCGAGTGCACGGCGGTGTGCCCCAAGGGCATCCCGTTCGACACGATCGCCCAGATGAACGCCGACTACCTCAAGGCCGCCTCCAAGTAGTGCAACCGTGTACAGCGAAGGCGTGAGCCGCACGGCTCACGCCTTCCCTGCGACTAATCCCCCCGCCTCCCGGGTAACGTGTCCTTTGTGTTGGCGTAACACGCCTGCCGTGACCCCGCAGGCGAGGGAGTGAGCATGTCTGTGTCCGGTCCACGTTCCACTTTGAAGGTCGCGTCCGCGGTCCACGGCGCGGCCGTCGTCGTGCGTGTGGAAGGGGATCTCGACGCCGGCACCGTCCACCTCCTCCGCGACGAGTTGCGCCGGGTCTGGGAGTCGCCCGAGACGTCCGTCCTCGTGCTCGACGTCGCCGAGGTCATGTTCTGCGACTCGCGTGGGCTGAGCGAGCTGATCTCCGCGTTGCAGCGCGGTCAGGCGCTGAACGTCCGGTTGATCCTGGCCGGAGTGCAGGGCGTGCTGCGCCGGGTGCTGACGATCACCGGGCTGCGCAACGTGTTCGAGCAGCATGAGACCGTCGCGGAGGCGCTCAGCCAGGCCGCGGACGCCGGTCCGCGCCGCCCTCGGGACGAGGGCGACTCGGGCGCCGGCTCGGGCGGAGTGTACGAAACCGCCGGCGACCGCTGAGCCGCGCCGGATCGCACCGTCTGTCCTCCGCGAAGGTGAAGCCCGATTGCTTGCCTCCCCCTGCCTGCCGGGGTAATTAGAGGTGTAACTTCTCTGTAGATCTTCCGGGTGAAGATCTTCGGACCGAGGACAGGTAATGACGACGAGACTTGGCGTCACGGTGAGCCATGAGGCGACGCACGTTCTCGTCACAGTGACCGGCGAACTGGACGTGATCTCCAGCGAGCGGCTGCGCACCGTGTTCGGCAAGCTGTCGGACGAGGGCAACACCCGGCTGGTCGTGGACACGTCCGAGCTGACCTTCTGCGACTCCATGGGCCTGCGGCTGCTGCTGGAGGCGCACGATCGCGCGGTCGAGGCGGGCGGCTTCATGAAGCTCGCCGGCGTCCGGGGCGTCTTCCGGAGAATCCTCACGGTGACCGGGCTGCACGCCGCGTTCCCCATCTACGAGACTCTCCCGGACGCCCTGGCGGCGCTGGACGACTGACGCCGGTCACAGGGCGCTCCTGACCTCCGTACGGAGCGCGGGCAGGTCGACCCCGGCGTCCGTCAGGATGCGGACGCCCAGGCCCTCGCCCTCCCGGATGATGCCGAGGAGGATGTGCCCGTCGCGGATCTCCTTGCTCTTCAGCGCGATGGCCTCGCGCAGCGCGAGTTCGAGCGTCTTCTTGGCCCGCGGGCCGAACGGGGCCCGGCGCCCGCTGAGGAGCGCGCCCCGGCGGTCGCGACGCGGCTCCCGGTCGAGGGCCCCGACGCCGAAGACCTCCTCGACTCTCTCCCGGACGGCCGACAGGTCGATGCCGATCGACTCCAGGGCCTCGGCGTCGATGTCCCCGCCCGTGGCCTCGCCGAGGATCCGGACCACCTCGGCCCGCACCCGATCACGGGTGATCCCGCGGGCCGTGAGGAGCCGGGCGGACAACGTCTCCGGGCGGCTCAGCAGGCCGAGCAGCAGGTGCTCGGTGCCCACCTGCCTGTGCCGGAGCTCTCTGGCCTGCTCGTTGGCGTTTATGACGACCTGCCGCGCGTCGTCGGTGAATCTCTCCAGCATCTACTTCTCCCGTCTCAGCAGTCCTCGCCCGCCCGCGTACTTCTTGTGCACCGCCTGCCGGGAGACCCCGAGCAGGAGCGCGATGTCCTGCCAGGACCACCCCGCGGTGCGGGCGTTCTCCACCTGCAGCGCTTCGAGCCGTTCCACCAGGAGCCGCAAGGCCCGTACGGCCCGCAGACCGACGGCCGGATCGCGGCTGCCGGCGTCGCTCGCCAGCTGTGCCGTATCGCTCATGTCGTCAACATAGGTTGACACGCGAGCTATGTCAACCTTGGTTGACGCATTGATCCTGCAGGGAAAACGATTTGCCCCTCGACCTGCGTGTTTGCGAGCCTGGAACGACCATGCGCTCTCTTCCTGTGGCCGATCCCGGCACTCCCGACGCCCGCGGGCCGCTCCGCTACCTGTGGTGGGTGGCGCGGGCCCAGGCCGCCACGCTGCTGGCCGGAGTCGGCCTGGCGGTGCTGTGGTGGCTGGGACAGGCACTCGTGCCGGCGGCCCTGGGCAAGGCGATCGACGCGATGGCCCAGCGGGACGCGGGCACGCTGGTGAAGTGGTCGGCGGTGGTGCTCGGCCTCGGCGTGGTCCAGGCGGTCTCCGGCGTCCTGCGCCACCGTTTCGCCGTCATCACCTGGCTGTCGGCGGCCTACCGCACGGTGCAGGTCACCGTACGGCAGGCGGCCAGGCTCGGGGCGACCCTGCCGAAGCGACTGTCGACGGGCGAGGTCGTCAGCGTGGGCAACTCGGACATCGCGCACATCGGCAACGCGATGGACATCCTCCTGCGGGGCGCCGGCGCGGTCGTCGCGGTCGTCGCGGTGACCGTGATCCTCATCACCACCTCGGTCCCGCTCGGTCTTGTCGTGCTGATCGGAGTGCCGCTGATGGCGGCCGCGGTGGGGCCCCTGCTGGG
This sequence comes from Microbispora sp. NPDC004025, assembly GCF_053604425.1. Classification (NCBI taxonomy): domain Bacteria; kingdom Bacillati; phylum Actinomycetota; class Actinomycetes; order Streptosporangiales; family Streptosporangiaceae; genus Microbispora; species Microbispora sp. NPDC004025. Next base: position 9,907 of record NZ_JBSGHN010000005.1, on the reverse strand, counting down.
GCCCCTGCACCGGCGCCAGCACGAGCAACGCGACCTGCAGGGCGACCTGGCCACCCGGGCGGCCGACATCGTGGCCGGCCTGCGGGTGCTGCGGGGCGTCGGCGGCGAGCAGGTCTTCGCCGCCCGTTACCGCGAGGAGTCGCAGCGCGTACGGCGGGCGGGCGTGCGGGTGGCCTCGGTGGAGTCCCTGCTGGAGGGCGCCCAGGTCCTGCTGCCCGGCGTGCTGATCGCGTGCGTGACCTGGCTCGGCGCGCACTTCGCGCTGGAGGGCCGCATCACTCCCGGTCAGCTCGTCGCGTTCTACGGTTACGCGGTCTTCCTGATCGCGCCGTTGCGCACGCTGACCGAGGCCGCCGACAAGCTGACCAAGGGGCACGTGGCGGCGCGCCGCGTCTGCCGGATCCTGTCCCTGGAGCCCGAGATCGCGGGCGGCGACGGCCGCTTCTTCACCGGTGCGGGCACGCTCCGCGACGGCGGGTCGGGCGCCGAGGTCCGGCCCGGCCGGCTCACCGCGCTCGCGGCGGCCGCGCCGGAGGACGCCATCGCCGTCGCCGACCGCCTGGGCGGGTTCGCCCCCGGCGACGTCACGCTCGGCGGCGGCCCGCTCGCGGAGCTGCCGCTCGCCGAGGTCAGGCGGCACGTCCTGGTGGCCGACAACGGCGCGCGGCTGTTCAGCGGACGGCTGCGCGACGAACTGGACGTACGGGGCACCGCCGGCGACGAGGAGGTCCGCCAGGCGCTGTACGCCGCCTGCGCCGAGGACATCGTGGCGGCGCTGCCCGAGGGCCTGGACGCGCACGTGGCCGAGTCGGGCCGGGAGTTCTCCGGCGGCCAGCAGCAACGGCTGCGGCTGGCCCGGGCACTGCTCGCCGACCCGGAGATCCTCATCCTGGTCGAGCCCACCAGTGCCGTGGACGCGCACACGGAGGCGCGCGTCGCCGAACGGCTGGGCAAGGCGCGGGCGGGCCGCACGACCCTGGTCTGCACGACCAGCCCGCTCGTGCTCGACCGCGCCGACCACGTGCTGTACGTCGAGGGCGGCGTGGTGCGGGCCGAAGGCACCCACCGGGCGCTGCTCGACGGCGAGCCGGGCTATCGCGTGACCGTCACCAGAGGGGAAGACTGAGCATGGCCCGCGAGATCCTGCCGGTCGCCGACCGGGCGCAGGTGCGCGCCTACGCGCGGCGGCTGACGCTGAAGTATCCGCGCGAGCTCGCCCTGGCTCTGACCCTGCACGCCCTCGCGGCGGTCGCCGGCCTGTTCGCGCCCCGCATGCTCGGCGAGCTGGTGCAGGGCCTGGCCGAGGGCCGGGCCGACCTGCGCGTGGACGCCGTCGCCCTGGCCATCGCCGGCTTCGTGGTCGCGCAGGGGGTGCTGGTCAGGTTCGCGGTGTACGCGTCGTCGCGCCTGGGCGAGAAGGTGCTGGCCGAGCTGCGCGAGGAGTTCGTCGACCGGGTGCTCGCGCTGCCGCTCTCGACGGTCGAGCGGGCCGGTTCCGGCGACCTCATCACCCGCACCTCCAGGGACGTGGACGCGCTGTCCCGCAGCGTGCGCCACGCCGTGCCGGAGACGCTGATCGCGGTCGTGACCGGCGCCTTCGTCGTGGGCGCCGTCATCCTCGTCGGCCCGGTCATGGCGGTCCCGTCGCTCGTCGCCGTGCCGCTGCTGTGGGGCGCCACCCGCTGGTACCTCAACCGGGCCAGGGACGGCTACCTGCGCGAGAACGCCGCGTACGCCGACATGACCGAAGGGCTGGCGGAGACCGTCGAGGGCGCGCGCACGATCGAGGCGCTGGGCCTGGAAAGCCGCCGCCGGGCCCGTACGGACCGGGACATCGCCCGGTCGTTCGCGGCCGAGCGGTACACCCTGGGCCTGCGCATGGTGTGGTTCCCGGCGGTCGAGTTCGGCTACGTGATCCCGGTCGTGGCGACCCTGTTCCTCGGCGGGCTGTTCTCCATCGAGGGCTGGGTGACGGTGGCCCAGGTGACGACGGCCACGCTCTACGTCCAGCAGCTCATCGACCCGCTCGACCGGCTGCTGTCATGGGTGGACGAGCTCCAGGTCGGCGGGGCCTCGATGGCCCGCCTACTGGGCGTGGCCAACGTCCCCGACGACCGGAACGCGGGCGACGCCCGGCCGGTGGGGGAGGAGCTGAAGGTCAGCGGCGTGCGCTACGCCTACCGCGCGGGCCACGACGTGCTGCACGGCATCGACCTCGACGTACGCCCGGGAGAACGGCTGGCCATGGTCGGGCCGTCAGGGGCGGGCAAGTCGACGCTGGGCCGCCTCATCGCCGGGGTGCACGCGCCGGGGAGCGGGTCGGTCACGGTCGGCGGGGTGCCGCTGGTCGAGCTGCCGCTCGACGAGCTGCGCGGGCACGTCGCCCTGGTCACCCAGGAGCACCACGTCTTCCGCGGCACGCTGCGCGACAACCTCCTCATCGCACGGCCGGACGCCTCCGACGCGCAGGTGCGCCGGTCGCTGGAGGCCGTGGACGCCTGGGACTGGGTGGCCGCCCTCGACGGCGCCCTGGACACCGTCGTCGGCTCCGGCGGCACGGCGATTTCCCCGGCCCAGGCGCAGCAGCTCGCGCTCGCCCGGCTGGTGCTGGCCGACCCGCACACGCTCGTGCTGGACGAGGCCACGTCCCTGATCGACCCGCGGGCCGCCCGCAACCTGGAGCGGTCGCTCGCGGCCGTGCTGGAGGGCCGTACCGTGATCGCCATCGCGCACCGGCTGTACACGGCGCACGACGCCGACCGGGTGGCCGTGGTGGAGGACGGCCGGATCAGCGAGCTGGGCTCGCACGACGAGCTGGTGGCGGCGGGCGGCGCCTATGCCGCGCTGTGGGACAGCTGGCACGGCACCGCCCGGTAGTTCACCCCGTGATGTTCAGCGACTTCTTGAGGAAGTCGAGCTGCAGGAGTAGCAGGTTCTCGGCGACGACCTCCTGCGGCGTCATGTGGGTGACGCCCGAAAGGGGGAGCACGGTGTGCGGGCGGCCGGCCGCGAGCAGGGCCGACGACAGCCGCAGCGTGTGCGCGGCGACCACGTTGTCGTCCGCCAGGCCATGGATCAGCAGCAGCGGGCGCTCCAGCTTCTCGGCATCACCGAGGAGGGACGACCTCTCGTAGTGCCCCTCGTCCGGGTGGCCGAGGTAGCGCTCGGTGTAGCAGGTGTCGTACAGCCGCCAGTCGGTGACCGGCGCCCCCGCGACGGCGGCGTGGAACACGTCGGGGCGGCGCAGCACCGCGAGCGCGGCCAGATAACCGCCGAACGACCAGCCGCGGATCGCCACCCGCGACAGGTCGAGGTCGCCGGGGTGCAGGGCCGCCACGCCCTGGAGGGCGTCCACCTGGTCCTGCAGCGAGATCGTGAAGTCGTGCAGCATCTCGCGCTCGAAGGCCGGGCCGCGCCCGGGGGTGCCGCGCCCGTCGGCCACCACGACCGCGAAGCCCTGCTCGGCCCACCACTGGGACTCCAGGAACACCCGCCGGGCCGACAGCACCCGCTGACCGTGCGGCCCGCCGTACGGGTCCATCAGAACGGGCAGCGGGCCGGAGCCGGGCACGTGCCACGAGGGCAGCAGGACCGCCGTGGACAGCTCGCGCGAGCCCGCGCGGACGAGTGACACGCGCGGCTCCAGCCCGGGGCGCTCGGCGAGGGACTTGACGGACACCGAACCGATGGTCACCGTCGTGCCCTCGGTGTCGAGGCTCTGCCGGGCCACGAGCGTCACACCGCCCGCGCGGCGGCCGGAGTGGACGCCCGGCTCGGTGGTCACCGGGCTGATGGTGCCCGCCGAGTACGTCCAAAGGTGGACCTCGCTGGGGTCGCCGTTCGCGGAGAAGAGCACGGTGTCGCCGTCGACGTCGAGCACCGCCCGGACCTGCAGCGACGGCGGGGTGACCGGCTTGTCGCCGACGACGAGGCGGTGACCGCCGTCGGAGTCGGCGACCCAGACGAGGGTGCCGTCCGACAGGCGGGCCGGGACACCGGTGACGATGTCCACCCAGGCGGGGTCGGTGTCCTCGCGCAGGAGCGCCGTCTCGCCCGTGCCGGGATCGACGGACAGCAGGCGCATGGTCCGCTGGTCGCGTGAGAGCGTCACGATCGCGAGACCGTGGGCGTCCCAGGCCGCCGTCACCAGGTACTCCTGCTCGAACGGCACCGCCGTACGCGCGCCGTCCAGCCCGATGACGTGCAGCGTGACCTCGGCGTTGGCCGTGCCGGCGGCGGGATAGCGCTGCGGGACGGGCTGACGGCCGGGGTTGGCCGGGTCGGCGATGTGCCACAGGGCCACCGGCGACTCGTCCACGCGGGACGCCAGCAGCCGGTCCCCGGACGGCGACCACCAGTAGCCGCGCATCCGATCCATCTCCTCGGCCGCGACGAACTCCGCGAGGCCGTAGGTGACCAGGTCGCCTTCCGGCTCGGCGAGCGCGGTGTCGGCTCCGGTGGCGATGTCCAGCACGTGCAGGGCGCCGCCCGTGACGTACGCGACCCGCGCGCCGGTGGGGTCGAGCCGGGGGTCGATGACCGGCCCGGCCGCCGGGAGCCGCCGCGACTCGCCGGAGGCGAGGTCGGTCAGGTAGAGGTCGCCCGACAGCGCGAAGACGGCCTGCCGGACCTCCCGGTCCGTGGCGTACGCCACCACGCCGCCCGCCGACTCACGCGACCGCTCGCGGCGGGCGCGCTCCTCCGGCGGCAGGTCCTCGTCCGCGGCGCCGAGGGCGAGGGGGTCGACGACGAGCCGCTCGGCTCCGGACGCGACGTCCAGCTCCCACAGGCAGGTGACCGGATCGGTGCCCGACCTCGTCCTGAGGAAGATCACCCGACCGCCGTCAGGGGAGATCGTGAAGTTGCGCGGCACCCCGAGGGTGAAGCGCCGGGTCCTGGCATGCAACCGTGGGAAGCTCTCCGTCATAGCTCCTCATACTGCCAGCACAAGGGCACTACCCTCGGAGGCATGACTGACCGTCGCTTGCTGCTCGTGCACGCCCACCCCGACGACGAGACGATCGGCACCGGGGCGACCATGGCCAAGTACGTCGCCGAGGGCGCGCACGTGACGCTCGTGACCTGCACCCTGGGGGAGGAGGGCGAGGTCATCCCCGCGGAGCTCGCCCACCACGCGGCCGACAGGGACGACACCCTCGGCCAGTACCGCATCGGCGAGCTGGCCTCCGCGTGCAAGGCGCTCGGCGTCACCGACCACCGGTTCCTGGGCGGGGCCGGCCGCTGGCGCGACTCGGGCATGATGGGCGCGGCGACCAACGACCGTCCCGGCTGCTTCTGGCAGGCCGACCTCGACGAGGCGGCCGGCGAGCTGGTGACGGTGATCCGCGAGGTCAGACCCCAGGTCCTCGTCACCTACGACGAGAACGGCTTCTACGGCCATCCCGACCACATCCAGGCGCACCGCGTCGCCTGGCGGGCCTTCGAGCTGGCCGCGGACCCCGCGTTCCCCGGTGGGGAGCCGTGGCGGATCGCCAAGTTCTACCTCACCGCCATGCCGAAGTCGGTGCTGCTGCGGACCATGGAGACCATGCGCGAGGCCGCCGTCGACTTCTGGGTGCCGGAGTCCGCCGACGACATGCCGGGATGCGCCGACGAGGACGTCACGACGGAGATCGACGCCCGGCCGTACGTGGAGGCCAAGCTCGACGCGATGCGGGCGCACGCGACGCAGATCGCCGTGGACGCGCCGTGGTTCGCGCTGTCCAACAACGTCGGTCAGCAGGCCCTCGGGGTCGAGCACTTCATCCTGCGCGCGGGGGTTCCCGGCCGGCCCGGCATCGGCGCTCCGCCCGAGGTCGGCGGCCTCGGCGAGCCGTACAACCGGGAGACCGACCTGTTCGCCGGCATCGGCTGAATCGCCGCCTGAGATGTCGCCTGAGTTGTCGGCTAAGTTGGGCGGTATGACCCAGGAGGCGCAGTTCGGCGCCGAACCCACCGAGGACGCCCCCGGCCTGCTGGCCGGGGTCGTGACCGGCGCGGCGTACGGCGTGCTCTTCCTGCTGGGCGTGGTGCTCGGCGTCGTCGGCGGCTTCCAGCACGCGTGGTACGTCGGGCAGGTGCCGGTCGCCGCGATCGCCTGGCTGGCGGTGCTGTTCGCCGTGCCGTACGCCATGGGCAGGCTGATGGGCGGCAAACTGGCCGCACTCGTCCCCGCCGTCGGCTGGCTCCTCGTGTCGTTCGTGCTGGCCACGCCGCAGCCGGCGGGAGACCTCGCCGTCGCGGGCAACTCGGCCGGCTACTGGTACCTGTACGGCGGGGCCGTCGCGGTCGCGGCGGCCGTTGTCGTCACCCGCTCCACCGGTTCGTGGCTGCTCAAGTCGTACGGCCGCGCGTGAGCTTGTTCAGGTGGGGCCGGTCGCCGATGCTGGGGGCATGCGACGGTCGCACCGGGTCCGGCAGGTCATCAACTACGTCAACCTCTCCACGCCTCTCGGGCTGCTGATCGCGCGGATCGGCGGAGCCCGCACCCGCAGAGGGGAGCACGGCCTCGTCTACGCCCACGGCTACCGCGTCCCCTTTCCCGTCGCGGGGGCGTTCACCGTGGGCAACGTGATCCTCACCAAGCACGCGGAGGGTTATCTCACCGGCTGCCTGCTCGACCACGAGTCCCGTCACGCCACCCAGTACGCGTTCTGCATCGGCCTGCCCATGCTCGTGCTGTACGTGCTCGCCTCGGCCGTCTCGTACGCCGTCTGCGGCCATCCGGCCTCGTGGAACCTCTTCGAGCGGATGGCCGGTCTCGACGACGGCGGTTATCCCCGGGTGCATCCATGGTGGAGGAGATCGCGTTCCGTCTGAGGGCGGAGGCGACGTGCGCGGAATCGGCCGGTCGTAGGAGGAATATTTCCGGTCCTGTGGGGATCATGGAGAGCGGAAGGGAGTTCCCCATGTCGCAAACGATCCAGCCGGAAAGCCCTGAGGTCCCCGTTTCTTCGGTTTCTCCCGTTTCTCCCGTTCCCTCCGTTCCGGTAGCGCCGCCGGCGCCGACCGTGCCGACCGTGCCGACGGGACCCCGCCGGTGGCCGTCCAGCTTCGCCGACAGGCTGACCGCCCCTCTCCCGGACTTCCGCGAGGTCACGAGCGTCATGTGGCACGGGCAACTGCGGCCCGACATCGGCGACAGCGACCAGATTCCCGTCCACCGCGTCGGCCTGCCCCGCGCCGCCGCGACCGAGACCGTGGTGACCTGGGTCGGCCACGCGACGTTCGTCCTCCAGATCGGCGGGCTGACCGTGCTGACCGACCCGGTGTGGTCCCGCAAGATCCCCGGCGTGCGCCAGCGGCTGACCCCTCCCGGCGTCGCCTGGTCCGACCTGCCCAAGGTCGACGCGATCGTGATCAGTCACAACCACTACGACCACCTGGACGCGCCGACGATCCGCCGCCTGCCGAGGGACACGGCGGTCTTCGTACCGGCCAGGCTCGCGGGGTGGTTCCGGCGGCGCGGCTTCCGCGACGTGACCGAACTGGACTGGTGGGAGTCGGCCCGTCTCGGCGACGTGACGTTCGACTTCGTCCCGGCCCACCACTGGAGCCGCCGTACGCTGTGGGACACCTGCCGCACCCTGTGGGGCGGATGGGTGCTCACCTCCCGCGATCAGCGGATCTACTTCGCCGGCGACACGGCCTACGGGGAGCGGTTCGCCCAAATCGGCGAGCGTTACCCGGGCATCGACCTCGCCCTCATGCCGGTCGGCGCCTACGAGCCGCGCTGGTTCATGAAGGTCTCGCACGTCGATCCCGCCCAGGCCGTGCAGGGGTGCCTCGACGTGGGCGCGCGGCGGATGGCCACCATGCACTGGGGCACGTTCGTGCTGTCGGGCGAGCCGCTGCTGGAACCCGTGCGCGAGGCCCGCGCCGTGTGGGAGTCCCGCGGCCTCGACCCCGCCGACCTGTGGGACCTCGCCGTCGGAGAGAGCCGTACGCTCCCCTGACGGGCTGGCGCTCCGGGCGGGGCGGCGGGGCCATGCCGGGCGGCCCTGACAGAATGCCGGCATGAGCTTCGCGACCGCCGATCTCTACGACGCCCACGGTGACGCGCTGCGCAGTTGCGTCACCCAGTTCCGCTCGTACGGCGCCCGCACGCGGTTCTTCGGACAGATCTCGACGGTCCGATGCCTGGAGGACAACGCGCTCGTCAAGCAGGTGCTCGCGACGCCGGGCGGAGGGCGCGTGCTGGTGGTCGACGGCGGGGCGTCGCTACGTACCGCGCTGCTCGGCGACATGATCGCGGCCTCGGCCGTGAAGAACGGCTGGGCCGGCGTAGTGATCAACGGTGCCGTCCGGGACACGGCCGCCCTTGCCGGGCTCGACCTCGGCCTCAAGGCGCTCGGCTCCAACCCCCGCAAGAGCGCCAAGACCGGCCTCGGAGAGGTCGACGTCCCGGTGACCTTCGGGGACGTGACCTTCGCTCCGGGGGAGTGGCTCTACAGCGACGAGGACGGCATCCTCGTCAGCGACCACCGCCTCGACACCTGATCGTGGGCTGTCCGCGCGTCTCCGCGCCGAGTCGGTGACTACCAGGAGCCTCTGAGCGGGGGCGTCACCGTCACGGTGCTTGACCGGGTTCAGGCAGTGCCATGATGCTCGGCCGCGGTAGTCACTGCCGTGGTGCTTGGCCAAGTCGGTCACTGCGCCGGAAGGAACCTCCGGTCCTCGCGAAGTCCGCTTCGCTGGGCCTTCGCTGCGGTCCTCGCTCCTTTCCGCTCCGCTCCCTCCAGCCCGGTCAACAGGTGTGCACAGCACTAGACCCGCAGCGGCCGCGCTCCCGCCAGGTGGTGGTAGGTGAAGGCCCAGCGGTCTTCGCCCATCTTGCGGCGGGTGTAGCGGTCGGGGTGCTGGTAGCGGTCGCGGTTGTGGAACTGGCAGGCCGGGCCGAGGAGTTTGAGGTCGGTCAGCCCGCCGGTGCTCCAGTTGTCGGCGTGGTCGATCTGGCATCTGGTGGCGGGCAGGGGACAGCCGTCGATCCAGCAGGTGGCGTAGCGGGCGAAGACCGCCCGCCGCTGGGCCGGGGTCGCCAGGCGGACCTTGCGGCCCATGTCGAGCACCTGCCCCTCGGCGTCCATCACCAGGCGCACGAGGGTGGAGGTGCGGGCCAGCCGGTGCACGCCGGAGACGGGCAGCACCTGCCCGGTCGCCAGCAACAACCCCGGCGCCGTCCCCAGCAGTGGACCCAACAGTGGACCCAACAGTGGACCCAACAGTGGACCCAACACCGTGCCCAGCCGCGCCCCCGACAGCCCTCCGGCCGACGCTCCCGGTCCTGGTCCCGGCGGCGTCCCCGGCTCTGCTCCCGGTGACGCCTCCGGCTCTGATCCCGTCGGCCTCTCCGGCTCTGGTCCGGACAGGCCGGACCGCGTCTCCGTGCCTCCCGGCCCATGCCGGACCTCCCCCGCAGGCAGAGGCCCGGCGTGGGCGGGAGAGGCAGAGGTGTCCCCAGGAGGATCAGGCGATCGCCATTCGCTCCACCGCGAACCCCACGAATGCGACTCCTGCCGCTGCGACGTGCTTCCCTGTGACTCCCTCTGCCGTGGCGCGCTCTGCTGAGACTCCCGCCGCTTCGACGAGCTGCTCTGCTGTGACTCGCCCTGCTGTGACTCGCCCTGCTGTGGCGCGCTGTGCTGTGGCTCTTGCTGCGACTCGCTCCGCTGGCTGCTCTTCGCCTGCGCGCGTCTGGTCACGTCATCGCCGGACCGCACGTCACGGAGCCCGGTCTCTTCAGAGGTCTCAGAGGTCTCGGGGTGGTCGGCGCTCGCGGGGTGGCCGGCACTTCCAGCGTGCTCGGGGGCGGGGTCGGTGTCGGGGGTGGGGTCGGTGGGGAGGGATTCGGCGTTGACCAGGACCAGGAGCTCGGCGGCGATCTTCTCCTCCAGCAACGCCATGAACG
>NZ_JBSGHN010000004.1:288325-706992 GCF_053604425.1 Microbispora sp. NPDC004025 | reverse complement strand
GGGCCGTTACAGCCGGAACAACCGTAGTGCTCTTGAAAACCGCTAGGCCGGGTGACCGGTCTCGTGGGTTCGAATCCCACGCTCTCCGCTCAACCTCGTGAAACGGCGTCTGACCAGCGATTTCGCTCGGTTCAGACGCCGTTGCTCGTTTCAGCGGTGTGCAGTCGTGAGCCATCCTGAGCAGCCCTCAGCCGCTGTCCGCGGAATATGCGCGGGATGATCTTGGGCGCTAGCGATTGCGTCGGTTCCTGGGCTCGAGAAGCAGAATTTTCGTGTTCTGAATCAGTTGCCGGTGTCCGGCTGTCGTCCGTTGACTCCGGTTGATCGTGCCGAATGCGTGGCGAAGGTTCAGCCCAGAGTTTCGCTGATCCGGCGCATGGAGACCTCGTCCTGGCCCACGAGGCACTTGGCGTAGGTGCGCAAGAGCACTTCCACGCTGTTGCCTGCCCACTCGGCCACCTGCTTCGGTGAGACGCCCGCGTTGAGCCAGGTGGACAGGCACGCATGACGGAGTCGTAGACGCCGCTTCGCCAGCGGTGAGCCGTACTCCTCCGGACTGGGGGCGGCGCGGCGGGCCTCGTCCCAGCTCCGCTGAAGCTCTGTCGGCGTTCCGCCCACATGTGCTTGGCCCTCACCAGTTCTCCGGTCACCGAGCAGGGCCGTGGCAAGAAAACCGGGGCGAGCAGGAGAGGAGACGGGGCGCTCAGTTACCCGGGTCAGGGAGCAGGACGGAGGGGAGGGAGGTGTCGGGGTGCAGGCGTAGTAGTTGGTAGAGCATGCCGCCCACTCCCGGCATCAGACCTGGGCTGAAGGCGTCACGTGAAAGGCCACTCACCGGGCCGTGCTCGTCCATGCTGCCGATCATGTACGCGGCGAGGTACTCCGGAGTCAGCTCTTCGGGCCCGACACTCTCATCGATCGCGTGGCGCACGACTTCCCAGGTGCCGAGGTCTCCGTGGCAGAGCGTGTGGTTCCAGCCGATGCCCCTCGACCAGGACGACGCGGCGGCCCGGCGTAGCACGTGCGCCCAGCGCGGGTCACCTTCGCGGGCCAGCCGGTCGGCCGCGACGAGGCCGATGCCGGCGGCTCCGTGGCACCATGCGCTGGAGGTCACGCGACGGTCGTCCATCTCACGCAGGTCACGCCAGCCCTTCTCCGCCGGGTCGTACAGTGACTCCTCGTACAGAAAGGCCCTGTCTGCCAGGGCGCGGAAGTCCGCAGCGCCGGCCGTGGCACTGTCAGCGAGCCGGGCCAGCGCCCAGGCGATCCCGGTGGCGCCGTGTGAGACCCCGCCCAACCCTTCTGGGAAGGCGGTGCTGGGCCAGCGTGCTCCCCGCTCGTCGATGTGGGCCAGTGAGAGCAGGCGCGCCCCGATGCGGTCGGCCTGCCTGGACCACTGCTGGTCACCGGTCTGTTCCGACAGGCGGAGCAACGGCACGATGGCGCCTGCCATGCCGGTGAGCAGGTCGTATACCCCGTCGGCGGCCACCGCCTCGGGCAGGTGCCCCGCCAGGGCGCCGGCCCGGGCGACCGCCTCCTCCGAGCCGACGATGCCCAGCCTGCGCAGCAGCAGCCAGCTCCAGATCTGCGAGCCGATGCCGACGTAGCCGCCCGGGGTGACGGGGCGGCGCCGTGGGCCGGTGCGGCGTGCCTCCGCGTCGCGCTCCTCGGCCAGCCTGATCGTACGGAGGAGATCGGCGAGCAGCCCGTCCAGCCCCGGCACCTCGTCGGCCCTGCCCTGCACGGTCTCACTCACGTAGGCGGCCAGAGTGATGGCGACCCCGTACGCCCCGCCGTACACGTCGGGAGACAGCGACTGTACGAACCAGCCGTCGGAGGTGAGCACCGGCGCGGTCCAGGTGACGGTGCCGTCGTCGCCCCGGACCGCCGTGTCGAGCATGCTGCGGGCGATCCCGGCCGCGATCCGGCGCCGGCGCCGCTCGAGGTCCTGGTGCCGGACGAGAGGCACGGTCATACGCTTGTTGGCGGGCATCCACCCTTCATTGAGGTAGGCGCTGACCAGAGCGGACCGGATCACCTCGCGGTCCAGGGCCGCGTCGCGGCCGCGCCAGCGCCGCAGCGCGTCCGCGATGAGGTCCTGCTCGTCTCCGTACGAGGTTCCGCCAGGGCCGTCCAGACGGCCGCGAGCAGGGGTCGTGGCGAAGAAGGGGACGTCGCCGACCAGCAACTCGGCCACCTCGGCGTCGATCACGTCGGGGTCCGACGGCGCGCCGGGCAGGTTCTCGGCGTGCTGGGCCAGCAACGCCGCCGCCCTGCCCATCGCGGTCGGCTCGTCGTGCAGTGAGGCCGGGTGCCACAACATGCGGGCCAGCTCGGCGTACGCCTCGGTGGCGCGGACCACGACCCGGATCGGACGGTCGGCGAAGTCCGTGAGCAGCCCGGCGAGCTCACCCCGCCGATCCAGCGTGTCGAGGTGCTCGGCCAGCTCGGTGAATCCGGACAGCACCAGGTCCCAGTAATGGACGAGGATCGGATCGGGGCTCGGGTGGTTGCTCACCGCTCCCAGCTCGACCCGTTCCATTCCCAATCTCGCCATGTCCGTGCCCGCGTCGACGATGACCGGCACCTGCGTGTACGGCTGCTGGCCGGGCAGGCCTCCGGCGGCGGACATGTCGACGCCGCGCCAGGCGAGCGAGACGCCGCGTCCGGGAAGGAGTCCGGTGCGCAGCACCGATCCGCTGAGCAGGTCGGTCGCCTGGTCGACAGCGTCGCCGTATCCGGACGGTTTGGCCGGGACGTGCGGGGTGAACAGCGTCTCGCAGTCGACGACGACGGGCGCGGGACCGGCCGCGATGAGGTTTTCGCTGTGCAGGTCGCTGCCGCCGGTCAGCCGCATCAGCGCCAGCCAGTGCCCGACACCGCGGTAGAAGGACCGCAGCTCCGTCTCGTCGGCGCAGTAGCGGTGCTGGATGTGCTCCGCCCAGCCGTACCCCTGGCGAATCAGCACGTCGGGTACCCGGATGCGGCTGCCGGCGGGCAGCTGGGGTGCCAGGCGGTCGATCAGCCGCGCCAGCGCCTCGTCCACGGCGAGGGACCGGGGCTTGTAGACCACCTTGCCCTGCGAGCCGTGCAGGACGGCGACGCTGTGCCCTCCGCGATGGCTGTCCCCCGCCCCGAAGTCGACTCCGACCAGCTCGCCTCGGAGACCACCGGGCAGTGTGGTGAGCGCCGCGCGATCGGCGGCGAACCTGCGGGCCAGTTCCACGGCCGCGGCGCACCTGTTGTCGATGATCGTGCCGAGCCTGGACAGCATCGTGGGGTAGTGCCGGGTCAGGGACAGCCAGAACTCGGGCGTCGCGGCCGTCGCCTTCCACTCCTGCCACCGCAGCTGCGGCGTCTCGGCGGTCAGCCTTCCGCTGATCCTGGCGGCGTTGAGTTCCAGCAGCAGGACCCTGTTTACCTTGAGGCGGACGGTTTCCTCCAGCGCTTCGGCGGTTCTCTGGCACATCAGCCGGGCCTCCGCCTCCGTGAGGCCGGGGATCGATCCCAGCGTGGCGGACAGCCCGGCCAGCGCCGGTGCGGTCAAAAAGTCCAGCGACGGATCGAAGTCCCCGGCCACTCGGATCATCCCTCCTTGATCAGCAGCAGAAGCGGCTGCAGGTGCACGAGCTCGCCAGCCGGGTGTCCAGGGCCGTCAGCGTGATCTCCGACTCGGCGTACTCGCCGATGAACAGCGGACCGGCCGGGCTGTCCCAGCCCTCGACGTCGGCTCCGCTGCGCCACGCGGCGACGATCTCCTCAGAGCGTTCCAGGGTGACAGGCATACTTACTCCCTCCATGACCGGGCGTCCCGATCAGCGTTAGTCAGCCGGTCGAAAAAATCAATACATAGCGGACGAAATGTAGACTTGTCGGCATTCAGTAGAAATGGCGAAAGCTGCGGTTGACTGTGACGGAGCTTGCCTAGACGCCGACGGGATGTCCGGAACGCGCGAGCGAGACCGGCCACCCTCCATACGACCCGCCTACGTCCACCAAGGGGACGACAGTGCACGTCAGGGGGTTCGTCCCGCAACGGGCCATGACCACCCCCTCGGTGACGGCGCTAAGTGCGGGACGACCCAGCGAACCGCTTCGCTACGAAAGGGGAAGCCGCGAAAGGGTTTTCGCTGTTCGAGGGCGCGGCAGACGGTGGCGAACAGCCCAGGCCGCGGGCGTCCGGCGACATTTCCCACCAACGTGCCGGAGATTATCCACATATTGCGGGCGGCAATTATCGCGATTTGTGAATACAGCCCTCCGGCGGCGCGCCGCCCCGGCCCGAGCGCCCCTCCCTCCAGGCGCAGCACATGATCCACCACTTGGGCGCTATGCGGCCGTTCGCTCATGTTCTCGGATCGCCCTCTCCCGCCCGCTCGGGGCTCCCATCGGCTTCGCGTCGGCGGGAGGCGGCACGGCGAGTCCGGGCCCGTCGTGCGGTGCGGCACCCGGCGAACGCTCACGGACATCCACCAGGCGGTCACTGGCCGGGGACGTGAGGATCGTCGACGAGCCGTCAGCGGCGAGCCGACCCCGTCCTCTTCCGGAGGCGGGGCCGTTTCGGCGTCTCCAGGGAGCTATTCGACGATTTCGTTGAGCGCGTCCTCGTACGCCTTGGCGTCGGAGGGGGTCATGTCTTTGTCCACGCGCACCACGACGTTCCCCTTGACGTACGTGTACTCAGCAAGCATCGGAGTCTTCCCGAGCGCCTGGATGTACTCGGCGCGGGCCTCGGCGCCGTCGGCGTCCTCGAACACCTCGACACTGCCCGCCTTTTCGGCCTTGACCCTGCTATCGGTGAACTCGGCCTTGCTGAGGTAGCCGTTGGGGCGGCCGAGCAGCTTGTTCGGGTCGGTGTTCTCGTCGTAGACGATGCCGAGCTTGGCGGGCACGCCGTTGGCGCCGAGGTCGCCGATGACGGCGGCGGCGTCCTTGTCGGTCGTGGCCCCGCCGCAGGCGGTGAGGAGGCCGATCAGTGCGACCGTGGCGGCGGCATGGGGGTGTCGTCGGAACAAGATCATGAGGTCATGCATACAGTCTGGATCGGTCCAGCGCGGTGGCGTTGATGAGATTGGTAGCTGCCTCGCCACCGGCATGCGGGTCCCCAGGTCGTCTGCGGAACATGGACGGCGCTGGGGCGGGGAGGGGATCCGGCCGCTTTCGTCGATGCCACCGCCGAACACCCAGACGCCGGCGTCCTTCGCCTCCTGCACCACAGCGTGCGACGCATCCGAAACCGCCTGTAGATCCCGTCGGGGATGACCATGGCGCGGCTCGGGAACGAGATCAGGGACTTCGTCATCGCGTCGGCTCCTTCTTCGCGGTTCACTTCCTCGCCGACGCCGCTCGGACGCGCGCTACGCATGAGCCTGACCGCTCTCGAGTATCTGGTCGAAGCGATGCTCGTCTCGGAAGGAGTCCGTGGAATGGCCGCCGCTGCCAGCAGGGTACGCGCGATGGTCATGGTCGCATTGCCGCAGGTAGTGCGTGTGTGGTGGAAACGGCGGGAGAGCGCGTTGCACCGGTGGGAGGAGGCGCGGATACCCGGGGGATGGAGACTCCGGGGTCCTGGATGCAGCCGGACTTCTGCGTCCGGTACCGGGGAAAACCGGGTGACACTACGCGTCCGTTGCCGGAATCCTTGGGTGCGGGCGATGAGTTTTGTCGGTGGCGGCTGTCAGGCTTGCCATGACCACGAATTCCTGTGGGCCCGGGCTGGGACGCCAGCCATGACCAGGTCATTCCCTGACAACCCTGATCGAGGTGCCGTGTCCATCGCACAGCTTGATTCGCCTGCCGATTCCGCGGCCCCCGTCTCGGGTCGTACGCCGCCCGTGATCCGCTTGCTGGTGCTCGCCACGTTCGTGGTCATCCTCAACGAGACGATCATGATCAATGCGATCCCGCGGCTGATGGACGCGCTGCACATCACCGAGCAGACCGCGCAGTGGCTCTCGACCGCCTTCATGCTGACCATGGCCGCTGTCATCCCGATCACCGGGTGGTTCCTGCAGCGGGTGTCCACCCGTAGCGCGTACGCCACCGCGATGGGGTTGTTCCTGTTCGGCACGGCGTTGGCCGCCGTCGCGCCGTCGTTCGAGGTGCTGCTGGGCGCACGCGTCATCCAGGCGTCCGGGACGGCCGTGATGATGCCCCTGCTGATGACGACCTTGATGCAGGTGGTGCCGGAGTCGGAGCGCGGCCGTGTGATGGGCAACGTCTCCCTGGCCATCTCGGTCGCGCCCGCGATGGGCCCGACGGTCTCGGGTGTGATCCTCCAGTTCGGGTCCTGGCGGCTGTTGTTCGCCGTGGTGCTGCCCATCGCCGCGTTGATCACATGGGGCGGGCTGAAGCAGCTCAAGAACGTCGGAGAGACCCAGGCCGGTGCGATCGACTGGCTGAGCGTGGTGACCGCCGCCGCCGGCTTCGGCGGCCTGGTCTACGGGCTCAGCCGGTTCGAAAGTGGTGACGTCCGCGTGGCCGTCGCGATCGTGGGTGCGGGCCTGGTCGCCATCGCCGTCTTCGTCGTCCGCCAGCTGGCGCTGCAGAAGCGCGGCGCGCCGCTGATGGACCTGCGCACCCTGCGCAACCGCACTTACACGATCGCGCTGGTCCTCATGTCGGTGGCCTTCATGGCGATGCTCGGTTCGATGATCCTGCTGCCGCTGTACCTGCAGAACATCCGCGAGCTCAGTCCCCTGGAGACCGGCCTCCTCGTGATGCCGGGCGGCCTCGCGATGGGGCTGCTCGGGCCCACCGTCGGCCGCCTGTTCGACCGGTTCGGCGGCCGGGTTCTGGTCGTTCCCGGCGCGATCGGAATCGCGCTCGCGCTCGCCGGCCTCACGCAGGTCACCATGACCATGCCGTACTGGCAGCTCCTGGGGCTGCACGCGCTGTTGATGATCGGCCTGGCGGCGACCTTCACCCCGGTGTTCACCCTCGGGCTCGGTGCGGTGCCCCCGAAGCTCTACTCCCACGGCAGCTCGATCTTGAGCACTCTGCAGCAGGTCGCCGCGGCCTTCGGCACGGCGCTCGTGATCACCGTGATGAGCGCGCGAGCCGACGCCCTGAAAGCCGCGGGAGCCTCGGAGGTGCTGGCCAACCTCGACGGCATGCGGCTGGCCTTCGTCATCGGCGCGGTGCTGTCTGTGGCCGTGGTAGTCAGCGCCATGCTCCTGCCGGCGCGAGCGAACGGCGTCGTCGAGCTGGGGCCATCCGGCCACTGAAACGGGCGGCACGGCAGCACGCTGCGATCTTCGCCGGCGCCGCCTCACCGCCTGGCTCCGCTTGACCTTGACACAGTGACAAGCTCTTCACTGTGGCCAAGGAGGTGGTCCCGATGGCCATGCCGAAAGAGGACACGAACATGACGCGGGCGCTCCAGGGGCTGGAGAACGGCAGCGCCTCGGTGCGGTTGCAGGCGGTGCTGGCGGTCGGGACGGCCCCGGACCCGCGGTTCGTCGACAAGCTCGTCGAACGGTGCGCCGTGGAGCCGGATTTCTACGTGCGCGACATGCTCACCTGGGCGCTCACCCGCCACCCGTCGTCGCTGACGCTTCCCAAGCTCGTCGACGAACTCCGTTCGGAGCGTGCGCAGGCACGGAGCCAGGCGTTGCACACGCTGTCCAAGATCGGGGATCGGCGGGCGTGGCCGGCGATCACGCGGGCACTGCTGACCGACGCCGACGACGAGGTGGCGCGGACCGCCTGGCGGGCGGCGGTCGTGCTCGTGCCCGAGGGTGAGGAGCCCGGGCTGGCCGCGGTGCTGGCGACGCAGCTCGGGCGCGGCGAGCGTGAGACGCAGTTGAGCCTCAGCCGGGCGCTGATCGCGCTCGGCACGGTGATCACGCCGATTCTGCGCGAGGCGATGGCGGATCCCGAGCCTCGCGTACGTCAGCACGCGATCGCCACGGAACGGCTGTCGCGCGACCCGGACGCCGGATTCGAGTTCGCGATCGAGGAGGCGAAGCGCATCGTGGCCCTCGGTACGACCGGCCAGGAGGGGTGACAGGCGATGTTGATCGGGGACGTGGCACGACGGTCCGGGGTCAGCGCCCGCATGCTCAGGCATTACGAATCGCTCGGCCTCGTGCGGCCGACGGGTCGTAGCGGCGCCGGCTATCGGGAGTACTCCAGCGAGGACATCCGGCGGATCTTCCACATCGAGATCCTGCGGTCACTGGGGCTGTCGCTGCGTGAGGTCGGGCGCGCGCTCGACGATCCCGGCTTCACGCCCGCGAAGCTCGTCGAGGACCTCATCCGCGAGACGCGAGAACGCATCGCGCGTGAGACGGAGCTGCTCACGCGGCTGCGTCGGATCGGTGCCGCCGAACCCGCCGACTGGGAGGACGTCCTCCGGATCGTCGCGCTTCTTCAGGCCCTGGGGTCGGAGAACGCGGGAAAGCGCCAGCGCGCGGCCCTGTCCCCGGCCGCGGAGGTGCCGGTGGACGCTCTGGTCGAGGCGGCGCTGAGCGAGACGGACCCGAACGTCGCCGGAGCCCTTCGATGGGCTCTGGCACGATCGGGCGACGACGCGTTGGCACTGCTGGCGGAGGGCCTCGGCTCACCGGTGGCCGAGGTGCGCGAGCGCGCCGTCCAGTCCATCGCCGAGATTCCGGACGCCGCGGCGACCGCACTGCTGCGGGAGGCCCTCACGAACTCCGACCTCGCGGTCCGCAGGCGTGCGGCTCTGGCGCTCGGGGCGCGAGGAGTGGCCGACGCGGTCCCCACGCTCATCGACATGGTCGTCGAGGGGGCGAACGACACCGACGCGGCCGACGCGCTGAGCGTGCTGGCGAGGGCCGAGGCGTCGGCGGATCGGATCGCTACGCGGCTCGTCGACCGCCTCACCCATGGCGCCGTGCGATCGTCCGCGCGGCTACGGCTGACGCAGGCGCTGGCGGACATCCCGGGGCCCACGGCATCGCGGGCGCTCGCGGAGTTGGCACAGGACGACGACCGTGCCGTCGCGCTCACCGCGACGTACATCCTCAAGCTCCGCGACGGCGCGCGCGATGACGGATGACGACGCGCGATGACGGATGACGACGCGCGATGACGGAGCCTTGCCGTACGGCCGAGCACGGCGGACGGGGCCGCCGTGCGGCGTGCGGCCCGTGCGTGTCGGGTAACGGGTCAGTGCGGCCCGGGCGCTTCCACCTCAAGCTTCGGCCCAGGTCAGGGCCCAGTGCGGACGCGATAACCGCAGCGCTGTTGAAATCGCGCCGCAGATGCGGCGTCACCCGCCGGCGTTGCCACGAGGCCGCCGGAAGCATACGGGATCACGTCCGGGGGCGTTGCGGCTCGGGCGGCAGGGCCTCGACCAGGTCGCGGACGGCGCTGCGATGATCGCCGGGCCGCCATGCGAGGGCGAGCACGCTCGGGGACAGACCCGTGACCGGAATGGTCATGATCCCCGGCCGCCGGTAGATCTCTGCGTTGCCGGCGGCGAGCAGGACGACGGTGTCGCCGCTCTCAAGCGCCGCGAAGGTCTCCTCAGCGTTCGTCACGGTCGTGCACACCGCCGGTGGCCGCCCACCACGCTCGTCGATCGCGAGCCAGTGGTCGCGGAGCGGGCCGGCGCTCTCCGGAAGCGCCAGAAACTTCTCGTCCAAGAGCTCGGCGAAGTCGACCTCGTCCCGTCCGGCCAGCCAGTGGTCGTGCCGGAACGCAACCCAGCGCGGCTCTCGGGCCACGATCCGGATGTTGAGATCGTCCTGTCCGGGGAACGGCAGCCAGACGAATGCCACGTCGACCTCGCCCTCCGCCAGGCCCGCAGTGGGGTCGGTCCAGTTGACCTGGCGTAGCCGGAGGCCGCAGCCCGGTCGGCGTTCGGCGAACCGTTCCCGGATCTTCTCCAAAAGGCCGCGTCCGACACTGGTCGATATGCCCACGGTCAGCCGTGAGGCTTCGGCGGCGGCGGCGTCGCCGACGACCCGCTGGGCCTCGTCCCACTGCCGCAGCAGCTCGCGGGCGGCCGGTAGAAGCGCCTCGCCTGGCGCGGTGAGCCGCACCGTGCGCCGGTCGCGGTCGAACAACTTCACCCGCATGAGCTCTTCGAGCTGGCGTATCTGCCTGCTGAGCGTCGGCTGAGCGATGAACAAGCGCTCGGCCGCGCGAGTGAAGCTGAGCTCCTCCGCCACGGTCACGAAATACCTCAGGTCACGCAGATGAGCATCCATAGCCTTTGGCTATTACAGCAGCTATTGGACATGCGGGGAAGATCAACGCAACGATTGCGGCATGAGCACCACAGAGGATGGCCTCGCGGTGATCGAGATCTGCACCCGTATGACGGCACGCGGACCAGTGCGAGCGGGACCGCCTGGGCGAGGTGTTCGCGGACTCGGTGATCCTGGGCGACACCAGCTTGAACGGCGACGGGCCTGCCGTGCCGACGCCGGCTCGGATAGTCACGGCATGATGTCCCTGACGGCGGGAAACGGATGATCGCACTCGTGACCGGCGCCAACCGGGGGATCGGTCGGGAGGTCTGCCACCAGCTGGCGGCACTCGGCCACACCGTCCTCCTCACCGCCCGATCGGCGGAGGCGGCTGAGACCACGGCCAAGGAGCTCGGAGGTGACGTCGTCCCGCTACGCCTCGACGTAACCTCCGAGGACGACATCGTGGGGGCGGCGGCCACTGTCGCCGAGCGGTACGGGCGGCTGGACGTCCTGGTCAACAATGCTGCCGTCACCTACGACACCTGGCAGCGCGGCGCGTCCGCCGACCTGGATGTCGTCCGCGAGGCCGCCGAGACGAACCTGTACGGTCCCTGGCGGCTGATCCAGGAGCTGCTACCGCTCCTGCGCGAGAGTGCGCACCCCCGGATCGTCAACGTGTCCAGCGAGGCGGCCTCGCTGACCAACATGGGCGGCGGCACCCCGGCGTACGGCACCACCAAGGTGGCCCTCAACGCCTTGACCCGCATGCTGGCGGCGGAGCTTCGCGGTGACGGCGTCCTCGTGAACGCGATTTGCCCGGGCTGGGTCGCGACGGACATGGGCGGCCCGGGCGGCCGTCCCGTCTCCGAGGGCGCGGCCGGCGTCGTCTGGGCGGCCACACTGCCTGACGACGGCCCGACCGGCGGGTTCTTCCGCGACGGCCGTCCCCTCCCCTGGTGAACGCACTTCGAAGGGCGATGAAATGATTCTGGTTACCGGTGCGACAGGCAACGTCGGCTCCGAAGTGGTCCGGGCTCTGGCAGCAGCAGGTGAACCCGTCCGGGCGCTGGTGCGGAAGCCGGACGCCACGCCGCTGCCGGACGGCGTCGAGGCGGTGACGGGCGACCTCAACCGGCCGGAGAGCATGACCGGAGCGCTGGCCGGGGTCCGCGCGGTGTTCCTGCTCCCCGGGTACGAGGACATGCCGGGGCTGATGGCCGAGGCCCGGCGTGCGGGAGTGGAACAGGTCGTGCTGCTGTCCGGCGGCTCGGCCGGGAGCCGCGACATGACCAACGCGGTGACCCGTTTCATGGCCGCGTCCGAGTCCGCAGTGCGGGAGTCCGGGCTGCCGTGGACGTTCCTGCGGCCGAGTGCGTTCATGTCCAACGCTCTGCGCTGGCTGCCGCAGTTCCGGTCCGGCGACCGGGTGCGGGTCCCGTTCCCGGACGTCCGCACGGCGAGCGTCGACCCGCACGATATCGGGGCCGTTGCCACCTGCGCGCTGCTGTCGGACGAGTATCGGGGCGAGATCCTCCGGCCGACCGGTCCGGTCGCGATGCGGCCCGCCGACCAGGTTGCCGTGCTGGCCGAGGTCCTCGGCCGCGATCTGGAGTTCGTGGGCCTGACGAACGAGGAGGCGCGCGCCGACCTGCTCGCCACCATGCCCGTCGAGTACGTGGACGCGTTCTTCGACTTCTACGTGAACGGCTCGCTCGACGAGTCGATCGTCCGTTCGACCGTCCGCGAGGTCACCGGCCGCGAGCCCCGCACCTTCCAGCAGTGGGCACAGGCCCACGCGGACGACTTCCGCTGAACCCCCTCGCAACCCACCAAGGCTTCAGATGAACCAGAGATTGCGACACCTTCTCGTCGCAAGCTCCGCCGCCGCATGCGCGATCGTGTCGGTGGCGGGCTGTTCGAACGACGACACGACCACGGCGCCCCCTGCCGACACGACCACGGCGCCCCCCGCGCAAAGGGCCGAGCCGGGGCGCTTCGCCTCGTCCAACCCGGGTTCGGTCAACACCTACTGGATCCAGGCGCCGGAGGGCTTGGTCCTCATCGACACCCTGCGCACGCCGACCGATGCGCGGAAGGCGGTGGCGGAAATCAAGAGGACCGGCAAGCCGGTCGCCGCCATCCTGCTCACCCACTCCCATCCCGACCATGTGGGTGGGGCGGGCGCCTTCCACGAGGCGTTCCCCGAGGCCCCTATCTACGCGTCCAAGGCGACCGACAAGACGATGCGGGAGGACGATCGAGGCTTCTACCCGCTGGCCCGTTCGGCGAACGCGGACTTTCCCGCCACGCTCACCTACGCAGACCGGACCTTCGAGGACGGCGCACCATTGCAGGCGGGCGGCCTCCGCTTCGAGACCGCCACGTTCGCCCACGGCGAGTCCGACATCGCGAGCGTCTACTACCGTCCCGACACCGGCGACCTCTTCTCCGGTGACCTGGCGACCGGTAAGGTGACGCCCGCGCTGATCGAGGGGACCAGTTGTGGCTGGCTCCACATCCTCGATCAGCTCGGTAGGCGCTTCTCCGGGGCCGGGATGATGTACCCGGGACACGGTGCCGCAGGCCCGGCCCGCGCATTGATCGACGAGCAGCGCCGGTATCTCCAGGTATTCCGCGGTCTGGTCCGGCCGGCTGTCGCCCCGGACTCACCCGGGGGCAAGACGATCAGCCCCGGCGAGCAGAGGTCGATCATCGCCGAGCTGGATCGCGCCTACCCCGGCTATCCACCGGTCGCAGACCTCCCGACCATCGTGCAGGAGAACATCAAGGCCGTCGCGCGGGAACTGTCCGCCGAGGATCCCGCCAAGACGCCTGCCGCCTGCGCGGACACCCTCCAAGTAGGGACGGACGGACTGCTCGCGCCGGTGAGCACCTACGTCACCGCGTTGAACGGCCGGAACCTCGACGCGCTGGCGGGAGCATTCGCCGCCGACGCGGAGCTCGTCGACGTCGGGCGGCGTTTCAAGGGGCGTGCCGCGATCCGCGACTGGGCCCGGGCCGAGGTCATCGGCGGCAGCCTGACCGTCATCAGGGTCGCCGAGAACCGGCCCGGTCACCAGCGCCTCCTGGTGCGCTTCGCCCCCGGCGGCCAGGGAGGCTTCGACGCCTACTACGCCTTCACCGTCGACGGCTCGGCCATCACCAAAGCCGAACTGACCTATGCGAATCGGAGCTGACTGCAAGCCGGGCGAAGAGCCACTGAACCATAGCCCGGCGGCTGGATGAGGTCCGGGTCGAGCGCGTCCACGGACCCGATCGTCAGTCGAGGTCGAGGTCGCGGAGTTCGGCGCGTGTGGAGATCCCGAGCTTGGGGAACGCCCGGTACAGGTGCGAGCCCACCGTCCGCGGGCTGAGGTGCATCCGGTCACCGATCTCGCGGTTGCTCAGCCCTCTCGCGGCGAGCCTTGCCACTTCCAGTTCCTGTGGGCTGAGCAGGGCGGCGACCGCCCGGCCCGGGCGGGGCCGTGCGCCACCGGCCGCACGGAATCGGGCGAGGGCACGCCGTGCCCATGGCTTCGCCCCCAGCGCCTCGAAAGTGTCGCTCGCAGCCCTGAGCATCGCCCGGGCCTCGGTCCTGCGGTGGTTGCGGTGCAGCCACTCGCCATACAGGAGTTCGATCCGGGCTCGGTCGAAAAGGCGCTGATCGAGACCACTGCTCGCCAGCGCGCTCCGGTAGTGCCACTCGGCGCGGGCGTCGTCCGAGAGCATCGCGTGGGAGAGATGATTCCTGCTCTCGGCCACCGGCCCGCGGATACCGGCGGTGCGAGGTTCCATGGCCTCGACGATCAGCCGGGCCGGCTCCGGGTCCCCGGCGTGTACGGCGGCCTCGACCAGGTCTGGGAGCATCGCGAGGGCGACGAAGTCGTTGGATTGAGGTGAACCCCGCTCGAACAGGCGCATCAGCTCTGGGAACGCATCCGCCGACGCGCCCTCCCCCAATGCCAGCAGCCCCAGCGCGCCGGTCGCCGTCGCGGCGGCGAGGCGCTCGCGCAGCGGGAACGCGATCTCCAGTGCCCGTCGGGCGTATCTGCGGCAGTCCGCGGCCTCGCCGCGCACGGCGGCGAACCGCGCCGACTGGGCGAGAAAGTTGGCCGTCCAGCCCCGCTGGCCGGTCTCGTAGCTGAAGCGGAGACCTTCCTCCGCATGCGCGGTCCCCTCCGCCCAGCGCCCGAGCCGGAACTCGATGTCGGCCTGGTAGAACAGCACCTCGGTCAGCAGCGCGGCAGAGCCCTCGGCGCGGACCCGGCGGCCAGTGGCTTCGACGAGCCGCAGGGCCTGGCGGTCGTCGGGGCCCATCCAGCCGATCACGGTCGCCCACATCCACTGCCGCTCATCGCCTCCGCCTGGGCCTCGAGGCATGGTGCCCGGCAGTTCCCACAGCTCGGCCCCGGTGACGACGCCCTCGAAGCCGCCGAGGAGACCTTCGGCGGCACGGAGCGTCGCCGGTGAGCAGTCCAGGCCGGTGATGCGCCGGGTCGCCACCACCGACGCCTCCATGTCGCCGGCGTGTAATGCGGATCCGGCCGCGAGCAGAAGGGTCCAGGCGGCCTCCTCGGGATCAGTGGACGCCATGAGCTCGGCGCACCGCATCAGGTGTGAGTAGGCGATCGCGGGGTCGCCGCCGTACAACTCGATGATCCCGTTGAGCTGGGCCAGTGTCACGGCGGGCACGGGTTCGGCCATGACTTGGTCGACGAGCGTCCTGGCCAGGCCGGGCCGGCCCGCGTCCAGCGCCACGAAGGCGGCGGTCACCGTCCTGCTGCGGCGGTCGGCGGGCGATTCGCTGAGCCGCGCGGCATGCTGCAGGACCGAGATCGCCGCCGCCGCGCCGCCGCGCCGCCGGGCGGCGTCCGCGCTGTGCTCCAGCGTGGCGGCGATTTTCTCGTCTGGTGCGGTCGTGGCCACGGCGCGGTGCCAGATCGCCTGGTCGTCCCGTCCGGTCGCGCTCAGGTAGGCGGCGATGGCCAGATGCGCGGCGCGGCGGTGGCCGAAAGGCGCGTCCGCGTAGACGGCGGACCGGATCAGCGGGTGCCGGAAAGCGACCTTTATCCCATTGAGCTGGACCAATCCCGATCGCTCGGCCGGGCCAAGGGCGTCGGCCGGCAGGCCCAGCCGGGCGGCGGCCCCGAGAACGGTGCCGGCGTCCCCGGTTTCCTCGGCGGCCGCCACCAGCAGCGCCATACGGCTGTCCGCCGACAGGGCTTCGACCTGGCGCAGGAACGCCGCGCGCACTCTGGTGCTCACGGGCAGGGTTCCGGTCAAGACGAGGTCGGGCATGGCGCGATCGGGTTCGTCGAGCCGGGCCAGTTCGATCAGGGCGAGCGGGTTGCCGCCGGTGGCCGCGAAGAGGGCGTCGCGTTGGCGGACAGGCAGCGTCCAACCGTGCTCCTCCAGCAGCAGCGCGGCATCTTCCGGAGGCAGTCCGCGCAGCACGAGTTCGGCCAGCCCGGCCGTGTTGACCGGCAGCGGTTCCGGGTCGCGTACGGCGAGCAGCATCGCGAGAGGCTCGTCGGCCAGCCGGCGAGCGGCGAACAGCAGGGCGGCCGCGGAGGCGTGGTCCAGCCACTGCACGTCGTCGACGAGGACCAGCAGGGGGCGGGCCGCCGCCACCTCCGCGAGCAGCGTGAGCACCGCCGCCGAGACCAGGAAATCCGAGACCGGGAAGTCCTGGGCCGCGGAGTCGGTGAGGCCGAGCGCGCCGCGCAACGCCTCGGCCTGGACGCCGGGCAGCGCGTCAAGGTGATGGAGCACCGGCCGCAACAGTCCGAGCAGCCCGCTGAACGCGTGTTCGACCTCGGACTCGACGCCGGCACACGCGAGCACGTTCATGGGCTCGGATGTCGCCGCGCTCTCAGCGGCGTGGCGCAGCAGTGCACTCTTGCCGATACCCGCTTCGCCGCGCAGGACCAGCGCCCCGCTGCGTCCGTCTCGCGCGTCGGAAAGAAGCCGGGCGATGGCCTCTCGTTCCCGGTGCCGGCCGTGCATCACGGGCGGGTTCCGCTTCTCCGCCGGAGGTGTCCCGGGTGACTGCAGTCGGTTCGACTCTGGCTCCGGATTCGTGTCCCCCGCGAGGCTGGCCGCGACGGGCGGGCGGTGCGAGCCTGCCGCGACTTCGATAAGGAGGCCTGTTGTGGCCAGGACGTTGACGGGATCGGGTCCGGTGCCCGACGAGGACCGGACGGGGACGCCTCCTTCGCATCCGGCCCCGCGTTCACGGCACCGACGCCAGCTGGGCTGGATCATTCCGCTGTTCATTGTGATGCTCGCGTTCGCGGTGTACTCGGTGCCGCCGTACCTCACCTTCGACCCGGCGCAATCACGGGTTGAGCTATCCGATTCACCGCCATTTTTCTACCCCCTGCTCGTGGCGCACATCGTCTTCGGCACGGTGGCCCTGTTGACGGGGTGCTTCCAGGTGTGGCCCTGGTTCCGCCGCTCTCACCTCAGGGCGCACCGCTGGATGGGGCGGGCGTACTTCTTTCTCGGTGTGTTCCCCGCCGGCATCGCCGTTCTCGGGGTCGCCCCGTTCGGCCACACCGGTTTCGGAGGGAACACCGGGAACACCATGCTGGGCGTGGTGTGGCTGCTCACCGGTTTCGCCGGGTGGCGGATGGCCCGGCAGCGCCGGTTTCCCGAGCACCGTAGGTGGATGATCCGCAGCTTCGCGCTGACCACGTCCATCGTGGCCAGCCGGCTGTGGGCCGGGGTGCTGTTCGCCGTCCAGCTTCCGCGGCTCGACAGCGCCTACGGTGGCGACCAGCAAGCGATGATCGAGGCGATCGGCTCCGCAGGCGTATGGCTCAGCTGGGTCGTCAACCTGCTGATCGCGGAATGGTGGCTGGAACGCACGGACCACACCGGCAAGCCCAAGTCCCGCAAGCGTCCGCGCTGACGCGGCACCCTTGACCTCGATCATGCTTCAGGCCTCCGCCGAGCGACGAGCGCCTCGATGCCGTCGAGGAGCAGGGTGAGGCCGAAGGTGAAGTCGGCGTCCTCGACCCACTCCGGTGCGACGCCGAACGCGCCGGACTCGAGCGCCGCCGCCAGCCCCGGGTAGCCGTCGGCGTCGACCAGTCGGGTGAGCATCACGGTGTAGCCGGCCAGGCCCTCGCTTCCCGCCTCGCCGACCGTTCCGCTCATGGCGGTGACGAGGGTGGCGGCACTGACGGCGTAGGCGGACAGGGTGGTGGTGATGTTGACGGCCTCCGCCGCCGTCAGCCCGGTGCCGGTCAGCACCGTCAGCGACCGATCCAGCCAACGCAAGGTGCGCGGGCCGACGGGCGGGGTGAGCGGCGTGACCTGTAGCAGCCATGGACGGCTCGCCAGGAAGTCGCGGTGGGCGCGGGTCCAGGCGGACAGGTATCCGCGCCAGGAGAGATCGCCCTGCTCGGGCGGATCCGGCGCCGCCGCGTCCACCATCGCGGTGAGCAGGTCGTCCTTGCTGGTGACGTAGCCGTAGAGCGCCATCGTGGAGACGCCGAGACCGGCGGCCACGCTGCTCATCCGCACGCCGGCCAGACCTTCCGCGTCCGCGATCGCGATCGCGGCATCGGTGATCCGCTGGAGTGTCAGGCCGCGCCGAGGGCCGCGGCGAGACACGGGCTCCCGGCCCCACATCCGGGCGACGACCGTCGGGAGATCGCGCATCACACCCCCTGCGACCAAACGCCGTACGCAATACAGTGTATATAGTACAGAAAGGGAAGCGATGACGAGCCTGACAAGCCTTGGGCTGGCCGCCGAGCAGGAACGTCTCTACCGCCACCTGCTGCGCGACCCGCGTGCGCCCCTCGATCCCGCCCTGCTGCCGACCCTCGCGGAATTACGAGCCCTCGGCCTGGTGGACGAGACGCTGAACGCCGCCGCCCCTACCGTCGCGGTCGACCTGCTGGTACGGCGCCGCCTGGAGCACACCCGGCGCCAGCTCACCGAACTGAGCCTGGCCTGGGACGTGCTCACCGAACTGGCCGAGGAACATCGCAGCGGCCGGCCCGTGCAGATGATCGAACACCTGCCTGACGGGCCGGCTGTCACCCGCCGCATCCGCGCTCTCCTGGCCGACCACCCGGAAGAGCTCGCCAGCCTGAGGATCCGCGCGCGCGACAGCACCCCCGAATACGACAACACACCGTTCATACGGTTGCTGGCCCGTGGACTGCGCAGCCGTACCATCTTCTCCGTCCACGCCCTGCAGGACCCCGGCCAAGAGCCTCACGCCCGCAACCAGCACGTCCTGGGGGACCTGCACCGGATCACCACCGAACCTATCCGCCACCTGGCCGTCGTCAACCGGCAGGCCGCCTTCGTCCAGGCCGACCCCGCCGACGCGAAAGCCGGCGCGCTGCAGATCTGTCAGCCCGGCGTGGCGGCCATGCTCGCCGACGTCTTCGACGGTATGTGGGAGCGCGCCCGCGACCTGGACGACCTGCCCCTGTCTCCCATCGAGCAGCAGGTATTGCATGCCCTGACCCACCACGACACCGACGAGGCCGCAGCCCGTTCGCTCCACATCTCGGTTCGCAAGTTCCGTGCGCACGTCGCCGACCTGATGGCCCGGCTGGGTGCCGCCACCCGCTTCCAGGCCGCGCTCCTCGCCAAGCAGCGCGGCTGGCTGTGAACCCGGGTGCAGGTTCCTGCATCCGGGCATGCAACCTCTCCCTCTCCCGCGTCCGCGACCTGTGCGGACATGCTGAACGAATGGATCGACTCGACGTCATCGACGCCTGCACCCGCATGGCCTGGCACGCCGACCAGCGGGAGTGGAGCAGGCTGACCGAAGTGTTCGCCGACAAGGTGACCCTTGACTACACCAGCCTCAACGGCGGCGAGCCCGCGACCCTCGCTCCGGCACAGATCGTCCACGGCTGGCAGAGCGCGCTCGGCGACTACAAGGCCACCCAGCACCTGCTCGGCAACCACCTGGTCACCCTCGACGGTGACACCGCGGTGTGCACCGCCTCCTTTCAGGCCACCCACCGCAAACCCGACGACAGCGTGTGGACGCTGGGCGGCACCTACCGCTTCACCCTGATGCGCACCGGCGACGGCTGGCGCATCACCAGCGTCGTGATGACCACGGCTTGGAGCGACGGCATCCGGTGAGAACACGCACCATCGCGGAGGTGGTGGCAGCCGCGCCGGTGGCCGGCGGCGTGGGCGGCTTCCGCGCCGACCACCACTTCGACACATGCGACGGATTGATCACCACAGCACTTCGGAGTACGCATGGACAAGATCACCTTTGACAGTGACGGCATGACCCTGGTCGGCAACCTGTTCCTGCCCGACGGGGTGGAACGAGCACCTGGGGTGGTGGTGGCGGGCACCTGGACGAGCGTCAAGGAGCTGATGGCCGACCGCTACGCGCAGCGGCTGGCCGAGCGCGGGTATGCGGCGCTGTCGTTCGACTTCACCGGCTTCGGCGAGTCGGGCGGCGAGCCGCGGGACGTGGAGAACCCCGCACGTAAGGTCCGCGACATCCACCACGCGCTCGGTTTCCTGGCCGCACATCCGGCGGTGGACGGCGACCGGCTGGGGGCGCTGGGCATCTGCGCGGCGGCAATGTACATGGCCGGCAACGCTGCCCACGACCCCCGCGTGAAGTCCCTGGCGCTCGTGGCGCCGTGGCTACACGACGCCGCCATCTGCGAAAGCGCCTACGGGGGCGCGGAGGCGGTGGCCGATAAGATCAAGGTCGGTCGGGAGGCCCGGTCGCGCTACGACGAGACCGGCGAGGTCGAGTACGTGCCGGTCGTCAGCGGCTCCGACCCTCGCGCCGCCATGCCGTACGACATCGACTTCTACCTCAACCCCGCCCGCGGCGGCATCCCCGCCTGGCCCAACCGCTTCGCCATCATGGCCTGGCCGGACTGGCTCACCTACGACTCGATCGCGCTGGCCCCGCAGATCACCCGGCCCACCCTGCTCGTGCACAGCGAGGACGCCGCGATCCCCGACGGCGCACACCGTTTCCACGCCGGGCTGGCCGGCCCCAAGGACATCCTCTGGACCCAGGGCGCCCAGTTCGACTTCTACGACGCCGAACCCCAGGTCACCGTCGCCGTCGACACGGTGGCCGCGCACTTCGGCAGGACGCTGCGATGATCCCGGCGTAGCACACCGCCTCGACCTGCCGGTGCCGCAGGCGTCGAGCCGTCTCGGCCGCTGCCGGACACGGCGCACGGGGCCGCCCTGCGGCGTGCGGCCCCGTGCGTGTCACGTACGGGGCCGGCCTGCGACCCCGTGCCTGTCGAGTAAGGGTCAGGGACGGCCCGGGCCCCCGTCGGCACGACGCGGAGCGCCCGCGGCGAGGGCGAGGTCCTGCTGGATCACGTAGTACTGCGACTTGGGCTTCAGGTCCGCGTCATACAGCAGGGCGGCACCCTCCTGCGGGTCGTCGAACCAGCCGGGGATCCAGGAGTAGGTGTCGCCGAAGCCCCACGGGGTGAACGAGATGCACTCGCGGATCGCCAGGCAGGCCTTCAGCGCGCGGGACCAGTAGCTCTCCTGGGCGTACACGGCCAGCGGGTTGGTCGGGGTGTTCACGTTCGGCGCGGCCTCGGTGAACGTGCGGACGTCCACCTCGGTCTCGGCCACCTTCAGTCCGAGGTCCGCGAAGCGCTGCAGGTTGTTCTGCAGGTCCGGGAAGCCGTACTGCGTGTCCAGGTGGCCCTGGAAGCCGACGCCGTCGATGGGCACGCGCTGGGCCTTGAGGGTCTTGACGAAGTCGTAGACCGCGTTGCTCTTCGGCCCGGTGAACTCGAGGTTGTAGTCGTTGTAGAACAGCAGGGCCTTGGGATCGGCCTGGCGCGCCCAGCGGAAGGCGTCGGCGATGTAGCCCAGGCCGCCCCACGCCTTGTACCAGATGGTCTCGCGGGGCGTCCCGTCGTCGTTGAAGGCCTCGTTGACGACGTCCCACTGCCAGATGTCGCCCTTGAAGTGCTTCGCCTGGTCCTGGACGTGCTTCTTGAGCAGGGCCTTCAGCTCGTCGTTCGACAGCGTGGTGGTGTAGCCGTCGGAGGAGAGCCAGGTGGGCAGCTGGCTGTGCCACACCAGCGTGTGGCCGCGGACCAGTTGCTTGTTCTTCTTCGCGAAGTCGACCAGCCGGTCGGCCGCCGCCCAGTCGTACGTGCCGCGGTTGGGCTCGACGAGCTGCCACTTCATCACGTTCTCGGCGGTGACGCTGGAGAACTGCTCGGCCGTGATCCGGGTGTACTCGGCGTTGCTGCCGAGTTCGTCCATGTTCACGGCGGTGCCGATGCGCAGGCCGACGCGGTCTCCGAGGGCGCGCAGCGAGTCCGCCGGATAACGGGTGTGCTGGGACTGGGCAGCAGGGGCGGCGCCGGGTTCGGCCGAGGCCGATCCGGTGAGAGCCGCCCCGCCGAGCAGGACCGTGGCGCTCACGAGGCCGATGGACAGTGCGGAACGAAGCACACGAACTCCTCGGGATGGAAATGGGGGGTTGATGGGTACTGCGGTCAGGTCAGCCCCGCCGGGCGGGCAGCGACAGATGCCATCCCTCCGACCGGAGCGCGGGAATGACGGCGGCGACCGCCTCGACGGTCTGCCTCCGGTCCCCGCCGCCGTCGTGCATGAGGACCACCGCGCCCGGCGTGATGCCCTCGCGCAGGCGGCGGATCAGTTCTGTGGTGCCCGGCGGATCCCAGTCCCCGATGGCGAGACGCCAGCCCAGCGCCTGCATGCCGAGATCGGCCGCGACGGTCGGCGTCTGCCCCCAACTGCCGTACGGGGCCCGGAAGTACGGGATGCGCGCTCCCGGCACCGCCGCGCGGATGGCGGCGCTCGTCTCCAGCAGGTCGGCGCGGATCTTCGTCGCCGGCCAGGACGCCATGTCGTCGTGGTGCATGCCGTGGTTGCAGAGCGTGTGCCCGTCGGCGACGATCCGCCGGACGACCTCCGGGTGCTGCCGCACGTGATCACCCCAGAGGCAGAAGACCGCCTTCACGTGGTGCTCACGCAGCACGTCGAGCAGGCGCAGCGTGTCGGGAGGGTTCGGGCCGTCGTCGAAGGTGAGGCCGACCGACATCCCGCCGCTGCGGGTGGAGTCGACGACCGTGGGAGTCGGGTTGTCGGCCAGGGCCGGATGCGTCATGCCGAGCACCAGACCTATCGCGGCCAGCGGGATCGCGAGAAGACGTGCCCGGCGTGGGCGCCGGCTCCGGTTGACCACGGTGACTCCATCTTCGAACGACAGGGACGCCCGAAAGTTTCGGTGGTGTTACGAAAGTAATGCAGACCATAGGAAGATGCTCGATGTACGTCAAGAGCCACAACCACCAGTCAATTCACAGAAGTCGCGGCCTACAAGGCGCGGCACGGAAGCGTCAAGACCCCTCCTGCCTCGACGTACCCGGCAGATCTGCCGAAAAGTTTTCGGCTCCCGGGGCCCGGGCTGCGATGAACGTTTCGTACGGCTGGAGTCCGCACCACCCCGCACGGGAAGCCGGCACTGTGGTTTTCCGCACCCGTGAACGGCCACGCGCCTCATGGTGATCGTAGGCTGGCCGTTTCTAGGCTTCCGGGCATGACGGAATGGCTGATCGACCTCATGGAGACCCTGGGCGCGCCGGGCGCCGCGATCGCGATCGCGCTGGAGAACCTCTTCCCGCCCCTCCCCAGCGAGGTGATCCTGCCGCTGGCCGGTTTCACCGCCTCGCGGGGAGAGATGAACCTGTTCGCCGTCCTGCTGTGGACCACGGCCGGGTCGGTGGCCGGGGCGCTGGCGCTGTACTGGGTGGGCGCGCTGCTCGGCCGCGAGCGCACGCTGGCGCTGGCCGCGCGGATCCCGCTGCTCAAGGTCTCCGACGTCACCAAGACCGAGGCCTGGTTTCTCCGGCACGGGCGTAAGACGGTGTTCTTTGGCCGGATGATCCCGATCTTCCGCAGCCTCATCTCCGTGCCCGCCGGAGTGGAGCGCATGCCGCTGGGCGTCTTCACGCTCCTGACCACGGCCGGGAGCCTGCTCTGGAACACGGTCTTCGTGCTGGCCGGCTGGACACTGGGCGAGAACTGGTCGCTGGTGGAGGCCTACGTCGGCATGGGTACCAACGTGGTCGTCGCCACGGTGGCGCTCGCCGTGCTGGTCTTCGTGGGCGTACGGCTGAGCGAGCGGCGCAAGGGGCGGCATGCGCTGGACGGTTAGGGGGCTCCGGCTCGTCGGGGCGGTGGCCGCCGGTGCGGTCACCGCCCTGCTGGGGCTGGTCTTCGTCCTGGTGGCGGCCCCGTTCGCCGGCCGGCCCGCCGTACGCGCCGCGGCCGCACGGCTGACCCGGCTGGAACTGCGGCGGCTGCGCCTGGACCTGCCGGGACGCGACGCCGACGGCGAGCTTCGCTACCTGGCCGCGCGGGTGCCCGTCGGCCTCCTGGGCGGCCTGGTGGTGCTGCTGCTGGTGGTCGGCGTCACCTTCGCGGTCAGGCTGAGCTGGTCGTGGAGCCGGGGGGAGGCGCTGGACGGCATGCTGCCCACTCCGCCGCTGCTGGCCTACGCCTTCCTCTCCGGCGTCGTCCTGCTCTTCCTGGACCTGTCCGGCCTGGTGGGGGTGGACGTGCTGGAGCGGCGGCTGGCCGTACGGCTGCTCGCTCCCGACCCGACCGAGGCGCTCCGGCGGCGGATCACCGAACTGACCGAGAGCCGCGCCGGGGTCGTCGCGGCGGTGGACGCCGAACGCCGGCGCATCGAGCGGGACCTCCACGACGGGGTGCAGCAGCGGCTGGTGGCGCTGTCCATGCTCGCGGGACGCGCCCGCCGGGGCCGCCCCGAGCTGCTGGAACAGCTCCACGAGCAGGCCCGGCAGGCGTTGGTGGAGCTGCGCGAGGTGGCCTGGCGGGTCTACCCGTCGGGACTCGACGCGCACGGGCTGGCGGAGGCGCTGGCCGGGGTGGCCGAGCGGGCCGCGGTCACGGTCACGGTGACCTGCGAGCTGCCGGAGCGGCCACCGGCGCCGGTGGAGACGGCCGCCTACTTCGTGGCCAGCGAGGCGGTGACGAACGCCGCCAAGCACTCCCGGGCCACCCTGGTCGCCATCGAGGTACGCCAGGAGGGCACCATGGTCGTCGTGCGAGTGCGGGACGACGGCGTCGGCGGAGCCGACGCCACCGGCGGCGGGCTGACCGGGCTGGCTCGGCGGGTGGCGGCGCTGGACGGCCGGTTCACCGTGACCAGCCCGCCAGGCGGGCCCACCCTGGTCGAAGCGGAGCTGCCGTGCGCGTGATGCTGGCCGAAGACTCCGCCCTGCTGCGCGAGGGCCTGGTGCGGCTGCTGCAGGAGGAAGGCCACGACGTCCTGGCCGCGGTGGGCGACGCCGGCGCGCTCCTGGAGGCGGTGGCCGGCGAGCGGCCCGAAGCCGTGGTGGTCGACGTACGGATGCCGCCCACCCACACCGACGAGGGCCTGCGCGCCGCCCTGGAGATCCGGCGGCGCTGGCCGGAGGTCAAGGTGCTGGTGCTGTCGCAGTACGTCGAGAAGAAGTACGCCACCGAGCTGATGGGCGGCAGCATCGACGGCGTCGGCTACCTGCTCAAGGACCGCGTGGCCGAGGTCGGCGACTTCCTGGACGCGCTGGACCGGGTGGGCGCGGGCGGGACGGCCTTCGACCCGGAGGTGGTGCGCCAGTTGCTCGCGCGGACCAGCCACACCGACCCGCTGGCGCGGCTCACCGCCCGCGAGCGCGAGGTGCTGGAGCTCATGGCCCAGGGCCTGACCAACGCCTCGATCGCCCAATCCCTGCACGTGTCGCAGAGCGCGGTGGAAAAGCACGTCAACGCCCTTTTCGACAAGCTCGCGCTGTCGCACATCACCGGCTACAGCCGCCGGGTCCTGGCGGTGCTGCGCTACCTCGGCTCCTGACCCGCTGTGGTTTTCCGCAGGTGAAGCAGGCGGCGCACCGCATTCTGCCGCCAAGTCGATCTCCCTAGCGTTGATCACATGATGCAGACGATGATGAACGTGCTGGTGGCGGCGGTCGTTGCGGCGGGCGGGCAGCCCGTGGACGTACGCCCCGATCTGGAGAAGATCGTGAGCGACGGCGGGGCGACGGCCGCCCTGGCGCGGATCTCCGGCGGCGGCCGCACCTGGTCGGGCGCCGTGGGCGTACGCGACGTCGAGCGCGGGGGACGGCCGTCGCCCAACGGCTACTTCCGGATCGGCAGCGTCACCAAGACCTTCGTCGCGACCGTGGTGCTCCAGCTCGTCGACGAGGGCGAGGTGCGGCTCGACGACCCCATCGACAGGCACCTGCCCGGCCTGGTGCCGGGCGGCGAGCGGATCACGGTGCGCGCGCTCCTCAACCACACCAGCCACCTGTACGACTACATGAGCGAGCCCGGATACTCGACCAACCGCTGGCGCGGGGACGCCCGGTTCCGCTCCTACCAGCCGCGCGAGCTGCTCAAGGTGGCCTTCGCCGGGAAACTCCCCGACGACGGGAGGTGGCACTACTCCAACACCAACTATGTGGTGCTCGGGCTGCTGGTGGAGAAGCTGACCGGCAGCCCGTACGGCGAGGAGGTACGGCGCCGCATCCTGCGCCCGCTGGGGCTGCGTCACACGGTGGTGCCGGGCGACCGGGCGGGGCTGCCGTCGCCGCACGCCAAGGGGTACGAGCCGCTGCCCGGGCTCGTAGACGCGACGTGGCGCGGGCTGGTGGACGCGACGCGGATGAATCCCTCGCTCGACTGGGCCGCCGGGGAGATGATCTCGACCGCGGCCGACCTGGAGCGGTTCATGTCGGCGCTGCTGGGCGGCAAACTGATCAGCGCGGCGTCCCTGCGGGCGATGCGGACGACGGTGGAGACGGGGGCCGGATTCGGCTACGGGCTCGGGTTGCAGGCCTACGCGCTGCCGTGCGGCATCGTGTGGGGACACAGCGGAGAGCTGATCGGATACCTGACGTTCGCGTTCCGCTCCGACTCGGGCAGATCGATGACGTTGTCGATCAACCCCTCGACCCGCAACCCGTCCACCGCGGAGGTCATGGGCATCGCCGTCAAGGTGTTCTGCGGACCGGCGGCTTAGCCGGGGACGCTTCCGGCCGTGCAGGCTACCCACGCGGTCACGGTCGAGGGCGGCCCGGCCGAGTGACGGAGCCTTTCAGCCGAGGCGCCGCCGCGCGCGCCACCCGGGGCCGACGCCGGGTGAGGTGATCAGACTCCGGCAGCAACGGCGTCACGACGATGCGACCGCGGTCGCACAGAAGCGGAGACTCCAGGGGGACGCGCGGGATCGCGTACGTGATCGACGATGGTCGCGTGATCGAGACCATCGGGGGGATCGGCATGTCTCCCCTGGAGATCCTGCTTCTGCTGGGTGTCGTCGGCATGCTGTCGGCGCGGTGGTGGGCGCCCGGCGCCCGGCGGCCGGTCGCGCTCGCCGCGGCGGCGGTCGCCGTTTCGTCCGGGATCGCGCTGGCCGTGCTCGGGCCGCGCTGGCAGACGGTGCCCGCACTCGCCGGTGCCCTGGTCGCGCTCGCGTTCGCGGCTCCGCTGCTCACCGGACGTCCGGTGCGGCGGAGGAGACGGTGGCTCGCCGTGCCGGTGGTCGTGGCCTGCCTCGGACTGGCCGGTGCGAGCGCGGCCGCCGCCTGGGCGGTGCCGGTGCCCGTGTTCCCCGAGCCGTCCGGTCCGTACGCGGTGGGCACCGCGGTGACGCAGTGGACCGACGCCTCACGCCCGGAGCCCGCGACCGCCGAGCCCGGCGACCACCGCACCGTCGTGGTCCAGCTGTGGTACCCCGCGCCCAGGGGCACGACCGGTCCCCGCGCTCGCTATCTCGGCCGCACGGAGCAGGAGGCGCGTACGGTCGCCCATGGCTTGGCCGATTATGTCGGCGTGCCCGCCTTCCTGCTCGACGACGCGCAGCGGGCCCGCACCGCCGCCGTCCACGACGCGCCCGTGGCGGCCGGACGGTTCCCGGTCGTGCTGTTCTCTCCCGGGCTGGGCGGCGTGCGCACCCAGAACACGGCCTGGGCGGAGGAGCTGGCCGGCCGGGGTTACGTCGTCGCGGCCCTCGACCATCCGTACGACTCGGCCGTGGTCGTGCTCCGCGACGGGCGGACGATCCGCACGCGGGTCGCGGCCAGCGGCGACGACGAGGAGGACAGAAGGCTCGCGATCGGCTGGACGGCGGTCAGGGCCGCCGATCTCAGTTTCGTCCTCACCCAGCTCGGCCGCGTCGACCGGGGCGAGATCCGCGGCCCGCTGACCGGGCGGCTCGACACCGCACGGGCCGCGGCGACCGGGCACTCCATCGGCGGAGGCGCGGCCCTGCAGGCCGCTCATCAGGACTCCCGTTTCGCGGCGGTGATCAACCTGGACGGCTACCCGCACGACCCCGCGCCCCGGCCCTATCACCAGCCGGTGCTCGCACTCACCCATCCCGTCGATCCGGCCGACAACCCGGCGTACATCCCCCGGCTCACGCGGGTCCTCTCGCTCAGCACCTCCGAGAGCTACCGGATCACCGTGCCCGGCACGGCACATCTCACCTTCGCCGACGCGCCGCTCTACATGCCGCCGGTGCCGTCCGTCGTCGGTTCCCTGGGCCGCACCGGGGGGCTTTCCGTCACCACGGCGGCCACCGCCGCCTTCCTCGACGCCACCCTGCGCGGCGAGCCGGGCGACCTGGCCACGATCCTGCGCCCGTACGGCGAGCTCACCGTCCACCGGCCGGCGCACCGCGGCGCAACGGCCGGGTGACCGAGCGCCGACACCTCATCCTCGGGGCAGGGAGTCCAGGGCCCTCTGACAGGCGGCGTGCCAGGTGTCCCCGCCCCTGTCCCGCGTGAGCACGCTGGCCCACCAGGCGCGTCGTCATGCGGCGGTGACGGTCGCGGCGACCTTCCACAGCAGGGGTATGCGTGGCCTGCGTCCGATCAGTGTCAGGACGGCCAGCAGGAGATGCAGGGCGGGCGGGCCGAACACCGACGTCGCCGCCCAGGTCCACATGACGACATCGGCCGAGGGAATGTGAGCGTTGGGTCCCGGATACCGTATCGAAGCGTAAATACCGGCTGCAATCAGACTTATTGGGAAGTAAATGACGGCCACGAGGTCGATCAGGATCGATTGCATGGCGTGGAAACGTACGTCCGGCCGGCGATTGCGGCGGAAGATCAGACCGCCGGCGAACCCCAGGAGATAGGCGAGTGCGGAACGCCATGCGGCGCCCACGATCTCGGGATTCCAGGGAGGGTCGGCAGGGGATGTCGCGAGGGGACGTTGAGGCGCCGGCTCCTCCGTGACCCTGGTGGGATGACCGGCGGATCCGGCGCTCGCGGGTTCTCGTCGCCTGCGTTCGGCCCGTTCGATGATGACGACGATGGTCTGCACGATGCCGGCGATCGATGCGAGCACCCCGAGCAGCGCGAGAACAACGCTCATTCGTCCTCATTCCAGCGCGAGCGAACCTGTGGAAACCGAAAGATCCCGCAAAAGTCTTTCAGAAGTCGGTTACGCATAAGTCGAATTCATGGCCGACGGATCGTCTTCGCCTGGTGGTTCGGGCATGCTTCCGCGTCGGCCCCGGTGCCCTACGGAATCTAGACTTGGTGAGGTGACGTTCGATCTGCACGGCCGGACGCGGCGGCTGGAGTTGACCGACCAGGACCTGCGG
Source organism: Microbispora sp. NPDC004025 (assembly GCF_053604425.1). NCBI lineage: Bacteria > Bacillati > Actinomycetota > Actinomycetes > Streptosporangiales > Streptosporangiaceae > Microbispora > Microbispora sp. NPDC004025. Next base: position 678,177 of record NZ_JBSGHN010000004.1, on the reverse strand, counting down.
TCCTTCGAGGCGGTCGTGCTGGAGGCCACGCCGGACGGAATCGTATTGGACCGCTCGGCCTTCTACCCGGGCGGCGGCGGACAGCCGCCGGACCAGGGCGTGCTGCTGTGGCAGGGCGTCGAGACCCGCATCGAGGGCATACGCAAGGGCGACGACCTCTACCTCGTCCCGGCGCCGGACGACCCGATCCCGCCCGCCGGCACGGTCGTACGGGCGGCGGTGGCCGACGAGCGGCGCACGGCTCTGATGCGCACGCACTCCGGGCTGCACGTGCTGTGCGGCGTCGTGTTCCGCGACTACGGGGCGCTGGTCACGGGCGGGAACATGGAGCCGATGACGGCGCGGATGGACTTCAACCTCCCCGAGGTGCCGCCCGGCTTCAAAGAGGCGGTCGAGGACGCCTGCAACGCCGAGATCGCCGCCGACCGCCGGATCGACGTACGGGTGCTGCCGCGAGCGGAGGCCTTCGCGATCCCGGACATCATCCGCACCGCGACGAACCTCGTGCCGGAGGGCATCCCCGAGGTGCGGATCATCGACATCGTGGGCCTGGACACCCAGGCCGACGGAGGCACGCACGTCGCCTCGACCAAGCGGATCGGCAGGATCAAGGTCGCCAAGATCGAGAGCAAGGGGCGCGGCTTCCGTCGTCTGCGCATCGCGATCTCCGACTGACCGCGCGAACCGATCCGCTGATCAGAAGTCGATCCGCACGACGGCCCGCCTGAGCGTCGGCCTGCTCACCTCGGTGAACCCCGCGTCCAGGAAGACGTCACGGCTGCCGACGTGGAGCTCGCCCCAGGTGATCTCGGCGCCCGGCCGGGTGATCATGGGGTACGCCTCCAGGGCCCGGGCTCCCCGCCTGCGGGCGAAGTCGATCGTGGCGCGCGCGAGCGCGTACGTCACCCCGCGCCGGCGGAAGCCCCTGCGGGTGACGAAGCAGGTCACGGCCCAGACGCTGTCATCGGTCTCGTCCTCCTGCCGCCCGGTCCACGGCACGCGGGTGCGGGTCAGCTGGGGATAGGCCGTCCGGGGCTCGACCGCGCACCATCCCACCGGCTCGTCGCCGAGGTAGGCGACGAGACCGCTGGTCGAGCGGGCCGCGGGCGTTCCGCAGGCGGTCTGCTCGCGCAGGCGCGCGGCGCGTTCCGCGGCGGAGACCGAGCCCCACTGATAGGTGAAGATCTTGTAGCGCTGGCAGTGGCAGTCGATCGTGCCGAGGATCGCCTGCAGGTCGTCCCACGACGCCTCGTTCGCGGGAACGACGACGAGCCGGTCGACGGGGATCGGTTCCGTGCTGTCCTGCCTCATTCCGCCGGCTGGTCCTCTCCGACCAGGCCGTCGACGGACTCGCGGATGAGGTCGGCGTGCCCGAGGTGGCGGGCGTACTCCTCGATCATGTCGATCAGCAGGCGGCGCAGGCTGGGCGACTCGCCGCGTGAGTTGGTGTACGCCGCGAGCCGTCCGAGGCCGCCCTCGGCCAGTGCCTGCCGTACGCCGGCCCGGGAGCGGGCCACCGCGTCCTGCCACAACGTCGTCAACCGCTCGGGCGCGTCGTCGGCGGCCGTACGCCACTCCCAGTCGGGGTCGGCGTCGAAGTCCACCGTGTCCCACGGCGGCGACGGCGGCCGCCCGAACAGCTTCTGGGAGAACATGTCGTCCTCCACCAGGGCCAGGTGCTTGAGCAGCCCTCCCAGGGTCATGGACGACGCGGCGGCGGTCGCCCGCAGGCCCGCCGCGTCGAGCCCGCCGCACTTCCACGCGAACAGCCGGCGCTGGCGGTCCAGCGACCCGATGAGCGTGTCGATCTCGTCGCCCGCGACCGGCGGCTCACGAAGGATGTTCTCGGTCATGGCGGACAGGCTACGGTCATTTCCGGACGATCCCCTTCCGGAATCCGACGGGTTGCCGAATGACACGAGACGAGAGCCCCACCGCCCGGGCCCTCCTGCTCCTCGAACTGATCCAGAACAGTCCCGGCATCACCGCGGAACGGCTGACCGGCCGGCTGGGTGTCTCCGAGCGGGCGGCCCGGCGCTACGTCGGCATCCTGCGCGAGGCCGGCATCCCGATCGAGTCCGAACGAGGCCCGTACGGGGGATACCGCGTCGGCCGGGGGCTCCGGCTGCCTCCCCTGATGTTCACGCCGGCCGAGGCGCTCGGGCTGGTGATGGCCGTGCTGGACGGCCACCACGACGACGCGGCGGATCCGGCCGACCCCGTGGGTGTCGCGCTCGGCAAGATCCTGCGGGTGCTGCCCGAGGCGGTCGCGGAGCCGGCCGCCGCGGTGCGGAGCCTGAGTGCGAGACACCCCGAGCCCGGGGTCAGGACGCCCGGCCCGGAGACCACCGCCGCCCTCGCCCAGGCCTGCGCCGGGCAGCACCGGCTGCGGCTCGGATATCGCATCCGTCCCGGGGAAGAGCGGATCATGGAGGTCGATCCGTGGGCCGTCGTCGTGCGACGCGGCCGGTGGTATCTCCTGTGCTGGTCGCACACGAAGAACGCCCGCCGGGTGCTGCGGGTGGACAAGGTGACGGACGTCGAGGTTCTCGACGTCCCGGCCGTCCCTCCGGCCGATCTCGATCCGGCGGAGATGCTGGAAGACCACCTGTCGGCAGGCTGGCGGCACCAGGTGGAGGTCGTCGTCGACGCACCCGCCGAGGCCGTGGCCGAATGGATCCCGCGCAGCCTGGGCCGGCGCGAGCCGATCGACGCGACCACCACGCGCCTGGTCGGCAGCACGGACGAGCCGGACTGGTACGTCCGGCAGCTCACCGCGATCCGGGCGCCTTTCCGCATCGTCGGATCACGCGAACTGCGCGAGGCCGCCGAAGCCCTGGGGCGGCGCCTCCTGCACGCCGGGTCCTGAAACGCCGAAACCTGAGACGCCGGGTCCTGGGACGCGGGGCCCGGCCGGCTAGGCGGAGCATGTGGCCCAGAGTTCGGCCCAGCCCTCGTGCATGGCGTCGTCGTTCTGGAACCAGACCGCCTGCGAATGTTCGTCGGACTGGACCGACGTGATGCTGACGTTGGCGGGGCGCCGCCCGTCGGCACCGCTGAGGTGCGGGTGGCTGGGCGGGCAGGCCACCACGAGCAGGGCGTCGCCGCCCGGCGGGATCCTCGTGCTCTGCATGAACTCGAAGCCGGTCATGGGCTCGTGCCGCACGTTGGAGCAGAGCACCTCGATCTTCACCAGGATGGCGGAGGCGTACTTGTCCGTCTTCGACTGCGAGTTGGAGAACGTCACCTTCACCTCGCGTCCGTTCACGGTGATGCCCTTGTAGTCCAGCTCACCCCCGTCCCAGGTGTCCTTGGCGACGGACGAGGTCCGGGTCGTCACCGGATACGGCTTCGTCGACGGACAGGTCCTCGACACGTAGACCGTCATCCCCGGCTGGACGGAGGTCGAGTTCGTCATGACCACGGTCTCCTCGGCGAAGGCCGGGGCGACGGGGACCGTGAGTGCGGCGGCGGCGGCGATCGCCGCGACCGCGCCCGTTCGCGTGAGCTTGCGCATGTGGTGTCTCTCCTCGTTCGTCAGGCGTGTCCTTGCGCCGACGACGCTAGAGAGACCGTCTTGACGTGGTCTCCATCGTGTCGTGTGGAGTGCTTGACGGGCACTTGGGGCCGCTGTCTCAGCCCGGCATCACGATGGTGGACAGGAGGCGCCGGGTGCGGCCCGGTGCGGGCTGGTTGGCGAGCCTGGCCAGGAGCACCTGTCGCAGGTCCAGCAGGAAGTCCTGGAACTCCTCGTCGCTGAGGTACATGGCCGCCTGCCGGAATCCCACGCCGTCGCGACCGAGGTCGATGTCGTCCCGGGTGAGGTAGCGGTCGAAGTCGGCCAGGAGGAGCGCGACGAACGTCATGAACGCCTGGCGATGCTCCTCAGCGCCCAGCCCGGCCGCCTCCTCGGCGCCGACGTTCGCGTTGGCCGTACGCAGCCGGTAGGTCCGTTCGAAGGTGCCCCGCACCTTGCGCTCGGCCGCGACCTCCAGGACCTCGCCCTCGACCAGCGCCGCGACCTGCCTGTAGAGGGTCGCCGGCGGCACGTCGGGGAGCTCCGCGCGAAGGTCGGCCGTCGTCAGCGTCCGCTCGCCCAGGAGCGCCTGGACGATGCGCAGCCGGATGGGGTGCAGCAGCAGCTCGGCCGTCGTCATGATCCCACGTTCTCACATTTGACATCATTCTCACAATCGAGAACAATCATCCTCACCACAGTACGACTGCGAGGAACGCCATGAGCACCGTGACCATCACCCCCGACGCCATCGAAGTCCGCCTCTCCGCCGTCGAGAAGGCCGCCGCTCTGCGCGCCGACCTGCGTGTCCCGCGGACGGCGGTGCGGTCGACCGAGATCGTGGACGATGCGCTCGGCGCGACCCGGGGCGTGCGCACCGGCCTCGGCCTGCCCGGGCACCGCAAGCTCGGCACCTGGCACAGCCGCGCGGGCAGGGAGTTCGTCGACGTGCGCAACGGTCAGCCGGCGGTGCGGATCCACCTCGACGGGCACGGCTACGCCTCGCTGCTGCTGGGCGTGGACGACCCCCGCGCCGTGGTCGCCGCCCTCACCGGCGCCTGAGACGGGCCGGCGCGATGCGCGACATCGACCTCACCTTCACCTCGGCCGGCGAGCGGCTCGCCGCCACGCTGACCCTTCCCGCCGGCGACGGCCCCTTCCCGGCGGCGCTGCTTGTCCCCGGCTCGGGACCGGTGAACCGTGACTCCGACCATCGGCGGCTTCCCCTCGGGGTGACCCGTCAGCTGGCGGAGGCGCTGGCCGCCGCCGGGATCGCGTCACTCCGCTACGACAAGCGCGGGGTGGGGGCCAGCACCGGCGGCTTCCTGGCGGCCGGGTTCCGCGACAACATGGACGACGCCGCGGCCGCGCTGGCCGCGCTCCGCGATCGTCCGGAGATCGACCCGGGCCGCGTGGCGCTGGCGGGGCACAGCGAGGGCGCGCTGATCGCGACGAACCTCGCCGCCCACGACACCGCGGTGGCGGCGGTCGTGCTGCTGTCCGGCGCCGCCAAGATCGGTGCCGAGACGCTGCGCTGGCAGGCCGCGCGCCTCGCGCCGACCATGCCGGCGTTCGTCCGCGCGGTGCTGCGCCTCACCGGCACCGACCTGGTCACCAAGGTGACCAAGAACCACGAGCGCATCCGCCGTACGACGACCGACGTCGCACGGATCGGCGGAGTCCGGGTGAACGCCCGCTGGACCCGCGAATTCCTGGACTACGATCCGGCGGCCGACCTCGCCCTGATCAAGGCGCCGGTGCTGGCCGTCACGGGGGACAAGGACCTCCAGGTCGACCCCGGGGATCTCGCCCGCATGGCGGAGCTGGTGCCGGGACCGATCGAGACCCACCTGATCCCCGATCTCAGCCACATCCTGCGCAGGCAGCCGGGGACGCCGTCGCTGCGCGCGTACAAGCGTGAGGCGCGCGAGCCGATCGACGCGCAGGTGCGAGAGCTCGTCAGCGGCTGGCTCACGCGTACGCTGTCGGCTCCGGTTCGCCCGTCGCAATCGTGACGCGTCACTTCTCCCGCCCGGGAAACGGCGGCAACTCGCCCAGGTCCGTGGTCTTCGGCGGGGTCTCCACCTGAGACCGTCGCGTGGGGGAGGGGATCCGCAGGACGATCTTCAGTACCTGCACCGCGCGGGTCTGACGCCTGGCCGACGGCGCCCAGATAGCGGTCAGACCGGCGGCCACGACGACCACGGCGACGGCGACGGGCACGATCGACGCCCCCATGCCCACGGTTTCGAAGAACTCGGTACGAACGGCCTCCCGGGCAGCGCGAAGCTGACCAGAGGTCTCTCCCGCCCATCCTGTGGCCGGACCGGCGGCCCCGGGCTCTCACGCCGCGATGACGAGGCCGTCGCGAAGGGATACTCCCCTCTGTTCTCGCCGTAAGAGTAAGGGCGGTGCCGCCGCCGATCCAGGGACACTTCAGTCACCGCAGGCGGTGCGAGTTCTCCCTGTGCCGCCTCTCGCCGGTCCCCGCCTTGTCTCTGTGACCCAAGTCACCCGATTTGGCCGTGAACCTAAGCGTCCGGAACAGTACCCATCACGATGGACTCGACGGATCTGGAGCTGTTGCGGCAGGTCACCAGGGGTGACGAGCACGCCTTCGAGCAGTTGTACGCCCGCCACGCCCGGGCGCTGCTGGCATACGCGGAAGGGCTCCTCGGCGAGCGCGGGCCGGCCGAGGAGGCGCTCCAGGAGACGTTCATCGCGGTGTGGCGCGGCGCGGGCGCGTTCGAGGAGCGGTCGCAGGTGCGCACCTGGCTGTTCGGCATCTGCCGCCGCCAGGCGCTCAAGCGGATGCGCGGCCACCTGCCGGCGTCGCGGCCCCTCGACGACGCGCTCGGCGTGCCGTCGCCGGAGCCGGGGCCGCAGGCGGTGGCGCTGGCGCGGGCGGACACGGCCGCGGTCGCCGCGGCGCTGCGGACACTGGCCCCGCTGCACCGCGAGGTCCTCGACCTCGCGTTCGCCGCGGAGATGTCCCACGCGGAGATCGCCGAGGTGCTGGGCGTCCCGCCCGGGACGGTGAAGAGCCGCCTGTTCAACGCCCGGGCCGCGCTGGCCCGCGCCCTGCCCGTCGAGGTCGAGGAGGCCGGCCGATGAACCATCCCACCGAGCTGCTGCCCGACTACGCCGCCGGCGTCCTCGCGGACCCGGCGGCCGTGGAGGCCCATGTGCGGGCGTGCGCCGAGTGCGCCGCCGAGGCCGAGTCGTGGGGGAAGGTTCGCTCGGCCGTCGCCGGGCGGGCCGCCGCGGTGGCCGCACCCGCGCCGTCGATCTTCGCCGCGATCCGGGAGCGCGTCGGTGCGGCCGGGCCTTCGGCGACGGCCCGGCCGCACCCCATGCCCGAATACACGGTGCCCGAATACACGGTGCCCAGGTACGCGGGCGAGGTGGGGCGGCGGCCGTGGCGTCGGGCCCTCGGCCTGCTGACCCGTCAGTGGACCCTGGTCAGGTGGCCGGTCTGGGTGGTGTCCGTGGCCGCGCTCGTGGTCGGCGGCGTGGTCGCCGCCCGGGTCTCGTCGGCGGGGCTGGCGCCGCAGGTGCTCGCCGCCGTGATCCCGCTCGCCGCGGCGCTCGCCGTGGCGGGGGCGTGCGGATCGGACCGGGAGCCGGTCGGCGAGCTGGTCGCCGCGACGCCCACGTCGCCCAGGGTGGTGCTGCTCGCCCGGCTCACGCTGGTGCTCGGTGTGATCGGCGCGGGGAGCCTGCTCGTCACGCTCGCGCTCGCGCCGCTGGAGCCGGTCGCCGGACTCCTCGGTCTCGCGGCGGCGTGGTTCGGCCCGCTGGTGCCGCTGTCCGCGCTCAGTTTCACGCTGTCGGTGCTGTGGCGGCCGTCGGTCGGCGTGGGGGCGGCCACGGCGCTGTGGCTGCTCCGGCTGCTCGCCATGACGGGCGCGCTCGACCGGGCGGTGGCGGCCGCGGTCGAGGGGTTGTGCACCCCCGGCGCCGGTGTCCTCATGGGCGCGGCCGCGCTCGTCGCGGTGGCGGTGCTGCTGTCGCCGCGCCTGCCTCAGCGGCGGACGAGTTTCTGAGCGGAACAAGATTTTGGTGAACCGTCCCGGCCCGCGCGGTACCCACTCACGTGAAATCAACGTCCTTGTGGCGGTACGAGGCCCGGCGCGCGGGATGGCCGGCCTGTCTGGCCGCTCCGGCGTCGCTGCTGGTGACCGTCGCCCTCGCGGTGGCGAGCGCCGGTTTCGGCGCGCCCCCGCCGTCCGTGCACGGAGTGCTCCTGTCGGGTGTCGAGGCGCTCGTCCCCCTGGCCGCGGCGATGGCGGCGGTCACGGTGGTCAGCGTGGACCGCTGCCGTGAACTGCAGCTCGCGCTCCCGGCCGCCTATCCGGGCACGCTCGGCCGCAGGCTCGGCGTCGTCGCGGGAATCGGCGCGGTGCTGTCGGTGCTCTTCTCGACCGTGCTGCGGCTCACCGGCGCCTGGACCGGGCCGCAGTCGCCCCTCGCGTCGGTCCTGGTCTGGGCGTCGCCGCTGCTCGGGCTCACCGGCCTGGCCCTGATCGTCGCCGTCCTGGGCCGCAGCGTCGTGCTCGCCACCACGACGGTCGCCGTGGTGTGGCTGTGCCAGCAGCTCTTCGCCGCTGCGCTGGCCACCGGCGCCTGGTCGCGCCCGTTCTTCCTGTTCATGACCAGCCGGGCGGGGGTCGCCGACGGCTGGGGAACGAACCGCGCCGTGCTCGCGGCCTGCGGCGTCCTGTTCATCACGACCGCGCTCCTGCTGCTGCGCCGGCCGGAGCGGCTCCTGACGGAGGAAGAGGTATGAGGTCGCGCTTGTCCGCCGTGTGCCGGTACGAGTTCCGCATGCAGATCCGCAAGCGGTCCCTGTGGGTGAGCACGGCCGGCCTGGCCGTGCTGATCGCCGTCGCGCAGGGCGACCGGGGGCCGCGTCACCTGCCGGCCGGCACGGGCGCCGCCGAGGTCATGGCCTCATGGGCGCTGCTGTTCTCCATGCTGCTGCCGATCGGGTTCGGCATGGTGCTGGCCGACCGGCTGGTCCGCGACCAGCGGATCGGCGCCGCGTCGCTGCTCGCCAGCCTGCCCGCCCGCACGGGCGCGCTGGTCGCCGGGAAGTACGCCGGGTCCGTCGCCGCGACATCGGTCCCCGGCCTGCTGGTGCTCCTCGTCGCCGCCGCCGGAGAGTTCGTCCACCGGGGCGATCTCGCGCTCTTCGGCTGGGCGGTCGTGGCGTTCGCCGTGGTGCTGCTGCCGGGCCTGGCCTTCGTGGCGGCCTTCGCGCTCGTCTGCCCGCTGGTCATCTCGGCGCCGCTGTTCCGGGTGCTGTTCGCGGGCTACTGGTTCTGGGGGAACATGCTCGGCCCCAACTACCTGCCGTCCTTGACGGGCACGCTGCTGACGCCGATCGGCGACTATCCGGCGAGCTGGCTCATCGGCGGAAAGGCCCTCTACGCGGGCGACTCCGGCTGGCTCTCGTTCCTGCGTCCCGAGCCGGGCGGCGGCGCGGCGCTGCTCAGCGTCGTCCTGCTGATCGTGCTCGCCTCCCTGCCCCTCGCGTTCGCGGGCCCCCTGATGACCCGCCGTACGTCGTCCTGAAAGAGAAGGAAGACCATGGACATCATGATCAGCGGGCTGCGCAGGCGGTTCGGACGGGTCGAGGCGCTGCGCGGCGTCGATCTCGAGGTCCCCGGAGGGATGTTCGGCCTGCTGGGCACGAACGGCGCGGGCAAGACCACCCTGATGCGCATCCTGGCCGGGGTGCTGTCCCCGACCGGCGGGCGGGTGCTGGTCGGCGGCCACGACCTCACCACGCGGGCGGGACGGCTGGCCGTGCAGCGGCGGCTGGGCTACCTGCCGCAGGACCTCGGCCTTTATCCCGACCTCACGACCCAGGAGTTCCTGGACTACATCGGGCTGCTCAAGGGCCTGGACGACGACACGGCCCGGCGCCGCCAGATCGGCGAGCTGCTCGACATGGTGGGGCTGGCCGACGTCGCGGGGCGACGGCTCAAGGGCTTCTCCGGCGGCATGCGGCGGCGCGTCGGCATCGCCCAGGCCCTGCTCGGCGACCCCGCGCTGGTCGTCGTGGACGAGCCGACGGCCGGGCTCGACCCCGAGGAGCGCATCCGCTTCCGTACGCTCCTCGCCCAGATCGCGGGGCACCGGACCGTGCTGCTGAGCACCCACATCGTGGAGGACGTGGCGCAGACCTGCCAGGAGGCCGCCGTCATGGCGGCGGGCCGGGTGGTGTTCACCGGCCCGGTGACCGGCATCGTCGACCGTGCCCAGGGCGCGACGTGGGAGGTCGTCACCCGCGGGACGCCCCCGGCCACCGGCGTGGTCGTGTCGGCGGTCGGCGGGCCCGACGGCACGCGCTACCGCGTGGTCAGTCAGGCCAGGCCGGACCCGGCGGCGGTCCCGGTCCAGCCGTCGCTGGAGGAGGGCTACGTCGCACTCATGCGCGAGGGCGTCCCGGGCTGAGCCGCTCAGTCGCGCAGGCCGGCGAACAGGTCGTCCTCGTGGGCCGGCGCGTCCACCCGGCAGGTCTTCCGGATGAAGTACTCGCGCGAGAAGACCTGGTGCGTGGTCTCCGGCGGCATCCTCAGGAAGGGGATGTTCTCGCCCTGGCTCGCGTGCGCCTGCAGGGCCTTCAGCTTGTTCTCCACGTACGGCGAGACGTCTACGACGCTGGTGATGAGCTCGTCGGGCGTGCCGAAGTCGTCGGGAAGCTCGAAGTCGTCCGGCGTCATGCCGTTGGCCCGCATGAACTCGAACATCTGCCGGATGCCCTCGCGCGGCACGGCGGTGTAGTAGAGCTTGTCGGGAATGCCGGTCATCTCGGCCGCCGCGACCGCGATGCGGTGGGCCTGGATGTGGTCGGGGTGCCCGTAGTTGCCGTTCTCGTCGTAGGTGACGATCACCTGCGGGCGGTAGCGCTCCATCAGCTCGGCGAGCCGGGCGGCGGCCGTCTCGACCGGGACGTTGGCGAACGCGTCGGAGTGACCGTTGCCCTCCCAGCCGTCCATGCCGGAGTCGCGGTAGCCGAGCAGCTCCAAGTGCGAGATGCCGAGGTGGGCGACCGACTCGCTCAGCTCGGCCAGCCGTCGCTCGGCGACGGCGGCGTCGTCGTGGCCGGGCTCGCCCGGCTTCACCCCGCCGGGGCCGTCCCCCTGCTCCCCGTTGGTGCAGGTCACCAGCACCGTACGGACGCCCTCGGCGGTGTATCTCGCGAGGATGCCGCCGGTGCCGATCACCTCGTCGTCGGGGTGGGCGTGCACCGCCATCAGGGTGAGCTCTCGGTCCATTCGATTCCCCCGGGTGTCGTTTACCGTCACCCCGACGACCCTATATCGCCCCTTGATCCCGCGAGGGGACGCCGCTGACCGCCGGCGCGGGGGCCGGGGTCAGGCGGGTGGACACCAGCCACCAGATGACCAGCTGCAGCACGGCCAGCACCAGGGCGAAGGGCGGCAGCGTCCAGGCGCCGACCCCCTGGGCGATCGCCCCGGCGAGCCAGGGGAACACCGCGCCGCCGACCACCGACACCCCGTTGATCAGCCCGATGGCGGTGGGCACCAGCCGGGCCACGGTGAGCCGCGGCGCCACGGCCATCGTGGTGGGGAAGACCGGCCCGAGCCAGAAGCCGAGCAGCACGAAGCTGATGCTGGCCATTACGGCGCCCGGCACGAGCCAGGCCATCGCCGTGCTGATGGTGACCCCGGCCAGGCAGACGAAGGTCATCCCGGTCGCGGTCAGGCCGAGCCTGGTGGCGATCGGGCTGATCAGGAAGCGGCCCAGGGTGAGCCCGAGCCAGTAACCGGAGACGGTGTAGCCGGCCAGCAGGTCGCTCTGCCCGTGCTCGTCGACCAGGAAGCTGAACCCCCAGTTGCCCACGCTGATCTCGAGGCCGACGTACACGGCGAGGAACACCGCGCCCAGCACGACGGCGGGCTGCCGCGAGGCGGTGGCCAGCAGCCCGCCGGTCGCGGGCACGGCGTGTTCCCCCGCGGGCGCCGCCGGCGGCGGGGCCTCCCGGGCGGGCAGGGTCAGATAGAAGCCGATCAGCAGCGGCAGGCAGACCAGGGCCAGGACCAGCCACACGGCCGTCCAGGGCAGGAAGGTCAGGATCCCGGTGGCCAGCAGCGGCCCGAGCAGCGCGCCGACGCCGAAGAACGCGTGCAGGCGGTTGAGCAGCGTCGTCGCCCCGGGCAGGTCGGTGAGGTAGGCGTTCAGCACCGATTCGAAGATGCCCGTGCCGTACCCGGCCACGATCTGGGCCACCAGGAAGGCCAGGAACGGCGGGCGCACGGCCGTGAAGAGACCGGCCAGCGCGAACGTGCCGCCGCCGAGGATGAGCGAGGCCCGGATCCCGAGGCGATGGATCAGCGGGCCCGCGGTCGAGCCGGACAGCATGAACCCGGCGGAGAAGGCGAAGAACTGGGTGCCGATCGTGGCCTTGTCGAGGCCGTAGTCGTCCATCTGCGCCGGCAGCAGCACCCCGCCGACGCCGGAGCTGAGACCGACCAGGATGAAGGTGACATAGGAGAGCGCGACCGGCGCCCAGAATTCGCGCCGCAGTGCGGACACCCGACCTCCCGCGTACGAGCAGCCCTCCGGCCACCCGGCATGCGGGATCGGCCGTATCCGTGATCAACGGTGATCCCGTTTTCGGCGTCATGCTACTTGGAGTGCCTGATGCTCCCATAGGGGTTTTCGGTGGCTATCGTGACGATGTGACGGATCATGCGTCGGTTCAGGCGAACGGCGTTCGCATCGCGTACCGGACGTACGGGCCGGAGGGCGGCGTGCCGCTGGTCCTGCTGCACGGGCTGGGCGAGGGCATGGCCGACTGGGCGGGCGTCGCGCCGGCTCTGGCCGCCCACCGGCACGTGTACGCCCTCGACCTGCGCGGCCACGGCGCCAGCGAACGGCCGGGGACCTACGGGCTTGAACTCATGCGCGACGACGTCCTCGCCTTCCTCGACGCGCTGTCGCTGGGGACGGTGGACGTGATCGGGCACTCGATGGGCGGCCTCGTGGCCTACCTGCTCGCCGCCGAGCGGCCGGACCGGGTGCGGACGCTGATCCTGGAGGACGTCCCGATCCCCGTGCCGCGTGAGCCGCCCCCGCTCGTACGCCCGGAGGGGCCCCTGCCGTTCGACTGGGCGATGGTCACGGCGATCAGGCCCGAGATCGACCGGCCCGACCCGGCGTGGCTGGAGCGGCTGGGCCGGATCACCGCGCGCACGCTCGTGATCGGCGGCGGGCCGGACAGCCACATCCCCCAGGATCGGGTCGCCGAGATGGCCCGCCGCGTCCCCGGCGCCGCGCACGTCACGATCCCGGCCGGGCACCTGGTGCACGAGAACGCCCCCGACGCCTTCATCCGCGAGGTGCTGGCCTTCCTCGGTTAGAGCCTGGCCGGGAGCCCGAAGACGGTGAACAGGCCGGGACTCCCGAACACGACGTTCCGCGCGATGCCGTCCTCGCCGATCGTGAGGACCTGGAGTGAGTGGGCCCGCAGGACGCCGTCGCCGCCGTCGGCGTAGGCGGCGAGTGCGGCCTGACCGTTGGCCCGCGCCGGCACCATCCGCCAGGGGCCGCGCCGGGCGCAGACCCAGCGGATGAAGCGGCCGAAGGCCTCCCGGCCGGAGAACCACGACAGGAACGGCGGCATCTCCAGCACGGCGTCCGCACGCAGCAGCCGCTCCAGGGCGTCGACGTCGGCCTTCTCGAACGCCGCGACGTACGCGTCGAGCAGCTCGCGGCAGGCGGGGTCGTCCGGTTCGAGGAGGTCGTCCTCCGCCGGGGCCACCTTGCCGAGCTGGGCGCGGGCACGTTGCAGCGCGCTGTTGACGGCGGGGACCGAGGTCTCCAGCAGGTCGGCGACCTCGCTCGCCCGCCACGCCAGCACCTCGCGCAGGATGAGCACCGCCCGCTGCCGCGGCGGCAGGTGCTGCAGGGCGGCGACGAACGCCAGCCGGATCCCACCCCGGGACGCGACGATCGCGGCGGGGTCCACCAGCGCGTCGGGGATGGGCTCCAGCCAGGTCACCTCCGGCAGCCGCCGCTGCGGCCCGGCCTCCGGGTCGTCGCCGGGACCGGTGAGGCCCGAGGGCAGGGCCCGGCGGCCGCGCTGTTCCAGTGCCGTGAGGCAGGCGTTGGTCGCGATGCGGTAGAGCCAGGTGCGCGGGGAGGCCCGCCGCCCGTCGTAGTCGCCCGACGCCCGCCACGCCCGCAGCATGACCTCCTGCAGCAGGTCCTCCGCGTCGTGCACCGAGCCCAGCATCCGGTAGCAGTGCGTCATCAGCTCACGCCGGTGCGGCCCGGTGATCCGCTCGAACTCCTCGTCACTCCACATGTGCTCTCCCGCGTCGCGTCGCCGTCACCGGTATCTACCGCCGCGCCCGGCGGAACTCATCGATGAGTTCTCCGCCCGGCGGCGGTAGGTACCGGCGAACCCCCACTGCGGAAGGACAGACAGTGACAACCAGCCATACCGTCCACCCTGCCCCGGTGCGTGCCGTACGGCCCTGGCCGATGCTGGCGGTGCTGCTCACCGGCCAGTTCATGGGGCTGCTCGACCTCTACATCGTCAACGTGGCGATCCCCCGGATCGGCGCCGACCTGGGGGCGTCCGGAGCCGCCCTGCAACTGGTCGTCGGCGGTTACATCGTCGCGTACGCGGCCCTGCTGATCACCGGTGCCCGGCTCGGCGAGCTGTACGGCAGGCGCCGCATGTACGTGATCGGGGTCGCCGGCTTCACCGCGGGCTCGCTGCTGTGCGGGCTCGCGCCGGGCATCGGGACGCTGATCGCCTTCAGGTTCGTCCAGGGCGCCGCGGCGGCGGTCATGGTCCCGCAGATAATCAGCGTGATCCAGACCCGGTTCGACGGCAGGGCCAGGGCCACGGCGCTCAGCGCGTACGCCGCGGTGCTGTCGGCCGGCTCGGTCGCCGGGCTGGCGCTGGGCGGGGTGCTGGTGAGCGCCGACCTGGCCGGCGCCGGATGGCGGCCGGTGTTCCTCGTGAACGTCCCCGTGGGCGTCCTGCTGACGGTCGCGGTGCCCCGGCTGGTGCCTTCGGACGCCCCGCCGGATGCGCGGTCGGACGCGCGGTCGGACGCGCCGGCGGGCCGGCCGCGCGGGTGGCGCCGCCTCGACCTGCGGGGTCTCGCGCTCGTGCTGCCCGCCATGCTCCTGGTCGTGCTGCCGCTCGTGCTGGGCCGGGAGGCCGGCTGGCCGTGGTGGACGTACGCGTCGATCGTCGCGGGAATCGCGCTCGCCGCCGTGTTCGTCGTGTCCCAGCGCCGTACGGCGGCCCGGGGCGGCGACCCGCTGCTGAACCTGGACGTGCTGCGCGCGACCGGCATGCCCTCGGGCCTGACGACGCTGATCGCGCTGATGGTCGCCTACGGCGGGTTCCTGTTCACCTTCGCCGTGCACCTGCAGAGCGGCCTCGGGGAGAGCCCGCTGCGGGCCGGGCTCACGTTCCTGCCCATGGCGGTGGCGTTCGGTCTGGGCAGCTTCTACTGGCGCAGGCTGCCGGGGCGGATCCACCATCTGCTGCCGCCGGCCGGGCTGGCGCTCGGCGTTCTCGGCACGTCGGGCCTGGCCGTCTCGGCGACCGGCGGCCCCGTGATGTGGGCCGCGTTGCTGGTGTACGGCGCGGGCCTGGGCGTCTCCATCAGCCTGCTCACCCACGCCCTGGTCCACGTGCCGCCGGCCCGCGCCGCCGACGCGAGCGGCCTGCTCACCACGGCCATGCAGCTGGGCCAGCTCAGCGGCGTGGCCGTGTTCGGCACGGTGTTCCTCTCCCTGGCCGACCCGCCGGTGCCGGAGGCGATGGGGACGACCGCCTGGTGGCTCGCGCTGGCCACGGCCGCCGGCGCGGCGGGCGCGGTCACCCTGGCCCGCGCCGTACGGCCCGCGTGACCGGGCGGACGCCGGACGGAGCCCGGGCGCGCCGGAGTCCCGCGCGCTCACTCCTTCGGGATCGCCGCGAGGTTGAGCACCCAGCCGTTGCGCGCGTTGCATCCTGCGGTGTTGCGTCTCCTGCGGACGTCCTTTGCCGTGGCGGCGCTACCGTGGGTGTACGCCCTGGGGGGTGATCCGCATGCCTGACGGCCGGCAGCTCGCGGACCGCGTGCTGAACGCGGTGAACGGTCATGACCTGGATCGGCTGTCGGCGTGCTACGACGACGACGCCGTCCTGTCCACCCCGCTCGGAGACAACGTGGGGCGCGAGCAGATCGTCCGATACTGGGAGAACCTGTTCAAGGGCTTCACCGACATGGCCATGACGGTCTGGAACAGGGTGGAGTGCGCCGATCCGGGTTTCAGCGAGTGGACGATGACGGGCACGCACACCGGGCCCTTCCCGTTGCCCGACGGCGGTGTCGCGAGTGCGAGCGGCCGGCGGATCACGGTCCGCGGCTGTGGGGCGTGCCACGCGAAGGACGGGCTCGTCATCGCCCACCGGGACTATTTCGATCTGCTGGAGCTGTACTCCCAGCTCGGGTTCTCGCTCGTCCGTGGGTAACCACCCCCCGCTTTCGGGTGATTTGTGGTGGTTTACGTAGCCTGAAGGTCTGGGAGAGGGGAGGCGTCATGCCCGATCCAGCGGACGCGACCGTGTTCTTCGTGGGAAACGCCACCATGATCATCCGTTCTCACGGGTTCACCCTGCTGACGGATCCGAACTTCCTGCACCAGGGGCAGCGGGCCCATCTCGGCTGGGGGCTGAGCACCCGCCGCCGCACCGAGCCCGCGATGAAGGTCACGGAGCTTCCGCCGCTGGACCTGGTCGTGCTGTCGCACATGCACGGCGACCACTGGGACAGGATCGCCAGGAACGGCCTCGACAAGGACCTGCCGATCGTCACCACCCGCCATGCGGCGGCCCGGCTCCGCCGCCAGGGGTTCTACCACGCCGTCGGACTGGAGTCGTGGGAGTACCACCACGAGCGCCACGGGGACGGCACGCTCACGGTGACGGCCACGCCCGCGCGACACGCGCCGGGCCCGGCGAACTCGCTGATGCCGCCGGTGATGGGGAGCGTGCTCGACTTCGCCCACGCCGGCGAGGTGGACCTGCGCCTGCACATCAGCGGCGACACGATCATGGACGACTGCCTGTCGGAGATCCCGCGCCGCTTCCCGGACATCGACGTCGGCATCGTCCACCTCGGCGGCACGCGGATCCTCGGCCTCACGGTGACCATGGACGGCGCGCAGGGGGTGGAGTGGCTCAGGCTGATGCAGCCGGAGTCGGCCCTGCCCGTCCACTACGACGACTACGCGGCGTTCGCCTCCCCACTGAGGGACTTCCAGCAGCACGTCCGGGACGCCGGGCTGTCGCACCTGGTCCACTACCTCATGCGCGGCGAGACCTACCGCCTCCCCGTACGGCAGTCCGGCGTACGGCCGCGCCGGCACGTCCCCGGATTGGGCTGACACCAGGTAGTCAAAAAGAAACCGTCCTATTGACACCCCATGTGGCAAGGGTGTTGCATCTTAATTCAAGCTTCAAAGCTTGCGTGAAGCGCTGGACACCGGCACGCGGCGCCCCCAGGCCTGCGGGCGGCGCGGGCCGGAGATCCTGCTGGCATCCCCCCACCAACCGGAGATCTCCATGCGCAAACCCCGGCTCCTCATCATGGCCGCGGCCATGGTCGTCAGCCTGACCGGCGGTCTGGTGGCCGGCGCGGGCGCCGACCGCGCCGAGGCCGCCATCGGCCCCGTCACCTGGTCGGACGAGTTCAACGCCGCGGCGGGAACGCCGATCGACGGCGCCAAGTGGAAGTTCGACGTGGGCGGCAGCGGCTGGGGCAACAACGAGTTGCAGTACTACACGAACTCCACCCGCAACGTGTACCACGACGGGCAGGGACACCTGGCCATCACCGCCCGGCGGGAGAACCCGTCCAACTACCAGTGCCACTACGGCACCTGTCAGTACACCTCGGGCCGCATCCTGACCGCCGACAAGTTCAGCCAGGCGTACGGCCGCTTCGAGGCGAGCATCAAGATTCCCAAGGGACAGGGCATCTGGCCGGCCTTCTGGATGCTCGGCGGCGGCAACTGGCCGAACACCGGCGAGATCGACATCATGGAGAACGTCGGCAAGGCGCCCAACACCGTCTACGGCACCGTGCACGGCCCCGGTTACTCCGGCGGCGGCGGCGTGGGCGGTAACCGGACGATCGGCGCGCCGCTCGGCGACGCCTTCCACACCTACCGGGTCGACTGGTCGCCGAACCTCATCGTCTGGTACCTCGACGGCTCGGAGTACTTCCGCGTCACGCCGGCCGACATCCGCGGCAACCAGTGGGTGTTCGACCACCCGTTCTTCATGATCCTGAACGTCGCGGTCGGCGGCAACTGGCCGGGCAACCCCGACTCCACCACGTCGTTCCCGCAGACCATGCTGGTCGACTGGGTCCGCGTCTCCGCGTGGACCAGCGACGGGGGAGGCGGGACCGGGAGCGCGCTGAAGTCCAGCCTGAACGGCCGCTGCGTCGACATCCCGGGCGCCAACCCCGTGGACGGCGCCCGGCTGCAGATGTACGACTGCAACGGCACCGCCGCCCAGCAGTGGACGATCAACGGCGACGGCACGGTCCGCGCGATGGGCAAGTGCATGGACGCCGCGGCGGCCGGCACCGCCAACGGCACGCCGATCCAGCTCTACACGTGCAACGGCACCGGCGCCCAGCGCTTCACGCTCAGCCCGGCCGGCGACCTCGTCAACATCCCCGCGAACCGATGCGTGGACATCGCGGACGTGAACCCGGCCAATGGCGCACGCCTCCAACTGTGGGACTGCACCGGCGGGGCCAACCAGAAGTGGACCCGCGGCTGACGACCGTCTGACCGGCGTGAGGGGCTCCGGCCTCTCACGCCGGTCACGGCCGTCTCCGGCGTACGGCGAGGGCGATCACCAGGTACGGCGCCGCCGCGACGGCGAACAGCGGTCCGGGGCCGGTCCACGCCGACCCGGCCGCGTAACCGCCGTAGACCGTCAGGGCGACGATCTCGGTGCCGACCCCGGCCATCGACGTGACCGTGGCCCGCGCGCCGTCCGAGATCCCCTCCTGCAGCCTCGCCTCCAGTGCCGCCGTCGCCCACTGGAACAGGCCGAAGGCCACGGCCACCAGCGTGAGCGCCTCCGGTCGGCCCGCGGACGCTCCGACGGCGCCGGCCGCCATGCAGACGGCGGCGGTCACCAGGGCCGGCGCGAGGACGCCCCGCCCCCGCCCGGCGAACCACCCGCCGACCATGCCGCCCGCGCTCACCAGCAGGACGAGCAGGGGAACCCGCCCGGTGGGCACCCCCGTCGCCTCCGTGAGCAGGGGGACGTACTCGTCCATGGCCCCCGCGACCGACGTCGCCGACAGGACCACGATCGCGCGGCGGACCGCGGGACCCGCGCGCACCTGGGCCAGGCCGTCGCGCAGGACGGCCAAGTATCCACCGGCGCCGCCCGACCGGTCGCGGTCGCCGCGCGACTCGGGGAACGACAGCCCCACGGCGGCTCCGAGCAGCGTCACGAGCACGCTGGCCAGGCCCGCCGCGCGCATGCCGCCCACGGCGAGCACGGGCCCCGCCAGCGCGGTCGCGGCCATCACCGCCGTCGTGCCGAGGGCGGCCGCCCGTCCGGCTAGCGACGGGAAGCGGCCGGTCGCACCCGACCGGCCGAGTTCCTCGTACACCAGGGCCTGGAGCGTGCCCGAACGCAGGGAGCCGCCGGCGCCCCACAGCACGAAGCCCAGCGCGAACGACCAGTAGGAGGGGGCGAGCGTCCACAGGGCGTACCCCGTGCCCGTCAGGAGGGGCGCGACGGCGAGCAGCGCTCTCCGCGAGACGAGGTCGGCCCACACACCGGACGGGATCTCCAGCACGAAGCCGGTGACGGACCAGATCACGAACAGCGAGGAGATCTGGGCGGGGGAGAGCCCGTTCTCGGCGAACAGCAGGGCGTACACCGGATAGAGGACGACGAAGTCCTCCAGGAACGCGTACGCGTACAGGCGGGCCGCGAGGGCCCGTTCAGGTGAGCGTCAATGTCGCCATTTCACGTTTCGCACCCTACGCGCCGGACGATCTCCGCGCATCGGGCTTTTCGGGGCTCGGGTGCGTACGGGCTCACGGGCTCACGGGCTCACGGGCTCACGGCGAGGAGCAGGAAGGCGGCGAGCAGCGTGAGGTGCACGCCCCCCTGCAGGACGGTGGCCCGGCCGGGCACCACGGTCAGCGTCGCCACGACGATCGTCAGCCCGAGCAGCACGATGTGCGTCGCGTCGAGTCCGAGCAGCAGCGGGCCTTTCACCCACAGCGACGCCGCGGCGATGGTCGGGATGGTGAGCCCGATGCTGGCCATCGCCGAGCCGAAGGCGAGATTCAGGCTGACCTGGACCCGCGCGCGCCGGGCCGCGCGTACGGCGGCGAGCGTCTCCGGCAGCAGCACCAGCAGCGCGATCACGACGCCCACCACCGCCTGTGGCAGGCTGGCGGCGCGTACGGCCGTCTCGATGGCGGGCGACTCGACCTTCGCCAGGCCGACCACCGCGACGAGCGCGGTCAGCAGCAACGCCAGGCTGGCCGTGGCCGCCCGCGTGGTCGTCGGGCCGGCGTGCCCGTCCGCGGCATCGCCGCCGGGCTCGACCGGCAGGAAGTACTCGCGGTGCCGTACGGCCTGGGTGAGCACGAACAGGCCGTACAACGCGAGCGAGGCGAACGCGGCGAACGCGAGCTGGGCCGGGGAGAAGGCGGGTCCGGTCTTGCTGGTGGTGAACGTCGGCAGGACGAGGCTCAGCGTCGCCAGGGTGGCGACGGTGGCGAGCGCGCCTCCCGTGCCCTCCGCGTTGAACACCGCCACCCGCCGCCGCAGCGCCGCGACCAGGAGCGACAGGCCGGCGATCCCGTTGCAGGTGATCATCACGGCGGCGAACACCGTGTCGCGGGCGAGCGACGCCGCGGCCGGCCCGCCCGACACGGTGAGGCTGAGGATCAGCGCCACCTCGATCACCGTGACCGCCACGGCGAGCACGAGCGAGCCGAACGGCTCACCCACGCGATGGGCGATGACTTCGGCGTGGTGCACGGCCGCGAGCACCGAACTCGCGAGGAAGAGCGCGGCGATCACCACGACGACGGGTGGGATGCTCCGTCCCCACGCCAGCGCGAGCACCGCCACGGCGAGGATCGGAACGGTCACGGTCCAGGTGGCGGCCAGTCGGCGGTAGCGCAGGCTCACAAGGTTCTTTCTGCCCAGAATGGGACGAAAGGTATAAAGGACCCTAGAGCTGCTTGAGTAGCCAGCGCGGGCCGGCCACCAGGGCGCCGAGGGCCGTCACCCGCTCGCGCAGCCCTCGGTCGGCGGTGACGACGAGGGCGGTCTCCCATGGCCGCATGCCGCGCACGGCGTCCACGATCGCGTCGTCCCCGCTGCCGCCGGCGACCACGACCGTCAGGTCACCGGTCACCGGCCCCGGGTCGGCGGCGCCGGCCGCCGCCCCTTCGAGCACCGCGACCATGCGCGGGAACCACCGGGACAGCGCGGGAACGCCCTCCGGCATCTCGCCGAGGCCCTGCCCGCAGAGCGGGATCAGCTCGTTGAGCAGGCGGTTCGCGGCGCCGGCGCGGTCGTTCCACCAGCCGTGCTCGGCGCGCGCGCCGACGATGTTGGCCACGTCGAGGACGACGACCACCGGGCTCAGCGCGGGCCGGATCCTCGGCCACGAGTCGGCGAAGCCCGGATGAAGCTCCTTCGACGCGACCTCGTCGGCCGCCACCCAGCGCATGTCGGCGCTCTCGCCGTTGGCGGGCGCGGCGTCGAGCAGCCCCCCGGCCTCGGCGATCACCGTCTGGAACGACCAGCCGCCGTGGTCGTCGACGTAGAGCCCGCGCACCCGGACGAGTTCGGCGTCCAGCGCCGCCTCCTCCTGCGCCTCGCGCAGCGCGCCGGTGATGGCGTCCTCATGGCTGTCGCACGCGCCGCCCGGCAGCCCCCACGTCCCGCCGTGATGACTCCACCAGGCCCGCTTCTGCATCAGCACGTACGGCATGCCGTCGAGGGTGTGGTGCACGGTGAGCAGGCCGGCGGCGCCGTACAGCCCCCAGTGCTGGTGTCCCAGCGCGCACAGGGCCCAGCCGTCGCCGTCCTTCGCCGCCATGCACCCATCTTGCCGCAGCGGGTTGAGTGCGGTCCGCCGCCCCGTTGCTCTGATGGTCGCCGCTGCGGACCGGTCGTACGTGACGGGGTCGTAGGCCGATCGTTATTAACCGGTAAGCGATCCTTCCGAAGGTCGAGTCCGAAGCCCGTTAGCGTGTGAGCCCTCACTCGTGATTCCCCTTTATCCGGAGAATCAGGAGATGTCATATCTGGAGAGACGCCCGCTTCCTGCGGCCGGAGGAGCGGGCGTTGTCCTCCCTCTGTCGTTTCGGTGTCGGCCCACCGGCCGTCCTGCTCGGCTCCTCTCGGGTGCCGGGTGGTGGAATTCTTCACGATCTCTCCACGGGCGCCGCACAAGTGCCTGATTGACTGATGTCGTGATCCGGGAACCGGTGGGCCGGCATCGTGAACGCGTTCCGGTCCGGGCGACCACGTCGAGAGAGAACATCGCCGTATATCTCGTGCCGCCGGCCGCCGTGGCACTGATGTCACTCGGGATCGCGGATTGGCTCGTGGCGATGTGGCTGATCCGGGGCGTCCAGTGCGGCCTCTACGAGCAAGGCGGCGTACTCGACTGTGGCGGGTCATCCACGCTGGATAAAGCGGTCCTGCTCGGACCGCTGCTCGCGTTGCCGATGTTCGCCGCGGAGACCTGGCTGATCGCCCGGGGGATTCGACGGATCGCTGCCGGGCGCGAACGAAACCGGGCCTGACCCCGCCGATCGAGTGCGCGGTGCGGGGATGGCCGCTCCTTCCTTTTCCGCAAGAAAGCACGACGGCCTGTCCCTCAGAGAGCACGACGGGAGAAGCCCGCGCGACTTCAGGTCGTGCAGGCTGCAATCGATCATCTGACGCCGGCAGAGCCGCGTGCCCGCGGCTCTCGTCATGGCCGTGCTCGTCGGTGAGCGGCCGATTCCGCGAACAGTGGGCCACACAGGCCGGCCGCCCCGCGATCGTGTGCTCGGGAAAGGGAAACACATATGCCACTGGAGGAAACAGCCGGGCGGGCGCCGGGAGCGGGGTCGCGTACCAGGAGACTGTGGCGGGCCACCGTCGGCGCGTTCGTCGCCCTGGTCGCCGTGTTCGGCATGACCGCCGGTGCGGGCGCGAGTGCGACGGCCAAGGAGCCCGCGGAGGGCCCGGCGCGTTTCGCCCCCGGGTTCAGGCACGGCAAGGTCGTCGTGGAGGGCGGCGACGTTCACTACGTCATCGGCGGGTCCGGACCGGCCGTCGTGCTCCTGCACGGCTGGCCGCAGACGTGGTTGATGTGGCGCCCGCTGATGCCCGAGCTCGCCCGCGATCACACCGTGATCGCCGTGGACCTGCCGGGGCTGGGCGACTCGGCCGTGCCGGCCGGCGGCTACGACAAGGTCACCACCGCGCGACGGGTGCGCCAGGCCGTGCGCCAGCTGGGATTCGACCGGGTGGCGATCGTCGGTCACGACCTCGGCGTCCTGATCGCCTACCCCTGGGCCCGTGACTTCCCCGGCGAGGTGACCCGGCTCGCCATGATCGAGTCGCCGCTGTCCGGCTTCGGTCTCGAGGAGCTCTACGGGGTGAGCTGGCACTTCCGGTTCAACATGTCCCCCGCGCCGATCCCCGAGCGGATCATGGACAACGACGACGTCAGCACCTACCTCGGGATGATGTTCGACTTCAGCTACCGCAAGGACGCGGTGGATCGCGAGTCGTACTACCGGGCCTACGCGGATCCGGCCAGGCGGACCGCGGGGTACGAGTACTACCGGGCGTTCGCCGCGGACGCGGAGAACAACAAGGCCAACGTGGCGAAGCGGCTGCCCATGCCGGTGCTGGGGATCGGCGGTCAGTACTCCTTCGGGCCGGGAGTCGCGGACTCGCTCCGCCAGGTCGCCGACGACGTGCGCACGGTGGTGGCACCCGACAGCGGGCACTTCGTCCCCGAGGAGAACCCGCGCTTCATGGCCGATTGCGCGAGCCTCTTCCTGGGCGCCCGGACCGGCACGCCCCCGCGTCCGGAGCTCACCTCCTGCGCCCCGTGAGCGCGGGCAGGTGATCAGCTTGTTCTCCTTCTCGCGCCGTCGCCGGTGCGGGTGGTGGTAGCTGTAACCCCGATCACGTTCTCGCCGGGTTCGGCTCGCTTTCCTGCCGGTGCGTCGGTACCGGCAGGGGCGCCGCCGTCAGGGGGTGTGCGGTCTGGCGACGGCAGGTCCGGGCTGGGCGGCAACCTTTTCGGCGGCGGCCCGATGAACGCCGGGTTCGCCGGCGATTGCCGTCTCGGAATTCCCGCCTGAACGTTTCAGCCGGTCCCGGAGTCCCGTTCCTGTCTCCCAGCGATTCCTGCGCAAGTGAGGGCGCCCTGGGCGGAAAGCCGCCGCGGCCCGGCGTTGACCGGCGATCGGCGGGGTCGTAGCTTGATGCGCGGTGTTCCTGTGGGTGAATCCAGTTCAGGTGCACGAAAACCCTTGTGGGGTCGGGGAGTCATTCCTCGGTCAGGGGCCCTGCGCGACCTGCAAGGAGTTCGGTCTTGAGAAGCAGAACCACAACGGGTGCCGGGGTGATCAGCGCCCTCGCCGGAGTCGTCGCTCTGGCCGGCGTGGCCACCGCCGGAACGGCGCAGGCCGCCACCGGGTGCGCCGTGACCTACACGACCAACGACTGGCCGGGTGGGTTCACCGCCGCCGTCACGATCCAGAACCTGGGCGACGCGATCAACGGCTGGACGCTCGGATTCGCCTTCCCCGACAGCGGTCAGAAGGTGGGCACGGGCTGGTCGGCCACCTTCAGCCAGAGCGGGCAGAACGTCACGGCCACGAACGTGGACTACAACGCCGCGATCGGTGCCGGGGCGTCCGTGTCCATCGGGTTCAACGGCTCGTGGTCGGGGTCCAACCCCAAGCCGGCCTCGTTCACGCTCAACGGCGTCACCTGCACCGGCTCTGCCACCACCTCGTCGCCGACCCCGTCGCCCACCCCGACACGCTCGCCTTCCTCACCCACCCCCACGCGGTCACCCTCGCCCTCGCCCTCACCCTCGACGACGCCGTCGAGTGGTGCGGTGTACGTGTCGCCGAACGGCAGGGATGGTGCGGCGGGGACGCAGTCCGACCCGACGACCCTCACGTCGGCGCTCACACGCGTCGCCCCCGGCGGGACGATCTACCTGCGCGGCGGGCGGTACGCCTTCGCGCAGACGATCACCATCGCACCGGGCAACAACGGCACGTCGAACGCCCGCAAGACCCTGTCCGCCTACCCCGGTGAGACTCCGGTGCTGAACTTCTCGGCCCAGAGCGAGTCCTCGTCGAACCGCGGACTCGTCGTGAACGGCTCGTACTGGCATGTGTACGGCATCGTCGTCGAGCGGGCCGGCGACAACGGGATCTACGTCGGCGGCAGCAACAACGTCATCGAACGCACGGTGACCCGGTTCAATCGCGACACCGGGCTGCAGCTCGGGCGGATCGCCTCCGACACCCCCCGCGACCAGTGGCCGTCCAACAACCTCATCCTCAGCGCGGAGTCGCACGACAACGCCGACTCCGACGGCGAGGACGCCGACGGCTTCGCCGCTAAGCTCACCACCGGCACCGGCAACGTCTTCCGCTACAACGTGTCCCACAACAACATCGACGACGGCTGGGACCTCTACACCAAGACGGACACCGGAGCCATCGGGCCGGTGACCATCGAGGACTCCCTGTCCTACAACAACGGCACCCTCACCGACGGCAGTCAGGCCGGCGCCGGCGACCGTAACGGCTACAAGCTCGGCGGCGACAAGATATCCGTCAACCACATCGTCCGGCGCAGCATCGCCTACCGCAACGGCCACCACGGGTTCACCTACAACAGCAATCCGGGCACGATGTCGATCTCGAACAACGTCGGCATCGACAACGTCGAGCGCAACTTCTCCTTCGACGCCGGCACCTCGGTGTTCCGCAACAACACCTCGTGCCGCAGCGGCAGCGGGTCCAACGACAAGACCGTCGGTAACGCCGACAGCTCCAACCAGTTCTGGTCCGGCTCGAACGGGTCCCGGTGCTCCTCCTACGCCGGCGCCATGGGCTGGTCCTTCGCCTCGGACGGCCATCTTGTCGTGACCTTCGGCGGCAGGCCGGTCACGCCGTAACCGGTCGTCTCGTCACCGGCATGGGCTCCCCGGCGGACTACGGCTCAGCCCTGCCGGCCTCTCACAGGGTCACCGGCGGGCCCCGCCCACCGCGCCGTACGCGATGGGCGGGGCCCGCAGGGCGGCTTGCGCGGCACCGGTCTCAGCGGCCGTTGACGGAGAAGTGCTGGTAGTCCTTGGCGCCCGACCACGAGCCGCCCCAGCCCCAGCCGATCCGCTCGAAGGCGCGCACCACGCGGTCTCCGCTGTTGATCACGCCCGGCTTCTTGAGCGGCCGGTCCACGAACGCGTCCGCGTTGCGGTGGGCGTTGGAGCCGTTCGCGTAGACGTACGGGTTCTCCCGGGGGTTGAGGTCCACGGCGAGGCCGTACGCGTGGTTGGACCAGCTGCCGGATCCGGTGGCGTTGCGGCAGTTGAAGGCCGAGGTGTTGTCGGCCTCGATGGATTCGTAGTCGCTGCCCTTGTAGACGTCGACGGGCTCCATCCGGCGGATGGGGTAGCGAAGCTCGTAGAGCTTCGCGAAGACGGAGGCCACGTCTTCGGCCACCTTCTTGTTGACCACCAGCGTGCCGGTGTGCGCCTTGTCGTCGAAGCCCCAGTAGGTCATCGTGATCTTGCGTAGCCCGCTCAGCGGGACCGGGCAGCCCGGACGCCACGAGTGCCGGACCTCGTCGCGGGTCACCGTCTCGATCTTCGCGGAGAAGGGAGGCGGCCCGCTCGGGCTCGGTGTGGGCCCGGTTTCGGGCGTGGGCGAGACCGGCGCGGCCGAGGGCGTGACGGGCGCGGACGTGACCGGCGCGGCCGAGGAGGCGGTGGGCATGGGCGAGTCCGATGCCGGGGCAGCCGGGGCGGTCGCGGACACCCGGGTCCGGGCGGTGGCGGACGCGCCCGCGTCGCCGGCCCCGCCGCAGCCGGTCATCCCGACGAGAGCCGCCATCACTACCACTGACCTGCGATTCCACAAGGAGGTCATAGGCGCAGGCTACCCGTGGACGAGACATGCGACGGCGGTCGCGCGACACTCCTGTGGACAAGGGGATTCCTGTGGATGAAGTTCGGCGGTCAACGCTCGCCGCATAGAACCGGAATCCACATATGGAAGGGGCGCAAGCCGTACGAATTGACGATCGGAATCGTCGTGCGCCGCCGCTAGGGTGGCGTCGTGCTTGAGGAACTGCGTTTCGGCGGGGTGACCGTGCCGACCCACGCGTTTTTCGTGGGCCTCGGCGTGATCCTCGCGAGCGTGGTGTTCGTCCTGGAAGCACGGCGCCGGGGAGCCCTGCGGGAGGAGTCCCTCGTCGCCGTCACCGGTGCGCTGGTCGGCGGGGCGATAGGCATGCGGCTGTCCGGGTGGGCCGAGCATCTCGACTTCGCGCTCAACCCCGGCCTCGTCGAGGCGTGGATGTTCGG
Organism: Microbispora sp. NPDC004025; assembly: GCF_053604425.1. NCBI lineage: Bacteria > Bacillati > Actinomycetota > Actinomycetes > Streptosporangiales > Streptosporangiaceae > Microbispora > Microbispora sp. NPDC004025. Next base: position 650,982 of record NZ_JBSGHN010000004.1, on the reverse strand, counting down.
CGCCCGGAGCATCCTCGGTGGCCTGACCGGCGCATATGTCGGGGTGCTGGTCGCGAAACGGCTGATCGGCTATCGGGAGCGCACCGGCGACCTGTTCGCGCCCGCGGTCGCGCTCGGCATGGCCGTCGGCCGCGTCGGCTGCTTCCTCACGGAGGCCCCCGGCCGTCCCACGAGCCTTCCCTGGGGTGTCCACGCACCCGCCACCGTGCCGGAGTGCCCCGGTTGCGTGACCGGGCAGGCCATGCACCCGTCGTACCTGTACGAGACCGTCTTCCAGCTCGCCGCCTTCGGTGCGTTGCTGTGGGCCCGGAGCCGGGTCGACCGGCCGGGAGAGCTGTTCACCCTGTATCTGGGCGCGTACGCCGCCTTCCGGTTCCTCGTCGAGTTCACCAGGGCGAACGAGACGGTCTGGCTCGACCTGACCCGCCCGCAGTGGTTCCTCGTCCCGGGCCTCGCGCTCCTCGCCGTCCGCCTCGGGATCGGATATCGCAAGGGCTACTACGATCGGCTGCTCCCCCGCCGGGGCGAGCGGCGACCTCTGTCACTGGGCGCCCGGCTGTCGCCTGCGGGCGAGGAGGAGAGATGAGCACACCCCCCGAGCCCCCCGAGCGGCCGGACGACCCGCGGCACGGCGATCCTTCCAGGCCGCCGGACGATCCGCCGCACGGCGATCCGCCGCAGGGTGATCCGCGGCAGGGCGATCCCTCCGGGCGTCCGCCGGTACCGCCGCCTTCCGGCACGCCGCACGGTCCGGCCAACCCGCCACCGCCCCAGGGGCCGACCGGCCCACCGCCGTCGTACGGCCCGGGTGGTCCGCCGCCCTCATACGGCCCCCCTGGGCCGCCACCGCCTCAGGGGCCGGGCATCCCGCCGCCGCATGGTCCGGGTGGCCCGCCGCCGTGGGGTGCGCCGCCGCCCTACGGCCCGGGTGGGCCGTACGGACCGCCTGCGTCGCAGAACTCGACCGCCGTGGTCGTCGCGATGACGTTCGTGGGGATCGTGGCCTACGTGGTCATCAACTTCGTGCTCTTCCTCGCGACCCTCGCGGCGGCGGACGGAGTCGCGAGCGACAACAAGAACATCGCGCTCATCGGCGGATCCCTGATCCTCGCCGCGATCGCGTTCGGCGGCGGAGCGTTGCTGCTGTTCCTGCGCAGGCCCTGGTCGCGGGGGCTCGGGCTGGGCCTGATGATCGGCTGGGCGCTCATGACGATTTTCACCGCCGGCTTCTGCACCGGCGTCAACCCCTCGTTGTACACGGACGGTGCCCTGTGAGCACGGGAATGCCCCTGCGGGGTGACCGCATCCTCCGCTACGTCAACGCGTTCTGCCCCCGCTGCCACGACGAGCGGCCGGACCGCCCGCTGGCGGAGGTGCCCCGCTTGTCCGGCTGGCTCGCGGCCCGCGACGGGCGGGTCTACCTGGAGCGCGGCTGCCGGAGCCACGGCATGGTCAGGACCCTCTACGACGAGGACCCGGAGATCCTCGCCTACCTGGAGGAGTGGACCGCTCCCACCAAAGCGCATCTGCCCGACGTCGCCGGGAACTTCGACCCGGTCCCGGAGGCGTACCTGCGGGGACTGCCGGAGATGCAGACCCAGCACACCTGCATCCTCCTGGAGGACGTGGCGGAGGCGTGCAACCTCCGCTGCCCGACCTGCTTCACCGACTCCTCGCCCGACCTGCGGGGAATCGTGCCGGTCCGGGAGGTGCTCGCCAACGTGGACCAGCGGCTGGCCCGGGAGAACGGCCGTCTCGACGTGCTCATGCTCAGCGGCGGCGAGCCGACCCTCCACCCCGACCTGCCCGAGCTGCTAGCCGAGCTGACGGCCCGGCCCGTCACCCGCATCCTGATCAACACCAACGGCCTCCTGGTGGCCCGGGACGACGCCCTGCTCGACCTGCTCACCGAGCACCGCGAGCGCGTCGAGGTCTACCTGCAGTACGACGGCGTGTCGGCCGAGGCGTCCCGGCATCACCGGGGCGGTGACCTGCGGCGGCAGAAGGCGGAGGCGCTGCGGCGCCTGTCGGAGCGAGAGATCTTCACCACGCTCGTCATGACGGCCGCCCTCGGAGTGAACGACGGCGAGATCGGCGACGTGGTGCGCCTCGCCCTCGAGACGCCGTACGTCGGCGGCGTGTCGATCCAGCCGCAGTTCGGGTCGGGGCGGTCCGGGGTGATCGACCCGATGGAGCGGCTCACCCACACCGGTGTGCTCAAGCGCCTCGGCCCCCAGACGGACGGCCTCGTCACCTGGCGTGACCTGACCGCCCTGCCCTGCTCGCATCCGCACTGCTGCTCGGTCGGCTACATGATCAAGGATGACGCCGACCAGTGGCGCTCGCTGACGGCGTTGATCGGGCACGACCGCCTCAAGGCGAACCTCGGGCTCGTCTCCAACCGCATCGCCGACGCGGAGATCCCCCGCCAGCTCCGCATGGCCGTGCAGGAGTCGCTGCTCGGCCTGCTGTCGGAGCAGTCGTCGCTGTCGCACCCCGAGATCGGCAAGGTCTGGCGCGACATCTGCGAGAACTGCGACCTCGGGCTGACCACCCTGCTGACGCTCGCGTCATCGGCCCTGCCCGGCCGCAGGAAGCGGCTGCGCCGGCTGCTGGGCGAACGGGTCGTGCGCATAACGATCAAGCCCTTCATGGACATGTCCACGATGCTGGAGGAGCGGCTGGTCCAGTGCTGCGTCCACGTCGGCACCCGCTCCGACCAGGACCAGTGCGCGCCGTTCTGCGCGGTCCAGGCGTGGCCGGCGCTCGCGAGTCAGCGCCTGTCCGCCGTCGCCGTGGCCGACCCCGGCGTACGGCTCCCGCTGCTGGAGTTCACGTGAGCCTCCCGCGCGGGGAGCCCGGCGACGGGGAGACAGGCCCGACGGGGGTCGCGTACGAGCAGGCCCTCGCGGCCCAGGCGTCCGAGGGCGGGCAGGCCAAGCCGTACGATCCGCTGAAGCTGTGCGTCTACGCGACGGTGGCCCTGCTCGCCTGGCTGTTCGGAGCCTGGGCCGTGCTCGGCTTCGCGGCCCTGGGGTTCGCCGGATACTGGCGGGCCCGCCGCGCCGGGCTCACCAGGAGCAAGTGCTATCTCAGGGACACCCGGCTCGTCCTCGCCTACCTGGGCTTGATCGCCCTGGCCGCCGCGGCGGCCCTCGTGTTCCCGCACGTGCCTCGTTGACGGTTCGGAGCGCACAGCCAGTGCCTCGTTGACGGGCCGGAGCGCGTAGCCAGGCGAAATTGTCGGTGGGCCACGCCATGATCGGCGTACCTACTCACCGAGGGAGCATCATGGCTGTCGCCCAAGCAGACTGGTCCGGCATCGGCTGGGACGCCTGGAAGAGTCTGCGGCTGATCCGCGCCCGGCTCGACGCGGGCGCCGATCCCAATTCGGGCGACGTCTACTACGGGCCGCCGTTGCACAGGGCGGCCGAATGCGGCTCTCCCGATGTGGTGGCGGAGCTGGCCGCGCGCGTCGACGACGTGGACGCCGAGCACGAGGGTCGTACGGCACTGTGGACGGCCGTCTTCGCCAACCGTCCGGACAACGCCCGGATCCTGGCCGAGGCCGGTGCCGATCCGTGGCGGCCGATGATGAACGGCTGGTCGCCCGGACGGCTGAGCCTGGCAACGCCGACCCCCGGCCTGTTCGGCGACCTCGCCGGCAGGCCCGGCCTGTCCGATGCCGAGGCCGCCGCCGTGGCCGAAGCTCGGCGGATGATCGCCGCCCTGGGGGAATTCGAGTACGACGGCATGGGGCTGGCATGTGTCGCCGGGATCAGCGCGGCGGAAGCGGTGCGCCGCCTGGAAGCGGTCCCGGCCGACGCGGCCGAGGTCGAGGAGATCGCGGAGGACCCCTGGTCCTACATGGACGAGAGCCTCGACATCGTCGGGATCACGGATGTGCCCGGCGGCTGCGTCGTCAGCCAGCCGTGGGGATATGGACCGTCCACGCCCGGCGTCACGGAGCGCCTGTCGGCGGGGACCGTCTGCTACGCCATGTTCGCCAATCCCAAGAGCGGAAACCAGGGAAGCGTCGCCAGGGACGGCGAGATCGTGGAGTGGGACACCCACCCCGGCGGCGGCAGTCCGGATCCAGAGCAACCGACCGCTGAAATCCTCATGGAGTATCTCTACGACGGCGAGGCCCTGGCGTACTGCTGCGCGGGCGCGGGTCTGCGGCTGCCTGACGCCAGAGCGATCAACGGGGAGCCCGACATGTGGGTGAGGCTCGCCGAACGGGACTGGTGAAGCTAGACCGGCCGGACCACAGAAACCCCAGCAGGGTGTCGCCGAACGACGGCGTTTGACGGAGCTTTCGCGGAAAGCTCGCGCAGGTGTTCGATGACGCGCTACAGTCATGCCCATCGGATCGAACACGGGTTCGGTCGAGTCCTGCCAGGTAAGGGGTGTGTGATGGCTGTGCCCACGGTGTCCGCCGCCCCGGTTCCGGCTGCCGCCGTTCCCGTGACCGACGATCCGGTCGTGCCCTCCCCGGCTCCGCCCGTTGTCGTCCCGGTCGTCCCGGCCCAGGCTCCGCCCGCCGCCGCGCGGTGCGTGCCGCGGCCGCGCCGGGCGACACGCCGTAGCGCTCTCTACGGAAATCTACGACGGCCGCTATATCCCGTCATAAAGTCCGAGAGCGTGGACCCCGTGCGCAATCCCTACGCCCCCGGCGCCGGCCAGCGCCCCCCGGAACTCGCTGGCCGCGACCGCGAACTGCAGCAGTTCGAGATCGTGCTGGAGCGGGTGGCCCGGGGCCGCCCCGAGCGCAGCATGGTCCTCACCGGCCTGCGCGGCGTGGGCAAGACCGTCCTGCTCAACACGTTCAAGTCCATGGCCATGCAGCGGCTGTGGGGCACCGGCAAGATCGAGGCCAGGCCCGACCAGTCGATCCGCCGCCCGGTGGCGGCCGCGCTGCACATGGCCATCAGGGAGCTCGCCCCCCGGCACCGCGCTCCCGAGCGCATCGAGGAGTTCCTCGGCGTGCTCAAGGCGTTCGCGATGCGCGATCCCGCCGCCGCGAAGGGCACCTCGCACTGGTCGCCCGGCATCGACGTGCCCGCCGCGCGCGGCCGGGCCGACTCGGGTGACCTGGAGATCGACCTGACCGAGCTGTTCGTCGACGCCGCGGGCGTCGCGACGGACCTCGGCGTCGGCATCGCGCTCTTCATCGACGAGATGCAGGACGTGCAGGCGCCGGACGTCTCGGCCCTGTGCGCGGCCTGTCACGAGCTGTCGCAGAACGGCGGCCCGCTGATCGTCGTCGGCGCCGGCCTGCCCCACCTGCCGAGCGTGTTGTCGGCGAGCAAGAGCTACTCCGAGCGGCTGTTCCGGTACGCGCGCATCGACCGGCTGGACCGGGACGCCGCCGACCTGGCGCTCATCGCCCCGGCCGCCCGTGAGGACGTCGAGTTCACGCCCGACGCGCTCGACGCGTTGTACGAGGCGGCCGACGGCTACCCCTACTTCGTCCAGGCGTACGGGAAGGTCGCCTGGGACCTCGCTCCGCGCAGCCCGATCACGGCCGAGGACATCAAGGTGTCCGCCCCGGAGGCCGAGGAGGAGCTGGCGGTGGGCTTCTTCGGCAGCCGATACGAGCGGGCCACGCCCGCCGAGCGGGACTACATGCACGCCATGGCCCAGCTCGGCGACGACCCGGTGCCGACCGCCGAGGTCGCCGAGACGCTGGGGCGCAAGCCGTCGAGCCTGTCCCCGGCCCGCGACAGCCTGATCAAGAAGGGCCTGATCTACAGCGCGGAGCGCGGCGTGATCGGGTTCACCGTTCCGCATTTCGGGAGGTTCCTTCGTGCGCAGCCGCTCTGAGCGGCGCGCCCATCGACCTCTCTACGGCTTTCTAGAGGGGAAGCTAGAGAGCCGTAGAGAGCTGAAGTAAAAGACCTCGATGCGGGAATCTACGTATGTATAGCGTCAGGCCGATACAGGCGTAGATTCCCGCAGAGAGGCATCGCCACGCTCATCGGCCGAGGTCAGGTGGCCGTCGGCGCCGACCACGGCGGCGCGTACGTCGGGGCGGCGGCCGCTGAGACGCACGGCGAAGACGACCTCCGCGTCGCCCTGGACCGGAAAGACGAAGAAGCGCCAGCACAATTCACGCCACATGTCGGACGGCTCGTCCGTCCGCAGCGACCCGGCGTGGGCCCGCCACGTCTCGCTGGCCCGCAGGCGTGACAGGGCACGCCCGGGCGGCATCGGCCGCTGCTCGCACGGCACACGGTGACGCAGGCGCGAGACGATCTCGTTGATCTCGGGTGAGAGGGCGAGCAGCAGGACGACGCCTCCGCCGGCCCAGGCGGCCGTCTCTCCGGTGAGGGCGGGCAGCCCCGTGGTGTTCTGGACCGCGACGAGGGCCGCCATGGCGGTCAGCGCCGCCGCCCGGCCCGTCGACCGCAGCCCGACCGGGGCGGCGCTCACCTCACCGAAGCAGCCGCACCCCGCGTCCGGCCGTCGCCTGCGCAGGTCCCACAGGACGTACGTCGCCACGGCGAAGAACGCGACCGGCAGCCACCGGGCGGCCGGGTGATCCACGGCCAGCAGGCCGGTCGCGAGCGCGACTTCGACCAGGGCACAGACGTACAGGGCGGGCCTGGCGAGGCGCTCGGGCATGAGCACCGCCGGGCCGAGCCGGGCCAGCACGCCGGGCGACGCCTCGCGCCCGGCCGTGGCCAGTTTGGTGACTGCGCCCAGCGCCAGTGTCACCACGAGGATCGGCAGCGCGGCAGCCGCGATGGTCGAAAGCACCGGTCACCCCAATCCGACGCGGGCGTTGAAGCAGCCCTTGGTCAAGTCTCCCCCGAGCGCGACATAGGAGGACGCGGCGAGTTCCACGACCCGGCCGCGCGGGGATGTGCCGCATTCCAGGCACCGGTCGCAGAACCGCCCCGTGAGGCACCCGCACGCGACGATGGGCAGCGCGTCCGTCCGGCCGTCGCACACGTTGCGTACGCGCAGCAGCGAGCCCATCGCGAGGTACGGCAGGCCGGCGCAGGAGACGCCGGCGTCGTCGCAGCCGCTGTCCTCGCGTTCGAGCATGGGGTAGGCGACACCCTTCGCGACGCCCTCCTCCGCGAAGTCCGGAAGATCCGCCCACACCGCCGTGCCCGAGATGCCCGCCTGGCCTCCTCCGTACGCCGGCGGAGACGGGGGCGCGGCCGTGGCCCGGTACGGCGGCTGCGAGGTCGCCGGGAGGTGCGCGAACGTCGCGCCCTGGTCGGACAGCCCGATGGCGTCGAACAGGTAACCCGGCTCCAGCTTGGGGTGCCGTACCCGGATGCGCCCGGAGGAGCGGTACGGAACGACGATGGAGCGTTCCCGGCGATGGGGACCGCAGTCGAGCTCGATCGTGAGATCCCGGCGGCCGTGGACCTCCCGGATGACGCCGGTGATCCGGGTGATGTCGGCCCAGATGCGCTCGGCCACCGTGCCGCCGCGCAGCGCCCGGACGACGACCCTCGACCCGGCGGGCAGGTCGGCGGGCGCCACCGTGCCCCCGCGCCAGGCGGTCGCCCACGGCGCGATGACCAGGCGCCGCTGCTCGCCGCCGGGGGTCTCCAGGATGATCAGGTGCGGGCTCACGTCGAGCAGGTCGCCGCTGACCACGTCGAACGGCGTCGTCTCCTCCGGTGACCGCGGCGCGGGCCCGGGGTCACGGCCGAGCACCGCCGCCGCCAGCTTCCGCCGTCGCTCTCCGGCCCGATTCGGCATCGCCCCTTCCACGTCCTCCAGCCTCACACGCCGGGCGGGGATGGAGAGGTCGTTTTCCGGGCGATGGTGGCGTCCGGGATCAATATTCCTCCTCCCGGTGCAAGGCGTTGCCACCCGTTTCGGGCAAACCACTGCCCGACGGGACGTGTAGCACGCGCGAGCGGGCCGCCACCGGCTTGCCCGGTCTTTGCCCACGCGGGTGCGAAACCTGGATTTCGGTTCAGCCGGATCCGGGAGCGCGGCTGCGATTCTGGCACGAGATGCCTCTCTGGCCGGGTTGGTGATCCCTGATCGTGAACCATGAGGAGTTCCGCACGTACGTCCAGTGTCGCGGGGCGGCCCTGCTCCGTGTGGCGAACCAGTTGACCGGGAACCCCAGCGACGCCGAGGACCTCCTGCAGACCGCCCTCGCCCGTACGTACCTCGCGTGGGACCGCATCCGCGACCGCTCGTCGCTCGACGGCTACGTGCGACGGGCGATGGTGAACATCAACATCTCCTGGTGGCGGCGGCGCAAGCTGGAGGAATACCCCTCCGACGAACTGCCCGACGTACCGGTGCAGCAGGACGCGCGGCACCGGTACGACGAGCTGGAGCAGGCGCTCGACCGCCTCCCCGCGCGGCAGCGTACGGCGATCGTGCTGCGCTACTACGAGGACATGACCGAGCCCGAGATCGCCAGGACTCTCGGGATCAGCGTGGGCACGGTCAAGAGCTCGGTCTCGCGGGGCATGGCCAAACTGCGCGGTGACATGGTCGTGCCCGACGCGAGCAAGAGCGTGAACTGACGCGCCGCGTCACCTCTCGCAGACCAGGCCGTCGCTGTCGCGGTCGATGTACCAGTCGTACTCGGGATCGACACCGCGTCGGTATGGGCCGAACCCGGCGTCGTTCGCCTCCTCGCAGGTGCCGTACCTGGGGTCGAGCGACCCGTCCGAGGCGCCTGGGCTCGGCGAGGCGCTGGGCGTGGGACTCGGCGTCGAGTTGGACGCGGGGCTCGGGGAGGGCCGCACCGCGGCGACCGATCCGGCGGTGCTGCCCGGCGGAATGGGCTCCAGGGAGTACGTCGTGCCGGGCGGCGCCGGGGACGCGTCCACGGGCTCGATCGGCGCCGGAGTCGCCGCGCCGGCTCCCGGCGGGGCCTGGACGCCGCCGCGCTTGTCGTAGGTGTCGGCGGCCCAGCAGCCCGACCACAGCCCGAGCTTGTCGACCTGCGCGCGCACCTGCTCCCAGTACTGCCACTCGGTGTAGCTGTGCTCGGGGAAGGAGTTCACCGTCTGGGCCAGGCCGTTCCTGACCATGTCGCCGTTGACGTAGACGCCCTTGGCCGACCACACGTAGATCAGGATGCGCTCCTGCTCGGGCACCTGCTCGGCGGCCCGGACGTACGCCGGCTTGCCGGGCGGCAGCAGGGCCTTCAGCCGGGCGGTCGCCTCCGGGGACCAGCAGACGCCCTTGGCGGGGGCCTCCGCCTCCAGCAGGCCGATCCGTACGGTCCGGCCGCTCGTGGTGACGACATCCGCGGTGTCACCGTCCACGATCTTCTTCACCGTCACCTGGACGGCGTCCTTCGGCACGGTCTTCGGCCGTGTCGTCGTGGTCTTCGTGGTCTTCGTCGTCGTGGGCATCGCCGCCGGGGGGGTGACCGTCTTCGTGACGGTGACCACCGGCTGCGGGACGCTCGTGCCGGTCGCGGCGGGCGTCTGCGATTGCGTCGGACTCGGACTCGGACTCGGACTCGGGCTAGGGCTCGGAGATGCCGGTGCCGCGGCGAAGGCGGGGGTGGAAGCGGCGACGGGAACCGCGAGGGCCGCGGCGGCGAGGACGGCGAGTGCGTGTGAGGGGAAACGCACGGGCGCTCCATGGGCTCGGGTACGGGGGACTGCGTCGGCTGTCGTGGAGCCGTTTCCTGAATTACGGAGTCCACCAGAAATCGATCGTTTACGCCAGTCCGTCCGGTCAGTTCCCCCGAATCCCGATTCCGGCGGGCTCAGCCGGTCTTGGCCCGCGGGGCCCTGCTCGTCTCCCGTACGCCGGCCGTCGCGCAGGGCCGTACGACGTCGCGGATCACCCGCAGCGCCTCCAGGAAGCCGGCGAGCTGGTTGTCGGTCAGCAGCCCGGTGAACCAGGTCTCGATGTCCTCGACGTGCTGGGGGAGCACCATGCGCAGCCGCTCCGCTCCGGCGGTGCTCAGCACGGCGTAGGAGGCGCGGCGGTCGCTGGCGCAGGCATGCCGTTCGACGAGCCCGTCACGTTCCAGGCGGTCGACCACGCGGGTGATTCCGCTGGTGGACAGCGACGTCTGCGCCGCGAGGTCGCTCATCCGCAGCCGCCGCTCCGGCGATCGGGCCAGCCGGATCAAGGTCTCGAAGTCGACTTCGGAAAGTCCTGCGGCGGCCAGTGTCGGGCTGGTCTTGCTCGACAGCCCGGCGAATACCTCCGCGAACAGGCCCATCGCCGTGAGCCGGGGGTCGTCGAATGGGTCCATGGTCCAAGTCTACGGCACGATAGTTGACGCGAGGAATATTTTTCCGGTAGACATTTGCTGAGTGAGACATCCGCACAGCAACAATCAGGGGAGCAGCCATGAGCATCCGTGAGTGGGAGGGCCTGAAGGTCCCGACGGCCGGCGAGTTCGCGCTGGACAAGGCCCACACGCGCGTCGGCTTCGTCGTCAAGCACATGATGGTCAGCAAGGTCCGCGGTCACTTCGCCGACTACGAGGGCAAGATCGTCATCGCCGAGAACCCGCTGGAGTCGAGCGTCGACGTCGTCATCAAGGCGGGCACGATCGAGACCGGTGCGGCCGACCGCGACGGCCACCTGCGGAGCGACGACTTCCTCGCCGCCGACAAGTTCCCCGAGGTCACCTTCCGCAGCAAGCGGGTCAGCGGCCTGTCGGGCAACGAGTTCACGCTCGTCGGCGACCTCACGATCCGTGACGTGACCAAGGAGGTCGAGCTCAAGGTCGAGTTCAACGGCGCCGCCAACAACCCGTGGGGTCAGGAGATCTTCGGCTTCGGCGCGGAGACCGAGATCGACCGCGAGGAGTACGGCCTGACCTGGAACCAGGCCCTGGAGACCGGTGGCGTACTCGTCGGCAAGAAGGTCAAGATCGAGATCGAGGGCGAGGCCATCCGCCAGGCGTAGCCTGTGTCGGGCTGAGGCGCGATATCCACACCCTGTGCACAGCCCTTGTCCACACCCTGTGGATAAGGGCTGTGCATCGGTCCAAACGTCCCGCCTCATAAGTTCGCAGGACTGATCCAACACGGCACGGGCAATCCGCTTTGCCGCCTTGGGCGATCGCCGGTACGCTGTGCTGAGCAACGCGCTACCAGGAGGCTTCGCCTAGTCAGGTCTATGGCGCCGCACTGCTAATGCGGTTTGGGTCTTAAGCCCATCCGGGGTTCAAATCCCCGAGCCTCCGCAGTTCAAAGCCCCTCTCGCCGGTCTTCGGCGAGAGGGGCTTTTTGATCTCCACAGGGCCTCTAGTTGCAGTTCTAGTTGCAGTTGCTCTCAGCCTTCGGGTTGCGGGCGCTTTCAGTCCTCGCCCCACAGGGCCGCCCCCCATGCGCTCGCTGGCGTCCTTCACCTGGGGACTGGCGATGTGGGTGTAACGCTCCGTGGTCGTCACTCGCGCGTGGCCGAGGATCTCTTGCACGACCCGGATGTGGACGCCCTGCTCGACGAGGAGTGTCCCCGCCGTGTGTCGCGCGTCATGGAGCCGGGCTTCCCTGACCCCGGCCTGGCGCAGGAGGGCCTTCCACATCTTGTAGTCCTCGCTGCGCTCCATCGGCCGGCCTCGGCGGGTTGGGAAGAGAAGGTCGTGATCCTCCCAGAGCTCACCGACCTCCGCCCGTTCGGCGTCCTGGAGCTTCTTATGCTCCCGCAGGATCGGAAGCAGTTCGGGCGGGCACTGCAGCGTGAGTCGGCTGCGGCCCTTGCGTTGCCGAAAGACGATGCCGCCGCCCGTACGCTCCGGGCACCTGTCGGCGTGCCCGGTGCAGTCCTTCGCGCATGTGCGGGTCGGGCAGACGTGGCCGCGCTTTGTGCAGTCCTGTGGACAGCCGGGGTCGTGCTTGTGGACCCTGCACCGCGGCTTGCACGGCCACCGGTGCCACTCCTTGCCGCACCTGTGGGGGTCGTCGCAGCCGTGCTTCCACGGTGACCGCTGTGCCTGATACCAGGCTTTGATCACACCTGTCTGGAGATCGACGAAGGACCAGCGGAGGCCGAGCGCTTCGCCTTGGCGGATGCCGAGGGCGAGGGCCACCGACCAACGGGCCGCGTTCCGGCGCGACTTGGCCGCCTCCAGGATCTTGCGCGCCTCGTTCCGCGTCAGCGGCTCAAGGTCGGGATCAGCCGCCACGGGTGCGTCAACGAGGGTGGCGACGTTCCTTGTGACCTTGTTCCGGCGTACGGCGATCTTCAGGGCACGGGACAGGATGCGGTGCACCTTGAGGACCGTGCTCGACGAGCGGCCCTGTTCCAGCATCGTCGCGTACGCCTTGTCCAGGTGCTCAGGGGCAAGCCGGTCGAGGCGGTGACGGCCGAGGAGCGGAATGATCCAGTGCCGGGTCTTGGACCGGTAGTCGTCGAGGGTCCGAGGCGCCATCTTGCCCGACGCCACGAGTCGGTCACAGATCACGTCGAGGTATTCGGTCATCCACTCGGCGACGGTCGGGACCTTGCCCGGCTTGGCGACCTGCCCGGTCTCGCGCTTGCCTTCCAGCTCGCGGACCTTGCGCGTGACCTCCGCCTCCGTCTTCCCCATCCGGTGACGTCGGTCGGGGGACCCGTCCGGCTTGATGCCCAGGGTCACCCAGCCGTGCCAGTAGCCATCCTGACCAAGGTAGATGGACGATCGCCCGTTCGGCTTGCGGTCGGCCATCACGCCGCCTCGTTCAGACGGCGGGCGAACTCCTGAAGGGCGTCAGCCGGGACGAGGCGGTATCCGTCGTACTTGACCGAGCGAAGCTCACCGCTCTTGATCAGCCGGAAGACCGCCGTACGGCTCATGCCGAGGACGACCGCCGCGTCCTTGGGCCGGTAGAAGAGTCTGTCCATCACGCTGCCCTCCCTTCAGTTGCCGAAAAATCTTGTCCGTCCGCCTCGGCTTGGAGCCGATCGAGGTGGTTGCGCCAGCGCTGCCGTTCGTGGACCGAGCGCAGGAGCCGCACGCCGATAGGGGCCAGGTCGGGGTCACCGGGCTTGACCGGGCGCCAGATGTAGCGGTGGGGGTCGACCGGCTCGTCTTCGACGCCGAGGGCTTCCAGGACCCAGGTGCGGCGGTCCTGCTTGTGCTCGGTGAGGGTCTTGTTGGACCACTTCCTTGAGACGAGGACGCGGCGGCCCGCGTAGCCGAGGTGGTCGGGCTTGTGGGCCTTGCCCTTGCACCGGCCGGGAGCCATGCCGGGCTTGGCGCCCTTGGGCTGGACGCCGTAGCGGAGCCAGTTCGGGCAGGTCGGCGAGCACGGCTCGAACCGCAGGGCGTTGAGGAGTCGTTCGGCGTGTGCCTTGCGGCGTGGGTCGTCAGTGCCGAGGGCGTCGCCGAGGCTCTTGGTCAGGTACTTGGACAGGTACTGGATGAGCTGGTCGGCGTCGGGGGTTCCGGCGAGGACGCTCTGTATGTCGAGCTGGTCGCCGAAGCGCAGGACGTGCAGGGGTTCGGCCTCGTCGTCCTGGTCGAGAACGTCGAGGGCCTGTTCCCAGGTCGGCAGCACTTCCCCGGTTGTGGGGTCGAGGTAGCCGGCCCCGTCCTCCCAGACCGGCAGGTGGTCCCCCTCGAACCGCACGTCATCGATGGGCGGCCACCACACTTGGTGGTAGGTGGCGGCGATGATCTGCCGCAGCTCGGCACGGGGCAGGGTGCCGCGGATCGCCATGTGCAGGTGCGGCGCAAGCCGCTTCTGAGGCTCGACCGTGGCGAAGTACTGCACGTCATAGCCCGCCACGCGGCGGAGGTTCTGCACGAAGCGGTCGACGAGCTTGGAGAAGTGCAGCGCGTCGCGGGCCGCACGGCCGTAGTCGTAACGGTCCGGGTCGAGGGGCGCGCCCTCCAGCACCCGCCCGTAGGAGGGCAGGGTGAGGGTGACGAACATCGAGGGCCGGTAGGTCTTGCCGTCCGAGCCGGTGAAGGTCCGCCCGAGCGTGGTTTTGGTCATCTGCCGCTTGGGCAGGTCCGGGGCGTCCTGCCGCCGCTTGGTCGAGCGCGAGCGCTTGCCGGAGGTTCGGCCGAGGACGTTGCCGCGCATGCCTGCCCGGTTGATCTCCTCGTCCAGGTCCTCAATGGCCGCATCGAGGTCGGTGGTGTCGCCGCCGGCCTTTTCCACCTCATCTCGCCATGCCTGGGCATCGGCCCGCAGCTCCACGAGGTGCCGCTGATACTCGTCCGCGTTGTCGGGCAGGTTCACCGGTTCGTGGTCGAGGTGCCAGCCCTCCCGGCACTGTGCCCGCCGGAGCTGCCGGTTGCGCTTGGCGCACGGCGGGCACTTGCTCTCCAACGTGGCCCCGCAGGGAACGTCGATGACCTCGACCTGGCCGGTGAGGATGTCCTGCCGCCTGAGCGGTACCGGGCGGATGCACACGCCGTACTGCTTGGCGATCTCCTCGACTACGTCCCGCGCGAGCGGTTGAGCCATGCGGACGGCGCGGGGTGTGGACCGGTCGTTGAGCCGAGCGGGGGAGGTCGGCTGGTCTTCCCCGCTCTGGTGGGTGTCGGTGAGGTCGATCAACTGTCCTCCTCTGCGGTCTCGGCAATGGTGAGGGCGGTCTGGCCGCATTCGTGGCACTCCACCAGGCCGCGGATGGGGTCGAGCCATAGGACGTTGAGCGCTCCGCAGACCGAGCAGCGCAGCCCGTCGAGGAAGTGCGCCAGACCGTTCATGCGGCCTCGCTTCGACCGCCGTACTCGGCGACCATCTGGCGAATGTCGGCGTCGGAGACGTAGGCGGCCCGAACCCGGACAGGCTCGGCGGAGGTCTCCAGCCGGACGTAGCCGACGCCCGCGCCCAGCTCCGGGACGGGTGAGATGTGGTCGGCGAGTGCGCCCCGGTCACGTGCGCCGTCGCCGAGGACCATGTCCACCTGTTCGGACTCGTCGAGCCGGAGGGCGATCTTGTCGGGGAACAGGTTGCGGATGTTCATGACCTCCTTGCGGGGGTCCTGGAGCGCGGCCATGACGCCGACGCCGACCGCCCGGCCCTGGGTGGTGAGCGTGGCGAGGGCCGCCGTGATGCGCTGACGGAGTTGCTTGTCGGACTGGTAAGCGGTCAGGAAGGCGACCTCATCGACGAGCACCAGGACGAACGGGTCATCGACGGTCGGCGTGTGCGAGCGCTGGAGGCCGGCGAACCGGTCGGCCCGCTCCTGCATCACGCACACGGCCTCGTCGAGCAGGTCGGCGCACTCCTTCGGGTCGGCCGCGTACCGGGCACCGAACAGAGAACGGCCGAACGACAGCTCCATCCGCTTGGGATCGAGCGCCCAGACCTGGACCAGGCCCGCCCGCATCGCGGGGAGCAGGCCGCGGATGGTCGACCACAGCCACGAGCCCTTACCGGCCCCGGTCGCACCGGCGATCAGGACGTGCGTGCCGTGGACCTTGAGCCGGTACGGAGTGCCGTCCTCGCACTGTCCGACCTCCACCGGCCCAACCTCCGCTGCCTCGGGAATCGGGACGGCGGGCAGGGGTTCGGCGAGCGGGTCGCGCCGGGGGAAGGTCAGCACGAGCAGCCCGGCCTTCGCGATGGCGACGCGGCAGGAGGGGGAGCCGAAGCCGTGGGCGAGGTGGTCGGTGCGGTCGGCCCAGTCCTTGACGGCCTGCCCGGACAGCATGCGCACCGTGACGCGGTCGGCCCAGCCGTCGCACTCGACCCGGAGCAGGCGGGGCAGGTAGTCGCGGCCCTGGAGGTGACGGCCGAGCCCGGACACGATCATCACCGGTTGCCAGTGCCGCCGGTAGATCCAGAACCGGCGCCAGAAGGCCAGCAGCCGCCAGCCGATCCAGCGGGCGAACGACGCCCGGTCGGCCAGCACCCAGCCGAACAACAGTGAGACGGGGATGGTGACGGCGGCCACCGCGACGGGCCAGCCGTACCGGACCCAGATCACCCCGGGCACGGCGAGCACCGCCACGGCGATGGGGTGAATGACGAGGGTACGGACGAGACCGGCGACCAAGCGGCCGAGGAAGACCAGGATCGTAAGGATCGCCGGAGTCTGGACGACGGCCGGTTTGAACACGACCGCCGTGTCTGGAGTGGTGGACACGAGGTTACGCACCTCGCCACCGGGAAGGCGCTTGAGCATAAGCTGAACTCCTCTCTTGTGATGCGCAGTCAGGGAGAGACCGAGGGGCCGCCGGAAGTTGCCGCTTCCAGCGGCCCCGCTTGCGTGTCAGGCCGCCGTGTCGGTGGCCTGGATGTGTTCGGCGTGCAGGCGCTCGCAGTCGGCCAGGTACCGCGCGGCGGCGTTGAAGATCTCCCGCGCGATGTCCAGGTCTTCGGCGGTGACCGGCCCGGCCCCGGTGGACGAGACCGTCACGTCCGCCTCGTCGGACTCCAGCACCAGGTACGGCCGCCCGGACTCCAGCACCCGAGCCCGCGCCCGAGTGATCGAGGCGTAGAACGAGATGCCGATGCGGGAACGCTGGCCGGGGTCGATCGACATCGACACGTAGGTGTAGGGACCGTGTGCCATCACGCCACCCCGCGCCCGTTGGCCAGGCCGTGAAACCGCCGCTCGACCGACCGGGCGAACGAGGCCGCCTCACGGGCGAGCTGCCGGGCGAACTCGACATCAGCCGGGCTGACCTGGTCACTGTCCGAGGTGCTAACCAGCACCGAGGTCGAGCCGAAGTCCAGCGCCAGCACCGAGGTCGAGCCGAAGTCCAGCGCCAGCACCGGGGTCCGGGCCGGGTACGGCATGGTCTTGGCCGAGGCACCGCACCCGGTGTTGAGGCTGATCACGGCCGAGGGCCGCACCGTCCGCCGCCCCATCACGCCGCGTCCTTCGCAGCCGCGTTGGTGGACTTGCCGGCAGCCCCCGTGCGGGGAGCCCGCATCACCCGAGCCGAGATCGAGTAGGCCAGCCGCCCCGTCGCCTGATGCACGTACGGCTTGACCTCCAGCCCCTCGAACTCGGCCGGAGCCAGCGGCACGCCCGGCAGCGACGGCGGGACGACCGGCTGAACCTCCGACAGGATCTTCACGGTCACCGTCTTCTGCGCGGCCTTGAGCGAGGGATCGGCGTCCATCACCGGGACCTGCCACACCGGCAGACCGGTCACCTTGTCCTTGGCCTGGGTGTCCCGCTTGGCGTCGAAGTCCTTCGCCGCGGTCACCTCGCCCACGACGTAGCACCCGTGCGGGAACAGCAGCTCGAAGCTGATCGGGATGGGTCCTTGCAGTGCCATCGTCCACCACCTCCTTGTCCACCCCCTAGACAATGGCGGCCGGTCCGTCACGGGAACTGTCTAGGGGGGTAAACGAGTGTCGGGTTGGCTGCTACGGGAGGGGAGGGATTGTGCGGCGAATGTGAAGGGCATGCAGATATCTCGCGCACCGATGGCTGCCGCGTAGCCTGCTGATCAGACTGTCTCTGTGGCAGCTTGTGTCCGGACGGGATCGCGGAGACGCCTTCCCCGGCTTCTCATGTTTGCTTGCTCCGGTTGGCTTGCCCTTGTCGGCCTCGAAGTCCTGTGGATTCCGCTTTCCCGGATGAGCCTGCGGCTCAGTTGGATCGTGATCTTGATGGCCTGGGGATGGGCGATCGTCTGGTCAACGAAGACTGCGTTTGCCTATCTGGCGGGCAGGGCGTACAGCCGATGTGTCGTGACGACCGTTGTCATGCTGACCGTGTGGGCCGGTGTCCGCATGACGCACTGGAATGCCCTCTATGTGGATGGGATGTTCTGGCTCCATCGCGACACCTTCGCCGCACTGGCCAACGCCTATGAAAGCGGCCGACCGATGACGGTGCCCTCATGGATGGAGCACCTGTCGGTGAACGGCAAGGTCGAGCGGCAAGGTAACGCGCTCTACCTGCCCGTATTCATTGATCAGTGGCGAGGGGAGACCGGGGCGGGGATCGCTTACCTGCCAAACGGCAGTCAGAGGGTGGTAGAGACCGCGGCAGGCGATGTCGGCTATCCGGTCCGCGACCTTGGCAACGGCTGGTGGTGGGTGGAGTAGGTCAAGTGATGTGACAGTAGGCCGCCGTTGCGTCGTCGTGGGGCTTGCTACGCGGCCAGCGCTCCCCGTGCGGGTCTGACTGCTCAGCCTCGCGGACTCGGCGAATCAGTTCGGCTGATCCGTCCTGCGCCAGGGTGTCGAGGAGCTGTCGCCAGGTCATTAGGCCATAGCGGCTGACGGCGTCGGCAGTCCCGTCGGTTAGCAGGGCTGCGGCGCGTACCTGGTCGGTGTGGATGGTGCCGGTGAGGGCTTGGTCGGCGGCGAGGGGGTCGGTGGAGGCGACCCAGAAGCCACCGTCGCGGTTGCGGTAGGTGCCGAGGGTTTCGACGTACTCGCGGCGGGCTTCAGCGTGCTCGGGTGTGCCGCCGCGCAGGCTGTCGAGCCGTGCGCGGTGGGGTGCGGCGACCTGTTCTAGCCGGTCGTCGCAGATCACTTCCGGCTCGGTGGTGCCGGTGTCGAGGATGAGGGTGGAGTCGCCGAGGACGAGCCAGTCGAGGTGGTCGGCGGTTTGGCGGAGCATGATGACGGTTGCGGAGGGGGAGCCGCCGTGGGTCAGGTCGCAGGTGAAGTCGTGCAGTGAGGTGACGTGCTTGATGCCCTGGGCGAGGAGTTCGGGCAGGGGGCCGGCGCTTTGGGTTATCTCGGCGAGCAGGGTGGAGCCGAGGGTGTGGGAGTACCACCGCACGCTGTGCGAGCAGGTCGAGGTGACACCTGGTGGGATGCTGGCGCCGTCGAGGAGGACGACGGCGTCGGCGGTGGCGCCGATGAAGTCTTCGTTGGGCCGGTCGGGGTAGGCGGGTTGGCTGGCGAAGGCGACGCGCATCAGGTGTCCTCGTGCCGGTAGAGCGGGCTGGCCAGTTCCGCCCGCACTGGTTCCCCGGTTTGGGGGTCGTATTCGACGCCGACCACGCAGGAGAAGCGGCGGTCGCCGACCTGCCCCCACAGTGTGGCGATCTCGCTGGCGAGTAGGTGGATGACGCCGAGGGAGCCGTTGGGGTGGATACCGGCGATGGCCAGGAACGACCCGTTGCCGTCCGGGCGGGGCAGGCGGCCGAGGAAGGCCGAGTCGGTCGGCTGGGCGGGGTCGAGCTGGGAGCCGGAGCGGTATTCGCGGCCGGTGCGAGTGTCGACGAGCTTCCAGCCGGTGTCGTCGCGGTCCCAGCGGATGACCGGGTCGGCGTCGTAGGCGGCCCGCATGGCGTCGGACATGCGGGGGCCGCAGATGACGAGCAGCCCTGGGCGGTTGAGGTCGATCTGCCCGCCCACGGTGACGTTGTCGGTGGCGACGGTCAGGCCGAAGGTGCGGGCGAGGTCTTCCAGGCGCTTGCCGGCGCGCATGTCGTCCAGGGCGACCATGGAGCGGCCCGTCGCGACATCGTGCCGCAGAGGGGTCACGACGGTGACGGTTCCGACGCCGAGGAAGGCGCCTTCGGGGGCGGGGCCGGTGTGGCGGATCTGGTGGATACGCCCGCGGGACAGGCCGGCTTTCTCGGCGATCTGGGCGTACGACATGCCTTGGGCGTGGAGTTCTTGGATGACGCGGCGGCGCAGGCGGGCCAGTTCGGTGACTTCTTGCTGGGCGGTGTTAAGCCGTTCGGTGGCGACCCGGAGCAGCAGGTAGGGATCGTCGATGGCGGCGATTTTGTCCAGGTCGCTCGGTGGCACGGTTCCTCCTCGATGGTGCGCACACGAGTCTAGGCCCCTAGACGAAATGCCGTCTATCCCTCTTGACAGTACGGTTTTGGCGGGTTTGCCGGTGGTTGGGTCCACAGCCCGGATCGCTGAGCGCCGGTTGGGGACACCGCGCGGGCTCACCGCACCATCCCCGTGAGCAGCGCCGCCCAGACATCGCGCGCCTCAGCGAGGGGCCAGCGGTGGGTCTCGCGGATCTCGGGAGCGTCCTCGTTTTGGAGGGTGCGCCGGATGAACCCCTGCCCACCCGCCTGGCACAACTCGTAGACCATGGCCAGGCAGTCGCAGGTCCAGGCGAGCACGCGCACTCGCGCTCCGTCCGAGGGCTCGAACCAGTCCAGTTTCGTGCCCCCGGGCTGCCGGCGATCGGGGACGTGCGGGCTTACGCAGCTCATGACCGGGACGTGGCCTGTGCGGCGGCGGCGATGGGGTCGACCTTAAGTAGTGCCCAGGCGGTACGGCCGGCCTGGCCGCCGTACACGCCCCAGTTGTCGGCCAGGGAGGCGACCAGAAACAGGCCGCGGCCGCCCTCGTCGTCGCTGGGCCGCACCAGCCGGGGGACGCCGGGGCCGCCCTCGTCGGCGACGCCGACCCAGACCTGATCGGGTTCGGCCTGGATGTTGACGATGAACTTGCCGCCGAACCGGGCCGAGGCGGTATGCCGGACGGCGTTGGTCGCCAGTTCGCTCACGATCAGCTCGACCGATTCGACGACCGGCCAGGCGCCGAGGGTTGCGGTGATGAAGCGCCGAGCTTCGGTGACCGAGGCGGGACGGCCGAGGAAGTGCCGGGACAGGCGCCATGGGGGCATGGGACACGCTCCGTCGTATAGGGGGCTAGACATGCCTTTGGCTGGAGCGTATGACCAACGCTAGAAGGTTCTCAAGGAATACGACGCATAAATGCGTCAGTCATCGAGCTGCTTCGCCAGCTCCCGGAAGTCCGCTGCGATCTCGCCCAGCAGCGCCCGCAGCTCATCCCCGTACACGGCCGCGCCCGCGAACGCCTCGAACGCCTCTTCATGAGCACCGATCTCGGCCGCCTCCGTCAGCGTGAGGTCACCGGTCAGGCTCTCCACCACACTCACGGATCCGTCGAAGATGGTGAACCCATGCAGCGGGAGGGCTGGTGCCTCTGTCTTCCACGGCACGACGCCGAGCCGAACATGTGGCAACGTGGACACCTGGGCCAACCGATCGAGCTGAGCCAGCATCAACGACGGCGACCCCGGCCAGGTACGGACGGCGCCCTCAGTCAGCACGAAGGCGAACCGCCGGCCCTCCTCGAACAGCACCGCTTGCGCATCGACCCGTACGGCGGCGGCCTTGGCCGCATCGTCCTCATCCACATCCCGGCCGATCGCCAACGCTAGCCGCGCATACTCGGCCGTTTGCAACAGGGCTGGGATCACCGCGGACGAGAAGACTGCCATCCACTTCGACGATCGCACACGGGCTGCGTTCGCCGCCTCCCGGCCGGCAAGCCCGCCCTTCAGTCGGGACACCTCATCACGCAGACGCAAGAGCAGCGCGTCCAACTCTGAGCGAGTGTCGTCAGCTAGCTGGAGAGCAGCTGACACCCGCTCAACCGTCTCCGGAGTCGGCAACAGCCGCCCCGTCTCCATCCGCGAAATCGTCGGCTGCGCCACCCCAGCGCGCTGCGCCAACTCCTTGCCGGTCAGCCCCGCATCCCTGCGCAGCCGTCGCAGCAGTTCACCCAGCTCACGCAGTCGATCTCGCCGATCAATCACATGGCTGTTTCTACCACCATGCAGTGCAGCCCGAAGCGGGCACCACCAGCAGCCCAAGGCGCTAGCGATAATTTCGGCGGGGACACATCCTTATATAAGGATGTCCGACAGTTATGCATCCTGATTTGATCGCAGTCTTGCCCTAACATGGCTGAGATGTCTAGCACGCTCGCCGTTGCCAGGGCCGTGATCCTGCCCATAGTGCGTATGATTCTTGCCGATCGCGATAAAAAGCGGTCACAGTCGCTCCCATTGGCCGAGCTCATCAATGTGCGTATTACGGACGACTTCAAAAAGCGGGCACTCAAGCGGGAGGTTGAGGCGGCTGTAGACCTGGTGGCTCAGAGAATAAAGCCGCTGTTGGAACGAGAATGGCCCGGGTTGTCGGGCAGTGATAAAGACGCGGCGCTGTTCGAAGTTATCCGCGCATTCGAGTCTGCCGACCTATCCGATGCGGCACTGTTTGCTGACGATGTGAACCCGGACTACCTGGCACGTCGCTTAAAGAAACAAGCGCTCAAGACTGCAGTGCAGAATCTCGGAGAACCGGCCAATGCACTTTTCCAGAGATTATTGGATGAGTGCTGTATTCTCTATGTGCAGCTCCTCATTCACATTGCACCTTTCAGTGCTAGAGCTATCGCTGAATTGCTTTCGCGGTCAACCTCGCTAAGTCGTCAGGTGGACCTTGTCCTCGAACGGATACCTGCGCCAACTTTGGATGCCCCAGCTGGTACCTCCCATGATGCCGAATTTACCAGTCGATATCTAACGCACATAAGTACGATGCTTGACGACCTGGAACTGTTCGGTGTCGATGTTCATCGCTACCGCCTCAACACGAGCCTCAGCGTTGCCTATATTCCCCTACGTGTTACGTCAGATCCGGCATCGGACTACGAGACATCTGTTGGTTGGACTCGAGGCGAGCTTCAATCAGGGGAGGTAGATACTGAATCCTCCTCTTTGAGAATAGAGCATGCATTACGCGAGAGTCGACGCACGCTAATTCGAGGAGAAGCGGGTTCTGGCAAGACTACACTCATTTCTTGGCTCTCTATAAACGCTGCAAGGTCATCGTTCGGCACAGCATTGCAAGAGTGGAATGGTTCAGTTCCATTCATCATTAAACTCCGCAGTTTTGTCGGTAAGCCGCTGCCGCGTCCAGAAATGTTCATCCATGAGGTTGCGGGACCGATGGTTGAGCTCATGCCGCCCGGCTGGGCCCATCGCGTTCTTTCCGCAAGCAAAGCGTTGCTTCTGGTCGATGGAGTAGATGAAATTCCAGCAGGAGAGCGAGCAAGCGTACGTAATTGGTTGAAGGGGCTGCTGACCCAATTTCCGAACATCAAAGTAGTCGTAACTGCGCGGCCATCGGCAGCAAAGCATCAGTGGCTTGCATATCTCGGATTCGGATCAGCGGTCCTAGACCGAATGGGGCCGTCTGAGGTACGAGCTCTTATTGCGCACTGGCATGAAGCAATCCTAGCTTCCGGAAACTCGCCTTGTGATGGGGCCGGCCTCGCGATTCATGAACGCAAATTGATATCTTCCTTAGACTCTGCCCCGCATCTTCAGGCTCTTGCAACTAATCCACTTCTATGTGCGATGCTGTGTGCCCTAAATCTGGATCGTCACAGCGCCCTGCCTCCGGATAGGATGGGGATCTATAGGGCGGCACTTGAAATGCTGTTAGAGCGCCGCGATGTGGAACGGGGAGTACAGGTTGACACAGTTCCGTTCCTCGATATCCGTACTAAGCTTGAAATGCTCCAGTATCTGGCGTGGCGTTCGTCGCTGAATGGGCGGACAGAGTTGGATTACCGTCAAGCGGTAAGGCAAATCTCTGAGCGTCTTGCCATGCTGTCGATTACAGATAAAAATAGCGAAGGAGTCCTAAACTACCTGCTCAACCGGAGTAGCGTTATACGTGAAGTCGTACCTGGTAGGATTAGTTTCGTTCATAGAACTTTTCAGGAATATTTGACCGCACGTGAGGCCGCAGAACAAGGTGATGTAGGTCTCCTGCTTGGGAAAGCGCATCTCGATACCTGGCGAGAGACCGTTGTGATGGCAGTGGGCCATGGTAATCTGCCGACTCGAACCGCCCTACTGAAAGGTATCTTAGATCGGGCTGATCGAGAGAACCGGCATGCTCGTCGCTTGAGGCTCTTGGCGGCATCGTGCCTGGAGACGGCTGGCCCTATTGATCAGGAGCTGCGTTCGACTGTAGACAGATATGTCCATGCCCTTCTCCCGCCTCGAAAAATGGACGAAGTACAATCGCTTGTCTCGGCGGGCGTGGCAATGCTCAGGTATCTTCCAAACAGCATCGCAGGCCTCTCTCCAGAAGCGGCACGTGCCACAATCGCAACGGCGGCACTAATCGGGGGTCCTGAGGCACTACAAAAGCTGTCCCTCTACTCGCGAGATAACAGACGAGTGGTTGGCGAGCATCTTGTGGGTCAATCTAAGTACTTTGACTCGCAAGAGTACGGCGAGAGAGTTCTAGAGAATGCTCCCCTTTCCCAAGCTCGCCTCTTCATCGACGGCCGTGCAGAACTCCGCGCACTGCAAGCTATGAGCAGGAAAGCGCAGGAGAAAGTCACCATCAGACGATTGCAGCTTCATGATGTAGTCGATGTGGCAGCCGACTTAGGTAATTTTAAGCGAATTAGCGAGTTGTGGATGGAAGGTAGGTTCTCCGATCTAACCGCGCTTAATCGTCTCGCTGGAACGCTGCGGGAAATAACTCTCTGGACTGATATAAATCTGTCTTCCGGCTCCGTCGAAGCAATAAGCCGCCTGTCCAGGCTGAGAGCGCTCGCGATTGGCAGCGGAGGGAGGTTCCAAAATATTGACTTTGTGAGCAGGCTCAGTAAGTTGCAGGAGTTGTGGCTCTACGAGTTGGAGAATGTTGCGAGTCTCCGGCCTCTCGCTGACCTTAGCAACCTTGAAGTCCTACGATTGGGAGATTTGCATCGACCTGATCTGATGCAGGCTATCCACACTCTCCCTCTGTTGAGAAGCCTACACCTCGTGCGAGCGCCAGTTACAGCGCAGCTCACTGAACTGGTCCCCGCCATGGAACGAATTGCCCGTCTTTACATCTGGCAAGATAATTGGCTGAAGACACTGGCCCCTCTCGGGGAATTGGATAAACTAGAGTTTCTCGATGTGACATCGCAGAAGCTGACTGACGTCGGCGACATTTCAGGATTCGGCTGCCTGAAAGAAGTTGTCCTTTCGTGTCCACAAATAAAAGACTATCGTCCTCTCGCCCGCATCCCTAGTTTAAGGCAACTAACTCTCAATTGTCCGGTGAGCAGCTTCGATTACGAACCATTCGCCGAAGCGGGGATAGCTGTCAGATATCTAGGTGATGATATTGTGTCTAGTATAAATTCCGACGTAATCGCCTGAATCTGTGTGGTGGGTTGCCCGGCTATCCAGGGATCCCTACGCGTGGCGGACGACTTGCTGGATTGCGCTTATAGGGATCAAGGCGGCGGCGCTGCGCGCCGCCGCACCGCGGCCCGTCGCTCGCTCGCCGTCCGGGCGTGCGGCCTGGGGGCCGGTCCCGGCCGGCAGCGGCTAGGGCCGCTCGCCGCACACCAACCCGCCGTACCCAACGCAGTCGCCACCCGCAGCGCAGCGCCTCCCACACGCTGTAGTCGGTTCTCCTCCCGAGCGCACCGTCGGCCCCAGTCAGCGATCAGGAATGGCGACCCAGTCCTGTGCCCACCAGCCATAGCCGCTGTCGTCTTTGATCACACCGACGATCCTGTTATGGCGGATCTCCACGATGTAGAACTCCTCGTGGGGATCACGGAAGCGGAACCCACACACGGGGCAGCCGGCGAGAACCCCTTGCGCCCATACGCCTGGAATCCCGGGGTTCCCTGTCCACTCCCAGCGGTTCTCCCAGACGAGGTCCTGGCCAACCTGGTAGTCGCAGAGGATGAGATCGCCATAGTAGATCTGGACGAACCATCCCCTGCGGTCCTTGCGGCACCTTGGGCAGTGGATCGGCTCGGGAACCATGACCTGGTTGAACATCCCCATGAGGCAGATCCTTGGCACCCTGTCTGAGCATCGGCAACCGTATATCGCCTCCGGCGGGGGCGCTCCGGCTCCGGGATGGCGCCGAGCTGGAGACTGCGGGCCGTAGATGGCTGAGGTAGGAGCCGCGCATCCCTCCTGCCATCGACCCAGGCAGAGCCCAGCAGACCGACTCCTCCGGCTCAAGCCCCTCTGTGACCCTTGGCGTCCGATGGCCGAGGAACGGCGACCGGCTGAGGTACACGCAAAGACGGGCTTGCCCCTCCGTCGCCGGCCCGCTGCCGCTTCGCGGTGGGTCGACGGCATACGGGATGCGCGGAGGGCGAGGCGTGCGCGTCCGCGCAGGTCACGAGCCCGCTCTAGTTGCAGTTTTAGTTGCAGTTCCCCGCCGTACCAAGCCGTTCCAGGAGGACCGCCGAGCGGTGTTGGTCCAGGTGGAACGGATCGGGACGGCCAAGAGCCGAGCTGCTAATGCGGTTTGGGTCTTAAGCCCATCCGGGGTTCAAATCCCCGAGCCTCCGCAGTTCAAAGCCCCCCTCGCTGGCTTCAGCGAGGGGGGCTTTTTTTGATCTCCACAGGGCCTCTAGTCGCAGTTCTGGTTGCAGTTGCCTTCCGCCAGGATGTCGTCCACCGCGTCGCGCAGCCTTTCGAAGTGGCGGTGCGCTCCGTCCACGGCAACAGGCGTGTTGACGTTCCACACGGTCATTCCGGCCCTCAGCCCGGCCTGCACGCCGGAAGGAGCGTCCTCGACGACGAGGTAGTGCTCCGATGGGACGCCGAATCGCCGGGCGGCCAGAAGGTAGGGGTCGGATAATGGTTCGCCCCGCTCGACCGCGGCCGCGTCCACGATCACCTTCGGTATCGGTAGCCGGGTGCGGAGGAAACGCCCGCGGACCCTACGGGCGTAGTTCGAGGTCACCAGTGCCCATGATCCGGTCGGTAGTCCGTGCAGAAGCCTGAAGGCCCCGTCGAAGGCCGTGTAGGCGCCGGAACGCACGTCCTCGTCCTCCAGCGTGTGAAGTGCCATCAGGCAGGCGTGGGGATCCAGGTCTGGTGCGACAGCGGCGAAGGTCTCCAACGGCCGGGTCCGAAGCGCCACCCGGTAGACCTCCTCGGGATCCAGCGCATGGTGCACCGCCCACGATGCCCAGACGCGACGCTGGTTGTCCAAAGCATCGATCAACGTGCCATCGACGTCGAAGAAGACGCGTCTCGCGGGTCACGGAGGCCGAGAGGCAGCGGACACATCCTGATCATTCCAGTCGCTCCCTGACTCCTGCGCCGGCCTACGAGACTCCTGGATCTGTATCGGCTATCTGCCCCTCCAGAGGCTCCGGCTTGCTCGCCTGATACCGAAGCCAACCGATCACACTGCTCAGTAGCACGACAAGCTGGATGCCCGAGAAAATCCATAGGTGAAGGGGAGGCCATGGCCGCTCGTTGCCATTGACCACGAGCACGAAGTAACTGCCCGCGGCCATCCAGCCGAAATTGATGAGAGCAAGCCCCCGCCCCACTCTGTACCAGATCGAGCGTCGGTACTGGTTCATGCCTGGAACTGTCCCATCAACAAAGCGATCCCCACAGCCTGCCTCTGGCGGAGTGCTCCGGCTCGGGGATGTAGCCCGAGTTGGAGAGCACGGGCCGCAAATGGCTGAGGTGGGAGCCGCGCATCCCTGCTGCCGCCGACCCAGGCACGCCCAACAGACCGGGTCCTCCGACTCAAGCCGGCCTGTGACCGTTGGCGTCACGAAGCTCGATCTTCAAGCCGTCAGGCAAGTAGGCTGACCGCGATTGCCGGTGCTGGTGAAGGAGCCGCTGATGAACGCCGATCCAACGCTGGCCCGGATCGGCGAGGGGGTGGCGCTGAATCACCACCAGGGCCAGCGCGAAGCCGCTCGCGACGTGTTCGCGCAGATCTGGGACGACATCGGCGGGGAGCAAGGCGATCCGCTGCATGTTTGCGTTCTTGCCCACTCGATGGCCGATGTGCAGGACGACGTGCACCAGGAGCTGATGTGGGATCTGCGCGCGCTTGCCGCCGCTGATCGGGTCACCGATGAGGCGGTGGCGCAAGCTGGAGTGACGCTTTCCGTAGCGGGCCTGTATCCGTCGCTGCACCTGAACTTGAGCGAGTGCTATCGCAAGCTGGGCGATCTCGATCGCGCCCGTGAGCATCTCCGGCAGGCCAGAGCCGGGATCGGCGCGCTTGGCGACGACGATTACGGGCGGCTCATCAAGGGTGGCCTGGAGCGGCTGGCCGAGCAGTTGGGTGAGGCCTGACTGCGAACAAGCACCGCCCGGCATGACCGCTCGACAGTGAGGCGGCGGCTCGCGCCGCAGCGGGGGAAGTCCCAGAGTCTGGCTCGCTCAGCACGCAGTGGGCTCGACGTCCTGAGCAAGGCCGGCGAGGAGCCGCTGGAGGCCGTACTCGAAGGTGTCATCGGGCGTGACAGCGGCGAACTGCGGGGAGAGCCCGGCCAGCGTGGGATGGGCCTCGGGCGAGATCTCGGGGGGCTCTGACACCGGCAGGCACTCGGCGAGGACCGACCCTGCGGCGTAGTTCAGCAGCGACTGATAAGCGGTCGGAATGGCGGCCGGCGGGAAGCCCGCCTCGCGGAGTACGGCGAGCAGGGCCTCGGTCAGGCGCAGAGCGTTCGGACCGACGGCGGGACGGGTGGCCAGGATCGGCACCGCCCGATGGTGACGGATGTAGGCGGCCCGGATATCGCGGATGACCGTGGCCACACGCTCGGTCCACGGGCCCTGCGGGGCGGGTGGCGGCACCTCGCCGATGAGGGTGTCCAGGACGAGGTCGAGGAGCCGGTCCTTGTTCTGCACATGCCAGTAAAGGGTCATCGGGCCGGCGTTGAGGCGGGTGGCCAGGCGCCGCAGGCTGAACGACTCCAGCCCCTCCTCGTCGATCAGCGCGATGGCGGCGGCCACGACCTCCTCCGTGGAGAGGGGCGGATGTCCGCGCCCGCGCCGCGACGGCGCGTCCTGGCGGGGCGTACGTCGCGCGGTCATGCGAGCTCACCTGCGGGGTTGTAGGTCGATCTTGACACTGGTACATCGTACGAGTACGGTCCCGTCGCAACAACTCGTACGCCGTACTAGTAGGGAGGGGGCACGGTGCGCATCAATCTCGCGCGGGTGGCGATGGGCGGACTGGTGGCCGGGGTGGTGCTCACCGCGCTCAACGCGATCAAAGGCGGCGCGATCCCCGCCTTCAACGCCGAATGGGCAGAGGCGATGGGCAGGCTGGGCGTCGAGATGCGCGGCGCGTCGAGCGGCCCGGGCACACTGGCCTTCTTCACCGCGACGAGCCTCGTGTACGGGCTGGCGGGCGTGTGGCTGTATGCGGCGATCCGGCCGCGCTTCGAGGCCGGGCCGCGAACTCGGATACTCGCCGGCGCGATCCTCTGGTTGGTCGGCTACCTGCTGCCGATGGCCGGATACGCGGGAATGGGCCTGTTCTCCGCCCAGCTCGTGGCGCTCAGCGGTGGGCTCTCGCTGGTGGAGATGATCGTGGCGGTGGCGGTCGGCTCATGGTTCTACCGCGAAGCGGCGACATGGCCTCTGGCCTCCGGCCACGCGTGATCCCCGCGTACCGGCCCGAGGTGGCGCTCGGTCGTGGTGGACCCGCTCCTCGGAGGTACGTCTCTCCGAGTCGATGAGTCCGGACGTGCCGTTCGTCAGGCGGGGGTCTCGGCTGTGGCGATCAGGACCGCGCGCCCGAGGGTGTGACCGGCCATGGAGAAGCCGAGGAAGGCCGGGGTGGCGTCGGCCGGGACGCCGATGGACTCGACATCGAGGGCGTGCACCACGACGAAGTAGCGGTGCGGGCCATGCCCGGCCGGTGGGGCGGCGCCGATGAAGCGGGCCACACGGGCGTCGTTGGGCAGTTGGAAGGCGCCGTCGGGGAGGCCCGATCCGCTGTCGTCGCCGGCGCCCTCGGGAAGTTCGGTGACGGTGGCGGGGATGTCGGCGACCGCCCAGTGCCAGAACCCGGACCCGGTGGGTGCGTCGGGGTCGTAGACGGTGACGGCGTAGCTCTTGGTGCCGTCCGGGGCGCCGCTCCAGGACAGCTGCGGGGAGATGTCCTTCCCGCCGGGGATTCCGGAGGAGAACTGCTCGGGCGGCCAGGCGGCGCCGTCGGCGACGGTGGTGCTGGTGACGGTGAAGGAAGCCGCCTCGGGAAGGCGGGCGAAGGGGTCGTTGGCGGTCATCGCGTGGTTCCTTTCGGGCCGTGTCGCGGAGTGCGTGGTGATGCGACCGACGGAGGGCCGGCGATTCGCGTAGGGCGTCGCCGTCGGTGGCAAAATCGACACTAACACAGATAATCGATTATTTTGTGAATCGTCTATGCTGACCGCATGACCCAGACGGCCTACCCCTCGAACTCGCCGGGCAAGCAGATGCTCTCCGAGCAGGTCTACGCACATCTGCGGGATGCGATCATGCGCGGGGAACATGCCCCCGGTGAGGCCCTCAAACCGCAGGACATCGCCAAGGAGCAGGGCGTGAGCCTGGCCGTCGTGCGCGAGGCGCTGCTGCGGGTGGTCGGCGAGGGCCTCGCCGACCGGCTGCCCAACCGCGGCTTCGCCGTCCCGTCCTTCTCCGACCGCCGCTGGCAGGAGATCGCCGAGGCCCGCCGTACCATCGAACCGGTCGTGCTGCGCATGTCGATCGAGCGCGGCGACGTCGACTGGGAGGCCCGCGTACGAGCCGCCCACCACCGTCTGGCCCGTACCCCGGCGTTCGTGCCCGAGGAGGGCGAGTACTACAGCAGTGCATGGTCCGAGGCCCATCGGGTCTTCCACCGCACGCTGCTGGAGGGCTGCGGCAACCCCGTACTGCTGGAGACCTTCGACCGGTTGTGGACCGCGAGCGAGCTGGCTCGCCGCTTCTCGGCGAACCGCGACCCCGGACGGGATCACGTCGGCGAGCATCGCCGGCTGGAGGAGGCGGCGCTGGCCCGCGACGCCGACACCGCGGCCGAGGTGCTGGCCCGGCACCTCACCCTGACCGCGGCCGCACTGACCGGTCGCACCGGCCAGGCGAAGGAAGGCTGACACGCCTCGCCGGCCTGGCCGGTGGCCAGGCCTTGAGGGTGTGAATGAGCCGTCTGGTGGCCGTCTCGGCGGCAGACCTGGTGAGCGCGGGTGATGCTCCTTTTTCGCGGGAGAGGAAGACGGCTTGCGTCAGCTCTTCCAGGTGGCGTTTCTGAGCACGGTGGCGAGCCCGGGAGTGGCCCACTGGTCGACGATCAGGAGCCTCTCCTTCGGCAGGTACCACTCACGCTGCCTGAACGTCGACTTCTCCGTCGCGTCGTCGTACGTGACGCAGCGTCCCGGCCATACGCGGTAGTGCGCCTTGTGGCCCTCGCCGATGTTGCGGTAGCCGACCGCGATCGCCTTGCCGAGGACATGGCCGAGCTTGGGGTCCGTCGGGCAGGGAGCCACGTCGACGGCGGGATAGAACGCTCCATCGACGGGGTTGTAGCGCCGGAAGCCCTCGCCCCCGGTCTTGAGCGTCTTCGCTCCCATCACCCAGAAGCCCTGGCACCTGGGCTCGAAGTAGTGGCTCTTGGGCTTGGCGCAGGCGCCTGTCACCACGTGCACCTGATCGCCGCTCCGGTAGACGCGCCAGGTGCGGGGGATCTCCAGGGTCGGCCCGCCGGACAGCCGCAGGGACGTGGTGGAGGTGGCGTAAGCCCGGTCGGCACCGGTCACGGCGACGGCTCCGATGACGGTGCCGGCAGCGGCGACCAGCGAGATCATTCTTCTCATCACGGCGCAAATAGTAGTGATGATCCATATAGGTCATTTCGGTCCTGGCCCTCCGGGGTTCCCCGGCGGTCAGCGGCCGAGGCCGGCGTCCCGGGCGCGGATGATCGCCTCCGCCCGGTCGGCGGCCTGGAGTTTGGTGAGCACCGCGTGCACGTGGTTGCGCACGGTCTTCTGGGACAGGAAGAGCCGCGCGGCGATCTGGCCGTTCGACAGGCCGGCGGCGACCAGGTCGAGCACCTCGTGTTCCCGGGCGGTCAGGGCCGGGAACGGCGAGACGTCACCGGCCTGCGCCCTCGGGGCGAGGAAACCGGCGATGCGCGAGGCGAGGACCGCGCCGAACACGACGCCGCCGCCGGCCACCGTGGTGATCGCGCGGACGACCTCGTCGGGCTCGGCGCCCTTGAGCAGGTAGCCGCGGGCGCCGGCACGGAGCGCGTCGAAGATGGTGCCGTCCTCCTCGGACATCGTGAGCACCACGATGCCGATCTCCGGGTGCATCTCGAGGATGCGACGGGTGGCCTCGATGCCGTCCATGTCCGGCATCTGCACGTCCATGACCACCACGTCGGGGTCTCGCTCGGCGGCCTGCCGCAACGCCTCGACGCCGGTCGAGGCCGTCCCCGCGACCTCGACCTCGTCGATGCTGCTCAGCAGTGCCGCGAAGCCTTCGCGGAACACCGGGTGATCGTCCACCACGAGGACCCTCACCGGCCGCTTAGCGGTCATCTTCCACCTTTCCCGTAGACGTGAGCACGGGCGTCCGCCCTGACGACGTGACGGGCAGGCGCGCCCGCACCCGCGTGCCGGCCGGCTCCGCGGCGGTCACGGTGCACGACCCGCCGAGTTCGGCGGCCCGTTCGCGCAGCGACACCAGTCCCACGCCGGCCACCGTCTCCGGGGCGAGGCCGACGCCGTCGTCGACGACCACCACGTCGAGGTGCCCGCCGTCGACGTCGCGGGTCAGCGACACCACGCATTCGCCGGCCTTCGCGTGCCGCACCACGTTGGTGATCGCCTCCGACGCGATCCGGTACGCCGCCACCTCCACGGCGGCCGGCAGACCGGTGAGGTCGCCCCGCTCCTCGACCCGGACGGTCAGGCCCGGGGCGCGCAGCCGTTCCGCCTGCTGGCGGATCGCGCCGACCAGGCCCACGTCGTCGAGCGCGGGCGGACGCAGGCCGTGCACCAGCCGCCGTACCTCGGCGAGCATCCCGGTGAGCTCCTGACGGGCCGTCCCGAGGATCCGGTCGGCGTCCTCGCTCGAGCGGCGGGCGGTGATCCGGGCCGTGTCGATCCGGGACGCGACCGCCGCGAGGGCGGGGCCGAGCCCGTCGTGGAGTTCGCGGCGCAGGCGGCGCCGCTCGTCCTCGACGGCGGAGACGATGCCCTCCCGGCTGCGTTGCAGCTCCTCCGCGAGGCGTACGGCACGGGCCGCCGCGGCGGCCTGGCGGATCAGGTCGGCCAGCAGTCGTTCGTCATTGGCGGTGAGCCGGCGGCGGGCGGCCCGGCGCGGCAGCAGCAGCCGCCCGATGCGCTCACCCCGGTAGGTGATGGGGAGCGCCTGCGTCTCGGCGGGACGCTCGCCGTCCTCGACGAGCAGCACTTCGCCGCTGACCTGGGTGATCTCCACGCCCACGTAGGGCGTGCGGAAGGCCTGGGCCACCGTACGGGCCAGCGTGACGAGTTGCGCCTCCGAGTCGTCGGTCCGCTCCAGCCGCTCGGCGAGCCCGGACATCACGTGGTAGGGGTCGTCCCGGTCCCCGATGATCCAGCGCCGCACCAGTCGCCACAGCCGGTGCCGGAGCTGGGCGTACAGGATGGCGACCGCGAAGACGGCGATGACCAGCCGCTCCCCCTCGTTGAGGCGCGGCCCGAGCAGCCGGCCCGCACCGCCGAGGACCAGCAGGTCGAGGACGAACGTCAGGGCGAGCAGGAGGCCGTACACCAGCGTCCCGCCGAGCAGCCGGTCCACGTCGACGAGATCCGGCCGCACGATCCCGATGGCGACCGACCCGGCCGTGAGGATCACGGCGACGGTCAGGCCGGCGGCGCCGATCCAGTTGGGCAGCAGCCGGAACGTCAGCATGACCAGGAGGTCGACCACGGCCGCCCACACCAGCCAGCGCATCCGGGCGCGGCCGGCGCCGGTCAGCGTGCGGTAACGCCGCACCACGACGACGAACGGGGTGACCAGGCTCAGCGGGAGGCTCAGCTGAGCCACCAGCAGCACACCGGTCCAGACGGCGTCCGGTAACGGGAGGTAGAGCGCCTCGAGGTTCAGCTCGCGCAGCGGCGCGGGCAGCGGGGAGGACTCCGAAGTGGCCTGGGCGATGGCGGACGGCGCCGCGAGCAGGGCCAGCGGGAGCAGGCTCGTCAGCCCGAGGCTGAGCAGCGATGCGCCCCGCCACCACCCGGAGGGCAGCTTCCCGTCCGGGAACAGCAGCAGCACCAGGGGAAGCAGCAACACCAGGCCCGCCCCGAGCCGCTGGTAGACGACGAAGGCCGCGGACGCCCCCGGGAGCGCGGGATGGTGCGTGGTGGCGTACGCGAGCCACGACGACGCCACCCCGTCCAGCGCCCACCAGGCGCCGAAGGCCGACATCAGGCGGCCGAGGGTGTGTCGCGGATACCGGCGGAGCACCACCATGCCGGCCGCGGCGAGTGCGACACCCGCTGTCGAGTCGACTCCGCCCGGCTGCAGTTCGAGCACGGCGCGATGGGCCTGCGGCACCCGCAGGTCGATCAGCGCCGCCACCGGTGTGGCGGTCACGGCGATCGCGAGGAGCACAGGCCCGAGGCGTGGGCGCGAAAGCCGACGAACCATCCCAATCTGCACCAGGAAAGTGTGCCCTCGGCAGGTGTCCGATGTCCCTAGGACGCGCGTCCCATCTGTCGTGGGACGCGAGATATGTCGGGAATCGGGACGCGATGCCCTGACGGCTTGGGCCGGTGGTTCGTGAGGATCGTCCTCGTTGCCGCGGCGACCGCCGCCGCCATCACGACACGCTGCTCAGAAGGAACGACGATGACCGTTCACACCCGGCCCAGCACCCACGCCGCCGACGCGTCCCCGTCCGCGCCGCTCGCCGAGACGACCGTACGCCGGCTGGCGCTGGGCCTTTCCACCGGCGCACTGGCCTGGTCCGCCGCCAGCTTCCTCTACGGCTTCACCCCCGCAACCGAGACGGGAGTCAAGATCACAGACCTGGGCGGCCTGGCATTCCAGTTCGGCGCCCTGTCCCTCCTCGCGATCATGATTCGTACGAGGGCGACCGGGGTGAGCCGCGTGGCCCGCGCGATGCTGCAGGTCGAGCGGGTGTTGCTGGCCCTGGCGATGGCATGGAGCGTCTTCCACGCGTTCCTGCCCGCCCAGCGGGACAGCGTCTGGCTGGGGATCCTCGACGCGTTCTGGCCGCTGTCGATGCTGGGCATGTTCGTGATCGGCATCAAGGTCGCCGTCGCCGGGCGGTGGCGCGGGGCGGCCCGCTTCTGGCCGCTCGTCGCCGAGAGCTGGGTGGTCGTCACCCTCCCGACCATGGCGATCCTCGGCACGTCCGTCTCGGACGTCGTCGGCGCGGCCCACCTGCTCGTGGGCTACACCACGCTCGGCCTCATCATCGCGTTCCGTCCCGAGCTCGTACGCGGCGCGAACTGAACGCCGTAGCGGCTCAGCGAGCCGGGGCCGTGACACCGGTGACGCGGACGAGATCGAGCTTGGTCTCGTCCTCGCTGCCGGGAACGGCCGTGTAGACGACGATCTTCAGGTCGGTGTCGGAGTCGCAGAGCACGTCGCAGTCGACCGTGACGTCCCCTACCGCCGGATGCCGGATCGTCTTGCGGTCCTCCGCGTGGCCGCCGACGGCGCCGGAGTGCCACAGCTCGGCGAAGCGGGGGTTCCCGGCCAGCGTCCGGCGGATCAGCTCGCTCAGGCGCGTGTCCTCCGGGTAGCGGCCGGACGCCCGCCGCAGGTCGGCGACGATCGCCCGGTCGGTCGCGTCCGCGTTCTCGGAGACGACGGGCCAGGCCGCCAGGCGCGTGCGGTCGGAGGCCGCCGGGAAGCGCGAACGCACCAGGTTCCGCTCCTCCGGCGGGACCACGGAGGGGTCGCCGAGGAGCGCCGCCCAGCCGCGGTTCCACCACAGCAGCCGCCAGTCGGCGGCGAACACGGCGACCGGCGCGTCCCCGAGCCGGGTGAGCACCCGCTGCATCCCGGGCGGGATGTGGTCGCTGATCACGCCGTCCCGGGGTGGTTGCAGCCCGGCGAGCCGGTAGAGGTGGTCGCGCTCGGCCCGGCTGAGCTGGAGCGCCCGTGCCAGCGCGGCGGCGACCTGCGCCGACGGCGTGGTGGCCCGGCCCTGCTCCAGCCGTACGACGTAGTCCACCGAGACGCCCGCGAGGTCGGCGAGCTCCTCGCGGCGCAGCCCGGCCGCTCGGCGTACGCGTCCCGCGGGCAGGCCGACCGCGGCGGGGGAGAGCCGGTCGCGCCACGCGCGGATCGTCGAGCCCAGGCTCGTCTCGTCTGTGGTCATGTGCCCATTCTGCGTGGGTCGCCGGACGCCAGGGTGGTACTGCCTGTCCTACCGGAGCGCTCTCCCTGGTTGGCCACGTGCGGCCCGGCGATGCTTTCACCCATGACGATCACCTTCATCACCGGGGCCAACAAGGGCCTCGGGTTCGAGACCGCCCGCCGCCTCATCGACCTCGGCCACACCGTCGTCATCGGCGCCCGGGACCCCGAGCGCGGGCAGACGGCGGCCGACAAGCTCGGCGCGCGCTTCGTGCGGATCGACGTGGCGGACGACGCGTCGGTCGCCGCCGCGGCGGCCGACGTCGCCGCGCACGAGGGCCGCGTCGACGTCCTGATCAACAACGCCGGGATCCTCGGCCCGCGCGTGCCCGCCGAGAAGCTGACCGCGGAGCACGCCCTCGAGGTCTACCAGACGAACGTCGTGGGCGTCATCCGCGTGACGAGCGCCTTTCTGCCGCTTCTGCGGCGGTCGGAGCACCCGTCGATCGTCAATGTCAGCAGCGGAACGGGATCGTTCGCGCTGACCCACGACCCGGCCCGCGTGGAGTCCACGGTCGTGGGGCCGCTCTACACGTCCTCGAAGTCCGCGGTGACCATGCTCACCACGCAGTACGCCAAGGCGCTGCCCGGCATCCGGGTCAACGCCGCCGACCCCGGCTACACCGCGACCGACCTCAACGGGCACAGCGGCAGCCAGACCGTGACGGAGGGGACCGACGCGATCGTGACGCTCGCGACCGAGGGACCGGACGGCGGAACGGGCCGCTTCGTCGACCGCTTCGGCCCTGTGCCCTGGTGACGGCCTTCGGCCCTGTGCCCCGGTCACGGCGGGACCGCGGCGGTCAGGACAGGGCCTCGATCACCCGCCTGCGGAGCAGGGGCTCGTGATCGGGGCCGGCGTGGAGCGTCAGGGTCAGCCCGGCCTCGGCGGCGCCGGCCAGGACCGCCAGCAGCGTGGCGAACTGCCCGGGAGGCTCGGCGTCGAGCAGTTTCTCGGCGTGCTTCACGACCAGATGCACCGGCCCGATGTCGCGCAGGGAGTCGGTGAGGGCATCCCAGTTGCGGCCGAAGTAGGCGGGGAGACGCAGGACCCGTGCCACCTCCTCGAAGAAGGCGGCACGGGTCCGGCAGGCCAGGCCGTCGACGACCGCCGGGACCGGATCGGTGGTCACCGTGAGCCACGGTGGCAGCGGGCGTGCGGCGGAGGCCATGACGGGTCCTAGAGCCGGTAGAAGTCGGTGTAGTGGTTGGGCGAGAACCAGGTCACGCCCGTGCCGCGGTTGACGACGATCCGGTACGCGTCACGCGAGGCGCCACGCGCCCGGGAGTAGACGTCGTACTCGTAGTAGGTGGCGCCGGCGGGGAGTTGGCCCTCCCGGTTGTAGAAGCGCCCGCCGGTGTAGTTGTACCTGCCGTCGGGCCAGGAATACCAGCCACTGCTGGTGGGATACCCCTTCCCGGCCCAGATCGCGTTCGCCGAGCGGGCGTCGGAGCAGCGGGAGATCGAGCAGGAGCCGTAGACCGACGCGTGGGCGGGGACGACACCGGTCACCCCGGTGAGGGACACGATGGCGGCGATCACGACGGTGAACCGTCCCGCCCGGGACGGCCGGAAGCGTCGCGGAGTCTGCACGAGACCTCCTTGTGGGGGCGAGGGGACAGACACTCGCCAGCATCACCTCGGAACCGGGCCGGGCCAAGGTCGGCGCGGTGAACTTTCGTCGTCTTCTCCCGTATGCCCCGGGGTGAGCCTCGCTGCCCCATGAGTCGCGCCAGGATTGCCGTATGAGCGAAGCCCTGGACAGAACGTACGCGCCGGACCCGGTGACGAAGGCCGGCTATGTGCTGGAGTTCGAGGACACCTTCGAGGGCGGCGTGCTCGACGAGAGCCGCTGGATCCCCCGCTACCTGCCCCAATGGACCACTCGCGCGGCCTCGGCGGCCCGATACCGGGTGAGCGACGGCCGCCTGCGCCTGCTCATCGAGGAGGACCAGCCGCCGTGGTCGCCGGAGACGGAGGGCCGGATGCGCGTGTCCTCACTGCAGACGGGCGTGTTCTCCGGACCGGTGGGCAGCGGCGTCGGCCAGCACGGGCGGGGCCGGGCCGTCGTCCGCGAAGCACAGGAGGAGGCCCGGCTCTACACCCCCCACCACGGCCTGATCGAGATGCGCGCCAGAGCCACCGACGATCCACGCGCCATGGTCGCGCTGTGGATGATCGGCTTCGAGGACGCGCCCGAGCGGTCCGCGGAGATCTGCGTCTGTGAGATCTTCGGACGTGACGTACGGCCGGAGACGGCGGCGGTCGGCATGGGCGTCCACCCGTTCGGCGACCCCGCGATCAGCGACGACTTCGCCGCCGAGGTCCTCCCCATCGACGCACGGGAGTTCCACGTGTACGCGGCCGAGTGGACCCCGGACCGGGTGACGTTTCTTGTGGACGGCCGGCACGTCAAGACCATCCGGCAGTCCCCGGACTACCCGATGCAGCTCATGCTCGGGATCTACGAGTTCCCCGACGCCGAGGGGCCGGACCGGGTGGGGCCGTACCCCAAGGAGTTCGTGATCGACTACGTGCGGGGCTACCGGCCCGCGACGAGCTGAGCCGTAGCGAGGACGCGGCCGGTGGGTATGAGGCATGTGAAGCGTCATGCCCGGATGGTCGAAGCCGATCAGCCGGCGCTCGCCGTCCGGTGAAGGATCGGGGGATCTGATGCTGAGATGGCTCATCGCCCTGGTCGCGGCCGTGGTCGCGGCATTGTCAGGGGTCACCGCAGGCTACGCGGCGCCGCCGGATGTCAGCGACAAGGACAAGGCGTTCCTGGTCGCCGCGCATCAGGACAACCTCACGGAGATCCAAGGCGGGCAGACCGCCGAGCGGCAGGCCGCCAAGCAGTCGGTCAAGGACGCCGGCAGGAAGCTGGTGCAGGACCACACCTCCCTCGACGCCCAGCTCAAGCGGGTGGCCGAGAAGCTGAATGTGGACCTGCCCGGCCGGCCGAGCGAGGAGCAGCAGGCCGAACTGCGCCGGCTCGCGGCCAAGAGCGGCGCCGCGTTCGACCGGGCCTGGATCGACGCACAGGTCCAGGACCACCGCAAGACCCTGCTCGCCCTGGACGAGCAGGTGTCGAACGGATCCTCGGAGGAAGTGAAGAACCTGGCCCGGGCCGCCAAGCCGGTGGTCCAGGAGCACCTCGAGCTGGTCGAGAGCATCCAGAGCGGCGAGTGACGACCGGTGCCGGCCGGGGCGGGTCTCCGGCCGGCACGTCCCCCTGACCGCGGGCTCACCCGAACAGCTTGACCAGCAGCAGGATGATGAGCCCCCAGCAGACGAGACCCGCGACCACGACCGCGACGAGGC
The DNA here is from genome assembly GCF_053604425.1 of Microbispora sp. NPDC004025. Taxonomy (NCBI): domain Bacteria; kingdom Bacillati; phylum Actinomycetota; class Actinomycetes; order Streptosporangiales; family Streptosporangiaceae; genus Microbispora; species Microbispora sp. NPDC004025. The sequence continues at coordinate 611,876 of NZ_JBSGHN010000004.1, read as the reverse complement.
CGCGAAGCCGATATCGCTTGCCGGGTGGGCCGGGCTGCTCGTCCACGTCTCCTCCACGCCGGAGTGTGGTCCGGCGGTGTGCTGATACCCCGCAGGTCACGAGCACATCGTCACTCAGGGAGATGTGTTTGTTGCTGATCGTGACAGGGCTCGTCAGGTCCCCGATGGCACCAGTGTGAGCGGCGCCGGGCTTCGAGTCCCCCGATTCCCGCCGACCGCCGGCGCCCTTGCGTAGGGTGCGATCATGCGGATCTTCACGAATCTCGCCGAACTCAAGGCGGCCAAGGGCGAGCATCTCGGATACAGCGACTGGCGGGAGATCGGTCAGGAGAGGGTGGATCTCTTCGCCGACGCGACGGACGACCACCAGTGGATCCACGTCGACCAGGAGCGGGCGAAGGACGGCCCGTTCGGCGGCACCATCGGGCACGGGTACCTCACGCTCTCGCTGCTGCCGTCGCTGGTGAGCGAGTTGTATCAGGTCGGCGGCCTGCGCATGGCGATCAACTACGGGCTCAACAAGGTGCGCTTCCCCCGGCCGGTTCCCGTCGGGTCCCGCGTACGGGCCGGGGCCGAGATCGCCGACGTCAAGGGCACGCCGTCGGGCACCCTCGTGAACCTGCGCGTCACGATCGAGGTCGAGGGCGTCGACAGGCCGGCCTGCGTCGCCGACACGCTCACGCTCTTCGTCCCCCAGGAGTGACCTCTCGCGCCCATGGTCGGGCTCCGATAGTACGGGGGGCGGCTTGACCGGCGGCGGGGCGATTCATTGGCGCAAGCAGGGGTGAGGGGTCTGGTAGAGTTACACCCGTTGCCGGGCACCGCAGGTGATCAGGCAGCAAAGCGGCCGTAGCTCAATGGATAGAGCATCTGACTACGGATCAGAAGGTTAGGGGTTCGAGTCCTCTCGGCCGCGCACATCATAGAAGGCCCGTTACCAGGGACAATCTGGAAACGGGCCTTGGTGTTTTCGGGTATCACGCGGTCTCTTCCGCGTCCGTGGGAGCCACCTTGGGAGCCACCCGTTTCGGTCCGCCCAGTAGAGCGCTCGAAATGGCCTCCGTCGCCGCTCGCTTGTCGCCCTCCATGAGGTGTCCGTACACGTCCTCGGTGATCGCGATGCTCGCGTGTCCGAGGACATCGGAGACGACGTGGAGACGGCATCCCCTGGGCGAGCTCCAGCGAGGCCCCGAGTGCCGGAGCTCGTGTGGGTCTTCAGCTCGTTGATCACGAGCTTGGTCTTCCGGCCCGCATTCGAGTCCCGGTTCTTGATTCGCTTCGATGAGCTGGGCTTTCACTGGTCACTTCGCAACGGTCGCTGCCGCGCTCGCCACCCGCCTCGGACGGATGCCGAGCGCCAAGCCGATCAAGCCGGCGGTCATCAACGCACTCACCACGAGCTTGGGCGCCACAGCGCTGGAGACGAAATCGAGCACCTGGCCGCCGTTGAGAACGAGTGGCACCCACAAGGACACGAGGCCTGCTTGCTCGCGATGGCCTCCGTCGCCGCTCGCTTATCGCCCTCCACGAGGTGCGGTGGTTGTCAGGCGGCGCGTAAGCCTGTACGGGGAGCCTTGTCGGGACAGGCTGACAACGCGATCTCCTTGTGGACGGCGTGAGCGATCCGAAACCGTGGATCCGCCGCAGGAGTCACCTGCCGGCGTTCGACACCAGGAGAAACGATGAAGCTGCCTGCATGCGCCGCCGCCCTCGGGGCGGCCGCCCTGCTCGCTTGCATGACCGGGGCGTCCGGGATGTCGGCGGCACAGGCAGCCGACGCCAGGGCCCTTCCGAGCGTGAACATGGAAGCCACTGTCAAGGCGGCCCAGATCGACCCGCGGCGGTCTGACGACACGCTGACCCCGGGCGCCAAGGCCAGCGTGCTCCTCGTTGAGCGGGCGCTGCGCGACCGGCACCTGCTCGACGCGAAGTGGGTGGACGGTTATTTCGGCACCACGACGGTCGTCGCCTTCGCGAAGTTCCAGAGGTCGCTCGGCCTCACTGGTCTCGCCGCCAACGGCCTTCCGGGCAAGGCGTCGCTCACCAGGCTCGGAGCCGGCCGTTTCACGGTCACCCACATCATCGGGCCGGGCACCCGGGTGTCCGCCGGCGGCGTCGTCGTCGACACCCGTACGCGGAGCATGCTGGCAGAGGCGAAGCGGCTGTTCGGCCGCGACCTCGTGCTGTTGCAGGGGTCGTACAACCGCGGCGGCGACCCCACGTCCGCGGGCACCCACGACGGCGGCGGCGTCGTCGACATCTCGGTCAAGGGGATGGACTCCGCCACCCGCACCGCCGTCGTCCGTGCGCTGCGACGTGTCGGCTTCGCGGCATGGGTGCGTAGCCCCGACCAAGCCGACTGGCCGTGGCACATCCACGCCGCCGCGATCAACGACACCGACCTCTCCAGCCAGGCCCAGCATCAGATCGGTGACTACTACCTCGGTCTGAACGGGCTCGCCGGCCGTGGCCCGGACGACGGCCCAAAGGTGACCTTCCGCACCTGGGAGGAGTACCAGCGCCGCTGACCATCCGAGACCCAGCCTGCACAGACACGAAGGAGAACACCATGGGAACGCTTGACAAGATCCTCGTCGCGGCGGCGGTCGGCGCGGCGGTGCTCGCCACCGCTTCGCCCGCCTCGGCGGCCACCCGCAACGGCGTGTGTGAGACCGGCGAGTTCTGTTACTACTTCAACAGCGACAACCAGGGATCGGTCTCGGACTTCACCGGATCGGTCGGCGACTACGGCACCCGGCAGCCCTCCTGCTACGACTTCAAGGGACCGGGCACCGGCAAGGGCAAGTGCGTCAAGAACGCCGCGGCCTCGGTCTGGAACCGTAGCGGCAAGACCGTCCGGGTCTACTTCAACAGCAACTACGGCGGCAGCGTCTACCAGGACTTCGGGCCGGGCGCCAAGGGCAACCTCAAGCCCGGCCTGAAGAACCAGAACGCCTCCCACCAGTTCGGCCCGTCGTCATCGGCGCGTGTCAACATGTCGTACGCGCTGTACCAGACCGGCGGCGGCTACATCAGCTGCGGATTCGACGGTTACGTCCACACCTCTGGCCGGCACGAGGGTATCGACCTCAAGCGCAGCGAGGGTTCGGATGTCCACGCCCTGGTCAGCGGTCAGATCATCAACGTCGTGCACGGGCGCAACGGCGGCTCCGGGCTCTCCACGATCGCCATCTACAACGCCTCGCTGAACAAGACGATCATCTACCTGCACTCCGCTCCGCTGTCCTCGCTGCGTGTGGGCCAGCAGATCGCGCGCGGCCAGATCATCGCGGACGAGGCGTGGCACGGCGTGTCGTCCCGCAGCGCCGCGCACACCCACGTCGAGATGCGTCCTGGACGGCAGAAGCTCGCCGCCAAGAGCGTCCGCGACCCGAATCTGAGCAACCCGAACCCGAACTCGTTCTGGAACTCCCAGGGCTACAACGTCCGCTAGCGCACCGCGGCCCCCAAGAAGAGGAAGGCGACTGTGTCTCCACGAACTGCACGGCTGATCTCGCGGCCCGCCGCGGCGGCCGCCGCGCTGGTGGTCGGCGCGGCGGTGCTCGCCGCCGCTTCGCCCGCCTCGGCGGCCACCCGCAACGGCGTGTGTGAGACCGGCGAGTTCTGTTACTACTTCAACAGCGACAACCAGGGATCGGTCTCGGACTTCACCGGATCGGTCGGCGACTACGGCACCCGGCAGCCCTCCTGCTACGACTTCAAGGGACCGGGCACCGGCAAGGGCAAGTGCGTCAAGAACGCCGCGGCCTCGGTCTGGAACCGTAGCGGCAAGACCGTCCGGGTCTACTTCAACAGCAACTACGGCGGCAGCGTCTACCAGGACTTCGGGCCGGGCGCCAAGGGCAACCTCAAGCCCGGCCTCAAGAACCAGAACGCCTCCCACCGGTTCCTGAGCTCCGCGCCGCCGACCGGGTGCAAGACCGACGGCACGGACAGCAGGCTGCCCACGACGATCCTCGTCTACCGGGAATCCCTCAACCGCGTGGACCGGGTGGAGTTCAAGACCTACATCAAGAACGTCCTGCCGAACGAGTGGCGGTCGCACTGGCCGAGGGAGTCTCTCCGGGCCGGGGCGATCGCGGTCAAGAACTTCGGCTGGTACTGGGCGCTGAGGTCGGCGAGCAAGACGCCCAGCGGCCAGTGCTACGACGTCACCGACCACACGTCCAGCCAGATGTACAAGCCGGGTTCGGCGACGGCGGCGACGAACGCCGCGGTGGACGCGACCTGGGGCATCCGGATGACGCGCAACGGGAAGATCTTCAAGGCGCAGTACTGCTCCACGACGACGGCCTGCCGCCACTGGGTGACCGGCGACTGGATGTCGCAGAACGGCTCTCGCGACAAGGCCGAGGCGGGCTGGAGCTACTCCAGGATCCTCAGGTACTACTACAAGGGGATCGCTCTCACGTCCTGAGCAGCGGGAGGCGGTCCGTCCCTGTTTCCCGCCGTGTCGTGCACGGCGGGGAACAGTCGTCAGCCGACGATGACCTGGAAGTTGAGTGGCCGGCCTCCGGGAAACGCGACCCGTCCCGAGCCCTCCATCATCTTGAACCGCACATAGCACAAGCCTGGCTTCGTCGGCGTGGTGATGTCGGTCCGGATGTCGACCATCTCTCCGGGGCGCGTGTCCTTTATCGGTACGTCGGGGACGGTCTGGCATTGATCGGGTTGCTGCGGGAGGTCGATGCGATGCAGCGAATATCCCTTCCACGGCACGGTCCCAGCGTTCTTGAGCCGCCATACCTTGGTCACGGTCTGGCGGGAGCCGACGCGCGTGCAGTCGGGCAGCGTGATGTCTCCGATGAACTTCGCCGAATCACCCTCGTGCACAGGCGGGCTCCACGGCGGGTTGGTGGCGCGCACCGGGCAGTCGGCTGCCGACAGCCCGGTCTTCGATGCGCTCTCGGACGGGTTCACGTTGTGCCCGTCGGTCCCGGAGCCACGATTGACGGCGACCGCGATGAGGACCACTGTCGCCACACCGGCGGCCGCTACTGCGAGCGCGGCCGCGGCCGGGAGGGTTGGTCGGAATCGCCTCCGGCCCTCTGGCACAGAGGGGACAGGCTGGACGTCGCCCGCGATCTCGTCGGGCCGTGGCGGCGTAGGCGGAGATGCCGGGGTTTCACCAGCCGATCGTGGGGCTTGTGGCCCGGTGGCGCCGGGCACGGCACGATCTTCCGCGATGTCCGTGGCGGAGGCTTCGAGACCATCAGGCGGACCGGCCCGCAAGGTGCCCCCGCGGCTTGAAGGATCTCCGGCGCTCGCCGATCTGACCGCTGAATTCGCCCTCTCCCAGCGTTCACGGTACGCGGCCGAGTCTGCGCCGCACGCCTTGACGAACTCGACGGTGGTCTCCCAACTCGGGAGCCGGTTACCCTTCGTGGCCTCGTGCAACGTCGTGTGGGAGATCGCCCCCGACCGGCCAGACATTTCTCGGAACGGTGGGTTGCCGACCGATTTGCGAAGTTCTCGCAGTGCCGCCGCGAAGTCCTCGATCGCCTCCGCCCGTGCGGGCATGTCGTCCACCGGGTGAAGCTAACAGCGCCCACGGTGTCCACTCAAGCTTATGCAGCATCTCGCATACGTCCTCCTGTGCCTCGCTCGCCGCGGCAGGGTTGAGGGTGGCCTGCCTGCCGCTGAGGAGAGCGCGATAGAACCGGTCGAGGTCGGCGGTGGTCGAGATGATGGCTTCGGCGGCGTCGGCGGTGTAGGGCGCACGGGTTCGGGTGACGTCGACGAGCGTGCCGTCGGGGTACCGGTCGTAACCCTCGGAATGCGGGTCCGGAACGTCCACTGGTGTCCCGCAAACCGAGCGGACGAAGGATGCGCCGGTCGACCTCCTCGGACCACGGGCGGCCGGACGGCCTCGGCGTGATCATTATGAAGCTCCCCTGCGGGATCACCGTGTACGGCCACGGCGGAATGCTCGATGGTTATCTCACCGGCGTGACCGCGCGGTCGCGCGGTACCCACACGCTCGCCTGGGTGATCAATGGCAGTGGGGGAGCGGAGAACCAGATCGCGCTGATGGACAAGGCCTACATCGCCGAGTTCTGCGGCAGTCGTCAGCCGCCGCGCCGGCCGTGTGGATGACATTCCTCGTCGCCGTACGGCACGGGGCCTGCACCGTCGTGACGGTGCAGGCCCCGCGTGAGAGTGTCACTCAGGTGATGCCGGGGGTCAGCTCACTGGATGACCGCGAGGGTGTCGACGACGCCGGCGCCGAAGAAGCTGTTGTCGTCGACGGTGCCGGTGCAGGCCGCGGTGTTCAGCGGGCAGGGCTTGGGCACGGCCCGCGCCTTGAGCTCGCTGATCATCTGGTTCGGCGACCATGACGGGTGCGCCGACTTCATCTGTGCCATGACGCCGGCGACGTGCGGGCTCGCCATCGACGTACCGCTCTTGGTGCCGTAGCCGTCGATCCCCGTACGGGTGTTCCACGTCGTCGAGTAGATCGACGAGCCGGGAGCCGCGACGTCGATCTTGCCGAGGCCGTAGTTGGAGAAGGACGACCGGACGCTGTCCAGCGTGGTGCCCACGCGCTGCAGGGACGCGACCGTCACGACGCCGTCGAGCTCGGCCGGGATGTCGTTGCAGCCGCTGTTGATCGTGCGCACGGTCGGCTGCGGCGCGTCGTTGGGGCTGCCCTTGTCCACGGTCTTGTTGGCCATGTCGTAGTTGGAGTTGCCCGCCGCGGCGACGTTGACGACGCCCTGCTCGGTGGCCCACCGCACGGCGCGCCGGACGGCCTCCTTGCTGGCGGCCTGGTCGGGCTGGTCGTCACACCAGAACTCGAACGGGTCGACGTAGTAGGAGTTGTTCGTGACGTCCATGTGCTTCTGACCCGCCCACATGAAGCCGCAGACGGCGTACTCCGGATAGATGAAGCCGTCGTCGTTGACGACCTTGACGGACGCCATGCGGACGTTGGGCGCGACACCCACGATGCCGATGTTGTTGCGGGCGGCGGCGATGGTGCCGGCGACGTGCGTACCGTGGTCGCTCGTCGTCGGACGCCAGGCCAGCGGCGTCTGGTCCGGGCGGCCGACGTTACTGCAGTTGACCGAGTTCGCGACGTCGATGTTGGCCTTGAGGTCCGGGTGTGTCGGCGAGATGCCGCTGTCGAGCACCCCGACGAGGACGTTCCGATTGCCGTCGGAGATCGCCTGCGCCTGCGGAGCCTTGATCATCTGCATGTCCCACTGGACGCCCTCGTTGGGGTCGAGGCTCTCGCCGGGCTGCGGGTCGGACGGGATGTCGCCGTTGACCGGCTTCTTGGCGCCCTTCTTGTACCCGTTGGCGCCCGGGCCCCACGGCGCGGCCAGGTCTGCCGGCGTTCCCTCGGAGACCCCGGCCGTGCGGGTGGCGCCGACGGAGGCGACCGCGTTGCCACCCTTGGCGGTGACGTTCACGCGGAAGGCCGCGCGGTCGGAGTGGGCGACGACCACGCCGATCTCGGGCCAGGACTGGACGACGACGCCTCCGGCGGCCTCGACCGCGCGCTCGACGAGACGCGTCTGGCCGGGGTTGGCGATCCGGGCGTTGACGACGTAGCTCATGAGCATCCCGTCGGGGATGTCCACGTTGACCGGTGTCGACGTCGGCTCGTCGGTGGTGGCCGCGCTGGCCGAGCCGGTCGCGCCTCCGAGGAAGGCGGCACCCACCATGGCGAACGCCGCGGCGGTGGCCGCGAGGCGTCGCTTGGGCAGGGCATGCTGCATGGGTTGCTCCTAGAACGGTGAGACCGCGGCGCTATCGTCGCGGTCTGGCTGGTTCCGGCATCGAAAGTCCGGAATGGCCCTGAATCCAGCCTTTAGAGTTGGTTGGTGACGCTAACAGCTCGATCGTGAATTGTTCAAGAGTTCACCAACACGCACCGGCACCTGCGGGGCCGTGCCACCGCACGGCGGTACGGGTCAGGGGACGAAGAAGTACCGGGTCAGGTGGAAGAACAGCGGTGCGGCGAAGCACAGTGAGTCCACCCGGTCGAGCATTCCGCCGTGACCGGCCAGCATCTCGCCCCAGTCCTTGGCACCGAGCGAGCGCTTCACCGCCGACAGCACCAGACCGCCGATCACACCGGCCGCCACGATCGCGAGCGACATCAGCGCGGCCTGCCAGGGGGTGAACGGCGTCAGCCCGTGCAGCAGCACGCCGAGCAGCACCGCCGCCAGGCCGCCCCCGACGAGCCCTTCGACGGTCTTGGAAGGGCTCACCTTCGGCGACAGCGGCGTGCGGCCCCAGAGCTTGCCGCACACGTACTGGAAGACGTCGCTCGACTGCACGACCAGCAGGAAGAACAGCAGCAGGGGGCCGTTGCCGGCGTAGTAGCCGGGAATCTCCAGCATCAGCAGCGCGGGGGCGTGGCTGAGGCCGTAGACGCACACCATCAGCGCCCACTGGATTTTGGCGTTGCGCTCGAGGAAGTCGGAGGTGTCCTGCGACAGCGCGGCGGCGGCCGAGACGACGAAGAACACATAGACCGGGATGAAAATCGAGAAAAGCCCGTACCAACGGAGCCCGAGCAGCGCGAACTGGACCGGAAGCGCGACGTAGAACGCCAGCAGTAACGACCAGTAGTCGGCGTCCTTGGTCGCGGTCAGCGTGATGAACTCGCGGAGCGCGAAGAACGAGCACAGCGCGAACAGCACGATGGTCGCGTGGCTGCCCGCGACGATCGCGGTGCCGGCGACGGCGATCATGACCCACCAGGCGTTGATTCGCTGGTTGAGGTTCAGCACCGTCGTGTTCCCCGGGCCGGTGCGACGGGCCAGGACCGCTCCCACCGTCGTCGCCCCGGTGAGCAGTGTCACCATTCCGGTGATCGTCATCCAGAAGACGTGTGGCATGTCAGGTGTTTCCGATCGTGATGACCGCGCCCCGAGCGCGTTCGAGGAAAGCGTCCTTCTCTTCGCCGGGCACCCGCTCGAGCGGCGCGCCGAACCCCACCCGGCACAGGAGGGGAACGGGGATCACCTTTCCCTTGGGCATGACGCGATCGAGGTTCGACAGATTCACGGGGACGAGCTCGACGTCGGGGAAGTCCCGTGCGAGCCGGAATATCCCGCTCCGGAACGGCCCGGGCTCCGGCCCCGCCCCCCGAGTCCCCTCGGGGAAGATCACCAGCGAGGCCCCCTCGCGCAGCGCCTCCCGCAGCGGGTCGAGCGGGTCGCCCGCCCCCTGCCGCCGCCGGTCGACGAAGACGACGTCGAGCACGCGCCGCGCGACGAAGCTCCTGAGCGGTGAGGAGTCCCAGTAGTCGCGCGCCGCCACCGGACGGACGTTTCCGCGGAGCCGCGCGGGAAGCGCGGCGAGGATCGCCATCGTGTCGACGTGGCTGGTGTGGTTCGAGAAATAGATCCGCTGGCGGCCGGTCGCCAGGGCGGACAGGTACCGGGGGTGGGCGCCGACGACGATCCGGACCAGCCAGACCAGCGCCATCCTGAGGAGACTAGACACCGGCGGCCCGCAATCTCCTGGCGACGGCGCGACCGCGGGTCCAGCACGTGACGGCCGAGCCGACGGCCACGACCACTGTCGCCGCCTTGAGCGAGTACTGCGTCGCCGTCAGGAGGGACTCGGCCGCGCCCACGAGGCAGCCGGCCGACAGGACGGCCATCCGGTGCTGCTTGGCCATCGGGCCGAGAAACTCCTGCTCGAAGCCGAGCGCACCCCCGAACACCCGGACGTACGCGGTGGTCACGGCGAGAAGCGCGGCGAGCCACCCGACCTCCGGCAGTCCCGCGCCGTAGCCCGCCCCGACGATGACGAGCGAGTCGGCGACGCGATCCGGAAACTCGTTGTAGAGCGCGCCGGTCGGGGACTTCTTCCCGCCCTCGACCGCGACGAGGCCGTCCAGCACGTTGCACAGCAGCCTCAGCTGGATGAGCACCGCGGCGGCCAGGTATCCGGCCCATCCCGGCGCCCCGGACAGCGCCCAGCCCGCCAGACCCGCGAACACCACGCTGGCGCAGGAGATCTGGTTCGGCGTGACGGAGGTGCCGGAAATCCATGAGGCGACACCTCGGACAGCGCCGTTGGACCGGGATCTGACCGGCCGGCGTTCCAGCGTCATAGCCGTCCTCCGCTGATTCGTCTCGAATCGGCGAACGCATCGCCGAACAACTCTCGTGTCACTGGACCTGCCGTATCCGATGCACTGACGGAGGGCGGCTCATCGCCCTGCTGACCAAACCCCCCGAACTCGGTGATCATTAGTAGTTTCCGGTGCTTGACGCCTGCTTGAATTCTGGTTACCGACGAGTAATCAGGAGAGTCGGATCGGCTCCACGCTTGTTGACCGAGGGTTCTGCTTCGGTCTACGTTTGTTGAGCCAACGCTCGCAGCGATGAAGGGGACAGCGTGCTCGCGACTCCACGACAGCTGCTCGACCGCTTCCACCAGGCGATGCTGGACTTCTCGCCCGACTCGCTCGCCGACCTGTTCGCCGACGAGGCGACCTACGAGTTCGTGTTCTGGGCCCCGCATCGCGGTGAGTCGCAGCGGTACGACGGGCGCGCGGAGATCCGCGCAGGCTTCAGGGCGGCGTGGGCGTCGGTCTCCGAGCCGCCGCTGACCGGATTTGGCGCGATGTGCGTCCACGAGACGGCCGACGCCGAAGTGGTCATCTCCGAGGGCGAGATGGACGGCGTGAACCCTGCGACCGGGCAGCCGTTCTCTTCCCGATTCGTGCTCGTCCTGCGTGCCCGCGACGGCCGTATCGTCCACCTGCGCGACTACTCCGACGTGCTGCGGACCGCGGCGGGGCTCGGGCGGCTGACTCAGCTCTTCGAGCAGGTGCGGGCCGAGCCCGCGCCGTGAACTCGGGTGCCGCGGCCCGGCGGCGGACCTTCTCCACTGCCCGCGCTACCCGTCGCCGGGATAGCGTGGTCGAAGATCGGGAAGAGAGGCGGTGAACCGGTGCTGTCACTCGGCGAGATGCTGCGGGTGCTGAACGCGCTGCACGCCACCGGATGCGATGTCTGGGTCGCCGGCGGCTGGGGAATCGACGTCCTGGTCGGGCGCGTCACCCGGGAGCATCACGACCTCGACCTGCTCCACCGCGCCGAACAGGAGCGGCTGGTGATCGGCGAGTTGGAGTCGCTCGGGTACGCCGAACGGCCCGGCGTGGTGCCCGGGCGACCGGCCAGGTTCGTCATGGCCGACGGCCACGGGCACGAGCTCGATCTCCATCCGCTGCATGTCGCGGAGGACGGTTCGGCCGTGCAGCACCTGGACGACCGCGGCGCCGTGCTTCACTACCCTGCCGCGGCTTTCGTCACGGGCACGATCGAGGGTGTGCGGGTGCGCTGCCTGTCCGTCGGCCAGCAGGTCGCCTTCCACCAGGGCTACGAGCCGAGGGACCGCGACCTGGAGGACATGGCCAGCCTGCGTGCGGCGTTCGGCGTCACCACGCACTTCTGACCCGCACGCCGCGGAGCCGTACGGCCGCCGCTCCGGCGACGTCGGGCCGGTGCCCGGGGGCGAGCGGTCAGGGCGTGTAGAGGAGTGACAGCGGCTGCGCCGGATTCCGCTCGCTCAACTGGGTGGCGGTGCGCCCGATGTAACGGCTCAGGGACCGCGCCAGGTGCGGCTGGTCGAAGTAGCCGAGGCGGTAAATCACGTCGTGGACCGGCACGCCCTCCTGGATCAGGACCGCCGCCCGCCGGGCGCGGTCGATCTGCCGCACGGTGCCGCGGGTGAGCCCGGTCGCCGTCACGAAGCGCCGCTGCACGGTGCGTTCGGACACGTCCGGCGACGCGCCGCCGGCCACCGCGGCGACGAGCGGGTCGCGCTCCACGACACCCTCACGCACCAGCCGCTGGACGAAGGCCTCGGCGTTGTCGTAGTCGGGCAGGTGCCAGGTGGAACCCTTCAACCAGAAGGACCTGCGCGTCACATCGGGAATCTCCGCCGAACCGTCCACGAGCCGGCCGGCCGGAAGGTGGGGCATCGACGTGCCGAGAGAGAAGCTGATCCCGAAGAACGTGGCCTCCTCGGGAACGGGGGCCGAACTCGCCTTCGACTCCGGCCCCTGGACGGACGCGCTCACCTGGCCGCGATGCTCCCAGAAGACCAGATCCCAATGCGCCGTCGCGACCGCCGTCATCTGCTCGACGTCACGGCTGCTGCTCCGCCACACCCGCTCGATGTACGGCGAGTCGGACGACCGGCTCTCGATGTTCAGGCCCATCCGGGTCACCCCCCTCAATCGCCCGTGCGCACCGGGACTCGGCGGGAGACGAACCACCGCCCACCGCGCTCTCGTGGCCCGCGCCCGGGAGAAGCTGAACGACACCGTGCACGCGGTGATCAATAGTAGTTATCGGCGCCCGATCAGACGACCTTGTCCTGTCGGTCGGGCACAGGCGCGGCCGCACCGTTCTCACGCTTGTCGCGGGCGCGGAACACCCGCTCGGTCGGATCCGGCGCCCCGTCGTCCGCAAGGCGATCGGTGAGAAGGAAGTCGTCCAGTTCGAACGCGGCGGCGTGTTCGCTCTCACTCAGGAAGAAGGTCCCGCCGGCGAGGTCGGGGTCCCACCCATGCGTCATGGCGTAGTCGACGACTCTGCGCACATCCTTGGGCGTCGGGTAGGCGCCGTCGGTCGCGCACCCCCACGGCAGGACGGCCGTGGACAACAGATCCGCCTGCAGTACGCGGCTGTTCTTCCCGGCGCCCCAGACGCGGAGGCGGACGCATCGGTGACAGTCACGCTCGCCTGCCACGTGGTTGATCTGCGCCGTCCACGCGAACTCCCGCCCGTCCGCGTGCAGCCTCCGCAACCTCGTCCCCACGATGCTCACCCACCTCGTCGTTCGATATCGCCGTACGGATGACCAAGAGGAGTATTCGCAGCCCCGGGGGGACTGGCAATCGGATTTCCGGAAGGCCGGACCGGAGCCGGAGGGCGCCCGCCGGGCTCACACCGTCACCGGCGCCGCCGAGGAACGGATCACGGCCCGGTCGGACCGATCCGGGTGTTGCGGATGTGCTCGTAGACGATCGACGTGCGGACGTCGGCGACCTCGGCCCGCTCGGTGAGCTTGTCGATCACGAACGCGTACAGGCTGGCGTTGTCCGGCACGGCGACGTGCACGATGAAGTCCTCCGTGCCGGTCGTCACGTAGACGCCCAGGGTGTCGGGGAGCGCGCTGACCCAGTTGCGGAAGCCCTCGATGTTGCGCCGCGAGGGGGGACGTACGCGGATGGCGATGAGGGCCTGGACCGGACGCCCGATCGCCGCGAGGTCGACGTCGAGGATCGCTCCCCGGATGACGCCGCGCTGCCGGAGCGCCCGCGTACGGTCGAGTGCCGTGGTCGGCGAGACCCCGACCGCGGCGGCGACGTCACGGTTGGTCTTCCGTGCATCCGACTGGAGTTCCGCCAGGATCGCCTTATCAAGTTCGTCCATGCCCGCCTCTGAGCCCCTTCGTTCGATACAAGTACGGGTTTGTTGCAGACTAATCGTACGGATGCCTAGCATCAACGGCGTACATCCGAACGCATGGATAGGGGAACGGCATGAAAGCCGATGAAGGAGCGACCACGGGTGTCGGGTTCGTCCCCGAGGAGATCGACCCGGCCCTCCCGACCCGGGCGGCCCGCCTCAAATGGGTGATCGTGGTCGACGGCGACCTTCCCGCGGGCCGTGCCGTGAACGCCGCCGTCTGCGTGGCCGCGGCGACCTCTACGGCGGTGGCCGGGCTCCTCGGTGACGACGCGGTGGACGCCGACGGCGGCGCGCACCCGGGCCTGCCCTGGGCGGGGTGCTCGGTGCTGGCCGCGGACGCCGCCACGCTCCGTGCCATCCGTGCCAAGGCGGCGGCGTCCGCCGGATGCTTCGTGGCGGACATGCCCGCCGCGGCCCAGCACACACGGGTCTACGCCGACTACCTCGCCACGATGAAGGAGACCGCGGCCGACGACGTCGATTACTACGCGGTCAGCGTGGTCGGGCCGCGCAACCGGGTGGACAAGATCGCGGGAAAGCTGCCCCTGATGCCGTGACCCGGCATCCCGGCATCCCGGCATCCCGGCATCCCGGCATCCCGGCATCCCGGCATCCCGGCATCCCGGTATGCCCGCTGACGTCAGGAGCCGGGCGAGCGCAGGTGGCGGGTGTCCACCCGGTGCCCCGCCTCCTCCAGGACGGCGACCGCCTCCTTGATCCTCGGCTCGGGCACGAGGACCAGGTCGGCGTGGAAGGTCGAGGCGACGAACACCGGGATGGCCGCCTCGGCCAGAGGGCCGACGATGGCCGCCAGCATGCCCGGGACGTCCAGGTCGTGTCCCGTTCCCCCGCCGTACAGGCCGATCCATCGATCGCCGGACCCCGTCGGCCAGGCCTCGCGGATGACCGTGAGGCCCTCCGGGGCGCGAACGAGCGCGATCCAGTCGTCGTCTTCGGGGAACGTCGCCTGCGGCAGGTGCTGGACGGCGAACACGGACGGCACGATGCCGAGCTGCTGGGCGGCGGGTGAGGTCATGCCTCGTGTGTAGCAGAGCCCCCCGACAGGACACCGACAACAGACCTAGACCTGGGACCACTCGGTGACGGAGGCGACCAGCAGCGGCCCGGCGAAGGAGTCCGCGGTGAGGGTCACCCCGGTGATCCTGGCGGCGAGCGCGAACGCCTTCGGGAGGGCGTCGTCCCACCGCACGTCCCAGGCCGCCTTTCCGGCCGTGGCGGTCAGCGGCAGCCCGACCCTGCGCATCGGCTCCTTCAGCCGATCAGGGTCGCCGCCCCAGCGGTTGACCGACGCGTGCGGCGTGAACGCCGTGACGATCTCGCCGTCCACGGCGTACAGGAAGCTGTGTTCCGCGTAGTCGTGGCGTCCGACGGCCACCGCCTCGCAGCCCTGCGAGAGGCGCGCCAGGTTCTCGCCCAGGGCGGTGTGCCAGCCGCACAACTCGACCGCCACGCTCCACTCGCCGATCCGGGTGACACCGACGTATCCGCCGCCGTATCCGCCGTCGGTCCCCTCGACGAACTCCGCGACCTCGTCGTCGAGCTCGCCGAAGGTCATCGAACGCACCGGTGCTCCGGCGGGATCGAGACGGTCCGCGACCTCGGCGGGGTCCAGCCCGTGGAAGAACGACACGCAGAAGACGTCGCCCAGCGGGTTGTCCGCGCTTCCGGGCGGGGCCGCCGGCCACCGGAAGCGGGCGAGAGCATCGGCCACGTGAGCCCCCTTGATCGTCTCGCGACGTGGTGGCGCCCACCAGTCGCGTTCCTGTCCACCGACGGCGGACGCCGTCTACGTCAGGAGGATGGCGGCACGGACCTGGAAGCGGCTTGGATCTTGCTTAACGGCACGTCACGGCCCGGGGACGACCGCCTTCGAGACGAGCCGGCCGCGGGCGAAGCACAGACGGTAGGCGCGGGCGGCATCGGCCTCCACGGTGTAGTACGCACAGTCCTGGCCCGGTGGCGGAGCGGGAGCGCCGTCCGGCGGGCCGTCCCTGGTGAACGCGGGGAGCCGGGACAGCACGTCGCCGCGTGGTTCGCCCACTTTCAGCCGTTCGTACGTCGCGGGGTCGAGGACGGAGAACGACGAGCTGACGAAACTGAGGGGGATCAGGAGCACGAAGATCCCGGTCAGCACGGCCACGGGGATCACGACCGCCTGAGCCAGCCGCCGCCGCACCCGCCGCCGGGCGAGGTCGAGCTCCCGGGCCGACGTGGTCACGGGCGTGCCGGGGCCCGCCGCCCGCGGGTGCCCGTCGTCCGCGCGCACGCCGTCGACGGGCAGCCGGGCGGCGACCTCGAAACCCCCGCCGGGGGCCGGGCCCGCCCGCAGGACGCCGCCGGCCAGCCGCACCCGTTCCGCCAGCCCGACGAGCCCCGAACCACCCGTGTCACCAGAGCCACCCGAGGCGACGGCCGCCGGGGCGGGGTCGTTGGCCACGCGGAGCGTGACGACGCCGTCATCGGACGCGAGAGCGACGCGTACGGTCGCGCCGGGAGCGTGCTTGGCGGCGTTGGTCAGGGACTCCTGGAGCACGCGGCGCACGGCGAGCGAGGTCATCGGAGCCAGGTCGCCGGTGCCGCCCAGGTCCTCGGCGACGATCGGCACGCCGGAGTCGCGGGCGCGCTCGACGAGCGTCTCCACGCTCTCCTCACGCGGCGCCACGTCGGCACCTTCGTCGTCCGTGCGCAGCACGCCGATGATCTCGCGGAGCCGCTCGGTGGCGGCCGCGGCGGCCTCACGCAGTTCGCGTACGGCCGCCTGCTGCCGGGGGTCGAGGCCGGGATCGAGTTCCAGCGCGCCCGCGCGCACCGCGAGCAGCGTCAGTTCGTGGCCGAGCGAGTCGTGCATGTCGCCCGCGATGCGCGCCCTCTCCCGCAGGCGGGCGCGGTCGGCGACGGCCTGCTGCTCCCGCTCCAGCCGGTCGGCGAGCCGCCAGCCCGTGCGGACCAGTTCGGTGCGCTGGCGGCGCCATCGGCCGAGCAGCCAGGGTGTGACGACCGAGAGCAGCAACGTGGCGAGCTGTGTCGGCCAGCCCCACAGGTCGCGCAGGACGAGCGCGGACAGCGGCAGCCCGGCGAGTGCGACGACGGCGAAGAACCACAGCGCCGGGCGGGCGCTCGCCATCCGGTGCCCGGCCAAGAAGCCGAAGACCACCAGCGCCGCCCACGTCCAGGGCAGAGGACCGACCATCTGCGCGTCCAGGGCCAGGCTCACCGCCACCGGTACGGCCAGCGCCGCCAGCGGCCACCTGCGGCTCACCGCCGTGGCGGCCGCGAACAGCGGGACGGCCACGGCCGCCGCCGCCACCCGCCGCGCGTCGCCGCCCATGAGCACGCCATCGTGGACACCGCCGAGGACATCGCCGAGGACATCGCCGAGGACACCGCCGAGGGCGCCGTCGCGGATGTCGTCGACGACCGACGCGACCGGCGGCGCGGACACGGCCAGCCAGACACCGAGGTCGAGGAGACGGTACGTGCGCACCGCCTCACCCCCTCCGGTCGAGCGGAGCCTCGGGCACGAGACCCGCCTCGTACGCGAGGATCGCGGCCTGGACCCGGTTGCGGAGGCCGAGACGGGCGAGGATCTGGCTGACGTACCCCTTGACCGTGCCCTCGACGAGGTGCAGGCGCCGGGCGATCTCGGCGTTGGACAGGGCGGCCCCGACCAGCGCGAGCACCTCCCGCTCACGCTCGCCGAGCTCGGCCACCAGAGCGCGGGCGGCGGCCTCCGTGCCGAGCGGGCGCGCACGGAGGCGGGTGATGACCCGCCGCGTGACGGTGGGGGAGAGATAGGCGCCGCCGGCGGCGACGGCGCGGACCCCCGCGATCAGTTCGCGTGGATCACCCGACTTGAGGAGGAAGCCGGACGCGCCGGAGCCGAGCGCGCTCGTCACGTAGTCGTCCTCGTTGAACGTCGTGAGCATCACGACGGCGACCTCGGGGAGGACGCGGCGCAGCTCGGCGGCGGCCGCCAGACCGTCGAGGCGCGGCATCCGGATGTCGAGCAGGCAGACGGCGGGACGGTGGCGCAGGGCGAGGTCGACGGCCTCGTGCCCGTCGGCCGCCTCGGCGACGACCTCGATGTCACCGGCCGTCGCCAGGATGCCCGCGATACCGGCCCGGATCAGTGCCTCGTCGTCCGCCAGCAGGACGCGGATCGTCCCCGGCTCACCGCTGCTCATGCCGGGACGTTACCAACGGCCCGCCGCCGGGACCGTACGGCGTGGACGAGACGGGCGGCCACGACGGCGACGGCGGCCAGCGCTCCGGTGACGGCCCAGACGTACAGCGCGGGCCAGACATAGGTGAACTGGTTTAGCGTGCCCACCCGGTTGAGCACCACCGTGGCCAATGCCGGCAGCCCGAGGTAGAACGCGACGGGCAGCGCGTACGGCGCCAGCCGCGCGACCATCCGCCACGCGGGCCGGCCGGT
Source organism: Microbispora sp. NPDC004025 (assembly GCF_053604425.1). Classification (NCBI taxonomy): domain Bacteria; kingdom Bacillati; phylum Actinomycetota; class Actinomycetes; order Streptosporangiales; family Streptosporangiaceae; genus Microbispora; species Microbispora sp. NPDC004025. The sequence goes on along the minus strand of NZ_JBSGHN010000004.1, from coordinate 593,945 downwards.
GCGACGGCGGGTCCAGCGGGGGGCGCGTACGACCCCGGCCAGGCCAAGACCCAGGTTGAGCAGTGACAACGCGCCCAGCCAGGGGTCCACCGACGTCGTGAAGGGCGCGGCGTCCGTGCCGGTCCGTCCCTCGATCAGGTCGACCAGGCCGTCGCTGATGATCAGCGCGTCGTCGCCCGAGATCATCCCCGTGTTGGTGACGACCGCGATGCCGTACCCGCTGCCGGGCAGGACGGTCTGCGCGGAGTTGTGCGTGAGCAGCCAGCCGGTGTGCCGCAGCATCGGCGCTCCTCCGGGGGTCCGCTGGGCCGCCCAGCCCATGCCGTAGGTGCTGCCGCCCACACCGGACGGGGTCTGGGTGGCCTCGACGAGGTCCCGGGAGATGACGTGGCCGGCGCCGGTCTGCGTGACGAGCCACCTGGCCAGGTCGTCCGCCGTGCTGACGACGCCGTAGGAGCCGTTGACGAACCACTTCGGGTGCGCGCGCTCGATCACCCGGCCGTACGCGCGGACGTAGCCGGCGGCCGCGCCGGGCAGGTCCTCGGTGGTGTCCACCGTGCGGGTGGACGCCATGCCGAGCGGCGTGAACACCGTGGCGGCCATGAGATCGGCGAACGGCCTGCCCGACACCACCTCGGCCAGCCGTGCCGCGACCGTGTAGTTGGGGTTGTGGTACATCATCCGGGTGCCCGGCGCCGCCGCCAGCGGAGCCGTCCCGAGCATCGCGACGGCGCCCTTGAGATCGTCCGGCGCGGGGAGCGTCATGTCGGGGAAGGTCCGGTCGCTCATGCCCGAGGTCTGCTGGAGCAGCTGCCGTACGGTGATCCGCTGAGCCCGGGGATCGGCCATGGTGAACTCCGGCAGATACCGGCGGACCGGGGTGTCGAGGTCGATCCTGCCCTCGTCGGCCAGGCGCAGCACCGCGAGGGCCGTGAACGACTTGGACACCGAGGCGAGCGGCATCGGGGTGTCCTTGGTGATCGCCTCGCCGCCGGCCGTGTGGCCGTGACCGGCGGCGTACACGACGTGGTCGCCCTTGACGACCGTCACCACCGCGCCGGGCAGGTCCGTGCGCCTGATGTAGTCGCGCACGTACCGGTCGACGGACTCCGTGGTCAGGCCGGGCTGCCCGGCCGGGCCTGTCGTCCGCGTCGCGGTGTCCACCGTCGTCGTCGTCCCAGTCGTCGTCCCGGTCGCGGCGTTCGCCGTCGTCCCCGTCATGAGCAGCAGCACACCGGCCAGGCCGGCGGTCGCGGCGATCCTGCGCATCCGCACCGTGTTTCCCTTCCGAGCTTTCCGTTCGCGGGTCACGACGGTAAGAGCGGCCGGAGGGGCGGCACAGCGGGCGATCGGGAGGTCCTCACCTGACTTTCGTCAGGTCCTTGATCGGGCGAGTCAGCGGCGGCCGAACCACCGGAGGAAGGAGCGCTTCGCACGCCTCTCCGGAGCAGCCGCGGGGGTGGGCTTCCTCTCGGTGGCCGGATGCAGGGCCCGCCACTCGGCGGCGATCTCGTCCACGTCGATGAGCGGCTGCACGACGGGCGGACCGGACAGGGGCCGTCGGTAGCTGTCGCGGATCTTGACGTTCATCTCCTCGGCGATCCGGCGCGCCTCGGCCTCGGTGCGCGCGCCGAGCGCCTCCGCCCTCGCCTCCTCGGCCTCCTTGCGCAGCGCCAGCGTCCCCGGCAGCGGGAACGACAGGTTCTCCGCCTGCATCTTCTGCTTGATCCACCACATGTCGTCGTGCGGCTTGCCCTGGCCGGGGATGGGCTTGCCGGCGCCCGGCAGATCGTCGAACTCGCCACGCTCGGTGGCCTCGCGGATCTGCCGGTCGATCCACGACTCGAAGCCCACTCCGAGGGGCTTGCGTTCGGTCACGGCCTCACCTCGCAACGACGTGGTCGGCATCCTCCTGCGAGGATAACTTTCCACCGTGATCGGCCAGGGGCAGGGGGACAAGGCAGGGCAGGGATGGCAGGGGGCAGATCAGGGGGCCCGCAGCAGGTCGATCACCCCCGTGGTGCCCTCGTCGGCATGGCCGTCCGCGAGCCGCCGCTCCATCAGGGTCATGAACGGCGTGAGCAGCTCAGGGCTGACCTTCTGCTCCTCCGCCGTCCGCAGCAGGGTCGCGTTGCCCCGGACCATCATGGCCAGGTTGGACGTGACGTCCTTCGTGTAGTCGCCGCTGTCCAAGTGGTCGGCGACGCCGTACGCGTACGGGGCCATCGCCGTCAGCCAGCCCACGACGAGATCGGCGAAGCCCTTCGGGGGGATCTCCTCGCGGACGAGCGCGAAGGCGTGCGCCACCCCCGCGAACATGCCCGTCATCGCGCTCAGCAGCGCCACGTCGTGGAGGGCGGCGAGCCCGGGGTCCTCGCCGGTGTAGACGGTGCCGGCGGGCACGGCCAGCGTGCCCGCGTGGGCCTCGAACACCTCCCGGGAGCCGCTGTAGAAGACGTAGGCGCCGGAGCCCGCCGCACCGATCATGGGCGGAACCGCCATGACGCCGCCGTCCAGGAAGCGTGCGCCGCGCTCCCCGGCCCACCGCGCGCGGGCCCGGGCCTCCTCCGGGGTGCCGGTGGTCAGGTCGACCAGGTCCTTGCCGGACAGGTCGGCGTCGGCGAGGGCCTCGCCGACCGAGGCGTGGTCGAGCAGGCAGACGACCACGAGATCGCTCGCCGCCACGGCCTCGGCGGCGGTCGCGGCGACACGGGCGCCCGGCAGCGCCTCGGCCCTCCCCGGGGTGCGGTTCCAGACGGTCAGGGGGTGCCCGGCGGCGAGCCAGGCGCGGGCGAGCGCGCCGCCCATCGCGCCCAGCCCGAGGAGGGACAGCGGAGACTTCTCAGCGTTGTGGGTCATGCCGATTAGGCTGGTCACGAGCCCCGAGCCGATCAAGTACGCACTTCCAAGTGGGTGCTTACCCCGGGGTGAGCGAACAGCCAGGAGGGGGTGGGGCATGCGGACCGCACGGCGTCCCGGAGCGTCCGGATGCGGCATCGACGCCGCGATGGAGGTGATCGGCGGGAAGTGGAAGAGCTCGATCCTCTGGGCGCTGAACGAGCGCGCGTGCCGTTTCGGCGAACTGCGCAGGATGCTCCCCGGCGTGACCGAGAAGGTGCTCGCCTCGCACCTGCGGGAGATGGAGGCCGACGGCATCGTGCACCGCGAGGTGTACGACGAGGTGCCGCCGCGCGTCGAATACTCCCTGACCCCGCTCGGCGTCGCGCTGAACGAGGCACTGGCGCCGCTCGGCGAGTGGGGACGGGAGCACCTCCTCGGCGGACGGGCCGATCACCACGTCGCCGCCACCTGAGACGCCGATGGGCGGCCCGGGGCTCAGGGGGTGGTCTCGTGGCCGGGCTGTCCGGGTGTGCGCCGCTGCTGCTTCAGCTCGGCCTCGTAGAGGTGCCGGATGCCTCCGGCCAGCTCGTTGCGGGCCTGACGTTCCAGCTCCTGGAAGGTCGCGTAGTAGCCGTCGTCGTACTCCTCGACGATCTGGAAGGTCCAGCGGCCCTGGATGACGTTGCGGCCGATCAGCTCGCGCTCGATCCGGTCGGCCCACTTGTCGTGCCCGGCCTGCCGCAGCAGCCGTACGGCGTTGTCGAGCTCGAAGTCCGCCGTCCCGGTGAGCTGGTGGAAGGCGTACAGATGGCCTCTGACCCGGTGGATGGTCTCCAGCGCCTTGCTGAGCCTGCCCAGCGCGTCGACGGTGACGTCGTCCAGCCCTTCGGGACGGCGGTGATCGGGATCGGGCAGGCCGGCGGGTTCCTCGCGTTCGGTCATGTCCCCACCGCTACCCCAGGTGAGGGCACCTCTACCGGTGCGATACGGCCGGGGACGATCAACCGGCGGGGCTGCCCGAGACGGACGGTTCGGCGGACGATCGGATCGTGGCCAGCGCGCGTTTGAGGTCCCGCGACGACAGCACGAGCTTGTACATGATGGCGGCCTCGAACAACAGCAGCAGGCCGGCCGCGCCGATCGTGACCGGGATGACCGCGCCGGTCAGCGGGCCGATGATGAACACGGCCATCTGGAACTCGATGCCGCTGACCAGGTGCGTGCGGATGCGGTGCTCACGCAGCCATTCGCGCAGGCCGGGATACCAGGAGAAGCGGTCGCGGAACTCCTTCTGCAGGTCCACGGCGTCCGTCAGGCGGATCCTGATCTCGTCGGGGTCGTTGTCGAGGTCGTCGTGCGACAGGGACGCCGGCAGTGCGACCGGACCGCCGCCCGCCGACTCCTCGTAAGCCTGTCGCAGCGCCCGGCGCATCTGGCGGCGGACCTTCGCGATCTGCAGGGCGTCGACGTAACGCAGCATGTCGAGGAACACCACGGCGATGCCGAGGGCCGGGTAGACGTCCTGCCCCGTCGCGTCGTACTGCCCCCACATCAGGGCGGCCGTGCAGGCCAGCACGCGGATGCGATCGAAGACGTAGTCGAGCCAGCCGCCGAGGACCGTCCCCGTCCCCTTGAGCCGCGCGATCTTCCCGTCCATGCAGTCGAGGACGAAGCTCACGTGATAGAGGACGGCCCCGGCGACCAGCCACGGCCACTCGGCCCGCAGGAAGCACCAGGCCGAGCCCAGACCGAGCACGAAGGCGCCCCAGGTGATCTGGTTCGGGGTGACGGACGTGCGGTTGGCGGTCGTCACCACCAGCCTGCCGGCCAGGGGATCCACCAGGAAAACGGTCCACCAGGCGTCGCGTGCCTTGTATGTCCGAGAGCGTACGTCATGCAGTGTGAACGTCATTTGGGGGGCTTTCTCATCTATGGAAGATTTGCGGGAAAACGTCAGAAGTCGTCATCCAGATCTTCCGTTTCGTCCGAGTCGTCATCCTGGTCGAGCGCGTGTGAGTCGTCGCCCAGATGCAGATCATCGGCGTCGAGCAGCGTCGCCATGTGCTGGAGAAGCATCTTAAGCATTTGTATGCCCTTTGCCCGGCGTTTGTTGTTTCCACTGCTCATCAAAGCATCGCCCGGCGACCCCCGTCGACTTTTTCCACAGGCCGTCGGCGTATGAGGAAATAGCCAGAAAAAGCAAATTCCGACTTTTTCGGTATTTCTACGTTCGCCGTACGGCTCAGGCGACGGCGCGGGCGAGATCCGAGAGCCACCGCTCGTGGTTCGCCCTGAGCATCGGCTCCCGGTAGAAGAGCGGCAGCAACGGGCCGGCGAGCGACTCCTCAACGGTAATCCTGGTGCCCCCGCCCTCCAGCGGTTCCAGGACGTGCCGGTCCACCGCCCTGTAGCGGCCGAGGAAGGTGCCCGTCCAGGTGAGTTCCCGTGCCGGTTCGACCACGGCGAACCGTGACCGCAGGGGCACGCCGTTCAGCCTCCACCGGAAGGACGCGCCGGGACGCACCTCGCCGAGTTCGGTGATCCGGATGCGGGAGGCCCATGACGGCCACGCCCGCAGGTCGGCCATGACCTCCCAGACGCGGTCGGCGGCCACGTCCACGACCAGGTGGGAGGAGGAGATCAGCTGGGCGTCGGGGTCGACGCGTCCCCGTGCGGCGTACTCCTCGTGCAGGACGGCGGGGGGCGGGCCCGAATAGAGCAGCGACACGGAGGTCTCCAATTGAGATACGTGCTCTTCAACGAGAGCGATGCTCTCTCTGGCGCGCCTGTCTGTCAAGAGCAGTGCTCTCTGGACCGTGACACACGGGAGGACGCGGGCCTCAGAGGCGTCGCCGGCGGAGCTCCGGAGGAAATGGCGTCGACGTGGCCGTGGCAGGCCACCTAGGGTGCGGGCCATGACGGACAGCTCCGATACGGGCCGGTGCGACTGCGGCGCCGCCGCCGGTCCGCTGGGCGAGTGCGTGGACTACTACTACGCGATCCTGGCCGAGGAACAGGCCGATCCCCGGATGTACCAGTGGCACACGGTCGTGGTCTGCGCGTATCTCCTGCAGCACCCTTCGCGGGGCCACGAGAAACACCTCGACGTGCAGTTCCGCATGCTGCAGCTCTATCTGGACAAGGGCCTCGACGCGCTGCTGCGCGTGGCGGCGCATCAGGTGGCGCGCAACAAGCACGGGGTGCGGTCGGGCTACGACATGGCGCCTTTCGCGGCGTACGCCCCGCTCCCACAGGGCGTGTCCCCCGGGCCCTTCCGCGCGGGCTTCTCCGGGATGTCGTGCGGGGACGGCAGCTTCGTGTCCGACGGGCACGCGGCGTACGGCGAACGCATACACGCCGTCGCCGAAGCGACCGTGGAGTCATGGACAAGCGGCACGGCCTGAAAGCACGCGGCGCTCCCACCCGGGGTCGTACGGACCGGGGGTGGAAGCGCCGTGGAGAGCGGACGGCCTATCCCTGCAGGGCGTCCTCGGCGGCCGTCGGGGAGGCCGAGGGCGTGGGAGTGGCGGAGGCCGACGCCGAGCCGGCGGGCAGCGCGCTGCCGCGCTTCCACTGGTTCCAGCTCAGCTGCCAGTAGCTCCAGCCGTTACGCCAGTCGAGCTTGCGCTTGGTGCCGGTGACCTGGATGACGTCACCGCGCTGGCTGATGCCGTAGAACCACTTGGCTCCCGCGGGGGTGGCGCGCACGCACCCGTGGCTCTGGTTCGACTTGCCCAGGAACTGGTAGTCGCCCGCGCTCTGGTGGACGTACTCGCCGCTGTCGGAGATCCGGACCGCCCAGGGGATCTCCAGCTTGTAGTAGAGCGGGTCCTTGGGGTCGGTGACGCCGAGCCAGGACGAGGTCATCGTCTCGACCCGCTTCTTGCCCATCGCGAGGTGCACGCCGGTGGTCGTGAGGTAGACGTCGACGCCGCCCCGCCGCAGGCCGCCGCGACCCGCGCTGATCGGGATGGTCTTGGCGAGCTTCCCGTCACGGCGCACCTTCATCACGTGCCTCTTGGTGTCGACCACCGAGATGTTGGCGGTGCCGACGGCGAAGCGGCGCGAGACGTCCTTGGCGGCCTGGTTGCCGGGGATCTGGCTCAGCCTGGCGGTGAACAGGACCTTCTGGTGCGGCTTCCAGTAGGTCTTGGTGCGATAGACGACCTTGCGGTCGGAGACCCAGCGCCATGCGCCCTCGGCCGGCTTCTCGGCCTGGACCTGCAGCACGGCTTCGGCGGCCGCCCGGTCGCGGACCGTCCGGTCGAAGGTGACGATGATCGGGAAACCGACGCCGACCCGCTCGACCTTCTCCCCCATGGGGGTGATGTCGGCGATGCCGAGCTTCGGCTTGCCCGCCTTGCGTACCGTCCCGGACGCGGCGTGCGGGGCGCTCGCCGCCGTCGCCTTGGACGCGTCCCGGGCCTGAGCGGCCGGAGCCTGAGTGGCGGTACCGGCCGCACCAGTGACTGATGCGGCGGGAGTGGGTGTGCCTCCCGCCGAGCAGGCCGTAGCGACGGCGATGGCGGCGACGGAGAGTGTGACGTGGGCCGCCCGCCGGAGGGTGTTCACGGTCTACTCCTCATAGGGGTGTTTCACAGCGGTTTGCACTGACTTGGAACGTGTGAAACCGCTGTTTTGTGCGACCGATTTCGTAACGATCATGTAACGCCGGGATGGGCGATACTGTCGGCGCATGCGTTCCCATCGAGGCAGCCGTGGCTGACCGTCCGTACGGAAGGCCCGCCGCGCCGACCGACAGCACGATCGACTCCGAGGACTGGGACGGCCGCGACCTGTCGGGGGAGAGCCACCGCAACGTCGCCTTCGTCCGGGTGGACATGACCGAGGCGTCGGGCCGGGGCGCGGAGTTCTTCGAGTGCACCTTCCGCGACGTCCGGTTCAACGTCTCGGAGCACACCCACTCCGCGTTCGTGAACTGCACGTTCGTCAGGTGCTCGTTCTTCGACGCCGCCTTCACCGGATGCAAGCTCGTCGGCAGCGTGTTCGACGGCTGCACCTACGACCTGCTCAAGGTCGAGGGCGGCGACTGGTCGTTCACCGGCATGCCGGGGGCCGACCTGCGCCGCGCCTCGTTCGTGGACGTGCGCATGCGGGAGGCCGACCTGACCGGCGCGCGGTGCGCGGGAGCGACGATCCGCGGGACCGACCTGTCCGGCGCCTGGCTGCACCGGGCCGACTTCTCCCGCTGCGACCTGCGCGGCAGCGACCTGTCCTCGCTCGACCCGCGTACGGCCGAGATCGCGGGCGCGGTCATCGACGTGCCGCAGGCCGTCACGATCGCCACCTCGCTCGGCCTCGACGTCCGGTAGCCGCCGCTGCGCCAATCCGGGCCCCGGCTCCTACCCTCGGACCCGCCGCGGCGCCCCTGCCGTACGATCGGCCGCGTGCTGCTGATGAGGCTGGACGCCTATCCCGATGGGCCGGGAGTTCCCGCGCGGGACGAGGAGGAGGCGCTGCGGGTCGCCGCCGCGGCCTTCCCCGGCGCGGACCCCGTCGTCGCGGTGGACGAGGACGACCCCGGCGCGCCCCTCCGGTTCCTGCGCAGGGACGTCACCGGGGCGTTCGTGGCGGTCCAGGCGCGTCCCCCGATCGCCGAGGCGCTCGGGCTGCTGCCGCACCCCGAGGGCGGGTGGTATCGCGAGACGTGGCGGGCGGCGGTCGCCGTCGAACCCCCGGGGTACGGCGGCGCGCGGGCGACCGCGACGGGCATCTACTTCCTGCTGGAGCCGGGCGAGGAGTCCGTCTGGCACGCCGTGCGGTCGGACGAGGTCTGGCTGTGGCACCGGGGCGGGCCGCTGACGCTCGTGCTCGGCGGCGCCGGTGAGCGGCCAGGCCGGGAGGACGTGGTCGTCCTGGGCCCTGATGTGGAGAACGGGCAGGTCCCTCAGGCGGTGGTGCCCGCGGGCACCTGGCAGGCGGCCCGTCCGGCGGGGACGGAGGGCGTGCTGGTGAGCTGCGTCGTGTCCCCCGGCTTCGACTTCGCCGACTTCACCGCGCTGTAGGCCGGCCGTCCCGTCGTATACGGAGAGTCGAGGAAGCCGGGTGATAACCGTACGCGCGCACGGGTAGAGCGAGCACGGGTAGAGCGAGCACGGGAGGGGACCGGGGTGCGGGACAGGGATCGCTGGGTGCTGACCGACGGAGAGTGGACGGCGAGCGCGAGCGAGCGGGACCGCACGGTCGCCGACCCGGCGACGGGGGAGCCGGTGGGCGACTTCCCCGCGGGGTGCGTCGAGGACGTGGAACGGGCGGTCGACTCGGCCCGCCGTGCCCAGCCCTCCTGGGCCCGTACGGCTCCCGCCGAGCGGGCGGCCCGCCTGCACCGCATGGCCGACCGGATCGAGGCCCGCGCGGACGAGCTGGCCGAGCTGGTGACCAGGGAGATGGGCAAGCCGATCGGCGACAGCCGCGGCGGTGTGGAGGCGGGGATCGGCACGCTGCGGCAGTACGCCGAGCTGGGGCCGCTGCACCGGGGGCGGAGCCTGCAGGGCGGGTGGAACGCCACCGACCTGATGGTGCACGAGCCGCGCGGGGTGGTCGCGGTGATCACGCCGTGGAACGACCCGGTGGCCATCGCCTGCGGGCTCGTCGGCGCGGCCGTGGTGACCGGCAACACGGTCGTGCACAAGCCGTCGGAGCGTACGCCGCACACCGGGGCGCTGCTCGCGGAGCTGATGGCGGCGGAGCTGCCGCCGGGCGTGCTGACCATGGTGCCCGGGGACCGGCACCCGGGTGAGGCCCTGGCCGCGCACCCGGGCGTCGACCTCGTCGCGCACGTCGGCTCCACCGCCGCGGGCCGGGCCATCGCCGCCGTGGCCGCGCGCACCGGCGCCAGGACCCTGCTGGAGAACGGCGGCAAGGACCCGCTGATCGTGGACGCCGGGGTGGACGTGAAGTGGGCCGCCGGCCAGGCCGCGACCGGTTGCTTCGCCAACGCCGGGCAGATCTGCACCTCGGCCGAGCGTGTCTACGTCCACCGCGCGGTCGCCGAGGAGTTCCTCGCCGCGCTCGTGCAGCGGGCCGAGGAGCTGCGCATGGGGCCCGGCGTGGACGAGGAGACCACGCTCGGGCCGCTCGTCGACCGGGCCCAGCGCGACGTCGTGGACCGGCACGTACGCGGCGCGATCGAGGCGGGGGCGCGGCTGCTGACCGGCGGGTACGTGCCCGAGGGGCCGGGCGCCTTCTACCCGCCGACCGTGCTGGCCGACTGCACGGAGAACATGGACGTCATGCGCGAGGAGACGTTCGGCCCTGTCGCGGCGGTGCGGGTGGCCGAGTCGTTCGACGAGGCACTGGAGCTGGCCCGCGAGTCGCGGTACGGCCTGGCGGCCACCGTGCTCACCCCGTCGATGGCCAACGCCCAGCGCGCCTGGCGCGAGTTGCCGGTGGGCACGGTCAAGGTCAACGCCGTCTTCGGCGGGGCGCCCGGCGGCGCGGCCCAGCCGCTGGGCTCCAGCGGGCACGGCTTCGGGTACGGCCCCGAGCTGCTCGACGAGATGACGCACACCAAGGTCGTGCACCTGAGCCCCCTGCCCTGACCCGCTGTGCCGGGACTCGTCGCCCCGGCCCGGTGATGACCATGAATGGACGAGTTCCAGCTTTGACCCGACATTGGGCGCCGGCCGCGTGATCGGCGCCGGTCGGCTGCCTAGCGTCTTCCTCGTAGGATCCGTGACCTCGGGGGAGACTCATGATCACCTGCTTGGCCGCCGCGGCCGTCGCCGCGACCCTGATCGCCGGACCGGCCGCGTCCGCCGACCCCGCGCCGCCCGCCGGCCCGTCCGGGGGCGGCGTGACACCGGCCGCGGCGCCGCCCGACACGGTGGTCCGGAACCCCGATGACGGCCCCACCGGTCCGGGCGACGGCCCGGATGACGGGCCGGATGACGGGCTGGATGACGGGCCGAGGTACGCGCCCGTGGCCATGCCGATCGCCGCCGGTCCCGCTCCCCTCACCAGGCCGGCCGGCGAGCCGAAGCAGGCCGTCTACCACATGAAGGGCAAGGACGGCGTGCGGCACGACGTGGTGGTCGTCCCGATCTCGGACGACCCCTCCAAGCCGATCACACTGCCCGACTTCGGGTTCCAGAAGTTCCAGGTGACGGACAAGCCGTACAACCACAAGGCGAAGCAGCACCGGGGGAAGAAGCACCGCCACGGCGGCAAGGCGCACCACCGCCGCAATCACCGTCACCGCTGACGGGCGTCCCATCGGGAAAGGCCGCTTGCCCCCACGGAGCGGGTTCCGCTCGGTACGGTTTCCTCATGATCGCCGAATTGGGCAGCCGACTCTCCGGAGAGCGCGGATGACGGCCGCGACGACCGTGACGACCGGGCCGGCGCCGTTCGACCCGGCTCGTCCGCTGATGGGTGTGGAAGAGGAGTACGTCGTCGTCGATCCCGCCACCCGGGCGGCGGCGCCGCGGGCGAGAGAGGTGGTCGGACGGGCCGCGGGGGCGCTGGGCGAGCGGACGAACACCGAGATCACCCTGTTCCAGGTGGAGGCCAAGACAGGCCCGCACGCCGGGGTGACCGGGCTGGAGGAGGACCTGCGCCGCACGCGGGAGGCGGTGGCGGCGGCCGCCCGCGAGGAGGGGCTCGCCCTGGTCGCATCGGGCACGCCGGTGCTGGGCGACGTCGTCCCGCCGCCGATCATCGACGGTCCCCGGTATCAGGTGGGCATCGAGAACTACCGCGCCCTGCACGACGAGCAGAGCATCTGCGCGGGTCACGTCCACGTCCACCTGCCGGACCGGGAACGCGCCGTGCTGGTGGGCAACCACCTGCGGCCGTGGCTGCCGGTGCTGATCACCCTCATGGCCAACTCGCCGTTCTGGATGGGGCGGGACACCGGGTACGCGAGCTGGCGCACGCTGTGCTGGACCAAGTGGCCGGTGGCGGGCCCTCCGCCGTACTTCGCCTCTCTGGAGGAGTACGAGCGGCTGACCGGCGCGCTGGCCGAGGCGGGGGTGCTGGTGGACCCCGGGACGATCTTCTGGGACGTCCGCCCCTCGGCCAGGCTGCCGACGATCGAGGTCAGGGTGACCGACGTGCCCGCCACCGCGGCCGAGAGCGCGCTGCTCGCGATGGTCGTACGGGGACTGGTGATGACCGCGCTGGAACGGGTGGAGCGCGGCGACCCCGGACCCGAGCCGTCGCCCGAACTACTGCGCGCCGCGTACTGGCAGTCGGCCAGGGACGGCCTCGACGGCCACGGCATCGACCCGCTCACCGGCGTGCGCCGGCCCGCCCGCGACCTCGCCGACGCGCTGCTGCGGCACGTCACCCCGGCCCTGGAGGAGACCGGCGACCTCGCCGAGGTGACCGCGCGGCTGAAGGTGCTGTACGCGGCCGGCACCGGGGCGGCCCGACAGTGGGCCGCCCACGCCCGGCGGGGCCGCGCCGAGGACGTGGTGGACCACCTCGTCGCGCAGCTGCTGGCCTGACGGAGGCGCCTAAGCGCCGGGAAGCAGCGATGCCAGGAACGCGCGCAGCGGCTCCACGTGGCGGACGGGGTCGCGCCACTGGGCCAGGAGGTCCTCGAGCAGGTGGCGCTCGGCGACCTGCTCGCCTCCTCGCCACGCCCGTACGACCGGGTGCAGGAAGGCGCTCTCGTGCGCCCGCTCGGGCACCGGATGCCGCTTGATCGCGAACACGTCGGCGTGGGCGTCCCTGGGACCCCAGCGCAGGGTGACGGTGAAGGCGAGCGGAGCGTCCCCGAAGCGCTCGACGGCGTAGTCCTCGGGCAGGTCGGCGTAGTGCGTGACCCGGCCGTCCGCCACGACGTAGACGTCGCACAGGTACTCGAACTGGGTCCACAGCGCCGAGCTGTAGTTGGCCCGCTCCAGCATCGCCGAGGTGAGCTGGGCGGCGTCCACCGGCAGCGTCCGGTGCTCCAGCTCCGCGCCCTCGTACCGCTCGGCCAGCAGGGCCGCGAGCGTGCGCAGGTTGTAACGGAACCCGTCGATGAACGCCGACGAGGCGCGTTTGAAGTCGCGCGCCTGCATGAGCGTGCCGGCGAAGTAGAGCCCGTCCACGTTCGCCGACTGGAAGTCGGGCCGGACGGCCGGCATCCGCCCGTTCGGCGCGAGGTCGGGCAGGCAGGACTCTCCGAAGATCGAGCGGTCCATGGTGAAGCCGGTGCAGCGCAGGACGGTGTCGTATTCGAGCACCGTGCTCTCGTCCTCGGCCAGCGTGTAGGTGATCGCCGCCTTGAACCGCTCGCCCTCGCGCCACAGCCGGTCGACCCGGCACTCCAGCACGCCGTGCAGGGTCTTGAACCAGTAGCTGTCCAGCAGCGCGCCGTACTGGCCGCGCACGTGGCCCGGGTGCTTGCTCGTCCAGGCGAGCCGTACGGGGCTGGGACTGGCGAGGTGGATCACGGCGGCGTGGCCGAGCATGGCCTGGGCGGTCTCGAACGCCGAGTTGCCCTTGCCGATGATCAGCACTCGCTGGTCGGTGAACTCCTCCCCCCGGACCGGCATGTCCTCATAGCCCCGGGCCAGCTCGATGCCGGGGATGTCCGGCACGTACGGCCCGCCCCAGCCGGCCGCGACGATGACGCACTCGGCGTGGAGCACCTCGCCGGCCGCGTGCACGGCGAACAGCCCGTCCGCCTTCTCGATCCGTTCCACCGGTGTGGAGAAGCGCACGTTGAGGCCGTGTTCGCGCTGGAAGTCGGTGAGATAGCGCACGAGGTCGTCGGCGTGCGGGAAGTACTCCTGCGAGTAGCGGGGGAACTGCAGGTCCGGGGAGTCGTTGAGCAGGGAGTTCCAGTCCCAGCGCAGCGCGATCTCGGGGTCCTTCTCGCTGATGTGCACCTTGTTGAGCGAGATCAGCCGGCGGTGGCGGGGGTAGCGCCGGAAGAAGGCCGCGGGCGCCGCCTCGCGCTCCAGCACGAGGTAGTCGGCGCCCGCGCGGTGCAGGAAATAGGCGAGTTGCAGGCCCCCGGGGCCCGCGCCGACGATCAGGTAACGGTGCGCCCGTCCGGCCGGGCCTGTGTCCGCCATCAGTTCCGGGACTCCGCGGCGCCGTCGGTGTAGCCGGTCGCGACGATCTTCTCCGCCATCGCGGCGTACGCCGCCGGATCTTCGGGAGCGACCGTGCCGAGGCCGTCGACGTACCGGTTGAACATGCAGAAGGCGGCGGCGATGAGGACGGTGTCGTGGATTTCCAGGTCGGTGGCGCCCTCGGCGCGGGCGGCGGCGACCTGTTCCTCGGTCACGTCCCTGCCGCCGCGTTGTACGGAGGCCGCGATGCGCAGCAGCGCCCGCATCTTGGGCGTCACCGGCGCGGTGTCGAGGTCGGCGAGCACCTGCTCGACCAGGTCCATCCCCTCGGGGAGCTGCGCGGCGGCGAAGGCGGAGTGGGAGGAGGCGCAGAACCGGCACTGGTTGAGCGACGAGACGTAGGCGGCGATGAGCTCGCGCTCTCCCTTGGTCAGCGTGTGGGCCGCGCGCAGCAGCACCTCCGCCAGCGCGTTCATCGGCGTGGCGGTCTCGGGCCGGTAGCCGAACAGGCCGAGGATGCCGGGCTCCTCGGTGGGCAGGGTGATATGGGGCATCCTCACTCCTCGGACTGGCGGGCGGGCGGGAGGCGACAGAAGGGGACGGCGGGGATCGGGACGATTCCGGACCGGTCGAATAGCGATTTCCGGCGGTATCGCGAGAAGAAACGGCCCGCCGAATGCTCATGATCCTTACTCCTCCACATCGATGTCAACGGGCGATTCGGGTGTGTCGGTGAATCGCCAGGTCCGGGCCGTTTTCCTGGTGGGGTTAGCGCACTCTGGCCTTGTGGTAAGTCCGTTCTCACCGCGATGTTCGCTGACACTGTTCGAGGCACGGCGCCGGCACAATCACCCGAATAGGCCAACCCCAATACGGAGGGTGCGTAATGTCGGAACACCCCAATGTGATCGTGGTGCGGGAGAGCTACGACGCCCTGGCCAAAGGAGACCTCGATTACCTCAGGGGTACCCTGCTCGCCGACGACGTGGTATTCCACGTCCCGGGCCGCGGCGCCCTGGCCGGCGAATATCGCGGCAAGGACGAAGTGGTGAACTATCTCGCCCGGCTCGGTGAATTGTCCGGAAACACGCTGGGATACGAGCCGGAATCATTCCTCGTCGGAGACGACAGGGTCGCCGCGGTGGTCCGTGTCCGGGGTGAGCGCGGCGACCGCCGCCTCGACGACCACGGCGTCCAGGTGTTCCGCGTGGCCGACGGGAAGATCACCGAGCGCTGGAGCTACCCCTACGACCCCTATCTCTTCGACGAGTTCTCCGCCTGACGCCGTCTCGTGGCGGGGCGGCCGGGCCGGGCGGACCGGCCCGGCCGCCCCACCCTCATCCCGCCGCCGCGAGGGCCTCGGCCAGCACCGCCACGTACCCCTGCGTGAGCCTGGCCCGTTCGAGATAGTGCTCCGGGTCGTCGGAGGCCACCGTGCCGAGGCCGTCGACGTACCGGTTGAACATGCAGAAGGCGGCGGCGATGAGGACGGTGTCGTGGATCTCCAGGTCGGTGGCGCCCTCGGCACGGGCGGCGGCGACCTGTTCCTCGGTCACGTCCCTGCCGCCGCGTTGTACGGAGGCCGCGATGCGCAGCAGTGCCCGCATCTTGGGCGTCACCGGCGCGGTGTCGAGGTCGGCGAGCACCTGCTCGACCAGGTCCATCCCCTCGGGCAGTCGTACGGCGGCGAACGCGGCATGGGTGTGGAAACAGAATCGGCAGCGGTTCAGCGCGGAAACGTAGGCGCCGATCAATTCGCGTTCTCCGCGGCCGAGCGTGCCGTCCCCGCGTAACAGGACGTCCACCAGTTGGTTCATCGGCAGCGCGGCCTCCGGGCGGAACCGGAAAAGGCCGCGAACTCCGGGCTCGTCGGTGGCGAGGGCGATATACGGTTGGGTGCCCCCGCGGTGATTGGTGTGCTGCGGCCCGGTCCGCCCGCCCTGTCGTGGAGAAGGGACGATGGACAGCTCCGTGGCGACGTTGGGGCGTGCCGCGGGCGTGGCTGTGTGTGTCATTTCCCTGACTTTCTCCTCGTGGTTTTCCTCCCACCATCAACAGTGCGAAGAGAAAGGCGGGACAACCAGGCGGAGGCGGCTCAGCAAGATGTCCGCCGCTGGCATTCTTCTGTCAATTCCCGAACTTGACGGCGTTTCTCCTGGGACGGAACGCTCGTCCCCGGTAGGACCGGTGGCTCCCGTCAGGCGGGGACGGGCACGTGGGCCGTGCTCCGGCGGCGTTCGGCCTCGGCGCGGGTCGTCGCCTCCCTGACCGGGCGCCGCACGAGCATCCCCACCAGCGTGGCGGCGGCCGCGCTGCCCAGCCCGATGACCCAGCCCGCCGGGCCGAGCGGCCGGCAGCCGAAGACCGTGCTGACTCCCGGCACCGTGACGATGAGCCACAGGACGGCCAGCGACGACAGCGACGCGAGCACGACGATCCTGTCCCGGCCGCCGCCCGAGAGCGTCTGCAGCAGCTGCGCGGACACGAGCGCGACCAGGCCGATGGTGTCCGCGCGCACGCGGGTGCCGGTCATGCGGCCCAGGATCCACGCGGCCGTCGCCGCCGCCGTCGTGACCGCCGCGCGCAGGTAGATGTCGCGGGTCAGCGACGCGCCCAGCGACGCCTCCGGGCCCTCGGCGAGGAGCTTGTCCGGGTCGGTCGAGGCGGGCGGCCGTACGGCCACCGCCATGGCCGGCACCATGTCGGTGAGCAGGTTGACCAGCAGGAGCTGCCGGGCGTTGAGCGCGCTGCCGCCCGCCAGCAGGTTGGACCCCACGGTGAAGGCGATCTCACCGATGTTGCCGCCGAGGAGGATGCTCAGCGCGTCGCGCACCGAGGTCCACATCGCCCTGCCCTCGACGATGGCGTCCACGATCGTCTCGATGCGGTCGTCGGTGACGACGAGGTCGGCGGCGGCCCGCGCGGCGGGCGTCGCCCGCGAGCCGAGAGCGATGCCGACGTCGGCCGTGCGGATGGCGGGCGCGTCGTTGGCGCCGTCTCCGGTGACGGCGACGACCTCCCCCGCCCGGCGCAGGCACGTGACGATCCTGGCCTTGTGCGCGGGTGTGGTCCTGGCGAAGACCGCCACGTCGGGCAGCACCTTGGTCAGCGTCTCGTCGTCCAGTTCGTCCAGCTCGGGGCCGGTCATGACGCGCTGGCCGTTCAACGCGTTCAGCTCGACCGCGATCGCCTCGGCGGTGCTGGGATGGTCGCCGGTGACCATGACGATCCGCACCCCGGCCCGCGTCAGGCGCCTGACGCTCTCCGCGGCCGTGGACCTGACCGGGTCGGCCAGGCCGAGGAAACCGAGGAAGCACAGCTCCTCGATGCGCGACTCGTCGAGGTCGCTGCGGTCCGAGGCGGGCCGCTGCGCGACGGCGAGCACCCGGTATCCCTGCCGGGCCAGCCGTTCCACCTCCTGCTCCAGCTCCGCGCGTACGGTCTCGTCGCAGCGGACCGGACCGGTGTCGCGGTGCACGGTGGTGCAGTGGGTGAGCACGATCTCGGGGGCGCCCTTCACACTGAGCAGGTGTCCGTGCTCGGTGCGGCCGAGCACCGCGTGGTAGCCGCGGCCCGGCTCGAACGGCATCTCGTCCACGCGCTCCCAGCTCTCGAACCCTTCGGCAGGCGTGACGTCCAGCCGCTGGGCGCCGTCGAGCACGGCGCGGTCCGTCGGGTGGGCGATGACCCGTCCCACGCCGGACTTGGGGCTGGCCCGTACGGCCGCGGCGAGGACGCGCCGCAGCCCGGCGTCCACCTCCTCGATCAGCTCCTCGACCGGGCGGCCGGCGCGCCCGTCCGACACGTGCCGCAGGCTGATGCGGCCCTCGGTCAGCGTGCCCGTCTTGTCGAAGCACAGCACGTTGACCCGGCCCAGGGCCTCGATCGTGGACGGGTTGCGCACCAGCGCGGCACGCCTGGACAACCGCCGCGCGGCGGCCAGCTCCGCCACGGTGGCGATGAACGGGAGCCCCTCGGGCACGGCGGCGACCGTCAGGCTCACGGCCGGTGTGAGCGCCGCGGCCAGCGACCGTCCGCGCAGGAGGTCGGTGACGAGCAGCACCACCCCGGAGGCTATCGAGATCGGCAGGATGCGGCTGCTCAGCTCCCGCAGGCGCAGCTCCACTCCCGTGGGCGGGCTCGGCTCGCCCGCGAGCCTGGCGCTGCGCCCCGACTCGGTCATGTCGCCGGTCGCGACGACCACCGCCCGTCCGCTGCCCGCCGCGATCGACGTGCCCAGGTAGACCATCGAGCTGCGGTCGGCGATGGCCGCCGCCACGGTCGGCGCGGCCGTCTTGGCGACGAGCTGGGACTCTCCGGTGAGCGTGGACTCGTCCACCTCCAGCCCGACGGCCTTGATGACGCGGGCGTCGGCGGGCACGGCGTCACCGGCGCGCAGCTCGATGACGTCGCCGGGCGCGAGCGCGTCCGTCGTCGTCTCGACGACTCCCTCGGGGCGGCGCAGCCGTACGAGGACCTCGGTCGACTCGGTCAGGCGGTGCAGCGCCCGGTCGGCCTTGTACCGCTGCACGCCCCCGAGGAACGCGTTGATGACCATCACACCGCTGATCAGCACGGCGTCGAGGGCCGAGCCGACGAGGGCCGATATCCCCGCACCGGTGGCGAGGGCGGGCGTGAGCGGGTTCGCGAGCTCCTCCACCGTGGCCCGGGCCAGCGAGTGCGGGCCCTCCGCCTTCTCCGGCGCGGCCTCGGTGCGGCGCCTGCCCGCCTCCTGCTCGGCGATCCCGTGCGCGGAGGAACGGAGCCGGGAGAGCACCTCGGCGGCGGACATGGCGTGCCAGGGGGTGGTGTCGGCGCGCGGCGGGGTGGGGACGCGTCCCGCGTTCTGCCCGGACCATTCGCCCAGCACGATGGCGGCCAGCGAGACGACGGCGCTCGCGAGCTGCGCCCGGCGCAGGGCCGTGGCGGCCGGGCCCGCGACGGCCAGCAGGGTGCCGACCACCGCGCCGGCCGCACCGAGCCGTACGGCGTTCCCACTGGTGGCGCGGGCGCGGGGCAGGCAGCGCAGGAACAGGTGGACGCCGTGCAGCTCGCCGGCGACGTCGGCGTCCCACGGCACGATGCCCTCCGGGCCGGTGCCCTCCGGATCGACCACCCCCACGCCGATGTCGGCCTGGGCGAGCGCGTGCCGGGCGCGGCGGGACACGACGACCACGCAGTGGCCTTCCGCCTGAAGGTCGTACACGTGCCGGCCGAGCTCGGCGCCGCCCGGCAGCGTACGGCCGATCGCGAGACGCTGCGGCAAGCCCTCCTCGCCGCCCGCGAGGAAGACGTCGCCGGCCGCCTTGGCCGCGCCGACGATGGGCACGGCCAGGGCGTCGATCTCCGGGGCGAGACCGGCGACGGCGATCCGGGTGCCGTTCCTGGACACCTCCACCGCCCGCAGTCCGCGCGACCGCCACAGGGCGGCGTCCGCGACCAGGCCTTCGGGGTCGGGCAGCGGCCGGGCCGACCAGCCCTCCAGCGTCCGGGTGCGCCCAGGGTCGGTGAAGTCGATGAGGGAGTAGAGCCGGGAGTACAGCTCGTCGGTGTCCTGCCCTTCGAGCAGCGGCTCGACACGGTCGATCGTCCACGAACCGGTGGTCAGGGCGGCGGCGTCCAGGACGACGGTGTCGACGCGGTCCATCGTGCGCAGGCAGTCGGCGTCGAAGACGACCGTGTCGTGCTTGCCGAGCGCACGGCTGATCGCGCCGGCGAACGCCTCCCGGCTGAGGTCGGCGACCCTGGGGGTGGCCGAGATGAGAACGGCGGCGGCCCGCTCGCCGCGGGCGAACACCCGGGTCACCGCGTAGGCGGCGGCGCTGATCGGGGCGACGACGTCCGCGTAGCGCTCGACCGGTCCGTGCGGCAGGTGGCACGGGCGCGGCCGGGTCGCGGCGCGGATGTGGCGGTAGGCCCCCGGGCGCGTGGCCAGCCGCTCCTCAAGGCCCTCCCAGCCGTACCGGCTGGCCCTGGTCTCGATGTAGCGGCCCACGTTCGCGACGGCCTGCACGAACAGCGCCGTGGGGCGGAGCGTGAGCGTCTGGGTGACGAGGCCGGCGGTGATGAACAGGGCGTTGGCGGGACGGCGCCCCAGCCGGAGGTCGAGCTGCTCGCGGATCACGGGGGTGGAGTTGACCAGTTGCAGCAACGCGGGCACGGTCGCCGGGAGCCGGGGGGCTCGAATCGCCTTGCCCAGGAAGATCAGCCCGATTCCGGTGACACCGGCCGTCAGCCGCACGGTCGCCCGCAGGTGCTCCTCCACGAGGTGGACGGGGCTCTCGTGGGCGTGCTCCTCCTGCTCGTCGAGCTCCGCGGTGACGGCTAGCAGCTTGTCCTGGTCGACCCGGCCCGGGTCACAGGCGACGAAGACGGCGCCGATGCGGCCGTTGACCTCGGCGCGCTCGACGCCGGGGACGGTCTCCAGCCGCTCCTCCAGCCGGCCGGCCGCTGCTTCCGAGCCGGGCCGGCCGATCCCGTGCAGGTTGATGCGCAACCCGCCGGGGCAGACGTGCACCTCACGAGGGCATGGAATCAGGTCTCGGAACGGCTCGGGCAGCACGCCGCGCAGCAGGGCCGCGGACGTGTTGAGCACCCGGTTCAGGATCACATCACCCCTCCTCGCGAGAGTCGGGGGGAACTCACGGATGAATCCCGCCTGAACCCGTATGAAGGATCAGACGCTGGTCATAACGGTCGTACGACCGTCGTCGGATACCTTTCCTCCATCCGGAGCACGAGAAACGCGGGATACGGGAAACCCGGGAGACGAGAAGCCGGGAGAACGGCAGACGCACCGCCCGCGATCGGTGCGGCCGACGGGCCCGTGGAACCGAGGGGTCAGCCGACGGTGAATGCGGGCCAGTCGAGGAGGGCGAGCAGCCTCCGCAGCGCCGGCGTGGCGTTGTGCAGCCGGATCGGCCGGCCCAGGGGCATGTCGGACAGCAGGGCCAGGGCACGCAGGCCGTAGAGGTCGATGAACTGGAGTTCGGCGACGTCCACGGATCCCGTTCCCGGCCTCGCCCACTGCCTGTGGAGGGTGTCGGCCAGCGCGTCGCCGTTGGTGAGATCGATCTGCCCGATCAGCCGTACGGAGCCGTCGTCGGAGGCGCGTACGGTCAGTTGCTTGTCGAGATAGAGCAGGTTCTGCTTGTGCAGAGCGGATTCGAAGGACCTGTTGATGGTCATCATGTCGGAGCCGCCTTCCTGTAGAGGGGCAGCCACCTCCGAGCATCACTGTCGCTGCTCGCCGATGTCAACCGAAGCGAGGTCCCCGCACCCACCCCGCCGATCACCGGCCCGCCGTCGCGTGGCCCCCGGCCTGCGCCGATGCCTGCCGGGTCGTACGGCGGGGCAGTGACGTATTTCACGTTTATCGCCCCGGATGATTTCTCAGGGCTTGTGGGCGACGGCGCCGACGAACGTGTGGTAGGTGATGCCGCGTTCGACGAACTCGCCGGGATCCGGCCGCCACTCGGCGAGCGGCACCAGACCGGGTTCGAGGAGCGGCAGGTCGCCGAAGTAGGCGAGGATCTCGTCGCGGGTGCGCCACCGGCCCGTGCCGAGGTTCTCGTTGAACAGCTTCTCAGCCGACGTGGCCTGCGCCGACACCTCGGGCATGGCGGGCCCCGGGTTGTGGAAGTGGGACAGCGCCATATAGCTGCCGGAGGGCAGGGCCGAGCGGAATCGGGCGGCGATGCCCTGGGGGTCCTCGTGGTCGTTGACGTGGTGCAGGATCGCGAACAGCAGCAGGGCCACCGGCTGGTCGAAGTCGATGAGCGCCCCGACCGCGGGGTGGTTCAGGATCGACTCCGGGTCGCGGATGTCCGCCTCGACGACGGTGGTGCTCCCGTTCGTGGCGAGCAGCGCCCGGCCGTGCGCGAGCACGATCGGGTCGTTGTCGACGTAGACGACCCGCGCCTCGGGGGCGACCTCCTGGGCCACCTCGTGCACGTTGCCCTGCGTCGGCAGGCCCGAGCCGATGTCGAGGAACTGCCGGATGCCCGCCTCGGCCGCGAGATGGTGGACGACGCGCCGGAGGAAGGCCCGGTTCGCGCGGCCCGCCGCGGGGGCGTCGGGCGCGATCTTCAACGTCGCCTCGCCCACCTGCCGGTCGATGGCGAAGTTGTCCTTCCCGCCGAGGAAGAAGTCGTAGACACGGGCGATGCTGGGTTTGCTCGTGTCGATCCTGGTCGCCGCCTGCTCGTCGTTCGCCGGGGCACCGCTCACGTGCTGGTCGTCGTCAGCCATGATCCGTCCTGCTCCCTCGCTGTACGGGTCCAGATCGCGATCATGGTAAGGCCCGCGGGGGCCGAGAGGGAGATGTTTGCGATAACTGGCATGAACGGGTCGGTCAACGGACGAGGCCGGGCGCATCAGACCAGCCGGACCCAGCGGGCCGGCCGGGATGGGTCGGCTCGAAGCCGGCCGGTCAGCCGGTCGGGCTGGATCAGCCCAGTCGGCCCGGTCGGCCCGGTCGGCCGGGGTCGCGCGCGGTCGACCGTTGAGCGGCCGTCGAGGGGACGGCCGCCCACGATCGCCGGATCAGACGCTGACGCCGACCCCGCCGCGTGTCTGCGCGCCGTACCGCTCCAGCTCCTTGGCCAGGTCGAGCGGCCTGATCTGGGTGCGCCCCGCCAGGGTCTCCTCGGTGAGCAGGTCGGCGGGCACCAGCCAGGAGACCTCGAACTCCAGCCCGTCCGGGTCCTTCGCGTAGAGGGCCTTGGTGGTGGAGTGGTCGGAGGCGCCGACCAGGGCGTTCAGCTCCGACAACTTGGTCGCGATCCGCTGCAGCTCGGCGAGCGTGTCCACCTCCCACGCGAGGTGGTAGAGGCCGACCGTCGCGCGCCCGGCGGACGACGGTCCCGCCTGCGTCCCGATCTGGAACAGCCCGAGGTCGTGGTCGTTCGAGGATCCTTCGGCCTGCAGGAACGCGGCCCCGGGGAACGCCTGCACGACGCGGAACCCGAGGGCTTCCTGGTAGAAGGCCACGCTGCGGGAGACGTCCCGCACGTACAGCACGGCGTGGTTGAGTCGCTGAACCGGCATGACGCCCTCCCGAAAACTTGAACTCTCAAGTAATTGTACATCGCCGGGTCTCCCCGGAAACTGTCGGCGGCAGGTCGTACGGTGGCCAGCGGCAGAGCCGCCAGGGGGTGGCGAGCCGCCCACCGGCGTTCCGTACGGCGCCGCAGTGGGCGGTCGGGTAACGGCGCCGGCGTCGAGGCCGGCGAAGGGGGGCGTCATGATCGTCGACAGGGCGACGCGGGAGCGCGAGGACAACCTGGTCCTGTTCCGGGCGGTGCACGAGGTCGCCGTCCGTCATGCCGGTGCGCCTTACCACCAGGTGATCGCGGCGCTGACCTCCGGCCTGCCCGGCACGCCCCGGCTGGCCGCCGACGAACTGCGGCGCATCGCCGAGGAGATCAGCCTCGGCCGCGATCCCTCGGGCCTGTGATCCCGGTATGCCCCGTGAGCCCCGGTTGCGCAACGGCCGCAGGGACGGCCAGTGGGATCTGAGCGCGCTCGAGCCCTTCGTCTTCGAGCGCGGGCAGTACGAGGCCGCTCAGCGGACCACGCTGCAGGCCACTCAGCGGACCACGCTGCAGGCCGCTCAACGGGCCACGCTGCGGGCCACTCGACGGGACGGCGGCGCTCACTAGCCCTGCAGGAGGGCGGCGGGGTCGGCCATGACCTGCTCGATCACCTGGCCGGCCGCGCCGAGGGCGGCGGCCTCGGCGCCGAGCCGTGAGACGACCACGGGCGGCACGGCGCCGCGCATCTGCCCGAGGTGGGCCTTCAGCGTGTCGGCGACCGTGTGGCCGATCCAGGGGAAGAGCGGTGCGTAGATCCCGCCGAGGACGATGGCGTCGGGGTCCACCAGGTTGACCGCCGACGACAGGGCCACGCCGAGCGCCCACGCCGCCCGTTCACACGCGGCGCGCGCGTTCTCGTCGCCCTCGCGGAGCCGGGAAAGCACCCACGACAGGCCCTGCTGCGCGGGAAGGAGCGTCTCCGGCGAGGGCGACGCGGACGCCACCGCCCCCTCCGCCCGGATCGTCCGTCCCGGAGGCGGTGCCGTCCGCCCGTGAGCGTCGGTGACCCCCGTCCCGTCGCCGTCCGTCCAGCCGCCGTCCGTGGCCCCTGCCCCGCCGCCGGCTGTGGCCCCTGTTCCGCCGTCGTCCGCCTCGGAGGCGGTGCCGTCCGCTCCGTCATCGGCTGGCGACTGGGCCGTCGCCCGGGCTGTGCCGTCCACCGGGGCCCCTGCCCCGCCGTCGTCCGGCATGCCGGAGGTCGCCTGCCTCCTCTCGCGCGCCGCACCGATCGCTTCGTCCGCGCCTTCGCGCGGCTCGTCCGCCGGCACCTGCCCTAACGCCCCCGCCTGACGCGTGCCCACGGCGGGCCCGGCCGACGTGGCGGCGCCGCGCACGGCGGTCAGGAGGGCGTCCTGCCCGGCGTACTGTTCGAGGCAGCCACGGCCACCGCAGCGGCACGGCGGGCCGCCGGGGGAGACGACGATGTGCCCGAGCTCGCCGGCCAGGCCGTGCGCGCCCCGGAAGAGCCGGCCGCGGACCACGAGACCGGCGCCGATGCCGATCTCCCCCGAGACGTGCAGGAAGTCGGGCAGGCCGGTCCCGAACCACAGCTCGCCGAGCGCGGCCAGGTTGGCCTCGTTCTCCACACCTACGGGGAAGGGGAACCGCAGGAGCGAGGCCAGCGGCACCTCGCGCCAGCCGAGGTTCGGCGCGTTGTGGACGACCCCGCTGGTCATGTCCACAGGACCCGGTACGGCCAGCACGCCGCCGACCACCCGCAGGCCTTTCTCCACAGCTTCGTCCACAACCGTGGCGGCCAAATCCCCAAGTCGAGCGATCACATCCACAGGGGCCGCGGTCCGGTTGTCCACAGCCTGTGTACGGCGCAGCCGTACCGTCCGGGCGAGGTCGACCACGCACACCGCGAGATAGTCGACGTTGACCTCGAGCCCGAGGGCGGCCACGCGCCGCCCGCTGATCCGGATTTCGACCCCGGGCCTGCCGCGCTCGCCGTCGCGCACGGTCCCGGTCTCCACCACGAGCCCGCCCTCGATCAGGTCGGCGACGAGCTTGGACACCGTCGTCTTGGTCAGGCCGGTGATCTCGGCCAGGGCGGCGCGCGTCACCGACCCGCGGGCGCCGACCGCGCCGAGGACGAGCGCCAGGTTCCGGGCGCGCATCGCGTCATGCCGCAGGGCCTGCGTCATCGCACCTCCTCGCCCGTGTTGCGCACCACCGGTAACGCGGGCGTCATCGCGCTCCTTCACGTGTGTCCCGTCTCACACCCCGCGGCCCGCGTCATCACATCCTCCACTGAGTGGCGTTGATAACACCGACACACCCTCTTGACCGTACGGCTTGTCTCGTCCGATATTTAGTCCACAACATAGACTAATTCGGAGGCGATTCATGTACACCCCCACTCCCGAGGACCGATTCACGTTCGGGCTGTGGACCGTCGGCTGGCAGGCGCGCGACCAGTTCGGCGACGCGTCCCGGGCCCCGCTGGACCCGGTCGAGAGCGTCCACCGCCTGGCCGAGCTCGGCGCGTACGGTGTGACCTTCCACGACGACGACCTCCTCGCGGTGGAGCCGGACCGGGCCAAGGCGATCGAGAACCTCAAGAAGGCGCTGGCCGACACCGGCATGAAGGTGCCGATGGCCACCACCAACCTGTTCACCCACCCGATCTTCAAGGACGGCGGGTTCACCAGCAACGACCGCGAGGTCCGTCGCTACGCCCTGCGCAAGGTCATGCGCAACATCGACCTCGCCGCCGAGCTGGGCGCGAAGACGTACGTGTGCTGGGGCGGCCGTGAGGGCGCCGAGTCCGAGGCCGCCAAGGACGTGCGGGTCGCGCTCGACCGCTACAAGGAGGGCTTCGACCTCCTCTGTCAGTACGTGATCGACAAGGGCTACGACATCCGCTTCGCCGTCGAGCCCAAGCCGAACGAGCCGCGCGGTGACATCCTGCTCCCGACGATCGGGCACGCCCTGGCCTTCATCAACTCGCTCGAGCACCCCGAGATGGTGGGCCTCAACCCCGAGACTGGCCACGAGCAGATGGCCGGCATGAACTTCGTGCACGGCATCGCCCAGGCGCTGTGGCACGGCAAGCTGTTCCACATCGACCTCAACGGCCAGCACGGCCCGAGGTTCGACCAGGACCTCATCTTCGGCCACGGCGACGTGAAGAACGCGTTCTTCCTCGTCGACCTGCTGGAGAACGGCGGCTACGACGGCCCGCGCCACTTCGACTACAAGCCGCTGCGCACCGAGGACAAGGAAGACGTCTGGGAGTCGGCCGCGGCCAACATGCGGACCTACCTCATCTTCAAGGAGAAGTCGAAGGCCTACCGCGCCGACCCCGAGGTGCAGGCGGCGCTGGAGGCCAGCAGGTACAACGAGCTGGCCCAGCCGACCCTCGCCGCCGGTGAGACGTACGAGGACGTCCTCGCCGAGTCGATCGACGTGGACGCGGTGGCGGAGCGCGGCTTCCACTTCACCCGGCTCAACCAGCTCGCGATCGAGCACCTTCTCGGCGTGCGCGGCTGAACGGTTCAGTGAGAGCGGAGGGACGACTGTGACGCTGGTCGCGGGGGTCGACTCGTCGACCCAGAGCTGCAAGGTCGTCATCCGGGACGCGGAGAGCGGGGCCCTCGTGCGCGAGGGCCGCGCCCCCCATCCCGACGGCACGGAGGTCCATCCCGACCACTGGTGGACCGCGCTGCAGAGCGCGATCGAGCAGGCGGGCGGCCTGGCGGACGTCGCCGCCGTCAGCGTGGGCGCGCAGCAGCACGGCATGGTCTGCCTCGACGAGGACGGCGAGGTGGTCCGGCCCGCACTGCTGTGGAACGACACCCGCTCGGCCGGGGCGGCGACCGACCTGGTCGCCGAGCTGGGCGGCCCCAAGGCGTGGGCCGAGGCCGTCGGCAGCGTTCCGGTGGCGTCCTTCACGGTGACCAAGCTCCGCTGGCTCGCCGGGAACGAGCCGGACAACGCGCGCCGTACGCGGTCGGTGTGCCTGCCGCACGACTGGCTCACCTGGCGGCTGGCCGGCCGGCCCGGCACGATCACGACGGACCGGGGCGACGCCTCCGGCACCGGTTACTGGTCGCCCGCGACCGGGGAATACCGGACGGACCTGCTCGAGCTCGCCATGGGCAGGGTGCCGGAACTGCCCCGCGTGCTCGGTCCCGCCGAACAGGCGGGAACGGCCGAGCAGGGCGGCGCGCTGCTCGCGCCCGGCACGGGCGACAACATGGCGGCGGCGCTCGGCGTCGGCATGCGGCCCGGTGACGTGGTCGTGTCCATCGGCACCTCCGGAACGGCGTTCGCCGTCGCCGAGGGGCCGTCCGCCGACGCCTCCGGAGCGGTCGCCGGGTTCGCCGACGCCACCGGGCGCTACCTCCCGTTGGTCTGCACGCTGAACGCGGCGCGGGTGCTGGACGCGGCGGCCCGGATGCTCCGGGTCACGCCCCAGGAGCTGAGCGATCTGGCTCTGCGGGCCCCAGCGGGCGCGGACGGGCTGGTGCTCGTGCCGTACCTGGAAGGGGAGCGCACCCCGAACCGGCCCGACGCCACGGGTTCGCTGCACGGCCTGCGGCTGGGCAACTCCACCCCGGAGCACCTGGCCCGGGCCGCGGTGGAGGGCATGCTCTGCGGGCTCGCCGACGCACTGGACGCCCTCGGCCTCGAGCCGCAGCGCGTGCTGCTCATCGGCGGAGGGGCCCGTTCCGAGGCCGTGCGCCGTATCGCGCCGACCGTCTTCGGGCGTCCGGTGCTCGTGCCCACCCCCGGCGAGTACGTCGCGGACGGCGCGGCCAAGCAGGCCGCCTGGCTGCTGTCCGGGGAACCGGAACCGCCGGTGTGGGACACCGGCGCGACCGAGCGGTACGAGGCCGACCCCACCTCCGGCCTGCGTGAGCGGTACCACGAGGCCGCGCAGGAGTGACGTCCCGGGTGGGGCCCCCGAAGACCCCGGGGACCCCACCCTGAGACGACCCTGACCCCTTCTCGGGGGGATCTACGCGTTGTCCCGGATGTCAGGAACGGGCCGTACGCGGGATTCTCAACTTATGGTCAAGAGGCTCTACCCCCTGCTCGCCGGCGGCGGCATCCTGCTCGCGGTCGTCACCGTGGTGACGGCGCAGGTGGGCGGGGACGCCTCCCTGAACCCCGTCTCCATGACGATCAGCCAGTACGCCGCCCGCGACGAGGGTGGCGCCATCGAGACGGCCATGGCCGTCCTCGGGCTTGCCTCGCTCGCGCTGCTGGCCGGGATGCGCGCGCTCGACGCGCCGGTGCACGGCTGGCCCGCCCGTCTGATCGCCCTGTGGAGCGTCTCGCTCATCGGCGCCGCCGTGGTCCCGTCGGGCACGGCCTGGCAGGGGGACGTTCACGGCGTCCTGTCGGCGGTGGCCTTCGTGAGCGTGCCCGCCGCCGCGATCCAGCTGGTGGGCCGCCTGGGACAGGACGAGCGCTGGAAGGCCGCCGCCCGGCCGCTGGAGTGGCTGGCGCTCGCCTCCGGCCTCGGCCTGGCGGTCATCACCTACGTCGCGCTGCCGGGCCACGGCGTCATGATCGGCCTGGTGGAGCGCCTGCTCCTGACCGCCGAGGTAGCCGTCCTCGGAGTGCTCGCCGTACGGCTCGCGCAGCTCGCCTGGGGACCGTGGCTGAGAGAGCGTGCCGCCGGCCGGCGCGCCGGTTTCCTCGTCCACCGCTGACGAGGGAGAGCGGCACAGTGGGCCGCGCGGGCGCGGGGGCGCCGCGCGGCCCGCTGCTGTACAAACAGAATGCTGTGGAAGCAGAGGTGCTGTGGAAACAGAGTGCTGTGGAAACAGGGGCCCTGTGGAAGCAGGGCGGGATGCTGTGGGAGCGGAGCGGGTCAGGGCTCGCCGAGCAGGTCGCGCAGGCGCTCGGCGTACGGCTGCCAGTCGAGGCCCTTGCCCGCCGCCCAGGCGTCGTCATGGCAGGTCGCGAGATGACGCTCGCCCGCGTCGCCGATCACGCTGACCACCTCGCCGCGCTCGCCCCGATCGCGCATCCGGGTGATCAGTTCGAGGGCCGCCCACAGGTTCGTCCCCGTGGCGGGGCCGACCGCGAGCCCGGTCACCTGCCGGACACGGCGGGCGGCGGCCACGCTCGCCGCGTCAGGCACGGGAACGACCAGGTCGACGAGGTCGATGTCGAAGGCGGGCTCCATCCGCGGCCGGCCGACGCCCTCGATGCGGCTGGGCATGCCCGTGGCGTAGTCCGGGGCGCCGGTGGCCCAGCCGGGGAAGTAGGCGGAGTTCTCCGGATCGGCCACGGCCAGCCTCCCCGGCAGGCCGTGACCCCGCAGGTGCCGGCCGATCGCGGCCGACGTGGCGCCGGTGCCCGCCCCGACCACGGTCCACCGGGGACAGCCGTCGAGCTGCCCGAACAGTTCGTCGGCCAGGCTCGCGTCACGCCAGTCGACCGCGGCGGCCGAGCGGTAGTGATCGAGGTGGTGACCGCCGATCTCGTCGGCCAGGCGGGCGGCCTTCTCGTACACGGCGAGCGGAGGATCGACGTACCGGCAGGCGCCGCCCAGCCGCTCGACACCGGCCCCGGACGACTTCTTCGGCATCACCGCGATGTACGGCAGGCCGAGCAGGCGGGCGAACCAGGCCTCGGCGACCGCCATGGGACCGCCGGTGGCGTCGACCACGGTCGTCCCCTCGGTGATCCGCCCGGAGGCGATCGCCTGGGCGAACAGGGCGCGGGCCAGCCGGTGCTTGAGACCCCCGGTGGGCTGCGCCGACTCGTCCTTCAGCCGCAGCCGCACCCCCCACTCCGGAGGCAGCGGGAAGTCGCGCAGCGGCGTCGTGCCAGCCTCCGTCCGCTCTCGGTCGAGGAGCGCGACGGCCTCGGCCGCCCACTTGGAGATCATGGTCGCACTTTAGGTCACCGCCGGGCCTGGCCGG
Organism: Microbispora sp. NPDC004025; assembly: GCF_053604425.1. Taxonomy (NCBI): domain Bacteria; kingdom Bacillati; phylum Actinomycetota; class Actinomycetes; order Streptosporangiales; family Streptosporangiaceae; genus Microbispora; species Microbispora sp. NPDC004025. The sequence continues at coordinate 564,089 of NZ_JBSGHN010000004.1, read as the reverse complement.
TCCGCGATGCCGGTGACGCGTCCCGCATGCCGGTAGGGCAGACTTGCGGCGCGGCCGTCGGCGCCGACGGCGATCGCGATCAGGAGTTGGACGGACAGGACACGACATGACCGAACCGGTGAAGGGCCCCGCCAGTTATTTCCCCTCGATCGAGAAGAAGTACGGCCGGCCGATCGCCGAGTGGAAGGACCTCATCCGCAGTTCCCCGCTGACCAAGCACATGGAGCTCGTCTCCTGGCTGAAGGAGGAGCACGGGCTCGGGCACGGGCACGCCAACGCCCTCGTCGCGCACACCCTCGCCGAGGACAGCGCCGAGTAGAAGGCGCGGGGGCAGGACCGATGCAGGACCGGGGCCGGCACGCGGTCCCGGCCCCACCGGGCCGGTCAGCGTTGGGCGGCCGTCAGCATCTTGAGCGCGTGCTCCACGAGCGTGACGAGCACGACCTTGGCCGAGGCGCGGCGCCGTACGTCGCAGAGCAGGACGGGGACGTCGGGGTCGAGGTCGAGGGCGATCCGCACGTCCTCAGGCTCGTGCCGATCGGCGCCGTCGAAGCAGTTGACGGCGACGATGAACGGCGTGCCGCGCTGCTCGAAGTAGTCGATCGACGGGAAGCAGTCGGTCAGCCTGCGGGTGTCGGCCAGCACGACGGCCCCGAGCGCGCCGTAGGACAACTCGTCCCACATGAACCAGAAGCGCTCCTGTCCGGGGGTGCCGAACAGGTAGACCACGAGTCCTTCCCTGATGGTGATGCGGCCGAAGTCCATGGCCACGGTCGTGGTCGTCTTGGCTTCCACGCCGTCGGTGTCGTCGACACCGACGCCGCGGTCGGACAGCACCTCCTCGGTGCGCAGGGGGCGAATCTCGCTGATCGCGCCGACCAGCGTGGTCTTGCCGACGCCGAAGCCGCCGGCCACCAATATCTTGAGGGCGACCGGCTCCTCAGAGGGCGCGAAGGCCATTGATCACTTCCTTGAGAATGCGCTCGCTTGGCAGCGGCGCCACCTTGCCCGGAGCCCGTACGTCGACGAGCCCGAGGTCGTGCAGATCCCCGATCAGAACCCGGACCACGCCCAGGGGCAGGTCGATGTCGGACGCGATGTCCGCCACCGACGCGCCACGGCGCGCGAGCTCGAGGATCCGCCGCTGCTCGGGGCCCATGCCGGGGACGTCCCTCGGTGAGCCCGAGGTGGTCACCATGGTGATCAGGTCGAGCTTGGCCCCGGAGTGCCGCGCCCGGCCCCCCGTCAGCGCGTAGGGCCGGACCAACGGCCCGGCCTCCTCGTCCATCCACTGGGGTCCCGTCATGTGGCCGCCAATCTCATGGGGCGATTCGCCGCGGGTTGGTGGAAATGTGCTGCCCCACCCGCTTGACCAGCATCGCCATCTCGTACGCGATGTGCCCCACGTCGGCGTCGGAGGCGGCCAGGACGGCGAGGCAGGTGCCCTGTCCCGCGGCCGTGACGAACAGGAACGCGGCCTCCATCTCGACGATGGTCTGCCTGACCTCGCCCCCGCCGAAGTGCCGTCCGGCGCCCCGCGCCAGGCTCTGGAAGCCGGCCGCGACCGCGGACAGGTGCTCCGCGTCCTCCCGGCTCAGCCCCTGGGAGGCTCCCACGACGAGCCCGTCGGTGGAGAGGATCACCGCCTGGCGGACGGCGGCGACCCTGCTGATGAGATCGTCGAGCAGCCAGTTCAGTTCGCCGGTCGACGTCGCTTTGCCGGTCATTCCTCACCCTTTTCGCCGTGCGTGTTGTGTTCGTGGTGGCCGGGTGCGGCCACACCCGGCCGATCGGAGTCCTCCCGGCCCCGCAGCGCACCGCGCTGGAAGGCGCTGAACATCGCCCTCGCCTCCTCGGGCGACCGCTCCTCCACGGTCGGGGCGGACAGCGGCGGTCTCTGCGGGGACTGCGCCTGCTGGGGCTGCTGGGATGGGGCCTGCTGATACTCGGAGCGAAGCTGCGGGGCGATGTTGGCCTGGCGAACCCTGCGCGGCAGGCCGGCATGGGTGCCGTTGGAGACGGACCCTCCGGACCGCTTCGTACTGGTCCGCTGCGCCAGGCCGTTCGCCGCCACTCCGGCGGCCGCCGGCTCGGGGACGGGCGAAACGGAGGGCGGAACCGCGGGCGAAGCGGAGGGCGGGACGGAACCCGGAACCGAGGGCGGAACGCCGGGCGCGGCGGCCGGGCGCGGATTCTCGAAGCCGGAGCCGGAGCCGAAGGGCCGGGAGGAGAGGTCGTCGCGCGCCGCGGAGGGCACGGCCTCGGTCCGCAGGGCGGCCGGGGTGAAGAACGGGGACGGCTCGGACGCGTTCGGACGCTCCTCCGGATACTCCGTCTCCGCGCGATGGTCCACTGTCTCCCCGCGAAGATCCGCGGTCTCCACGCGATGGTCCACCGTCTCCCTGCGGAGACCCGCCGCAACGTCCCCGGCGACCTCTCCGGTGATCGTACGGATCTCCCGGGGGTCGTGGGACGGGCGGCCCGGCCCCAGGTCGGCGCCGAACGTCTCGCCGAGCGAGACGTCGGTGTCGTCGCCGCCGGAGGCCAGCGCGAACTTGGCGTGGGCGCCGCGGCCGGCCGGGCCCGCCAGCGCCGCGGGCGAGTTCTCATCCACCATCAGGGCCCGGGGGATGAGCACGATGGCGGTGGTCCCGCCGTACGGCGAGCCCCGCAGGACCACGCCGATCTCGTGACGGGCGGCGAGCTGGCCGACGACGAAGAGCCCGAGCCGGTCGCTGTCCGCCAGGTCGAACTCCGGCGGGTCGGCCAGCCGTGCGTTGATCTCGTCGTACTCCTGGGGCATCAGGCCGAGACCACGGTCCTCGATCTCCACCGCGAGCCCGTTGGCGACGATCTCCCCGCGCACCGCCACCTTCGTCTGCGGGGGCGAGAAGATCGTGGCGTTCTCCACCAGCTCGGCGATGAGGTGCACCACGTCGGCCACGGTCGCGCCGGCGATGGCGGCGTCCGGCATCGGGGCCATCGAGACGCGGGTGTAGTCCTCGACCTCGGAGATCGCCGCGCGGACCACGTCGATGATCGGCACCGGTTTGCGCCAGGACCGTCCGGGGGCGGAGCCGGACAGGATGATCAGGCTCTCCGCGTGGCGGCGCATGCGGGTGGTCAGGTGGTCGAGCCGGAACAGGTCCTCCAGGCCCTCGGGGTCCTCGGCGCGGCGCTGCATCGTGTCGAGCAGCGTCAGCTGGCGGTGCAGCAGGGTCTGCTTGCGGCGGGCCAGGTTGAGGAAGACCTGGCTGACGCCGCGACGGAGGGCGGCCTGGCCGACGGCGGCCTCCACGGCCGTGCGCTGGACGGAGCTGAACGCGTGCGCGACGTCCTCGACCTCGTTGGCCCCCGTCGCCTTGATCGGGGGCGCTTCGGCCTCGACGTCGACGTCCTCGCCCCGCCGCAGCTTCTCGACGACCTGCGGCAGCCGTACGTCGGCGAGTTCGAGCGCGGCGTCGCGCAGGCCGGCGAGGTCACGGGCGAGACGGCGGCCGAACCGGACGGAGAAGATGATCGTGGCGACGATGACCACGAGCCCGAGACCACCGGCGATCAGGATGCGGAGCATGATCGCGGTGGCCACCGACGTGGCGGAGCCGCTGAGCGCGTCCGAGGCCTTGACCCGGGCCGAGTCGAGCCTGACGATCAGCTGGTCGACGGTCGCCGACCACCTCTCGGCGTCCGCGGGCAGCGGCCCGCCGGAACGCACCTGGTCGACGATCTGGTTCTCCAGCGCGGTGAACCGGTCGAAGAGCGGCGAGGTGAGCACCTGCTCGTACGGCGCCCGCATCTCCCCGCTGAGGACCGGCCGGTTCTTGTTGTAGAGGAACCGCCGGGTGGCGACCCATTCGCTGAAGGCGTTCTGCTCCTGGGCCGTCATCGTGCCGCTGGCGAGCGCGCCGCGTACGAGGGCGTCCTCACGAGTGATCATCTCGTGCGCGTTGCCCATTCCCTGCATCGCGCTGGCCACCTGGAACGTGGCCAGGTCGGGCACGGAGACGAGCCGTTCGTAGAGCGCGAACAGGTCGTCCATGATCGCGTTGTACGACGTGATCGCGGTCAGCCTGTCGGCCCTGCCGAGCGTGACGGACTCCCTGACCGACGGCAGGCGGTCGAGGGAGGACAGCAGGGCGTCCAGGGGCGTCACGAGCTCGTCGCTCATGGCGTCGCGGGTCGCCCCGTCGTCGGCGGACTTCCTGAACCTGTCCACGGCGGCCGTGGTTTTGGCCTGCTGCGCGGTGAGCGCGGTGGATCCGGTCTGCCCGCTGCTCAGCACGCCGGCGGTCAGCGCCCGCTCGGCCTGGATCTGGGTGCCGAGGTCGGTGGAGGTCACCCCGATGGTGTCGTACAGCGTCTTCGAGTTGAGGAGGACGAGGCCATCGCCAACCGTGAGCTTTAGGGCAAATCCCCACATAGCACTCAACATGAGCAATGGCAGGAGCAGCAGTAAGAAGATCTTGAACCGAATCGACCGGTTTCTCGAACCCATGGCCACTCCTGCAGTGCTGGAGGCTCGCGCCGCATTTATGGGGGAATGCACCTCCGGAAGATCGCACAGAAGGCTAGCACCGATACAGTGCTGGCGCAGTGGGAGGAATCGATGATTACTGTGATCACTGGGGCCGGTGCCGGAATCGGTGCAGCTTCTGCCCTTGATCTCGCCCGGCGAGGTCATCAAATCGTGCTCGTCGGACGCACTCCGGACAAGCTCCGCGCCGTCGCCGACCGCGCGGAGGAGGCCGGTGGCAGCCGCCCGGACACGCTCGCCGCGGATTTCTCCTCCCTCGATCAGGTGCGCCGGCTGGCGGCCGAGTTGCTGGAGCGGTACGAGCGCATCGACGTGCTGATCAACAACGCCGGCGTCATGACGCCCGACCGCCGCACCACCGTGGACGGCAACGAGTGGATGATGCAGGTCAACCACCTGGCGCCGTTCCTGCTGACGAACCTGCTCCTCGACCGGCTCACGGCGTCGTCCGCCCGCGTCGTCACCACGTCGTCCCGGGCCGCGAAGACGGGCCGCCTCGACCCCGCCGACCTGTCCAGGGAACGGCGGCGCTGGAACGGCTGGCTGCAGTACGGCGACTCCAAGCAGGCCAACGCGCTGTTCACGGTGTCGCTCGCCGAGCGCGGCCTGGCCGCCACGTGCCTGCACCCGGGTGTCCTGAAGACCGGCTTCGCGGAGGGCACGTTCTTCATGAAGGTGGTGTGGCACCTGCCCGGGATGGGCGAGCCGGTCGAGGCCGGGGCGGCGCGGATCGTCCACCTCGCCACGCACTCGGACGGCGTCGACCATCCGGGCCGGTACTTCGTGAAGAACGCTCCCGTACAAGCGCCGAAGAACATGTCCGACCCCGCCCTCGCCGCCGCCCTGTGGGACGCGAGCCGCGCCGCCACCGGCCTGACCGCCTGACGGGCGGCGAAGAGTTCGGGCACTGTTCGCCCGCGGTTGCGCCGGTGCTCACGGACGGGTGACTAGGGTCCGGCCGCATGACCGTGACCGCTCCCGCCCGCCCCTCCGGTGCCGGCGTCGCCCACTCCTCAGGTGCGGCCGTCGGCCGCGACCCGCTGCTGGACAACGCCAAGTTCCTCGCCATCGTGCTCGTCGTCTCCGGGCATCTCGTCGAGGAGTTGAGGGACGTTCCGGCGGCGCACGCGCTCTACTTCTTCGTCTACCTCTTCCACATGCCGCTCTTCATCGTCGTCAGTGGCTATTTGTCCCGAAATTTCACATTTTCTCCTGGTAAGGCGCGCAAGCTCATCAGCGGCCTCGCGGTGCCGTACGTCATCTTCGAGGTGGCCTACTCGCTGCCGCGCTTCTTCCTGTACGGCAAGCTCGAAATCAGCCTGCTCGACCCGTACTATCTGACCTGGTTCTTGATGTCGCTGTTCCTGTGGCGGCTGTCCACGCCGGTCTGGCAGCAGTTGCGGCACCCTCTGGCGGTCGCGGTCGGGCTGTGCCTGCTGTCGGGCACCAGCGCCCTGCCCGACGAGCTGTCGATGAACCGGACGTTCGGCCTGCTGCCGTTCTACGTGCTCGGCCTCATGCTCACGCCGGAGCACCTCGACCGCCTGCGCGGGGGGCGGGCGAGGATCGCGGGCGGGGCCGTGCTCGCGACGGTGCTCGCCGGGGCGTTCGCCGTCCACACGCTCGTGCCGACGGAGTGGATCCGCTGGCGTCACTCCAACCACCAGATCGGCGTGGACGACCTGACCGGCACGCTGATCAGACTCGGCATGCTGGCGGTGGGCGCCCTGCTGGTGACTGCGTTCCTCGCGGTCACCCCGCGCCGCCGCACGTGGTTCACCGGATTGGGCGCCGCCACGATGTACGCCTATCTGCTGCACGGGTTCGCGGTGAAGGTCTCCGAGCGCTTCCACGACGCCCTCGTCAACCCGCTCGGCGTGGCCGCCATGGCGGCCCTCGGAGCCGTCCTCGCGGCCCTGCTCTGCACGTCCCCGGTGCGCAGGGCGTTCCGATGGGCGGTGGAGCCCGACGTCTCCTGGGCCTTCACCCGACTGCGCCGGCCGGTGAAGAGGGAGCCCGCCGCGACGTAGTGGAACTTTGCGCGACGACCCTCCGTTGGCCGAAGTGATGGTGCAGAGTTGGGCGAATCGCACATCCGACGGGGCGGGCCACCGAAAACGGCTCTGTCACGGCACGGTGATACGGGGTAACGTGCGCATTCGCGGTGCAGCCAGGAGCGGTGGAAACGACGGGGTGACGCGGGTGGTCGGCAGACAGGGCAGGGTCACGGGCAAGATCGGGCCCGGCCTTGTCGGCGAGGTGATGGTGCCCATCCGCGGGGGTGTCGAGGCGTTCTACGCCTATCCAAGCCTCCCGGACGAGGAGATCCCGGTGGGGTCGATCGTCGTCGTCGTGGAGTATTCGCCCCCGCGCACCGTCTACGTCGCTCGTGCGGTCGTCTGACTCGCTCCCTCGCTCTTATCTCCCCCCACTACACGGAGGCTCCCATGTCCCCGGAGATCCTGGTCGTGGGCGGTGTGGCCGTTGTCGCCTTCATCGTCCTCATCCTCCTGTTCAAAGCCATCTGGCGGGTGGCCGAGCCCAACGAGGCGCTCATCATCTCGGGCCTCGGCGCCCACACGAAGAACGAACTGGCCGACAGCCTCGGCTTCAAGATCGTGACTGGCAAGGGCACCGCGGTGCTGCCCGGCTTCCAGACCGCCCGCCGGCTGCGGCTCGACAGCCGGGCCACGAACCTGCAGGTCAACTGCGTGACGCAGCAGGGCATCCCGGTCCAGGTGCGCGGCGTCATCATCTACAAGGTGGGTGACGACTTCACCAGCATCGCGAACGCGGCGCGGCGCTTCCTCGACCAGCAGGACTCGATGAACGGTGCGATCCACGAGCTGTTCACCGGTCACCTGCGCTCGATCATCGGCAACCTGACCGTCGAGGACCTCATCCTCAACCGCGAGCGGCTCACCAGCGAGACCCGCAGCTCCGCGGCCGACGAGATGAGCAAGCTCGGCCTGGTGGTCGACTCGCTGCAGATCCAGGAGATCGAGGACGAGACCGGCTACATCACGAACCTCGGCAAGCCGCACGCCGCGAAGATCGCCGCCGCCGCGCGTATCGCCGAGGCGCAGCGCGACCAGGAGGCCACCGAGGCCGAGCAGGTCGCGGCCGCCAAGAAGGCCTCGGCCATCCGCGAGTCGCAGATCCAGCAGGCCGGCTACCAGGCGGAGGTGGACCAGGCGGCGGCCAAGGCTCGGCAGGCCGGCCCGCTGTCGGAGGCCACCGCGCGCCAGGAGGTCGTCGTCCAGGAGACCAGGGCCGCGGAGCTGGAGGCCCAGCTCGCCGAGCAGCGGCTCCAGTCGCAGGTTCGCAAGCCCGCCGACGCCAAGGCGTACGAGACCGTCACGCTGTCCCAGGCGGAGCGCGACGCGCGCATCGCCCAGGCCGAGGCGGAGGCCAGGGAGACCGAGCTGCGCGCCGCCGCTCAGGCGTCCCAGGTGAAGCAGGCGGCGGCGGCCGACGCCGAGTCGGTGCGGGTGCGCGGCGAGGCCGCCGCGGCGGCGACCAAGGCGACCGGTCTGGGCGAGGCGGAGGCCGCCAAGGCGCGGGGTCTCGCGGAGGCGGAGGCGGCCAGGGCGAAGGGTCTCGCGGAGGCGGAGGCCGCCAAGGCCAAGGGTCTGGCCGAGGCCGACGCGATCAGGGCCCGGTCCGAGGCGCTGCGCGAGAACCAGGAGGCCGTCATCGCCCAGCAGCTCGCCGAGAACTGGCCGCAGATCGTGGAGGCCGGCTCTAAGGCGTTCGGCAACGTCGACCACATGGTGGTCCTCAACGGCGCCCAGGGCATCGAGGAGATGCTGGCCAAGGCGCTCACGCTCGGCGGCACCGGCCTCGGCCTGGCCCGTTCCCTGCTGGCCGGCGGCTCCCCGGCCGAGAAGGACGGCGCGAGTGTGAACGGCGCCGAGCCCCCGGCCACGAGGAACGCCATCGACACCGCATCCTGATCCCACGGCCCGCGTTCGTCCCCGTCCCGCCGGGACGGGGACGAACGTGTGTGTGGAGGGATCATTCGTCGTGAGAGCCGGAGCGGTGTCGCCGTTGCGGGTGCCGACAGGCCTGATATGGCCGTTCAGCCGCGGGTGAGGTCCTGGAGGCCCACCACGCGCAGCAACTCCAGCCGCTCGTGGGACCGGCTGCCCGGGCGGGCGGTGTAGACGACCAGCCGCTGGTCGTGCTCCGGGCTCAGCAGCACCTCGCAGTCCAGCTCCAGCAGGCCGACGACCGGATGCAGGAAGCGCTTGACGTCGGAGCGGCGTACGGCGACGTCGTGGGTGTCCCACAGTGCCGCGAACTCCTCGCTGTGGGCGCGGAGCCGGCGTACGAGCCCTGCCAGCCGCGTGTCGTCCGGGCGGCGGGCGAGTGTGGCGCGCAGATCCGCCACCGCCACGCGGGCGGCGCGGTCACGGTCCTCGGCCGGGAAGAGTTCCCGCGCGGCCGGGTCCGTGAAGTAGCGCCAGGCGACGTTGTGCTCCGCCTCGGGCCGGGCGGACACGTCACCGTGCAGTGCCCTGGCCATCGCATTCTGCGCGAGTACGTCGCCGCGGTCGCTCACCACCTGGGCGGGAGTGTCGGTCAGCCGGTCGAGGACGAGCAGCAGGCCGGGGCGCACATGCTCCGTGCCCGGTCGCCGGTCCCGCGGCGGCTCCTCGCCGGCCAGATGGAAGAGGTGGTCCCGTTCGTCGCCGGTCAGCCGCAGCGCGCGGGCGACGGCGGCGAGCATCTGGCGGGACGGGCGTGAGCCCCTGGCCTGCTCCAGCCGCGTGTAGTGGTCGGTGGACATGCCCGCCAGCTGCGCGACCTCCTCGCGGCGCAGTCCCGGGGTGCGCCGCCGCGCGCCCTGCGACAGCCCCACGTCGGCAGGGGTGAGCCGGGCACGGCGGCGACGCAGGAAGTCGGCCAGTTCGGTTCTGTCCACATCCCCACCATGCCTCGGGACGCCGGGAGGCAGCCAGGGACCGCCCGTCCCCGGATGAGGGCGTCTCTCCCGCCGGCGCCCGCGCCGTCGCACGCTGGGAGCCGGCCCGGCGGACCGCGCGGCTCCCCCACGGGGCGCGCACCTGCGGGAAAGCCCGTTACGCGGGTTCGCCGGCGCCACGAACGACCCGGATCCCTCGACGAAGGAGGCATGGTTCACATGCAGTACCGCACGCTCGGCCGCACCGGTATCAAGGTCAGCCCGTACGCGCTCGGCGCGTTGATGTTCGCCACGTCCGTCGGCAACCCCGACCCCGGCGACTCGGCGCGCATCATCCACAAGGCACTGGACGCGGGGATCAACCTCATCGACACCGCCGACGCCTACGGCGACTCGGAAGAGGTCGTCGGCAGGGCCATCGAGGGGCGGCGGGACGACGTCGTCCTCGCGACCAAGGTGAGCCGCCCGATGGGTGACGATCCCAATCGGCAGGGCGCCTCGCGGCGCTGGATCATGACCGCGGTCGACAACTCGCTGCGCCGCCTGCGGACCGACCACATCGACCTCTACCAGATCCACCGGCCGGACCCCGCCACGGACGTCGAGGAAACACTCTCCGCGCTCTCGGACCTGATCCACAGCGGGAAAGTACGCGCGATCGGGACGTCCGCCATGCCGGCGTCCGACATCGTCGAGGCCCAGTGGGTCGCCGAGCGGCGCGGCCTGGAGCGGTTCCGCACTGAGCAGCCGCCCTACTCGCTGCTCAACCGCGGCGTCGAACGCGAGGTGCTGCCGGTCGCGCAGCGCTACGGAATGGGCACGCTCGTGTGGGCCCCGCTCGGGCAGGGACTGCTCACCGGACAGGTCCGCAAGGGGCAGCGGAACGAGCTCCGCCGCGCCGGCTTCCTCAAGCACGTCAACGACGAGCACCGTCTCGACGCCGTCGAGAACTTCATCTCGCTCGCGCGGGAGGCGGGTCTGCCGCTGACCCACCTCGCCATGGCGTTCGCCATCGCCCATCCCGGCGTGACCAGCGCCATCATGGGGCCGCGCACGATGAGTCACCTCGACGACCTGCTCGCCGGCGTCGACGTCGCGCTCACCGACGACGTCCTCGACCGGATCGACGAGATCGTCCCGCCCGGCACCGACGTCGGCACACTCGACCAGGCCTACGTGCCGCCGGCTCTCCAGCGGGCGAGCCTGCGCCGCCGCCCCCTCGGCGAACGCGCCGCCGCCTGACACCCGGCCACGAGCGGGTGGGAGCGCCCGGTCAATCGAACGACAACTCGGTCGTACGGCGGGGCATGAGCAGCAGCGCGGCGACGCTGAGCACGGCCACGACGACGAGCGCGAGGAAGATGTGGTGGACGGCGTCGTACAGCGCGCCCCGGACGAAGGACGCGGCGGCCGAATGGGCCTGCGCGCCCTGCGCCTTCAGCACCAGGCTGGTGGCGTCGAGGCTGTCCGGCAGCTGTCCCGTGACGCCGGCGGGCGGGTGGGCGAAGCGGTCCGACAGCGTCGCGTTGGAGACGGCGCCGAGCACCGCGGCCCCGACCGTGCTGCCGATCGAGCGGAAGAACATGTTGGTCGCGGTCACCACGCCGCGGCGCTCCCAGCCGACGACCGACTGCACGGCGACCATGGTGGGGCTGGCGGACAGGCCGAGGCCGACGCCGACGACGAAACAGGCGGCCGCGACCTGCCAGATCATCGCGTTCTGCCCGAGCAGTGCGCACAGCACGGTGCCGGCCACCACGACGACGATGCCGATCAGGGCGGTGTCGCGGAACCCGATGCGCATGTAGAAACGGCCGGACAACGTCGCCGCGAGAGGCCAGCCGACGGTGAGCGCGGCCAGCGCGAAGCCCGCCACCAGCGCGCCCGTGCCCAGCACGCCCTGCGCGTACGTCGGGACGTACGAGGTGAGCCCGATGGTGAGGGCGCCGACGCCGAGAGAGGTCAGGTTGCCGCCGGTCAGCGTGCGGCGGCGGAAGACCCACAGCGGCAGCACCGGCTCGGCCGCGCGGCGCTCCACGAGCACGAAGGCGACGATCATGAGCAGGCCCGCCGCGAAGATCAGCAGACTGGGCGCGGAGTTCCAGCCCCAGGCGACGCCGCCCTCCAGCAGGCCGAGGATGAGCAGCGAGGAAGCGCCGGTGAGCAGCGCGGCGCCCGTGTAGTCGATCCGGTGGGAGCCCCGCTTCACCTGCTCCTTGAACCGGCGGGCGAGCATCCAGGCGGCCACCGCGCCGAGCGGCAGGTTGATGAAGAAGATCCAGCGCCAGGAGACGTACTCGGAGAAGACTCCGCCGAGCGTCGGGCCGACGACGGCCGACATGCCCCACACGCTGGCGAGGTAGCCCTGCACGCGGGCCCGTTCCTCGACCGTGTAAAGGTCGCCGGCCATCGTCATGCTGATCGGCTGCACCGCCCCGGCCCCGATGCCCTGGATCGCCCGGAAGGCGATCAGCGCGGGCATGCTCCAGGCGATCCCGCACAGCACCGACCCGAGCAGGAACGCCCCGATGCCGAAGAACATCACCGGCTTGCGTCCGAACACGTCGGCGAGCTTGCCGTAGATGGGGACGGTCACGGCCTGCGTGAGCAGATAGATCGAGAAAAGCCACGGGAACTGGGAGAACCCGCCGAGGTCGGTGACGACCGAGGGAACCGCGGTCGCGATGATCGTGCTGTCCAGCGCCACCAGAGCGGTGCAGAGCATGATGGCGCCGAGCACGGGACCGCGTTCTGACCGCAGGCCGATGCCCTTCGATGTCGTCGTCGTGGTCACGTGGAAGGCTCCCCTGGACGTTCGTGCACGTACGCGGGACCTCCCCACATGAGCGGAAAGGTCCCGGAACAGGGCAACTATCGCAAACCGTCCGGCATTCCTTGCCGAGCGTCGGCCCCACGGTGTCGGCCCCACGGTGTCGGCCCCACGGTGTCGGCCCCACGGTGTCGGCCCCACGGTGTCGGCCCCACGGCGTCAGCCGCGGCGCTGGGTCTCCTCCAGGTAGCGCAGGACGGCCGTGACCCTCCGGTCCGCCCGGTCGGTGGGCGCGAGGTCGAGTTTGGCGAAGATGCTGCGGATGTGCTTGTGGACGGCGCCTTCGCTGACGACCAGCCGCTCGGAGATGGCGGTGTTGCCCAGTCCCTCGGCCATCAGGGCGAGCACGTCGCGTTCCCGGGCGGTCAGCCGTTCCAGCCCGCTGTCGGAGCGGGTGCGCGTGAGCAGTTGCGCGACGACCTCGGGGTCGATGGCCGTGCCTCCGGCGGCCACCCGGTGCAGGGCGTCCAGGAACTCGCCGACGCGGCCGACTCTCTCCTTGAGCAGATATCCGAGCCGGTCGGTTCCGGCGGCGAGCAGTTCGGTGGCGAACGCCTGCTCGACGTAGGCGGACAGCACGAGCACCGCCAGCCCGGGCTGACGGCGCCTGGCCTCCACGGCCGCGGCGATGCCCTCGGTGGTGTGGGTCGGCGGCATCCGGACGTCGACGATGGCCACGTCCGGCCGGTGGGCGTCGACGGCCGCCAGGAAGGTGTCCGGCGAGTCGGTGGTGGCCACCACGTCCAGGGACTCCGCGCGCAGCAGCAGCGCGACCCCTTCACGCAGCAGCGGGTCGTCCTCGGCTATCACGATCCGCACGGCAACTCCACGTCGAGGGTGGTCGGCCCACCGGGTGGGCTGGTCAGGGTGAGACGCCCGTCGTGCGCCTCGATCCGGCTGCGCATGCCGGTGAGCCCGGAGCCGTGCCGTTCGTCCGCGCCGCCGACGCCGTCGTCCTCGATGCGCAGGGACAACCGGCCGCCCGCACGCCGTACGGTCACCGTGGCGTGCCGGGCCCGGCTGTGCCTGGAGATGTTGGTGAGCGCCTCGGCGCTCACGAAGTAGGCGGTGGCCTCGATGGAGGCGGCGCACCTACCGGGCGCGTCGACGTCCACCCGGCAGGACACCGCGCAGTTCGCCGCGAGCCCGGAGAGCGCGTCGGCGAGCCCCCGGTCGGCCAGCACGGGCGGCAGGATGCTGCGGACGACCGTACGGAGCTCGGCCAGCGCCTGCTCGGCGGTCTCCTGGGCGCGTTCGAGCATGTCCTCGGCACCCGGCCGGTTCTGGGCAAGCGCGCGGCGGGCCGCGCCGAGCAGCACGGTGACGGCGACCAGCCGGTTCTGCGCCCCGTCGTGCAGGGAGCGTTCGATCCGCCGCAGCTCCGCGGCGTGGGCGTCCAGCGCCGCCGCGCGGGTGGCCGACAGCTGTGCGATGCGCAGGGACAGGTCCATGTCCGCGGTGGGCGCCAGGAGCCGGCGTCCAGGCCACGCCTGCAACCGGGCCATCCCGCTTCCGAGGACCAGGAAGCAGACGGCCAGCCCCACGCCGAGGAGCGCGACCGCCCAGGCGTCGGCGTCGTCGTGCACGTCCCAGAACACCAGGGTCGGAGCGGGGTCCTCCACGGGCAGCGCCCGCCACCACAGCGGGTACGTGATGTCCTGCACGGCGTCCACCACCAGCGTCAACGCCGCCAGGCCGAGGAACAGGCCGAGCGTGGCGTGCACGAGGAGCCAGCACAGCTCCCGCCGTACGGCCGGATCGGCCAGGGCGGCGCGTACGCCGGCCGGCGCGGGTCCCAGATTGGGGATCTCCGGCCCCCAGCGGGACAACCGGTTGCGCTCCCGCTCGGAGACGGACCGCACGACACGCGGCACGGTGGGCGCCAGGAGCAGGCCCAGACCGATCACGCAGGTGAGCGCGACCAGGACGAGCCACAGCAGACCGGCGAGCGCCAGCAGCGCGGTGCCGAGACCGCCGACGAGGTGTTCGAAGGCGTCGAAGAGGCCACGGGCGCGTGCGGCGACACCCTTCCGGCCGTATCGCCGGCCGTCTTGCCGACCGTCTCGCCGGGTGCCGGCCGGCTTCCGCTGGCGCGCCGCCACGATGCACACCCCCTCGGGCCCACGAGCTTAGATCATCGGTTTCGCGGCGGTCGTTCACCGCTGCGGGACGAGCTCCGGCGCCGGTTCCTCGGCCGGGCGGTAGCCGAGGCGGCCGCGGGTCCCGATGAGCACCAGCACCGCCGCCGTGGTGGCCGCGAGCAGGGTGACGTGGCTCGCGTGCTCGGGGGTGTCGATCGTCGGGAACATGCCCGAGTAGATGATCGACATGAAGTTGTTGACGCTGACGTGCAGCAGCATGACCAGCGGCAGGCTCTGGCCGGTCCGGTTGAACACCCAGGTGACGACCACGCTGAAGATGGTGGCGAAGGCGACGAACTCGCCGATCCTCATCCAGGTGACGTCCGGCCACCCGCCCCACTGGCTCAGGAACAGCGGCAGGTGCCAGACGCCCCACAGCGGGCCGAGGATGGCGGTGGCGCCCAGGGGGCCGAACTTCCGCTGCATGCGGGGCAGGGCGAAGTCTCGCCAGCCGGGCTCTTCGGCCAGACCCGTGGTCACCATCTGGAGCGCCAGGCTGGGCACGTAGGCGACCAGCGCGGCGACGGGCGGCATGTGGAAGTCCTCGCCGGAGAGCGCGAAACCGGTGACGACGATGGCGGCGGGGACGCCGAGGGCGGCCACGAGGTACCAGACCCAGCCGACCCGCCACTTGGTCATCCGCCGGACCCACCGGCGGACGCCCTCCTTGCCGTCCGCGACCCTGGTCACGATGTACGCGGCGAAGATGGGGCCGAGGTAGGCGCCGGGGAGGACGCCGGAGAACTGGGTCGTGCCGAGCAGCGAGGGGAAGTCGAAGTCCCAGACCCCCAGGCCGTTGTTCGACAGGACGTAGGGTAACCAGGCCGCCCAGCTCATGAGGTTGGCCAGGACGAAGAAGCTGACCAGCGGGCGGCGGCGGATGAAGCCCCGGATCCCGGTCTCGCTCGTGTGGTGCCCGGCCAGCGGCCGGCTGTCGACTGCCATTTCACTGTCTCCTGTGGAGTGCTCGACTGACAGTGATCAGCACACCAGCCGCGGACCCTCCCGGTCGCTCCCGCGGGCTGCCCAATGGAGGTACAGCCAGGGGTACCAAGCGGAGAACGACCAGGTCAGAGTGGGGAAAAGCCGGAGGCGGTCGTCCAGGGCCGCGACGGGCCCCGGACGACCGCCTCCAGGAGGAGCACCAGGGTCAGATGAGGACGTGCGCCTCGGGATTGCCGGCGAAGCAGAACTGCGCGTTGCGGGTCAGCTTGTAGTCCGCCGCCTGCCAGGTGTGGGCGGTGGCGTCCGAGCCGCGCATGTAGATGAAGTTGTACCGGTCGGCCGAGTAGATCCGGACGCCCTCCTCCTTGCAGCGCCGTACGAGCCGGGTGTCCTCGCCCGCGTTGACCGGCTCGAACGGGAACGCCCGCAGCAGGTCGGCCTTGGCCAGGATCGTCGCCCCCTGGATGAGGTGGGCGTAGCGGTGCTCCAGCCCGGGCAGCCGGAAGATCGTGACGTCCTGCTCGGGGAAGTACGTGTAGTGCGCGCCCTTGCCGACCATCTCGGCGTCGGCGTAGTCGAAGGAGCGGACCAGGTCGGACAGGTAGTGCTCGCCGTAGATGTTGTCGTCGTCCATCTTCGAGATCAGCTCGCCCTCGGCGTGGGCGATGCCGTGGTTGAGCACCTCGCCGAGCGTCCAGGACGGGTCGGCGGTCAGCACCTTCACGGCCGGGATGCCCGCCGCGAGGGCCTTGTCGCGCACGACCGCCGGGTCCTCGGACAGGCCGTGCATGACCAGCACCAGCTCCAGGTTGCGGTGCCGCTGCCGCGCCACCTGGCTGATCGCGTGTTCGAGCTGGCCCGCGCGGTTGGTCGGCAGCACCACGGAGATCGACCGCGACCGGGAGACGACCGGCAGGCCGAGGTCGCCGAGGATCTGGTCGACCCGGTGGGAGAACAGGTGCTTGTCGAACACCTCGCGCATCGCCAGGTGGCCCTGGCGCGCCCGCAGCTCGGGGCTGTTGATCAGGTAGATCGCCCGGTTGTACGCCTCCTCCTGGGAGTGCGCGACCGGGATGAGCGGCCCGAAGGTCTCCTCGATGGCCCGCGACCACCCCGACAGCACCGTGGTCGAGCAGGCCGACAGCTCGAAGACCCGGCGCGCGCACATGGTCGGCGAGTCGATCACCGAGTTCACGTTCAGGAAGACCTTGTACATCTTGTACGCGGCCAGCATCTGCTCGTACGGCAGCTCGCCGACGATGTGCGGGCGGTACTCCTCCGGCCAGGCGTACTTGTCGGCCACGGAGGCGTTCCTGGCGAAGATGTGCAGGCCGAGCGGGCGTACGGGCGCGAGGATCGTCTCCATCTGCTCGCGCCGCTCGGGGTGCTTGTCGCGGAAGTACATCCCCGCGAAGACGATGTCGTACGGCCGGCCCTGCTTGGTCTGGATCGGGTTGTGGATCCGGGGCTGGGCGGCGAACTGCAGCGCGCCGACACGGTCATGACCCAGAACCTCGCGATATCTCGGGATCATGTCGCCGTCGCACGTGTACACGTAGTCGAACAGCTTGGCCGTCTCGATGAAGAAGTCGAAGTTGGGCGGGTCCTCCTTGTTCCAGAAGACCGTGGGGATGCCCTCCTCGCGGCACCAGTCGATCAGGTCGCGCAGTTCCTGCTTGGGCGCGTTGGTCCCGGTCATCTGGTAGCGCCAGCGGCCCTGGTTGCCGTGCCAGGCCGACTCGCAGAACAGCATCTCCGGCCGCTTCTCGGCGAAGATCTCACGCCAATCCTGCAGGCCGAACTCGATCTGGTCCCACTCGTACTTGAACGCCATGCGGGAGAAGTCGTCGAGGATCACCGCGACGCGCATGTCCGGCCGTACGACCGGGCCGTCGGGCCACTTGAGGCCGGGGATCTTGACCTCGGGGCCGCGGGCCTCCGCCTCGGCGGCGACCTCGATGGCGGACGGCGGCGCCTTCGGCGGCTTCCTGCCGTCCTTCATGGCCTTGCTGAGGTCGCGCGGCAGCCGGACGATCTTCTTGGGCTTCGCCGCGTTCGTCAGCACCTGCGCGACCCGGTAGGGCTTCTGGACCTGGGTGGCCTGGAGCCGCCAGAGGGCGTAGTCGGCGCGGGCCTCCTGGTAGGCGAGCCGGTTCTCCAGATCGCGGATCCGCGCCTCGTACTGCTCGACGTGCTTGCGCTCCTCGGGCAGCCAGTTCACCGGCCCCAGCCGCTGGAAGCGGGGCTCTTCAGGAGTCTCTTCGGTCTCAGCCATACCTCTCCCCTTTACGGAAGGGTCATCGTACGGGGGTCAACGCGGCCTTTATCCCTATATAGGGAGATTCAGCTGTGCTTCCCGCTCACCATCGGGGCGCTCACACCCGCCGGGTCGTGCCGGGGGCGCGCGATCGAACGCCTCCCTCGTCACGCTTGGTCGCTAGCGCACCCGGCCCTTGGCGGCGGGGGAGAGGCTGTCGCCGCGGAGCCAGGCCTCGATGACGCGGGCGATCCGCGGCCCGGCCGCGCCGTCCCACAGCGGCGGCAGCTCGCCGCTCGGCGTGGCCGCGCCGTCCGCCAGCGCCTTGGACGCCGCGGCGGGCAGCGAGGCGGGCGTGACGAGCCGGTTGGTGCCGTGGGTCACGGTGATCGGCCGCTCGGTGTTGGGCCGTACGGTCAGACAGGGGACGCCCAGCATGGTCGTCTCCTCCTGCACGCCGCCCGAGTCGGTCACCACGAGGGCGGCGCCCCTGACCAGCGACAGGAAGTCCACGTACCCGAGCGGGTCCACGATCTTCAGATGCGGCCTGTCCACGAGCCCGGCCTCCGCGAGCCGCTGCCGGCCGCGCGGGTGGAGCGGGACGACGACGGGCACCTGCTCGGCCACGCCGAGCACCGCGTCCACCAGCTCGCGGGCCGCCTGCGGGTCGTCGACGTTCGCCGGGCGGTGCAGCGTGGCGACCGCGTACCTGCCCTCGATCCCCAGGCGCTCCTGGACGGGCGCGGGGTCGAGCTTCGGCAGCGCCGCGAACAGGCTGTCGATCATCGGGTTGCCGACGAGGTGCACCTTGGCCGGGTCCACGCCCTCGTTGGCGAGGTGCGACAGCGCCTCCGGAGAGGTGGCGAACAGCAGGTCCGACAGCGCGTCGGTGACGACCCGGTTGACCTCCTCCGGCATCTGGCGGTCGAAGGAGCGCAGGCCCGCCTCCACGTGCGCGGTCGGCACGTGCAGCTTGGCGCAGACCAGGATCGCCGCCAGCGTGGAGTTCACGTCGCCGTAGACCACCACGAGCGCCGGGCGGTGCTCGAGCACGACGTCCTCCAGCCCCGTGAGCAGGGCGGCCGTCTGCCGGGCGTGGGTGCCGCTGCCGACACCGAGGTTCGCGACCGGCTCGGGCAGCCCGAGGTCGGCGAAGAACACGTCCGACATCAGCGCGTCGTAGTGCTGGCCCGTGTGGATGATGCCCTGCCGGATGCCGAGCTCGGCCAACCCCTTGACGACCGGGGCCGCCTTGACGAAGTTGGGCCGTGCGCCCAGTACGTGCAGGACGAGGGGGTTGTCTCTCATCTACCTCGCCTTTCGCCTTTTCTCCAGCCTGGGACAAACGTTGCCTATGGTACGGTCGCGCCGTGGAATCCGAGGCCAACAAGCCACTGAAGGCCGTGTCCGCCGCGTCCGCGAAGGCCGGCCTCGGCGGCTTCCTCCGGGGGTTCGCGAGGAATCCGGTCCTCGTCTCCCGGATCTTCGTGAGCAAGGTCAAGTCCGACCCCATGCGGGTCGCGCAGGCCGCCGCCGACGCCATGCCCGCCGGGGTGCGCCCGGTCGTCGGCCGCGTCGCCTGGCCCGCGGCCCGGTTCGTGAAGGTCAGGACCCGCAAGATCCTGCAGCGCGCGGCCAAGGGCCCGCTGCGGGACGCGAAGGCCCATTTCGACGCCGGGCGGCTCACCGACGCGGTCCAGGCGCTCCAGCCGCACGCCCGATGGCCGTTCGTCCGCCGGAGGATGGCCTACTACGAGGGTGAGAAGGCCGCGCTCGGGCCGAACCCGATCCCGCCCAAGGCGAAGATCATCATGGGTGAGCGGATGCCCGGCCGGGTGCTGCACATGGTCACCAACGCCCTGCCGTACACGCAGGCGGGGTACACCGTGCGCACCCACCGCATCGTCACCGCGCAGAAGGCGGCCGGGCTCGACCCCCACGTCGTGACGAGCTGGGGCTGGCCCATGCTCCAGGGGCACACCGACGCCGAGCCGTACGAGGAGATCGACGGGATCCCCTACTACCGGCTGCTGCCCAAGGACGAGGTGCCGTTCGAGAGCCAGGGGCGGATGATCCGCGGCGCCGCGGACGTGTCGGAGCTGGTCAGGACCCTCCGTCCGCAGGTTCTGCACGCGGCGACCGACCACCGCAACGGCTCGGTCGCGCTCGCCGTGCGCGAGCGGACGAACACGCCCTTCGTGTACGAGGTGCGCGGCTTCCTGGAGGAGACCTGGGTCTCCCGCGACCCGGCGCGAGTCGGCAGCGAGCGGCACAGGATGCAGCGTGACCGCGAGGCGCAGATCATGCGCGAGGCCGACGCGGTCGTCACGCTCGCCGAGACGATGGCCGCCGAGATCGTGGAGCGCGGCGTGCCCAGGGAGCGCATCTTCCTCGCGCCCAACGCCGTGGACGACTCCCTGCTGACGGCCGACTACGACGGGGGGGCCTTCCGCGACTCCTTCGGGATCGGCCGGGACGAGATCGTCGTGGGCTCGGTGTCGAGCATCGTCGCCTACGAGGGCTTCGCCACGCTGCTGAGCGCCGCCGCGCTGCTGCGCGACTCGGGGACGCCGGTGAAGGTCCTGCTCGTCGGCGACGGGGCCGAACGGCCCGCGCTGCTCGAACAGGTCGAACGGCTCGGCCTCACGGACGCGATCCTGCCCGGCCGGGTGGGCCCGGACGAGGCCCTGCAGGCCCAGGCGGCCATCGACATCTTCGTCTGCCCGCGTGAGGACCTGCGGGTCTGCCGCCTCGTCACGCCGCTGAAGCCGGTCGAGGCGATGGCGCTCGGCAAGCCGGTCGTGCTGAGCGACCTGCCCGCGCTCTCGGAGCTCGTCGGCGGCGAGGGGGCCGGTCTGCTGGTGCCGCCCGGAGACCCGGCCGAGCTGGCGAAGGCGCTGGCGGCCCTGCGCGACGATCCGGAGCGCCGCCGGGCCATGGGTGAGGCGGGCAAGGCCGAGGTCGCGGCGCACCGGACCTGGAGCAGCCTGGCCCGCACCTACCAAGGGATCTACCAGTCGTTGACCGAAGCTCGATGAACAGCAGGAAGTCCGATGTGTTGCATCAGGCATGCTTGGTGCCGAGTTGAGATAACCTTTGCCACCATGAAGTGTTGTTTCCGCCCTCAGGCCACATCGTGACAGCCTTCGATCTGACGATCATCGGGCTGGGGTACGTGGGCATGCCGCTGGCCAAGGAGGCCACGGCGGCGGGCCTGCGGGTGGCCGGTCTGGACGTCGACCCCCGCAAGGTCGACGCTCTCAACGCCGGCCGCTCCTACATCGACGACCTGACCGACGCCGACCTCGACGCGATGCTCTCCGGCGGCTTCACGGCCACGCTGGACGCGTCCGTGCTGTCGCGGTCGCGGACGATCGTCATCTGCGTCCCGACGCCGCTGGACGAGGACCACCGTCCGGACCTGTCGGCCGTCGAGGGCGCCACCAGAACCGTCGCAGAGCACCTTCAGGCGGGCACGCTCGTCGTGTTGGAGTCCACCACGTGGCCCGGCACCACCGACGAGCTGGCGCGGCCCATCCTGGAGCAGTCCGGGCTGGTGGCGGGCGAGGACTTCCACCTGGCGTTCTCGCCGGAGCGGATCGACCCGGGCAACCCGAAGTTCGGCCTGCGCAACACTCCCAAGGTCGTCGGCGGCTACACCCCCGCCTGCAAGGAGCGGGCCGCGGCCTTCTACGCCCAGTTCGTCGAGCGGGTCGTGCCGGTCAGCGGCACCCGCGAGGCGGAGATGGCCAAGCTGCTGGAGAACACCTACCGGCACGTGAACATCGCCCTCGTCAACGAGATGGCGATCTTCTGCGACGAGCTCGGCGTGAACCTGTGGGAGGCCATCGAGGCGGCCTCGACCAAGCCGTTCGGCTTCCAGAAGTTCCTGCCCGGCCCCGGCGTCGGTGGGCACTGCATCCCCGTCGACCCGTCGTACCTGTCGTACACGGTGCGCAAGCTCGGCTATCCGTTCCGGTTCGTGGAACTGGCCCAGGAGATCAACGAGCGGATGCCGTCGTACGTGGTGGCCCGCGTGCAGCGGCTGCTCAACCGGGCCCGCAAGGCGGTGAACGGCTCGCGCGTGCTGCTCCTCGGCGTGACGTACAAACCCGACAT
Source organism: Microbispora sp. NPDC004025 (assembly GCF_053604425.1). NCBI lineage: Bacteria > Bacillati > Actinomycetota > Actinomycetes > Streptosporangiales > Streptosporangiaceae > Microbispora > Microbispora sp. NPDC004025. The sequence goes on along the minus strand of NZ_JBSGHN010000004.1, from coordinate 542,336 downwards.
CGCCGACGAGCGGGAGACGCCCGCGATACCGGTGGCCGAGGCGCTCCTGGAGCTGGGCGCCGAACTGTCGTTCTGCGACCCGTACGTCAAGGAGTGGTCGGTCGAGGGCACGCCGGTCCCCCGCGAGGAGGACCTGGCCGAGGCCGTGGCCGCCGCCGACGTGGTGGTCCTGCTGCAGCAGCATTCGGCCTTCGACCTTGACGTGGTCGAGGAGCGAGCCTCTCTCGTGCTGGACACTCGCGGCGTGCTCGCCACGAGTGAACGCGTCGAGCGGTTGTAGGAAGGGTCCCGCGCGTGCACGTGCTCGTCATGACGGTGGTGCATCACCCCGAGGACGCCCGGATCCTGCACCGGCAGATCCGCGCGCTCGTCGACGCCGGTCATGAGGTCACGTATGCCGCGCCGTACACCGCCCGCGGGGTCGTGCCGCGGTCGTTCGTGACGGGCGTGGACCTGCCCAGGGCCGCCGAGCGACGCCGCCTGGCGGCGGTGCGGGCGGCCCGCAAGCTGTTCAAGAGCATGCGCGGCAAGGTCGACCTGGCCCTCATCCACGACCCCGAGCTGCTGTTCGCGGTCGCCGGGGTGCGCGGGCGCCCGCCGGTCGTCTGGGACGTCCACGAGGACACCCCCGCGACGCTGTCGCTCAAGCCGTGGCTGCCGGCGTTCCTGCGCCCGCCGACGCGGTTCCTCGCCCGGCTGCTCGAAACCACCGCCGAGCGCCGGCTGCACCTGCTGCTGGCCGAGACGGCGTACGCGGGCCGGTTCAGACAGCAGCACCTCGTGGTGCCGAACGAGACGTGGGTGCCCGACAGGGTCAGCCCGCCCGGGGACGACCGCGTGGTCTACCTCGGCTGGCTGTCGGAGGCCCGGGGCGTCCAGGAGGCCGTCGAGGTGGCCCGCCTGCTCCAGCCGCACCGCGTGGCCGTGGAGCTCATCGGCTACGCCGACCCGCAGAGCAGGCCCCTGCTGAACGAGGCCGTCGCCCAGGGCCTGCTGGAATGGCGCGACTTCATGCCGAACGACGAGGCGCTCAAGCGGCTCGACGGCGCGCTCGCGGGGCTCTCGCTGCTGCACGACGAGCCCAACTATCGCCACTCGATGCCCACGAAGATCGTGGAGTACATGGCGCACGGCATCCCGGTCATCACCACCCCCTCGCCGCGGGCCGTGGAGCTCGTCGAGCGTTACCAGTGCGGCCTGGTCGTCCCCTGGCGGGACCCCCAGGCGGTGGCGCGGGCGGTGCTGCAGCTCAGGGACAACCCCTTCGAACGGCACGGGACCGGCGGCCGGGGCTACGCCGCCGCGCGGGCGCACCACCACTGGCCCAACTCCGCACGCCGGTTCGTCGCGCAATTAGAGGCCTGGGCCGGCGTCAAGAGCTGAACGCCCGGTGAACACCGCCCCGGACGGCCTTCGACGGCGACCGGGCAGCGCGACATCCGGGTAGGCTGGGCACCAGCAAGATCATTTGAACGACGGGCGGTAGTGTCCTGAAAGTGCGCTGGCTCACTCTGATCCTCGGCGTGGCGATTCTCGCCGGTGTCGCATCAGTGGTGATCGTCTTACGCGACGGGAACACCGGGTCCGGCACCGCCAGCGCCGGGCAGACCACCCCCGCGACCCCGGCGCTCGGGTCGCCGACGCACAGCGAGTTCACCGACCCCTGCGGGACGTTCGAGACCGCCGCGACCACGCCGTACGCCGTGAGCGGCTACTGGCTGATCCCCACCTCCGATCCCTGCACCTGGCGGCGTCAGCTGGAGGCCATCCACCGGCTCGGCGGGGACACGGTCGTACGCCTCGGTTTCGGCCTGTCGCCGCGCAAGACCGACGACGCGGGCCAGGTCATCGAGGCGTCGACCCCCGAGGGGAAGGACCCCAAGCCCGACGCCAGGTACGCCCGCTGCGCCGAGAACGGGCTCTCCTGCGTGCGGGCGGCGGAAAACGACCTCAAGGCCGCCAATCCCGGCAACGAGATCACCGGGACGTACGTCTACCGCACCGACGAGCGGTTCGGCCCCGGCATCCTGCGCTGCCCGCAGATGGAGCACGAGATCGTCGTGGGGGACGCCGTCTTCTTCCGGCTCGTCGCGCCCGAGGACGGCTCGGACGACCCCACCTGCGACTTCACCTCCCAGGGACGCGGCTATCACGTCATCCTCGTCTCCGCGGGCGCCAAGGACAGCCTCACCGAGCTGCTCGGCCTCGGCGACCGGTTCGGCATCAAGGTCTTCCCCGCTCTGCCGCTCGCGCCGCGCGACCCCGAGGAGTCCACGCGGGCCGACCCCAGGCACATCGGCACGCTCACCACGCTGACCCGGCGGATCCTGCAGGACTACGGCGACCGCTTCAACGGCCGCGAGTCGCTGGGCGGCGTCTACCAGCCGTTCGAGCTGCAACTGCGGGACTGGCCCGACCCGAGCAAGGTCCAGACGCTCCAGGTGTACGCCGAGCAGCACCTGATCGTCGAGCAGGAACTGCCGGACAAGCCGATCCTGGTGAGCCCGTACATCGACAGCCGCAGACGGGTGAAGTACACCTCCACGCCGAGCCAGGTGGCGCAGGGCTTCAAGGCCCTCGCGCGCACCGGGGTGGAGATCATCGCTCCGCAGGACGGCCGGGGCACGGGCAAGGTCGGCCTGTTCTGGCCGAACTGGAAGAACAAGCCGGTGGACGACGCGCTCAAGCCGGTCGTCGGCGAGAGCTCGTACGCCACGGCCTACTACGGCAGCACCCGGGACTACTACCGGGCGATGTCGCTGGCCCGGCAGGAGCTGGTCCAGGAGGGCGCCCAGGTCGAGCTGTGGGCCAACGTGGAGGCGTTCGAGCCGTCCACCTCGACCGAGACCTGCGGCCGTCAGGGCACCCGCGGGCGCACGGACAAGCCCAGGCTCGACACCCAGGTGACGCTCGCCGCGCCGTACGTGTCGAAGATCATCTCGTACATGTGGAGCGACTTCTTCACCTGCGGCTCGCCGTCGCTGTCGGAGGAGATCGCGGCCGACTGGAACCGCCCGATCCCCATCGAGGCGCAGCGGCACGCGCGGCAGATCCAGGACGGCCTGGAGATCCGGGGCTATCACCTCGGCTCGGCCAAGGTCACGCTGAGCTGGCCGGACCTGGACACCCCCAGGGTCGTCGACTCGGCCACGGTCGGCTGGCACGACGCCACGCCGATCCCGGGACTGCCGGCGGGCACGGAGCAGATCTGGATCCCGGTCGACTGGGCCACGGTCCCCGAAGACGTGTGGATTCGTGTGGAGGTCACCTCCGCCGACGGCAGGAAGTCCGCCGAGCCGGTCTACTACCACAACACCGGCTGACCGATCGTCTCTCGCAGGGTCGCGGGCCGGACGTGACGTGCCGGTGGATGCGCCTTCCCCGCTCGCGGCCCCCGCCCGTCCGCGGCTACGGACCGGGAGCGTTCCCCGCCCGTTCCCCGTCCGTTCCCGGGCCCGGCAATGTCCGCGCAAGGAACGGACAATGGCGCGGCGGGGCGCCCGTGCGGCCGTCCCCGGTCGCTGATCTCCTTGCCTGCGCCGCCCGGCGGATCTTGCCGCGCGGGCGGAACGACCACAGGCCGGTCCACACCGGCTTCGAGGTGCCCGTCGCATCAGGGCATTGGACGATCGACAAGGAGACCGCCCATGAACCGACTCCGTCACCTGCCTGCCGGTCTCACGGCGGGTGCGCTGGTGGCCGCGATGGCCCTGGCGGCCCCCGCGGCCACCGCCCAGGCCGCGAGCGAGCGTGCGACCGTCGTCACCGCGCTCGGCTACGACAGCACCGGCTGGACGTACCGCCAGGTGCCCGCCACGACCCAGGTGCCGGGCTTCGCCGGACGGGGATTCGACGACAGCGCCTGGCCGACGGGACAGGCGGCCTTCGGCACCACCAACGGCACCTGCTCGTGGAACAACCCGGCCGGCGTCAAGACGCCGTGGGCGGTCAACACGGACCTCCTGGTGCGGCACTGGATCCACCTGCCGCGGGACGCGCAGCAGGTGCGCATCCAGGGCACGGTGGACAACGACGCGCAGGTCTACTTCAACGGTCACCTGCTGAAGAACGTCACGAGCGGCAAGTGCGTCGCCGGAGCGATCGACGTCGTCGTGCCCGTGACCGATCTGGACTGCTGCAACCTGCTGGCCGTCCGCGCCCACGACGCCGGCGTGGCGACCTACCTGAACCTCCGGGTGACCTACGTCAAGCCCACGCAGGCGCTCTGACGTTCCCGGCGGCACGTCGCCCGGCACCGCCCGCGCCGGGCCGGGCGACGTCCGGGCGACGCCCCGCGTCCTGCCCGCGTCCTGCCCGCGTCCCCGGGCGGACGGCCCGAGTTGCGGCCCGCGTCCTGTAGCGTGCTGGGCATGATCCCGCGTATCCCTGTCAGCGTGGATCTCGTCGTGCTCACCGTCAGGTCCCAGCAGCTCAGCGCCCTCGTCTGGCGGCGCGACAGGCCACCGTACGAGGGCCGGTGGGCGCTTTCCGGCGGCTTCATCAAGCTGGAGGAGGACCTGCCCGCCGCGGCGGCCCGGGTGCTGGCCGAACGGGCCGGCCTTCCCGGCGCGCCGGTCCACCTGGAGCAACTCCAGACCTACGGCTACCCGGACCGCGACCCCCGCCAGCGGGTCGTCAGCGTGGCCTACCTGGGCCTCGCGCCCGACCTGCCCGCCTCCACCGAGGCCCACATGAGCTGGCAGCCGGTGGCGGAGCTGACCGCGATGGCCTTCGACCACCGCAGGATCATGCTCGACGGCGTCGAGCGGGCCAGGGGCAAGCTCGAGTACACCTCGCTCGGCGCCGCATTCTGCCCGCCCGAGTTCACCGTCGCGGAGCTGCGCCGCGTCTACGAGATCGTCTGGGGGCGGCCGCTCGACCCGCGCAACTTCCACCGGAAGGTCACCAAGACGGAGGGCTTCCTGGTGCCCACCGGGCGCACCACCACCCGGGACGGCGGCCGTCCCGCGATGCTCTACCGTCGTGGTCCCGCCGTGCTGTTGCACCCGCCCATGCTCCGCACCTGACGCAAGACCCCTGGCACAAACTCCTGGCACAAGACCCCTGACACCGGACGTTTGCGGACGCGGGAAGGCGCTCAAATCCGGACGTCGGCGCAGAAGGTGCGCCTCACAGCGATCTTTCAGGATATATTCCGGCCTATGCTGGCTGCGGCCCCCCGCATCACCGATGCGCCGGCCAACCTCCCCGGACCGTCCCGGCTGCGCGTTCTCGACCTTCTGCGGTTCTGCGCGGCCCTCGGCGTCGTCCTCTTCCACTTCGGCGAGACGCGCGCCTGGGGCACGCCCAACGCCTTCCCCGCGCTGAGCACGGTGACCATGTTCGGCGTGTACGGCGTGCGCCTGTTCTTCCTGATCAGCGGATTCGTGATCCTGATGAGCGCCTGGGGCCGCACCCCCGGTCACTTCGCGGCATCGCGGATCGCCCGGCTGTACCCGGCGTACTGGGCGAGCGTGCTCGTCCTGGGCGGTCTCGCGGTCGGAGGGCTGATCACCGACCACCGGCCGAGCCTCACCGAACTGCTGGCCAACATGACCATGCTCCAGCACGGCTTCCGCGTACGCGACCTGGAGATCGTCTACTGGACGCTGTGGCAGGAGCTGGTCTTCTACGCCCTCATCGCGTGCCTCGCGGCCGTGGGGATCACCTACCGCCGGTGCCTGGCGTTCATGGGGGCATGGGTGATCCTGCTGGCGATCGCCGACCGGGCGGACGCCGACCTGCTGCAGCAGTTCCTCGTCCCGTTCAGCGCGCCGTACTTCATCGCGGGGATGGCGCTTTACCTCATCCACCGCTTCGGCGGGTCGCTGTTCCCCTGGCTGTTCGTGGCCGTGGGCTGGGCGCTCGGGCTCTACACGGCGCTCGACGGGGAACCGACGGCGGTCCGGAGATACGGACAGGCGCTGGGCTCGGCGCTCGTGGTGGGCGTGATCTCGCTGATCTTCCTGGTGATGATCCTCGTGGCGGTCGGCGTGTTCGACCGGCTCGACTGGCGGTGGCTCACCTTCCTCGGCGCGCTGACCTACCCGCTCTACCTCTTCCACCACCACGTCGGATTCCTGCTGATCCAGTGGCTCCACCCGGTGCTGGGCAACCGCCTCACGCTCCCGCTGGCCGTCGCCGCCGCGCTCGTGGTCGCGTACGGCGTGCACCGGCTGGTCGAGCGGCCCCTGCAACCGCGGATGCGGGCGGCCCTGGACCGCTCGCTCACGGCCGACGCCGCCCGCGTCCCCCCGGCCGGGACGGCGGCGGCCTCTCCCCTGCCCCCGATGCCCGCACCGATGCCCCCGCCGCCGTACGCGGAGACGGCGCCCGGAGCCGGCTACTTGCCGCGCGGCGGGTAGATCTCGCCGGGACGCAGCTTGCGGCCCTGCAGCAGGGTCGTCAGCGTGACGAACTTGTAGTGCTCCTTCTCCAGCGCGGCGAGCACGCCCGGCATGGCCTTGACCGTCTCGGGGACGATGTCGTGCAGCAGGATGACACCGTCGCGCTTGGCGAGCTTCAGCGTGCGCTCGGCGATCACCTTGGTGTCGCGGGACTGCCAGTCGAGCGTGGACCCCGTCCACAGGATCTGCGGCAACCCCAGGTCGACCATGAGACCGGAGACCCGGGAGTCGGTCGCGCCGTTCGGCGGACGCATGTACTCGGGCCTCTTGCCGATCGTCTGGTAGATGATCTCCGAGGTGGTCGAGACCTCGTCGAACACCTCGCCGTCGGACAGCTTGGTGAGCGAGGGGTGGGTCCAGGTGTGGTTGCCGATGTCGTGGCCCTCCTCGTAGATCCGCTTGGTGAGCTCGGGCCGGTAGGCCACCTTCCTGCCGAGCAGGAAGAAGGTGGCCTTCGCCTTGTGCTTCTTCAGCGTGTCGAGGAGCCCGGGGGTGTAGGGCCACGGACCGTCGTCGAAGGTGAGGGCGATGCACTTGTACCGGGCGCAGTAGGGCTCGGTCTTCTTCTTCGTCTCCGTCCCGGCCTGCTTCGCCTCGGCCCGGGTCACGGCCGCCGTCTTCGTGGTGGCGGCGGTCGCGGATCCGGCCGGGGTGGGGACGACGCTCACTCCGGCTGCGCAGACACCGGCCATCACGATTCTTACTTTCCGCCACATGTCGCGGGATCTTAGTGAAAACCCGGCGAGATGGTCATCAAAGCGGCGACTTGCTGGAAAACGAGCTTCGAAATCCCCCGATGGCGAGGCGGTGTACAGCGGGCGTCAAGGAACCTGAAAGCGTCGCGGGGCAGACTGCGTGCAACGACGCAGAAAGGAACCCCAGCCATGACCCTCACCCGTTCCCTGGCAGGCATCACGCTCGCGGCCGGCATTCTGGCCCTCGCCCCGCTCGCCACCGCCACGGCCGCCCAGGCGACCGCGGCCAAGCCCTGGGGTCCCTACTACGCGGCCGGGTCGAAGGCCAAGACGAGCGGCTCGCTGACCGCCGCGGCCAAGGCCGACCGGAGCCTGCCCGCGCCGTACGTCAAGGTCGCCGGCAGCGTCACCAGCCTGAACCGCAAGGCGTCCACCTGCGGCTGGGCCCTGTTCCGCGTCAGCTACTTCGACGCCGCCAACAAGCCGCACCTGGCGTACCGCAACTACCGCACCTGCTCCTACGGCGCGAAGAAGCAGTTCGCCTTCACCGTCAAGAACGTCGGCGAGGTCGAGCTCAAGGTCTGCTCCGAGGCCAAGGCCGCCAAGCCGTCCCTCAACTGCCAGTACGCCGGCACCTGGAAGACGCTCTACGCCTATTACAAGTAGGGACGCGTGCGCGGTCCACAGGGGGCGTGCGGGGTGCCGCGCGAACAGGTGCATCTCCTATCGTTAGGGCATGCCTCGATTCCGCTCGATCCTCGACACCATGCCGGCCTACAAGCCCGGCAAGGCCGTGGTCTCCCCGGACGGCCGGTCCTACAAGCTGTCCTCCAACGAGAGCCCCTTCGGGCCCCTGCCGTCGGTGGTGGAGGCGATCGCGCGGGCGGCCACGGAGATCCACCGTTATCCCGACCCCGGTGCGGTCCGGCTCACCGAGACGGTCGCCGAGCGGTTCGGGGTGCCCTACGACCACGTCGCGCTCGGCGCCGGATCCGTGGCGGTCGCCCAGCAGATCCTCGAAGCGGTCGGTGAGCCCGGCGCCGACGTGGTCTACGCCTGGCGCTCCTTCGAGGCATACCCGCTGCTGGTCGGCCTCTCGGGCGCCAACGCCGTCGAGGTGCCGCTGCGCGACGAGACGCACGACCTCGACGCGATGGCCGAGGCCATCACGCCGGAGACGCGCCTGGTCTTCGTGTGCAACCCCAACAACCCGACCGGGACGGTGAACCGGACCGAGGAGCTGGTGCGCTTCCTCGACCGCGTGCCGGAGAACGTCACCGTCGTCCTCGACGAGGCCTACCGGGAGTACGTCAGGGACGTGGACGTGCCCGACGGCCTCACGCTCTACCGCGACCGTCCCAACGTCGCCGTCCTGCGCACGTTCTCCAAGGCGTACGGCCTCGCGGGGCTGCGGGTCGGCTACCTGATCGGGCACGAGCCGGTGGCCGCCGCCGTCCGGAAGACGCTGCTGCCCTTCGCGGTCAACCACCTCGCCCAGGCCGCCGCCATCGCCTCCTTGCAGGCGGAGGACGAGCTGCAGGAGCGGGTCGACAACGTGGTCAAGGAGCGCGCCCGCGTCCGGGAGACGCTGCTGTCGCAGGGCTGGACCGTCCCGCCCACCGAGGCCAACTTCGTCTGGCTGCGCCTCGGCGAGCGCACGATGGAGTTCGCCGGCGCATGCGCGGCCGTGGGCGTCGCGGTGCGCCCGTTCGAGGGCGAGGGGGCCCGGATCTCCATCGGCGACCCCGAGGCCAACGACGTCTTCCTCGCCGCCGCCGCGGAGTTCAGGCGCTGACACGGGCACCCCGACGAAGCTGTCTCGCATCGGCGCCGAGACCCGGTGAAAAAGGGGTCCTAGGGAGCGGGGTAGTACCGCTGGACGAGCGCGTTCGTGCTCCGCTCCACCTGGTCGAGGCCGGCTCCGAGCGTGACCAGGATCCGCGACGCCGCGCTCTCGCCGTCGCGGATGAGCCCGAGCAGGATGTGCTCGGTGCCGATGCGGTCGTGGCCGCGCCGTAGGGACTCCTGGTTGGCCGACGCGAGGACTTCGCCGGCCGAGGGGGTGAACGGCATGGGCTCGCCCGGCTTCGGACCGGCCTGGCCCTGCCGCACGATCTCCTTGACCCGCAGGCGCACATCCTCGAGGGTCAGGCCCAGGCTCTTGAGCACCTGGGCGCCGATGCCCTCGTCCTCACGGAGCACGCCGAGGAGCACGTGCTCGGTGCCGATGGACGGGTGACCGAACATCCTGGCCTCCTCCTGGGCCAGGACGACGACGCGTCGCGCTCGGTTGGTGAACTTCTCGTACATACCGCCGCTCCTCGCAGGACAGTTCGGCGAACCCGTCCGGGTCCGGGCGGACGTCGTCCGCTGTGGTGACCGAGTTGTCCTGTGACGCTAGTGGATCTCGGTGGATCTCGCAGGCACGCGGCCGGCGAGCGCTGTGACGCCGTTCAGGGTTCGGAGGCCGGCCGGGCGGCCGGACGGCTCCCGGCACCCGCGGGGGTCTCCTGCTCCGCGGGCCTTCCATCCGGCCGGTTGCGCCGCTCGGTGGAGACCACCAGCGCGACCCCCACGACGATCAGGCCTCCCGCGACGAGCATGGCCGCGGTGACCGGTTCCGACAGGATCGCCGCGCCGAGGATCACCGCCACCACCGGGTTCACGTACGCGTAGGTGGACACGAGCGAGATCGGGGCGTGGCCGAGCAGCCAGATGTAGGAGGTGAAGCCGACCAGGGAGCCCACCAGCACCAGGTAGGCCAGGGCCGCCCAGGACTCCCAGCTCACCGCGCCGAGATGCAGCCGCTCGCCCTGCGCGGCGCCCATGACCAGCAGCGCGGCGCCGCCCACCGCCATCTCGATCGTGCTGGCCACGAAGGGGTTGGCCGGCATCGGGATCCGCGGGGACAGGAACGACCCCAGCGACCACGACACCGAGCCCAGCAGCACGACGGCGACGCCTGCCCCGCTGCCCGACGCGCTGCCGCCGTGCAGCGAGAGGAAGGCGACGCCGGCGAAGCCGACCAGCACCCCGGCCAGCGTCAGCACGTGCGGCCGGTCGCGGAAGGCCGTCCTGAGCACGATCAGCCACAGCGGGGTCGAGGCGACGAGCAGCGCGGCCAGGCCGCTGGAGATGTGCTGCTCGGCCACGGCGACCATGCCGTTGCCCCCGGCGAGGAGCAGGAGCCCGACGAGCGCGGCGCCGCCGAACTCCTGCCATCTCATCTTGAACGGCACGGCCCTGACGAGCAGGACCCCGCCGAGGACCAGCGCCGCCGCGACGAAACGGAGTCCACCGCTCGTCATCGGCGGAAGGGTACGGATGGCGATGGCTATGCCGAGGTACGTCGAGCCCCACACCACGTACACGGCCGCCAAGGCCAACCACACCCGTACGTCATGACCGTTCCGTTCCATGGGTCATGACAATAGAGCGTCGCTTCCGGACGCCGATTACCGGTTCAGCTTCTCCACGATGAGCCGGTAGAGCTGGCGCGGCCGGCCCGGCTGGGGAGTGCGGTTCGGCGGAAGCGGCCACGCGAGTCCCTCGTCAACCAGCGTGCGCAGCAACCGCCTGGCCGTACGCGGGGTCACCCCGAGCATGCGCCCGGCGCCCTCCGCGTCCACGACCGTGTCCCCGCCCTCCAGCTTGGCGGCCAGGCGCGCCAGCACCTCGACCCCCTTGGGCTTGATCGGCCCGCCGGGCTGGGGCGGCATCCGGGGCGGCGGCACCAGTGCGCGGCCCTCCCTGTCGACCGCGAAGCCCTGCGGCTGCTTGCCGCCCTGGGTGCGGGCGAGCGCGCCCCTCGCGTGCGTCTCTGCCTCGTGCGTGGTGCGGCCCATCCCCACACCCACCTCGACGGCCAGGCCCAGCTCCTCGCGGATCCTGGCGGCGAACGGCAGGATCCGGAACCCGTCCGTGGCCGTCGCGATCGAGCCCTTGGTGGCCACCACCAGGTAGCTGTGGTCGTCGATCGGCCACACGCTCGCGTTGATCCGGTTGGCCTCCTGCACGAGCAGGCGGTGCAGCGACAGCCGCAGCTCGTCACGCCAGTAGCGCGGCGCGGCCCGCCGAACCGGTTCGCGCAGCGTCGGCACCTCGACCAGCACGACCGTGAGCTGCGACTCCTCCAGCCGGTGGCGCGCGCCGAGCAGCGCCGCCGTGTGCAGCGCCGTGCGTACGGCCGCGGAGGTCGGCCGTATCGGCACCACCGGCACCCCGGCGCTGGTCAGCCGGTCGGCCACGCCCTGGACGCAGGTGAGTGCGCCCGTCGTGGCCCCCTGGCGGAGCAGCCGCTCGTGGAAGGCCGTGATCGTGCCGACCGGACCCGGCTCGTCCCGGCTGTGCACCTCCCCCGAGGAGAGGTTGAGGTCCGCGTACGCCTCGTCGATCTCCGGCCGGCCGAGCACGTCGACGCTCACCCGGCGCGGATCGATTCGCTCGTCCAGCGCCGCCCGCGCGATCGCCGCCACGAGCGCGGCCCCGCCGAGCTGCACGTGCGTGGCGGGCATCGTCAGCACCCCGGCCCGTCGCGCGAGCTCGAAGGGCACCGGGCTCGCGAACAGGCACGCGTCTACACCCGGACCCAGCCGGGTCACCTTGTCCGCCGCCTCCTGCTCGTCCCGGTACGCGGCGGCCACCAGCCGGCAGGGCACCGGGGCAGCCGAGTGCCCCATGAGCATCACCCGCTCGACCAGATCGTGCGACCCCACCACGCCGATGGTGAGGTCGGGTGTCACCGTGCCCAAACGTGACCCGCGCGGAGTGTCTTCCGTGCGCTCCACCAATGTTCGTCCCATCCCACGTCGCCCTCGTTGTTGTGGCTTCTCTTTGGAACGATCGCTGGTTAAGGCCGTAATGTCACGCCCAGATTTACCGGAATACCATTCTGGGTAGTCCCGGCGCTTCCGTAATTCGGACGGTCTCTCCTGGTCAGGGCATTAGTAAAGGTTTCCGGACTCAGTCCTCGTCCGAAGTGGAAATTTCACGCACCACATCTGCGCCGAGCGCCTGCATACGCTGGGCGAGCGCGGCGTGCCCACGGTCGATGAGATATCCGGACCCGATGGTCGTCTCGCCCTCGGCGGCGAGACCGGCGAGCACGAGGGCGATTCCCGACCGCAGGTCGTGGGCCGTCACGTCGGTGCCGCGCAGCGGCGTCGGGCCGTGCACGACCGCCCGGCTGCCCTCGACCTCGACGTTCGCGCCCATCTTGTTCAGCTCACCCGCCAGCGCGAAGCGGCCGTCGAAGATGCGCTCGTGGATGTAGCTGGAGCCCTCCGCGAGGCAGGCCACGGTCATCAGCGGCGACTGCAGGTCGGTCGCGAAGCCGGGGTAGGTGTCGGTGATGACGTTGATCGGGCGCAGCGGCCGGTCGCGGCGCACCTGCAGCACGGCGCCGTGCTGCTCGAACTCGACGCCCATCTGCTCCAGCTTCCACCGGACCACGCCGAGGTGCTCCAGCGATGCGCCGACCAGGCTCACCTCACCGCCGGTGATCGCCGCGGCCATCGCGAACACGCCCGCGTCGAGCCGGTCCGGCATGACCGTGTGCTCGACCGCGCTCAGCTCGTCCACGCCCTCGACCGTGATGAAGCCCGTGCCGCCGCCGCGGATGCGCGCGCCCATCCGGGTCAGCATCGCGATGACGTCGAGCACCTCGGGTTCGAGGGCCGCGTTCTCGATGACGGTGGTGCCCCGCGCCAGCGCGGCGGCCATGATCAGGTTCTCGGTGCCGGTGTGCGACGGGGTGTCGAGGTAGAGCGGAGCCCCGACCAGGCCGCCGGCCTTGATGTGGATGACGGCCTCGCCCTCGTCCACCATCGCGCCCAGGCGCTTGTAGCCCAGGTAGTGGAAGTCGAGGTTGCGGCTGCCGAGGTTGCACCCGCCGACGCCCTCGATGATCGCCTCGCCGAGGCGGTGGAGCAGAGCGGGGACGAACAGCACCGACCCCCGGAACCGGCGGGCGATCTCCGCGGGCAGGACCGGGCTGGTCAGGCGGGAGGCGTCGATGACGAGCGTCCGCTCGCTCTCGTGGAACTCGACCTTCGCGCCCACGGCCTCGGCGAGTTCGACGGCCCGGCGCACGTCCTCGATGACGGGCACGTTCCGGAGCACCGTGCGGCCCTCGGACGCGAGCAGCGCCGCCCCGATCATGGGCAGTACGGCGTTCTTCGCGCCCTGGATGAAGGCGGTTCCACGCAGTACATTGCCACCGCGCACGCGGTAACGGACCATGGGTTCGACTCCTATGTATGGGGGAAAGGCGGGGGACTCCCGTCAGCCGGCGGCCGAGTCGTCGGCGAGGACGATCGGCCTAGAGTAGCCGCTGTGCCGGGAGTTTCGGGGGTGGAACTACCCCCGGAACGCGGGGGGGAACGGGTCACTTGAGACTACTTGTGTGACCTGTGTGATTCAGCCGCGGAAGCGCTCTCCGGTGAGCCGTTCGTACGCCTCGACGTAGCGGTCGCGGGTGCGCTCGACGATCTCGTCGGGCAGCGGCGGGGGCGCCTCGCCGGACGACCTGTCCCAGCCCGACTCGGGGGACAGCAGCCAGTCTCTGACGAACTGCTTGTCGAACGACGGCTGGGAACGGCCCGGCTCCCACTGGTCGAGGGGCCAGAAGCGGGAGGAGTCCGGCGTCAGGACCTCGTCTCCCAGCGTCAGCACGCCGTCGGCGTCGAAACCCAGCTCGATCTTCGTGTCGGCCAGGATGATGCCGCGTTCCAATGCGATCTCGGCCCCGCGGCTGTAGACGTCGAGGGTGATCCGGCGCAGCCGCTCGGCCACGTCCCCGCCGACCTCCGCCACGACCTCCTCGTACGTCATGGGCTCGTCGTGCTCGCCCATGGGAGCCTTCGACGACGGCGTGAAGATCGGCTCCGGCAGCCGCGAACCGTCGGTGAGCCCTTCCGGGAGCCGCACGCCGGAGACGGCGCCCTCCCTGCGGTAGTCCACCAGGCCCGAGCCGGTGAGGTAGCCGCGTGCCACGCACTCGACCGGCACCATCCGCAGCCTGCGGCACAGCACTCCGCGGCCGGCGAACTCCGCCGGGACGTCGGTCGAGACCACGTGGTGCGGGACGACGTCCTTGAGCTGCTCGAACCACCACAGTGACAACCGGGTGAGGATCTCCCCCTTGTCGGGGATGCCGGGTTCGAGCACGTAGTCGAAGGCCGAGATGCGGTCGGACGCGACCATCAGCAGCAGCCCGTCGGGGGTCTCGTAGAGGTCGCGTACCTTGCCGGAGTGCAGGTGCTTCACAGTCCCATCTTCCCAGCTCTTCACCGCGACTTGAGCAGGGGGACGTGTCGTTCCGCTCGCTCACCGGCAAGGTGAGGACATCCCTCCTGAACGTCTCGGAGGAGGTGACCGAGACGAAGTCGTAGGCGGGTGAAAGCCGGCGGCTTCGCCCGTCGGGATACCGCAGCACCAACCGTTACGCGGACATCACCGATCGTCAGCGGTCAGGAGGACGCGGCGGCCAGGGCGATGTCGGAGCGGTGGTGGGAGCCGCGCAGCGTGATCTGCTCCAGGGCCTCGTACGCCCGCGCCCTGGCCTGGGCGAGGTCCGCGCCCGTGCCGACCACGTTGAGGACCCGTCCGCCGTTGGACACCAGCCGGTTCTCCGCATCGAGGGACGTGCCCGCGTGCAGCGCGTACGCGCCCTCGACCGTCACCGGCAGCCCCGCGATCGGGTCGCCCTTCACCGGGTCGGCGGGGTAGTTCTCCGCGGCGAGCACCACGGTCACGGCCGCGCCGTCGCGCCACCGCAGCGGCGGGTGCCCGGCGAGCGTGCCGGTCGCGCACGCCAGCAGCAGCTCGCCGAGCGGGGTCTCCAGCCGGTCGAGCACGACCTGGGTCTCCGGGTCGCCGAACCGCGCGTTGAACTCGATCACCCGAGGGCCGGCCGAGGTCAGCGCCAGCCCGGCGTACAGCACCCCCGCGTACGGCATGCCGCGCCGGGACATCTCGGCCACGGTCGGGCGCACGATCTCTTCCATGACCCGCTCGGACAGGTCCCCGGGCGTCCAGGGCAGCGGGGTGTAGGCGCCCATGCCGCCGGTGTTGGGGCCCTTGTCGGCGTCATAGGCCCGCTTGAAGTCCTGAGCCGGCTGCAGCGCCACCGCGTCCGTCCCGTCGCACAGCGCGAACAGCGACACCTCGGGACCGTCGAGGTACTCCTCGATGACGACCCGCCCGCACGCCCTGGCGTGCTCCAGGGCCTCCTCGCGGCTGTCGGTCACGACCACGCCCTTGCCCGCGGCCAGGCCGTCGTCCTTCACGACGTACGGCGCGCCGAACTCGTCGAGCGCCGCCGCGGCCTCGTCCTCCGTGGTGCAGGTGTACGCGCGCGCGGTCGGCACCCCGGCGGCGGTCATCACGTCCTTCGCGAACGCCTTGGATCCCTCGATCTCCGCCGCCCGCGCCGACGGCCCGAAGCAGGCGATCCCGGCTTCCCTGACTGCGTCGGCGACGCCGGCGACCAGCGGCGCCTCGGGACCGATCACGACGAGGTCGGCGCCCAGCCGCTCCGCGAGCGCGGTCACCGCCGCGCCGTCGGTCGCCGTGACCTGGTGCAGGGTGGCCACGTCGGCGATGCCGGCGTTGCCGGGAGCGCAGTGGACCTCTTCGACGGCGGGGTCGAGCCGCAGGGCCCGGCACAGAGCGTGCTCACGACCCCCGGAACCGATGACAAGTACGCGCACCCGTCCATTGTCGCAGTGTTCGGCCGCCTCCCGTTCTCAGGCGTCGGCGCGGACCAGTTCCGGACCGCCCTTTAGGGGCATGCGGTGCTGCCCTGTTTGGGTGGGGATACACACCGATGGCTAGTTTGTTCGGGCTGTTTTTGGCAAGAAGTGCATGATCGACGGCACTTGACGCGGGTACTCTGGAAAAGCCGCCGAGCGGCAATGTGGTAGGTTAGACAGGCTTCGCGCTGTCTCGTGGCGATTGGAGGTGGTCTGGGATGAATTCTGGTGATCCCGTCAGTACGTGCTCGCGCACGTACGTCGTGCGCATTCCCGACCACTCCGAAACTGAAGCCCGAGGGGCAGCTCACGCCTGCATGAAGGGGTGACATCACGTCGCGCGTAGAGCGTGCCGGCTCGGGCGGGAAGGGACCGCCATGCGCTCCTCTCTGCTCTTTCCCCGCATCAACAAGCACACCCGTGTGCTGCCCACGCACATCGGCGCCGCGTCGGTGAACGCCGACCCCGTCGTCCGCTGCGTGCCGCCCAGTAACTCGCTCGTCGAGTTCGGCGCCTACGTCGCGGGCAAGAAGGTCCCCGCCGGTGGCATACCGGAGGCCGTGCGGCTGGTCCGCGAGCACAACGAGACCAGCGAGATGCCCGACGCGTACGTCTGGGTCGGTCTGCACGAGCCCGCCGCGCCCGAGGTCGAGTGGCTGGCGGAGGTGTTCGGCCTGCACCCGCTCGCCGTCGAGGACGCCATCAAGGCCCACCAGCGGCCCAAGGTGGAGCGGTACGGCGACTCGCTGTTCGTGGTGCTCAAGACCGTCGAGTTCCTCGACCACGAGGTGTCGGCGGCGAGCAGTGAGATCATCGGCACCGGCGAGATCATGGCGTTCGTCGGGCCCGACTTCGTGGTGACCGTACGGCACGGCCGCTACTGTCCGCTGGGCGAGATCCGCGAGAAGCTCGAGTCGAAGCAGAAGCTGATCAGCCGTGGCCCGACGGGCGTCCTGCACGCCATCGCCGACCACGTCGTGGACAAGTACCTGCACGTGGCCGACCTCATGCAGGCCGAGCTCGAAGAGGTCGAGGCGGCCGTCTTCGCCGAGGTCAGCTCCCGCGACATCAACAGGATCTACCAGCTCAAGCGCGAGATGCTGGAGCTCAAGCGGGCGGTCGGACCGCTCCTGACCCCCTTCAACGCCCTTCCCCAGCGGCGCAGCATCCCCTCCGAGATGCGTGAGTACTTCCGCGACGTCGGCGACCACCTGTCCCGCGTGTGCGAGCAGGTCCAGGCCTCCAACGAACTGTCCGACTCGATCCTCCAGGCCGCGCTCGCGCGCTCCAACGCCCTCGCGAACGAGGACATGCGCAAGATCTCCTCGTGGGTGGCGATCATCTCGGTCCCCACGATGATCGCCGGGATCTACGGGATGAACTTCGACCACATGCCCGAGATCAAGTCCGTGTACGGCTACCCCGTCGTGCTCGGCGTGATGGTCGTCGCCTGCACGCTCCTGCACCGCGCCTTCCGCCGCAACGGCTGGCTCTGACCGCCTTCCCCCGGGACACGCCCGGAGGGCGTGCCGTCAGCCTCGGCCGCCGCACACGCGCGTCCCGGTGGGCGTCTCCTCCTCCCCGCAGGACGCGCGTACGCCGAATCAGGCGGCGGCATGTGCCGTCGGACGGCGGCGCGTGCCGGATCAGGCGGCGCGGCCGGCCTTCAGCAGGGCCGCGGTGCCGGCGACGCGGCGGGCCTGGTGACGGGCCGCCTCCAAGGACACCTCGCCGGGTGCGCCGTCGCCGGCCACGTGCGAGGTGCCGTACGGGTTGCCTGACCTGAACTGGGCGGGGTCGGTGTAGCCGGGGGGCACGATGATGCCGCCCCAGTGATAGAAGGTGTTCCCCAGCGCCAAAAGGGTGGATTCCTGCCCGCCGTGGGCCGTGTTGGAGGCGGTGAAGGCCGAGTACACCTTGTCCGCGAGCTTGCCCTGGTACCACAGCGGACCGGTGGTGTCGATGAACGCCCTGAGCTGGCCGGCCGGGTTGCCGAAGCGGCTGGGGGTGCCGAACAGCACCGCGTCGGCCCACTCCAGGTCGTCGTGGACGGCCTCGGCGACGCCGGCGGTGTCCCGGAGGTGCGCGGCCCACTCCGGTCGGGAGTCGACGGCCTCCGGTGGGGCCGTCTCCGCGACCTTGCGCAGCCGCACGCGTGCGCCGGCCTTCTCCGCGCCCTCGGCGGCGGCTCGCGCCAAGGCGTGCACCGTGCCCGTGGCACTGTAGTAGACGATCGCGACGTTCACGGGTTCCATCATCGGTAGCCCTCTCCTCGGGGTGGGTCTCAGCGGTACGACGACGCACCCCCTCGGGATGTGAGGCGACGCCGCGACCTCACATCCGGGCGGGATGTCTCGTCGAACCGAGTGAGGACGGACGCGACCGAGGGGGCCGGCGACACCATGACGATTCAGCCCGAGCCGGGAGGGCTCGACCCGAGCCTGCGGGTGATCATGAGTGAGCGGCGCCGGCTGCTCAACCTCGCCTACCGGCTCCTCGGCTCCCTGGCCGACGCCGAGGACGTCGTGCAGGAGACCTACGCCCGCTGGTACGCCATGTCGCGGCAGCGGCAGGAGGCCGTCGAGTCCCCCGGCGGCTGGCTGACGACGGTCGCCGGTCGCATCTGCCTCGACCTGCTCGGCTCGGCGCGGGCCCGGCGGGAGCGCTACGTGGGGGAGTGGATTCCCGAGCCGCTGCCCGAGCCCGCGGAGTGGATCGACGGGCGGCCGGGCGGTGCCACGGCCGACCCGGCCGACCGGGTCACCCTGGACGAGTCGGTCAGCATGGCGTTCCTCGTCGTGCTCGAGTCGATGACCCCGGCCGAGCGGGTCGCGTTCGTCCTGCACGACGTCTTCCGCTACTCCTTCGCCGAAGTGGCCGAGGTCGTCGGGCGTACCCCGGCGGCCTGCCGCCAGCTGGCCTCCTCGGCCCGCCGCCGCATCCGCGACGCGCGGGCCCCCGCGACCCCGGCGGCCCGGCGCGCCGGCGTCGTGCGGGACTTCAAGCAGGCGTGGGAGGCCGGGGACATCGACGCCCTCATCGGCCTTCTCGCGCCCGGCGCCACGGCGACCGGCGACGGCGGCGGACTCGTCAGCGCCGAGCCGCGACCGGTCGAAGGCGCCGAGCGGATCGCGCGGTTCTTCGCGGAGCGGGCCGGTGCGGTGCCCGGCGTGACGATCCTGGAGCGTACGGTCAACGGCCAGCCGGGTCTGGTGGCCCGGCAGGACGGCGTCACCGTGTCGGTCATGGCGTTCGACGTCGCGGGCGACCGGATCACGCACATCTGGGCGGTGCTCAACCCCGACAAGCTCAGGCCGTGGACGACGGGCTGACAACCACGACATTAGGTGCGGACGCGTACGCTTCATGACCGCAATCATGAGCAATCGGTCATTGCGGTATGTCAGATGATGTTGTTAGGTGGGGGGAGCGGGCCGCTCGACACATCGACCGTTTCCACTCTCGCAGGAGCGTGTCATGACAGAGGCGACACCCCGGTTGGCGACTTTCCCCCTGGCGCGCGAACGCGCCTTCGACCCACCGGACGAACTGACGCGCCGCCGCGACGAGGCGCCGGTCCAGCGGATGACGTACGCGGACGGGCACGAGGGCTGGCTGGTGACCGGCTACGCCGAGGCGCGCGCGATCCTGGCCGACAGCCGCTTCAGCACCCGCCCCGAACTGCTGCACTCGCCGATCCCCCAGCGCGGCGAGTTCAACAAGGAGCCGCTGACCCCGGGGTTCTTCCTGCGCATGGACGCCCCCGAGCACACCCGCTACCGCCGCCTCCTGACCGGCCAGTTCACCGTACGGCGGATGAAGCAGCTCGAACCGAGGATCCACGAGATCACCGAGAGCCGGCTCGACGCCATGGAGCGCGAGGGCGCCCCCGCCGACCTCGTCGAGTCCTTCGCGCTGCCCATCCCCTCGCTGGTGATCTGCGAGATGCTCGGCGTGCCGTACGAGGACCGGGAGAAGTTCCAGCGCGACTCGGCGGTGCTGGTGAACCTGGACTCGTCGATGGAGGACGTCCGGGCGGCGGTGCAGGACCTGCTCTCCTACTTGCACGGCCTCGTCGAGCTGAAGGCGAAGGAGCCGGACGACGACATGCTGAGCGGTCTGGTCGCGGGCGGGGAGCTGACGACCGAGGAGCTCGGCGGCGTGGCGCTGCTGCTGCTCATCGCGGGGCACGAGACGACCGCGAACATGCTCGGCCTCGGCACGTTCGCGCTGCTGACCAACCCCGGACAGCTCGCCGTCGTGCGGGACGATCCGGCCGCCGTAGACAACGCGGTGGAGGAACTGCTGCGCTACCTCAGCATCGTGCACATCGGCCCGACCCGTACGGCCCTGGAGGACGTGGAGGTCGGCGGTGCGCTGATCAGGGCGGGCGAGTCGGTGACGCTGTCCCTGGGAGCGGCGAATCGGGACCCCGAGCGGTTCGACGGCGGTGACAGCCTCGACGTGACCCGGCCGGCGCACGGGCACCTGAGCTTCGGGCACGGCATCCACCAGTGCCTGGGCCAGCAGCTCGCCCGGATCGAGATGCGTATCGCCTATCCCGCCCTGCTGCGCCGCTTCCCCAACCTGCGCCTGGCCGTGCCGGCGCGGGAGGTGCCGCTGCGCGCCAAAATGGCGATCTACGGTGTGCACCGCCTGCCGGTGCTCTGGTGAGGAAAGTCGCTGGGGGAACGATGAAGATCAAGGCGGACACCGGCCGGTGTGTCGGTGCGGGGATGTGCGCGCTCACGCTGCCCGAGGTGTTCGACCAGAGCGAGGAGGACGGGACGGTCGTGGTGCTCGACGCCGAGCCCCAGGCCGCCCTCCTGCCCGCCGTGAACAGGGCCGTCCAGCTCTGCCCGTCGGGGGCGCTCTACATGGAGGAATGAACGCGTGGAGGAGTGAACGCGCGCGACACGCTGGGCCGGGTGACGCTCAGCGACTTGACGGGCACGATCCGATGCTGTTGGCTGGTAATCGGCTGTGCAAGCCATTCTTGTGGGTGACCCTGGAGCCCCGTCCCGGCCGTCGAACGGCGCCGGGGCGGGGCTCTTCCCCTGTCCCTGGAGACGCTCTGTCTCAGGCTCCGACTGTCCGCAGCGGGGTCACGGGCTCCGGCAGCGGCAGGCCGCGGGCCTTCCACAGACGGCGCATGCGGTCGGGGTAGTCGGTGACGATGCCGGCCACGCCCATGTCGATCAGGCGGTCGGCCTCGTCGGGCTCGTTGACCGTCCACACCACGACCGGCAGGCCCTGCCGGGCCGCCCCGGTCATCAGCGCCTCGTCGACGAGCACGCGGTCGGGGGACAGCGTCGTCGCCCCCACCGCCGCGGCCGCCGCCGCGAGGTCGCCGCCGGCCTCGCCGAGGCGGATGCCGTTCATCCAGGCGGGAGTCATCGTGTCGCGCTCGACCAGGGCGTAGCGCCGCTCGACCATCGGCCTGGCGATCTCCAGCACGCGCCAGTCGAAGCTGAGCAGGGACGCCCTCGACAGCCGGTCGTGCCGGTCGAGTTCGTGCACGACCTCCTCGACGAACCGGCGCGGGTCGGCGCACAGGTCCGGACGGGTGGGGTCGGACTTCAGCTCGACGTGGAGGCGCACGTGGTCCGCGCCGAGCGCGCCGATCAGGCCGAGCACCGCTCCGAGCGTCGGCATCCGGGTGTCCGGCAGCGGCACCTGCGTGAGCGCGAAGCGGTCGTCCGGCCGCTCCGGCAGCCGTACGCCGACGTCGAGGGTCCGCAGCTGGGGAAGCGTGAGCGCGATGATCGGCTTGCCGACGTAGGGGAACATCTCGTCCCCCGGCGCGGCCATCCCCGTGTCGGCGCTGGTCACCGGGGACACGTGCAGGTCGTGGGTGAGCACGAGCTGCCCGTCCGCGGACATGGCGACGTCGAACTCCAGCGCGTCGACCCCCAGCTCCAGCGCGAAGGCCAGGCCGGGCAGGGTGTTCTCGGGCCTCAGGCCCCGGGCTCCGCGATGCCCGTGCAGCTCAACGTATCCATGCACAGCGGCGTACCTTACCGCCTTGGCCGTCCGCGGCCCGGAACCCTCCGGTTCCGGGCGCGTACGCCACGAATCATCAGATGAGGGGACGGATCTGGATGGTCTGGGTCCGGCCGGGGCCGACGCCGATGGCCGAGATCGGGGCGCCGCTCATCTCCTCCAGCGCCCTGACGTACGCCTGCGCGTTCGGCGGCAGGTCGTCGAACGTCTTGGCGCTGGTGATGTCCTCCTGCCAGCCGGGGAACTCCTCGTAAATCGGCTTGGCGTGGTGGAAGTCGGTCTGCGTCATGGGGATCTCGTCGTGCCGGACGCCGTCGACGTCGTACGCCACGCAGACCGGGATCCGCTCCAGCCCGGACAGCACGTCGAGCTTGGTCAGGAAGAAGTCGGTCACGCCGTTGATCCGGGTGGCGTACCGCGCGATGACCGCGTCGAACCAGCCGCAGCGGCGGTTGCGGCCGGTGGTCACGCCGTACTCGCCGCCGGTCTGACGCAGCCAGTCGCCCTGCTCGTCCAGCAGCTCGGTCGGGAACGGCCCGGAGCCCACACGGGTCGTGTACGCCTTGAGGATGCCGATGATCCTGGTCAGGCGGGTCGGCGGGATGCCCGAGCCGGCGCACGCGCCGCCCGAGGTGGGGGAGCTGGAGGTGACGAAGGGGTAGGTGCCGTGGTCGATGTCGAGCAGCGTGCCCTGCCCGCCCTCCAGCAGCACGACCTTGTCCTGGTCGAGCGCCCGCGAGAGCACGAGCGAGGTGTCGGCGATGTGCGGGCGCAGCCGCTCGGCGTAGCCGAGGTACTCCTCCAGCACCTTCGCCGGGTCGAGCCCACGGCGGTTGTAGATCTTGGTGAGGATCTGGTTCTTCTCGCCGACCGCGGCCTCGATCTTCTTGCCGAGGATGCCGGGGTCGAGCAGGTCCTGCACCCGGATGCCCATGCGGTAGATCTTGTCGCCGTACGCCGGGCCGATGCCGCGGCCGGTCGTGCCGATCTTGGCCTTGCCGAGGAAGCGCTCGCTGACCTTGTCGATGGCCTTGTGCTGGGGCATGATCAGGTGCGCGCTGGCGGAGATCAGCAGCCGCTCGCAGGAGATGCCCCGCTCGGCCAGCCCGTCGATCTCGCTCAGCAGCACGCCGGGGTCGACGACCACCCCGTTGCCGATGACCGGCACCACGTCGGGCGACAGCACACCCGTCGGGAGCAGGTGCAACGCGTACTTCTGGTCGCCGATGACGACGGTGTGGCCCGCGTTGTTGCCACCCTGGTAACGCACGACGTAGTCGACGTCACCACCTAGCAGGTCGGTGGCCTTCCCCTTGCCCTCATCGCCCCACTGGGCGCCAACGAGAACGACAGCCGGCATGGTCTAACTCCCGCACCAAGACGAAAGCCCCTGACGCAAGCGCGCAGGGGCCTCTTGCACACAGAGACTACCCGAGGGGCATGCCGCGGGTGAACGCGGTCTTAACTCGCGAGACGGGGACCGCGGCCGGGGCTCCGTGTGCGTAAGTCCGTCAGTGATCGGCCATCAGTGGTCGGCCGTCAGTGGTTTGCCGTCAGTGGTTGGCCGACAGGGCCTCCGCGGCGGCCGTGCTGCTGTCACGCAGGAACTGGGCGCAGCGCTCGGCCTCGTCCTTCTCGCCGATGGCGTTCGCGGCCCGGGCGAGGGCGTTCAGGCAACGCAGGAACCCCTGGTTCGGCTCGTGCTCCCAGGGGATCGGCCCGTGGCCCTTCCAACCGGCCCGGCGGAGCTGGTCGAGCCCCCGGTGGTAGCCGGTACGCGCGAAGGCGTAGGAGGTGACGGCGTGGCCCGCCGCGAAGTAGTCGTCCGCCAGGGCGCCCCAGGCCGCGGAGTAGGCGGGGAAGCGCGCGGCCACGTCGGCCGCCTTGGCGCCCGACTCGAGCATCTGCCGCGCCTCGGGGTTGTCCGGCAGCAGGGTGGGCGGCGGGCCGGCAAGGAGGTTCTCGTGCGTTTCCATGTGGACAGTTCTACCTGCCGAACACCCACAGGGGTATGGGCCGCCCGGCGGGAACGGAGATCGATACAAGAATGGATCTTCCGTTCCCGCCTTTTCCCTGGTCCCACGCCCGGCACGGGTGGCACGGTCCCCGGCCTTCGCGGCCGGGGGAGGGCGTCACTTGAGCTTGGTGCCCGCGGACTTGAGCTGCTGGCACGCCTCGACGATGCGCGCGGCCATGCCGGCCTCGGCCGACTTGCCGTACGCGCGCGGGTCGTAGGCCTTCTTGTTGCCGACCTCGCCGTCGATCTTCAGCACGCCGTCGTAGTTGCGGAAGATGTGGTCCACGATCGGGCGGGTGAAGGCGTACTGCGTGTCGGTGTCGATGTTCATCTTCACCACGCCGTACGAGATCGACTCGCGGATCTCCTCCAGGGTGGAGCCGGAGCCGCCGTGGAAGACCAGCGAGAACGGCTTCTCCTTGCCGTACTTGGCGCCGACGGCGTCCTGGATCTCCTTGAGCACGCTCGGGCGCAGCTTGACGTGGCCCGGCTTGTACACGCCGTGGACGTTGCCGAACGTGGCGGCCACGATGTAGCGGCCGCGCTCACCCAGGCCGAGGCTCTCGGCGACGGCCAGCGCGTCCTCCGGCGTCGTGTACAGCTTCTCGTTGATCTCGCCGACGATGCCGTCCTCCTCACCGCCGACGACGCCGATCTCGATCTCGAGGACGACCTTGGCGGCGGCGGTCTTGTCGAGCAGCTCGGAGGCGATCTGGAGGTTCTCGTCCAGCGGCACGGCGGAGCCGTCCCACATGTGCGACTGGAACAGCGGGTCCTGGCCGCGCGCGACGCGCTCGGCGGAGATCTCCAGCAGCGGGCGGACGAACGAGCCGAGCTTGTCCTTCGGGCAGTGGTCGGTGTGCAGCGCCACCGTCACCGGGTACTTCTCGGCGACCACGCGGGCGAACTCGGCGAACGCCACCGACCCGGTGACCATGTCCTTCACGGTGGTGCCGGAGAGGAACTCCGCGCCACCGGTCGACACCTGGATGATCCCGTCGCTTTCCGCCTCCGCGAAGCCGCGCAGCGCGGCGTGCAGGGTCTGCGACGAGGTCACGTTGATCGCCGGGTACGCGAAACCGCCCTCTTTGGCGCGGTCGAGCATCTCGGCGTAGACCTCTGGAGTCGCGATAGGCATGCGAAGTCATCTCCTTCTGACGGTATGCGGCGTGGCAAGTATCCCGAAGGCCGAGCCGATCGGGAAAGCCGGGGCGGTTCAGCGCGCCGGAAAGCCGCGGTCATTCCGCGATTCACGGTTTTCCACAGCTCTGCCGCTTCTCAGTCTCATCTCATCGGGGACAGGTAGGCTCGCCCCGTGGACGTGCTCTTGGACCTTATTGACCCGAAGTGGTGGCTGAGCATGCTCGGCGCCTTCGCGACGATCGGCGTCATCGCCATCGTATTCGCAGAGACGGGGCTGCTCGTCGGGTTCTTCCTGCCCGGTGACTCGCTGCTGGTGACCGCTGGAATTTTCAGCACCGCGGCCGCCGCACAGGGATTCGGGATCGCGCCCCTGTCACTGCCCGCCCTGCTGGTCGGCGCACCGCTGGCGGCGATCGCGGGGGCGCAACTGGGCCACTTCCTGGGGGCGAAGGTCGGCAGGAGGATGTTCGACAAGCCCGACTCCCGGCTCTTCAAGAGGGAGCACGTCGAGAAGGCGGAGTACTACTTCGAGAAGTTCGGCCCCGCCAAGGCCGTGGTCGCCGCGCGGTTCATGCCGATCGTCCGCACCTTCATGAACCCGGTGGCCGGCGTCCTGGAGATGGACGCGCGACGGTTCTTCGTCTGGAATGTCATCGGCGGCGTCGTCTGGGTCGAGGCGCTGCTGCTGCTCGGCTATTTCCTGGGCAGCAAGGTCGAGGGCATCGACAAGTTCATCCTTCCCGGCGTCTTCGTCATCGTCCTGTTGTCGATCATCCCGATCGTGCGCGAGGTGATGAAGAACCGCCGGGCGGCGGCCGCCGTTCCCAAGGGCCGCCACCACGCCGGCCGGTAACATCGCCCGTCGCAGGCGGGTGACCTGCGGGAAGTGCTAACGCACAAGAAGTGACCGACGAGTACTGAGATATGCCTCACAACCGCTACCCTCCCGATTGTGGGACGCCACAGGTCTGATCCCCTCGGTATAGCCAGGCTGGCGCTGGTCGGCCTGGCGGTCGTGCTGCTGCTCGCCGTCGTCGTGATCGGCGCGAGGGCGCTGCTGTCCACGCTCGGAGCGGAGGAGCCCGCGGCCGGCGCGTCCGCCACCCCGTCGGCGCAGCCCTCCACCGAGCCTTCCGCGGAGCCCTCCGCGCCCCGCGTGCCCACTGTGCGCGTGGTGTGCCAGGCCGACCGGTGCCCCGTGTTCGTCCGGGTGCCCGGGGGCGACGTGCTCATCGACCGGGACCTGGCCCGGGGCGAGCAGGCGTCCTACTTCCAGCCTGAGCTCGACGTCGTCCTCGACGACGCGAGCACGGTCCAGGTCTTCGAGAACGGAACCGTCAGGTCCCCCGGGCCGCCCGGCGAGCGGCAGGCGTTCAGTGTGAAGCGATCCCCAAATCAGTGAGGGAGTAGGCGGAGCGATACGGCACACCGGTGGCGGCCAGCGCCTCGTCGCCGCCCCGGTGCACGATCGTCGCGATGCCCACGACCTGGGCGCCGGCCTCGCGCAGCGCCTCCACCGCGGTGAGCACGGACCCGCCCGTCGTGGTCGTGTCCTCCACCGCCAGCACCCGGCGGCCGGCGACGTCGGGGCCCTCGATCCTGCGCTGCAGGCCGTGCGCCTTGCCCGCCTTGCGCACAACGAAGGCGTCGAGCGTGCGTCCGCGGGCCGCCGCGGCGTGCAGCATCGCCGTCGCCACGGGGTCGGCGCCCAGCGTGAGACCGCCGACCGCCTCGTAGCCCAGGTCCTCGGTCAGATCCAGCATCACGCGGCCCACGAGCGGCGCCGCCACCCCGTCGAGGGTGATGCGGCGCAGGTCGACGTACCAGTCGGCCTCCTTGCCGGAGGACAGCACGACCCGGCCGTGCACGATGCCCTTGTTCTTGATCTCGTCCAGCAGTCTCTCGCGGTCACTCATGAGGCTCAGCGTACGGCCGGTCGCGCCGTGCGGGCCGTACGGGTCCGGCGGCCGGACGCGGCGTGCGACGACTACCCAGAGTAAAGAGGTCTCAGCGGTTTAGCCAGGACATGGACTGCGGAATGTATCGCCGTGCAACTCATCGTAATCGCGAGGTCGCAATGCGTAGAGAAGTCCGGCATACCGACATGGAACTGCTCGAGGCCGTGCGGGGAGGCGACACGGCGGCCTTCGGAAGGCTCTACCGTCGGCACTCGGCCGCCGCGCGGTCGCTGGCGCGGCGGATCGCGCAGGGCGAGGACGCGGTGGAGGACCTCCTCGCCGAGACCTTCGCGAAGGTCCTGGAGGTGGTGCGGCGGGGCGACGGCCCCGCCTCCGCGTTCCGGCCCTATCTCCTCGCGTCGCTGCGCCGCTACGCCGCCACCGGAGTGGCCGACCTGGCCGACGGCGACTCCCTCTATGTGGATCCGGAACTCGCCGGGCTGGAGCGGTCGCCGCTCGCCCGGGCGTACCGCTCGTTGCCGGAGCGCTGGCGCGCGCTGCTGTGGCAGGTGGAGATCGAGGGCGGCAGGCCCGCCGACGCGGGCCCGCTGATCGGCCTGTCGGGCAGGGCCGCGGCCGACCTCACCCGGAGAGCCCGCCGGGGCCTGCGGGAGGCGTACGTGCGGCTGCATCTGGAGGACGGTCCCCGGGCCGAGTGCCGCCCGATCGTGTCGATGATCCTTCGCTATCTCGAGAGCGGGCTGCCCAAGGGGGAGGCCGCCGCGGTCGACGCGCACGTGGCCGAGTGCATCGACTGCCGGTCGGTCTTCCTCCAGCTGGTCGACCTCACGCAGGAGCTGCGGGCCGTAGTCGGGCAGCTGGTCGCCGGGCCGGCCGTGGACGACTACCTCGCCGACCTCGCCACCGCCACGCGCTCGCGGGCGTACGGCGGGGCGCGGGCTCGGCTGGAGACGGCCCGCGACCACATCGGGGTGGTGAAGAGCCGCGCGGGCCGCCGCATGAGGGGTGTCCTGCGGGCCGCGCGGGACCGGCCTGCGGGGCGGGCGCACGAGCTGCTCCGAGGGGCGTACGACCAGGCCCGGACGACGACTCGGCGCGCGTACACGAAGGCCGGCGCGCTGCCGAGGGCGGCATACGGCGGGGCACGGACGACGGCCCGGCGCGTGTGCGGGAAGGCGGGCGCGCTGCCGAGGGCGGCGTACGCCCGGGTGCGGGCGGCGCTGGCGCGGCTGTCCGCACTGGTGCGGAGCGTGCCGACGCCGCATCGGGCGGTGCTGGGAGGCATCGCCGTGGCCGGCCTCGCGACCGCCGCCTTTCTGCTCGTCGCGCAGCCGACGGAGATGCTGTCCGCGGGCGGCTACAGGGAACGTGCCTCGGACCGTCCGCGGCCCGCGGAGGGCGCCGCTTCTTCGCGGCCCGCCGCCGGTGACACGGGACCGGCGCGGATTCCGTTCCCGTACGACCGGCCGAGGCCGCACGCGTGGACGTCCGGGAGCGCTGACGGCCAGCCGGGCGCGGGCATCGCGCTCGGCATGCCCGAGAGCGCCGGCAGAGCCGCTCCGGATACCGATCGGCGGTCACCGCGCGAAGAGACCACGGGTACGCCGGCCGGTCGCGAACGCGCGGGTACGGACCACCCCGGCCGCGAGGGCGGTGGGCACACGACTGCCGGCGCGGGCGGCGGGGGACAGGCGGACCGGCGTCCGGCGAACGGCCGCCCGATGGGGGAGCCTGACGCGGTCACGGCCCTCCCGCGCCGCGAGCGGGGTTCCGACCACGCGGACGTTGCGCGGGGCCCGGTTCCCGAACGTCAGCGGGTGCGAAGGCAGATCTCCCGGCACCCCTATCAGGAACGTCCCGAGCAGGCCCGTGCCCAGGGCGGCACCCGCGCCGAGGCGCGGGGCGGCGCGGCGCGGGACGGCGCGCGGGCGGGAGCGCGGCTGGAGCCGGGCGCGACTCCTGACCGGCGCGAGGCACAGGCCCGCCAAGCCGCCACGGGACGCACCCCGCTCGCCCGGCCGGGCGGCTCGCAGAGTGGGGAGCGCGGCCGTGAGGCCGGTGGGCATGCCCGATCGACGGGCGCGGGCCGGAGCGACACCGGCGCCCATAAGGCCGCAGGCAGCCCGGGGAAGGCCAAGGAGACAGAGAGCGGGAGGAAAGCGAAGGAGGCAGAGAGCGGGGGGAAGGCGAAGGAGGCGGGGAGCCCGGGGAAGGCGAAGGGCGCGCTCGCCGTCGCCGTCGATCCGCTCGGCGCACTGCTGCGCGGCCAGCCCGGGCTCGTCGCCGTACGGCTGCTCAACGCGGGCGACGCCGCCACCGGTGACGTCACCGCGACGGTGACCCTGCCGACCGGTGTCCGCTACCTGGGCCAGGACGGGCGTGGCGGGCGGGGCCACGAGGCGAAGCCGGGCGCCCCCGGGCAGGACGGCGCGCGCCAGAACGACGCGATGCAGAACGACGCGATGCAGAACGACGCGGCGCGTGACAGCGCGGGTCAGGGGCGCGCGGCGGGTGGGGGCGCGGACCGCGCGCGGACGCGGAGCGGCGCGGGCGACGGCTGGTCGTGTGAGGAGTCGGGACGTCTGGTGCGGTGCGCCCGGGGACCGCTCGCCGCCGGCGAGGTCACGGCGATCTTCCTGAAGGTGGCGGTGGCCGCGGACGCGCCCACGGGACGGGTGTTCACGGTGCGGGTGCGGGCGGGGCGGCTGGAGAGCACCGCCGCGTCGACCGTGGGAGTGCGTGCCTCGGGCGCGGCGGCGCGCTTCGCCGCGGACGGCCGCATCGCCGCGCGAGTCGTCGGTAACGTGCTCGTGGGCTCCGCGGCGTCGTCCGGCCCCTGCGGAGCGGCCTCGGGCGGGCGTGGCCGGAACCCGGGCGTCAGCGTGCCGTTCGACCTCGACAGGGACCCCTCGACGGGCACGTCCAGTTGCGCCGACCTTCACCTGCCGGCCGGTGGCGAGGTGCTGTGGGCGGGCCTCTACTGGGCGGGCGGCGGCCGGGGGGCGGTGCCCGCGCAGGACATCCGGGTGCGCGCGCCGGGAAGGCCCGGATACGCGACCCTGCACGCCGCCGAGGTAGCCCGGCGGGACCTGCCGGGCGGCTCCGGTTATCAGGCGTTCGCCGACGTGACCCCTCTTGTCCGTGCGGTCGGCGGGGGCCGCTGGTGGGTCGCCGGCGCCCCGGCGCGTGCGGGTACGGTCCGGCACTCCGCCTGGGGCCTGGTGGTGATGACCACGGACGGGCGGCAGCCGTACACGCGGGCGGTGGTGCTGGACGCCGCGGCGGTGATCGGGAACGAGGAGAGGGCCCTGCGGCTCCCTCTCGACGGCCTCGCCCCGGACGGCGCGCCCGCGCGGATCGACCTGATGGTCTGGAACGGCGAGGGGGTCAGGGCGGGCGTCGTCACCATGGGGGATCGCGAGGAGCGGCGCCGTTCGGGCGTCCTGGGCCGCGCGGACGCCGGAGGCGTCGCGGTCGACACGCTCCACGCCCTCCTGGGACCCCGTCCCGCGCTGCGACTCGCCACCAGACGGGACCCCGTCTTCTTCGGCGTCGCGGTCGTGAGCGCCCGGACGTGGTCTTGACATCCCCTGACTGGGACGCCCGGCCGTCGCCGTCCGGCGTGTCCACGGACAAGCGGCTCATATCCGTCCGCGGGCAGCCGTGCGATAACAAATTGGTGGGAGGCGATACCTGGACAAACTGGTACGGTCGGCGTGAACGCTTCCGACCCCAGGGGTGTCGGCGTCCCGATCCTCCACCGGGCGGGCGAGGGCTGAATCGCCGGGAATCAGCCTCGCGGGAACACACGCTTGACTACCCTGAGAGGGCCACGTAGGAAGGGCGGTGTCGCGTGGATCGCTGCGCGCTGTTCGTTGACGCCGGCTACTTGCTGGCAGACGGCGCGATGGCCGTCCATGGGACCCGCCATCGCGAGGCCGTCTCCTGGGACTATCCGAGCCTGCTGCAGTTCCTGACGACCCTGTCAAGAGAGCGGACGGGCCTGCCGCTTCTGCGCTGCTACTGGTACGAGGCGACGGTCGAGGGCCGCCGTACGCCGGAGCACGACGTGCTGGCGGACATCCCCGGGCTCAAGCTCCGTCTCGGCCGCATCCGGCCGGGCCGCAGGGAAGGCGTGGACGCCCAGGTCCACCGTGACCTCATGACGCTGGCGCGCAACAACGCGGTCTGTGACGCGGTCGTGATCAGCGGCGACGAGGACCTCACCCAGGTGGTCAGCGACGCGCAGGACCTCGGCATCCGCGTGACCGTCATGCAGATCGCCACCGACGGCGCGTGGTCGGCGGCACGCACCCTGCGGCAGGAGTGCGACGACCTCATCGAGATCGGCAGCGGCCATCTGCGGCCGTTCGTCACGATGCTCACCGGGGCGGACCCGGGCCCCGGCGCCGGCAACGGGCAGTCCCACGGCAACGGCCTCGTCCCGCATGGCGGAAACGGCTCGCTGTCCAACGGGACGCATCTCAACGGTTCCCAGCAGAACGGGACCCAGCACAACGGGACGCAGCACAACGGGACACCGTCGCAGGGCAGCCACGCCGCCGGCCTCCACGGCGGGGCGGTGACGGGAGCGCACGGCATCCCGCCACAGGACCTGAGCGCTTCAGGAACGGGCTCGAACGCCACCCAACCGCACCCCACGGGAATGCACACGGGCACACCGGGCACGGGAAGCCACAGCGCCGGATCGCACGGCGTGGGCGGCCACGGAAGCGGCGCCCACGGCGCAGGCTTCCAGGGCGCCGGATCCCAGGACATCGGCTCCCAGGGCGCCGGATCTCAGGGCGCCGCAGCGCAGGGCATCGGCTCCCAGAACGCGGGCGCACACGGGACGGGCGCACACAGCGGCGGGCGGTCCTCCGCCGCCCACGCGCGCCCGGCTCTTCCGGCGCAGCCGTCCCCACCGGCCTACAACGGGTACTCGCCGGAGTCCCAGCAGCCGCCCGCCCCGCCGCGCCAGGCCCAGCCGCCCGTGAGCACACCGCTGCCGGCTCCCCCGGCGTCCCCCCCGCCGTCGCCGCCCTCGCAGGCCCAGCCGCCGTCGAGCAGCCCGCCGCCGAACAACCCGGTGCAGAGCCAGCAGTACGGCTCCGGCCACGCCGGCTACTCGCCCTCACAGCTGGGGCCGTACACGGGCCCGCAGCCCGCTCCGGTGCCCGTGCAGACCGGAGGCACCACGACGCTCGCCGAGGCGGTCAAGGCGGCGCACAAGGAGGGGCACGACTTCGGCGAGTCGGTCGCCCGTGACGCCCCCGCGCTGTGGCTGGAGGCCGTGCTCGCCCGCAAGCCCCGGATGCCGTCCGATCTCGAGGCCCGCCTCCTGCAGGGGTCCTCGCTGCCGATCGACTTCCTGCTGCACGACGAGGTCAGGCACGCCCTGCGCCGCGGCTTCTGGGACGCCCTCGAACGCGCCCGCCGCTGACCCGGCGGCCGTCCTCAGCGCGGCGGCCCGTGGCCCGACTCAGCCGAGGGCGTCGAAGCCGGCCCGCAGGTGGGCGACGCGTTCGCCGAGTTCGGCGACCGCGCCGTTGAGGGGCGCGTCGGCGGACTTGTCCGCCAGCTCGCGCACCCGCCGCAGCTCGTCCTCGACGGCGGTGACGCGGCCGGCCAGCTCGGCCAGCACGGAGGTGTGGTCGCCGCCGTCCGGCAACTCGTTCGACAGGCGCTCACGCAGCAGTGCCGCCTGCTCCGAGAGCCGCCGGTTCATCGTGTAGAGCTCCACGAACACGGCGACCTTGGCGCGCAGCACCCAGGGGTCGAACGGCTTGGTGAGGTAGTCCACCGCCCCGGCGGCGTACCCGCGGAAGGCGTAGTCGGGCGCGCTGTCGACCACGGTCAGGAAGATGATCGGGATGTTCCTGGTGCGCTCTCTCCGCTTGATGTGCGCGGCGGTCTCGAAGCCGTCCATGCCCGGCATGCGTACGTCGAGCAGGATGAGGGCGAAGTCGGTCGACAGGAGGGCTTTCAGCGCCTCCTCCCCGGACCGGGCCCGTATTGGCACGACGTCCAGCGAGCTGAGAATCGCCTCCAGGGCGATCAGGTTCTCCTCACGGTCGTCGACCAGCAGGACCCTGGCGCGGTCAGCCATCGATCACGTCTCCTGGGCGTCTCGGGACTCGGGGGCCGGCACGCCCCTCGTGCGTTCTGTGCCCCCGCTGCGGCCGCGCATGAGCCATCCGCGCAGCCGCTCGAGCAGCCGGTCGACGTCGACGGGCTTGGGCACGTAGTCGGACGCGCCGGACGCGATGCTCTTCTCGCGGTCGCCCCGCATGACCTTCGCCGTCAGCGCGATGATCGGCAGGTCGGCGAACTGCGGCATCGTGCGGATCGCCGAGGTCGTGGCCCAGCCGTCCATCTCGGGCATCATGATGTCCATCAGCACGAGCGCCACGTCCTCGTTGCGTTCGAGCTGCTCGATGCCCTCGCGGCCGTTCTCGGCGTACACGACGGTCGAGCCGTGCCGCTCCAGCACGCTGGTCAGCGCGAAGACGTTGCGGATGTCGTCGTCCACGATGAGGATCTTGGCCCCGGTCAGCGGGTCGTCCCCCTGCCAGTCGTGGCTGTCCACCAGCGGCGTGTACTGCGGGACCGGCAGGTCGGTCGGGAGCGGGATCTCCGGCAGGATGTCCCTGATGTGCAGGTCGGGCACCTCGTCCTCGCGGCCCTCCGGTTCGGTGGGCGTGGCGATCGCGCCCCCGTCGGGAGCGGCGAGCGGCCCCGAGTAGTTCGGGGGCAGGTACAGCGTGAACGTGCTGCCCTCCCCGGGGACGCTCTGGACATGGATCTCGCCGCCGAGCAGGCGGGCGATCTCCCGGCAGATCGACAGGCCGAGGCCGGTGCCGCCGTACTTGCGGCTGGTCGTGCCGTCGGCCTGGCGGAACTGCTCGAAGATGACCTCGAGCTTGTCCGGCGCGATGCCGATGCCGGTGTCCACGACCCGGAAGGCCAGCATGTCCTCCGGCGAGCCCTGCAGCTTCTCGTCTACGTAGGGGACGTCGGCGGGCGCGCGGGTCACCTCCAGCCTGACCTCGCCCTCGTGGGTGAACTTCACCGCGTTGGACAACAGGTTGCGCAGCACCTGCTGCAGCCGCTGCTCGTCGCTGCGCACCTCGTACGGCACGGAGGGATCGACCTGGACCGCGAACGACAGGCCCTTGTCCTGCGCGAGCGGGGCGAAGGTCGCCTCCATGTAGTCGACCAGCGCGGACAGCGACATCGCCTGCGGGTGGATGTCCATCCGGCCCGCCTCGACCTTGGACAGGTCGAGGATGTCGTTGATCAGCTGCAGCAGGGCCGAGCCGGCGTCGTGGATCGTGCGGGCGAACTCGACCTGCTGCGGCGTGAGGTTGCCCTCGGCGTTCTCCGTCAGCAGCTTGGCGAGCACGAGCAGGCTGTTGAGCGGGGTGCGCAGCTCGTGGGACATGTTCGCGAGGAACTCGGACTTGTAGCGCGAGGAGACCGCGAGCTGCTCGGCCCGTTCCTCCAGCGTCCGCCGGGCCTGCTCGATCTGGAAGTTCTGGATCTCGATGGCGCGGTTCTGCTTGGCCAGCAGCGCCGCCTTGTCCTCCAGCTCGGCGTTGGACCGGCGCAGCTCCTCCTGCTGGCGCTGGAGCTCGTCGGAGCGCTCCTGCAGCTCGATCGCGAGCCGCTGCGACTCGGTGAGCAGGTCCTCGGTCCGGGAGTTGGCCATGATCGTGTTGATCGTGACGCCGATGGTCTCGACGAGCTGGGTGAGGAACGCCAGGTGGACCTCGCTGAACTGCCGGAACGAGGCCATCTCGAGGACGCCGAGCACCTTGTTCTCGAAGAGGATCGGCAGCACGACGATCTGGGCCGGGTTCGACCGGCTGAGCCCGGTCTCGACCGTGATCGAGTCGACCGGGACGTTCTCCAGGATGATCTGCTTGGCCTCCAGCGCGGCCTGGCCGACGATGCCCTCGCCCAGGTCGAAGCTCGGCTTGGGAGTCGAGCCCGGCTGGATGCCGTACCCGGCGATGAGGTTGAGCCGGCCGTCGTCGTACAGGTAGCAGGCGCCGTGACTGGCCGAGACGAGCGGGGTGAGCTCGCTCATGATCAGCCGGGCGACCTCCATCAGGTCGCGGTGGCCCTGCATCAGGCGGGAGATCCTGGCCAGGTTGGACTTGAGCCAGTCCTGCTCCTGGTTGGTCTTGGTCGTCTCGCGCAGGGTGGCGACCATCGTGTTGATGTTGTCCTTGAGCTGGGCCAGCTCGCCCGGCGCCTCCACGGTGATCGACCGGGTGAGGTCGCCCCTGGCGACCGCGCTGGTCACCTCGGCGATCGCGCGCACCTGGGTGGTCAGGTTGCCGGCCAGTTCGTTCACGCTCTCGGTGAGCCGCTTCCAGGTGCCCTCGACGCCTTCGACTCGGGCCTGGCCGCCGAGCTGGCCCTCCGAGCCGACCTCGCGGGCGACGCGGGTCACCTCCGAGGCGAAGGACGACAGCTGGTCGACCATGGTGTTCATGGTGCTCTTGAGTTCGAGGATCTCGCCCTGGGCGTCGACGTCGATCTTGCGGGTCAGGTCGCCGTTGGCGACGGCGGTGGTCACCTGGGCGATGTTGCGCACCTGGTAGGTGAAGTTGCTCGCCATCGAGTTGACGTTGTCGGTGAGGTCCTTCCAGACGCCCGACACGCCGGGGACACGCGCCTGGCCGCCCAGGCGTCCCTCGGTGCCGACCTCGCGGGCGACGCGGGTCACCTCGTCGGCGAAGGCGGACAACTGGTCCACCATCGTGTTCATCGTGTCCTTGAGCTCCAGGATCTCGCCCTGGGCGTCCACGGTGATCTTCTTGGACAGGTTGCCCTGCGCCACGGCGGTCGAGACGACGGCGATCTGACGAATCTGCGACGTCAGGTTGTTGGCCATGAAGTTGACGTTGTCGGTGAGGTCCTTCCAGATGCCCGACACGCCGCGCACCTGTGCCTGGCCGCCCAGCCGTCCCTCGGTGCCGACCTCGCGGGCGACGCGGGTCACCTCGGAGGCGAAGGACGACAGCTGGTCGACCATGGTGTTCATGGTGCTCTTGAGCTCGAGCATCTCGCCCTGGGCGTCGACGTCGATCTTGCGGGTGAAGTCGCCGTTGGCGACGGCGGTGGTCACCTGGGCGATGTTGCGCACCTGGTAGGTCAGGTTGTTCGCCATCGAGTTGACGTTGTCGGTGAGGTCCTTCCAGACGCCCGACACGCCCTTGACCTCGGCACGGCCGCCCAGCTTGCCCTCGGTGCCGACCTCGCGGGCGACCCGGGTGACCTCGTCGGCGAACGCCGAGAGCTGGTCGACCATCGTGTTGAGGGTCTCCTTGAGCTCCAGGATCTCGCCCTGGGCGTCCACCGTGATCTTCCTGGACAGGTCGCCCTTGGCCACGGCGGTGGAGACGACGGCGATCTGCCGCACCTGCGAGGTCAGGTTGTTGGCCATGAAGTTGACGTTGTCGGTGAGGTCCTTCCAGACGCCCGACACGCCGCGCACCTGCGCCTGGCCGCCCAGCTTGCCCTCGGTGCCGACCTCGCGGGCGACCCGGGTGACCTCCTCGGCGAACGCCGAGAGCTGGTCGACCATCGTGTTGACGGTGTGCTTCAGCTCCAGCATCTCGCCGACGGCGTCGACGGTGACCTTGCGGCTCAGGTCGCCGCGGGCGACCCCGGTCGTCACCTCGGCGATGTCGCGGACCTGCGCGGAGACGCGGTCGGACATCGTGTTGACGGCCTCGGTGAGGTCGCGCCAGCTGCCCGACATGCCGCGCAGGTTGGCCCGGCCGCCCAGCTTGCCCTCGGTGCCGAGGTCGCGGGTGACCCGCGTCACCTCCGAGGTGAACAGCGAGAGCTGGTCGACCATGCCGTTGATGGCCTTGCCCAGCCGCCGTACCTCGCCCCGGGCCGCGCGGTCCACGTCGATCCGGCGGGACAGGTCGCCCTTCGCGACGGCGTCGATGACGTCGGCGGCGCCGCTGACCGGGGTCACGATGGCGTCGATGAGATCGTTGACCGAGCCCACGCTCTCCGCCCACGCGCCGACACCCGGCCCGGGGCTGAGCCGCTCGGTGAAACGGCCCTCCTTGACGATCTCTCGGCGGACCCGGGCCAGCTCGTTGGCCAGGTGCTCGCGCCGGTCCGCCACCTCGTTGAGCAGCAGCCGGATCTCGCTGAGGATTCCGGGCGGGGCGTGGGACACGCGCCGGCGGAAGTCGCCGTCCCGCCATGTGATGAGCGTCTCCAGGAAGGGGACGAGGTCGGATTCGCGGTAGACCCGTTCGGTCCCGGCCAGCTCGGCGTTGGCGGGCGACATTTAGCCTCCTTTACCCCGATCGGGGCTGACGCGACCAAGGCATACGGCCTCATACGGCCTGTCCAGCCGCGGACTCCATGCCAGTCTGTCACGTTCGGCGGGATGCGGGGCCCCCTTGCTTGACCCGAGGTCAGCCGGAAGTGTGGTAAGCACAATGGTGGTGACAACTAGCCCTCGGGCCGTTCTGGCGGCGTCCTTCACGCCAGGCGAGACGGCCGTACCCGAAGCGAAGCGGTTCACACGCGAAGTGATGACAGCGTGGGCCGCCATGTCGGTGTACCCCGAGGCCGAGCGGCTGGTGGGGGAACTCGTCGTGGAAGCGGCGGGCGCGCCCTTCGAGGTCGTGTGGCTCCACCACGGCGAGTCCATCCAGGTGGAGGTCAGGGAGAAGACGGACGGCCAGGATTTCGGCCCGCCGGCCGACGCCGTCAGCTGGGGTGTCACGTTCACCTCGTCGCTGCGCACCCGCTGGGCCCGTCTGGAGCTGCCGGGCGGGGAGCCGGTGCAGAGCGACGAGTGGCTGCTCGAGGCCGCCCACGGCCCGGGCTGGCTGGGCTTCCTCGCGGACGCGAGCGATCTGCTCGCGGGCACGCTCAACCCGGAGATGGTCCCGGCGATCGTCGCGCAGATCGTGGTGCCGCGCCTGGCGAGCTGGTGCGCCGTCTACACCGCGCAGGACGGGTCGGGAGAACTGCGGCCCGCCTATCTCTGGCACGCGGACGAGACCCAGATCGACGCCATGCGCGACGAACTGGAGGAGATCTCGCTGCCCGCGGACGACGACCCCGCCGTGCTGCCGATGAGCGAATGGCAGGCGCTGGCGTACCCGCTGACCGCGCGGGGGCGGCGGCTCGGCGTGATGTGCCTGGGCCGGCGCGACCGCTTCCCCGACGAGGCCATGCAGATCGCCGAGGACCTCGGCCGCCGCGCGGCGCTGGCGCTCGACAACGCGCGTCTGTACGCCCAGCAGGCGGCGGCCAACCGGGCGCTCCAGCGCAGCCTCCTGCCGCCCGACGAGCCCACCACCCCGGGGCTCGACTTCCACGTGATCTACGAGCCTGCGGGGGAGAACAACGAGGTCGGCGGCGACTTCTACGACCTGTTCCCGATCGCGGACGGGGTCTGGCGCTTCGCGATCGGCGACGTCTGCGGCACCGGGCCCGAGGCCGCCGCGGTCACCGGGCTGGCCCGGCACACGCTCCGGCTGCTCGCCCGCGAGGGGTACGGCGTGGCCGCTGTGGTGGGCCGGCTCAACCAGGCCATCCTGGAGGAGGGGGAGCGCGCCCGCTTCCTGACGCTGCTGCACGGCCAGATCACGGTCTCGCCGGAGGGTCTCGACATCCGTCTCGTCTCCGCCGGGCATCCGGAGGCCCTGCGGCTGCGGCCGAATGGTGAGGTCGAGGTCGTCGCCTCGCCGCAGTCGCTGCTCGGGGTGTTCCCCGAGGCGAAGTTCCAGGAGGACAGCCTGCGCCTCACCCCGGGCGACGTGCTGCTGGGCGTGACCGACGGGGTCACCGAGCGGCGGTCGGGCAACCGGCTGCTCGACGACGACGGCGGCCTGGCCAAGCTCCTGGCCGAGTGCGTGGACCTGTCCGCCCGCGCCGTGGCCGAGCGCATCCGCCGCGCCGTACAGGACTTCGCGCCGGTGCCGAGCGCCGACGACCTGGCCATCCTCGTCCTGCGCGCGCCCTAGGTCCTAGGTACGGCCCAGGGCGCGGACGGCGAAGTCGATGGACGCGGCCATCCTGTGCACCCGCTCCTCGACGGCCGGCGCGCCCGGATCGGCGTCGTACCGGTACACGGACGCCTCCCGGCCGTGGGCGGCCAGGGCCCGGACGTAGCGCTCGACCTGCCGGGCCGGGCAGCGCCGGTCGTTCGCCCCCGTCAGGATCAGCAGCGGCGCCTCCACCATGTCGGCGTACGTGATCGGGGAGGACGCGGCGTACCGCTCGGGCACCTCGGCAGGGGAACCGCCCAGCAGCGCCCGGTGCACCGCGCGCATGCATTCGGCCTCGTCCTCGTACGCCGCCGCGTGGTCGGCGATGGGGGCGGCGGCGATCCCCGCCGTCCACGACTTCGGCTGGGTGCCGAGCGCCAGCAGGGTCAAATAGCCGCCCCACGCCGTGCCGGCGAGCACGAGGCGGTCCGGGTCGGCGATGCGGCGCTCCACCGCCCAGTCGCGCACCGCCGCCACGTCGGCCAGCTCGATGTGGCCGACGTCGCCGCGCAGCGCGTCGCGCCAGGCGGAGCCGTACCCGGCCGACCCCCGGTGGTTCACCCGGATCACGGCGAAACCGCTGTCGACCCACGCCGCGACCTGCGGCCGGAACGAGTCGTCGTCCTGGCCGCCGGTGCCGCCGCCGAACCCCGGCAGCGCGCTGCGCAGGAGGAACACCGTCGGGTACGGCGCGGCCACCCGCTCGGGCCGGGAGACGAGGGCGTGGATGCGCCCGCCCGGGCCGTCCACGTCGATGTCCTCCAGAGGCACGGACGGCGGCGGTGTGCGCCCGGGGCTGAAGACCACGTGGCCGTTGCTCGACCTGACGACCGGCGGGTGGGCGGCGCTCGACCAGGCGTACTCGACGGTGCCGTCGGGGCGCGGCGCCGCCGCCTCGATCACCCCGTGCGGGCTCTGGATCGGGGTGAGGCCGCCGCCGGCGAGGTCGTAGCGCAGCAGTTCGGTGCGTCCCCGCTGGTTGTTGATGACGAGCAGGGCGCGTCCGTCGTCGTACCAGTCCGCGGAGATCTCGCCGCGCACCCGCAGCCAGATCTCCCGCTGCTCGCCGGTCACCGGGTCCCACACCAGCGGTTCGCGGCGGCCCCGGCGCTCGTGCAGGACGAGCAGGCGCCGGTCGCCCGGGACGGGGGCGAACCTGCAGCCGGTCACGCCTCTGCCCGGTCCGTCGTTCAGCTCGGCGACCGTCGAGCCGTCCGCCCTGATGACCCGTACGGCCGGATGCAGGGCGTCGCCGTGCTCGCTGTGGTTGACGGCGATGAGCGAACCGTCGAGGGACATGTCCGCGACCGCGGCGTACTCGTCGTGGCGGTACAACGTGACCGGCTCGCTCCCTGGCCTGGCCAGCAGGATCTCGAAGCCGTCCCGGGTGGAAAGGCCGACGGCCGCGGCGCCGTCCGAGGCGAGCGCGAGCCCGCACGGGTGGCCGGGCGGCATGGCCAGGGGCTCGTCCGGGCCGCCGTGGAACGGCTGGCGCGACCACACGCCGTACCCGTCGCGGCCCGTGTCGCCGTCCGTGTGGCCGTGGGGATCGCAGTGGGTGTCGCAGTCGGTGTCGCAGTGGGGGACGCAGTGGGTGTCGCCGAACCACCAGATCCACCGGCCGGCCGGGTCGATCGCGCCGTACCGGGTGCCGTGGGCGCGGTCGGTGACCTGGCGGATCTGCCCGCTCGACCGGTCCCAGGCGTAGATCTCCCACGCGCCGGAGGCGTTGCCGCGGTAGACGGCGCGGTGCGGCGCCTGACGCGCCCATGTGGGCAGGGTCACCCGCGGTGCCCGGAACCTGGCCTGCCAGCGTTCCTCGGCCTTCATACCGGCCCTCCCCTGCGCTCCTACGGGGTCGGGTTCAGTATGTCCCGCGAGAGACGCAAATGACCGACAAATAGGTGATGTCGGGACACAAGTTGTCGCAAGCGCCGCGTCAGGACAGGTCCAAGCCGGCGAGCTGGGCGCGGCTGGCCACGTTCAGCTTGGCGGTGGTCGGCCGCGCGTACATCGAGCCGAACGGCCTGATCAGCGTCATCCGCGTGGACCGGGGGGAGACCGAACCGGCCGAGCCCCCGGTCACGTGGACGCACGCGGTCACGGGGACACAGCGGTCACGAAGCCTACGGGTTCATGGAGACAGGCGGGTCACGGGGACGGGCGGGGTCACGGGGACGGGCGGGGTCACGGGGACACAGCGGTCACGGGGACACAGCGGTCACGGGGACACGGCCCAGCGGGTGATGTGGAAGGACGCGTTCACCGGCACCGGGTCGGGCAGCGCGCCGATCTTCGCGGCCAGTTCCTCCGGGCGCGTGTGCCAGGCGCTCGGGCCCATGCCGACCACCGCCTCGACCTCGTCGTGGCGCAGCGAGAGCGTGATCTCCTCGGTCTCCTCCCCGGTCCGGGCGAACCGGCCGCCCAGGGCGTCCTCCAGGCGGCGGTCCTTGTCCTCGTCCACGTTCAGCAGGCCGAGCCGTTCGACCAGCGGGCTCAGGTGGCCGGGGCCGGGCGTGACGACGACGAGGGAACCGCCCGGCCGCAGCACCCGGGCGAACTCCTCCGTGTTGCGCGGTGCGAAGACGTTGAGCAGCACGTCCACGCGGTGATCGGCGACGGGGATCGGCCGCCACACGTCCGCCACCACGGCGCCGATGCGCGGATGCGCGCGGGCGGCCCGCTTCAGCGCGTGCTTGGACACGTCGAGCGCGATGCCCACCGCGGCGTCGCCGAGCGCCGCGGCCAGGTAGTAGCCGGTGCCCGCGCCGGCGTCGGCGACCACGGCGGCGTCCTCGCACAGCCGGGCGAGGCGGCCGGCCAGCGGGGCGTAGTGGCCCGCCTCCAGGAAACGCGCCCGCGCGGCCACCATGGCGGGCGTGTCGGCCGTGCCGGCCGGGCGGGTGAGCATGTTCACGTATCCCTGCCGCGCCACGTCGAAGGAGTGGCCGCGCGCGCATCTGACCGACCCGTCGGCCAGATGGATCGCCGTCCCGCAGGCCGGGCAGACGAGATGGTCGATGACGTCGGCGAGCACCCGTCCATCATCCACCCCAAGCGGAGTGCGAACCGGTGACAAGTCGTCTGCAGGAGTACGGCAAGCCGCCGGAGTTCCCATGGACACGCAAGGAGCCTTTCGAAGGGGGAGACCGAGATGACCCGCACCCGCCGCCGCTGCCCGCGCTGCCGTACCGAGCTCGACGAGGGCCCGATCCTCTACCGCTGCGCCCACTGCGAGCGCGCCGTCTACGCCGCCGACCTCGACGTCGACTACACCCCGGTCGCGGCCGCCGCCCGCTGACCGACCACTGGCCTCTATGGTGGTGCGATGCCGCATGAGCCGAGAATCGTGTCCGGTGTCGAGATCGTCCCGCTCTGCGATGCCGTCGGCCCGATGAAGGAACCGGTCCGCAAGCCGCTGCCCGAGATGTTTCCCGGTGCCACGTTCGCCCCCGGCGAGGAGTGGGTGCTGCACTTCCACTGCTACCTGCTGCGCGCGGCGGGCCGTACGGTCCTGGTGGACACCGGGATCGGCGGCGCGCACTCGCTCGCGACCTGGGCGCCGCTGCCCGGACGGATCGGCGCGGAACTGGCCGCCGCCGGGGCCGCGCCGGCGGACGTTGACGTGGTCGTGCTGACCCATCTGCACAGCGACCACGCGGGCGGCGCGGTCGTGGAGGGCGTTCCCGCCTTCGTCAACGCCCGCTACGTGCTGCAGAGGTCGGAGGTCGAGTGGGCCTCCGCCCCGGTCCGCGAACTGATCGTCGATCCCCTGCGGGACAGGCTGGAGGTCGTGGACGGCGACGCCGAACCCGTGCCGGGGGTCCGGGTGCTGCACGCGCCGGGCCACACGCCGGGCCACCAGTGTGTCGAGGCAGGGGATGTGGTCATGAGCGGCGACGCCGTGCTCCACCCCGTCCAGCTCGCCGATCCCGCGATCCCCTACGTGTACGACGAGGACACCGACCTCGCCGTACGGACGCGCGAGGACATCCTCGCCCGGGCCGCCGTCCTCGCCCCCTCCCACTTCCGCGACCCCTTCGTGTACCTGAAGTAATCGGTACGATCCCCGGCTTCGCCGAAGCGGTGGACGTGGAGAGCAGCCGCGACAGCTGGGAGTCGAACGCCCTCTGACGAAGACGGGCTCCGGTCAGGCGGGGACCGGGGCCGGGACGGGGGTGGGGTTGACGGCGGCGCGGCGGCGGGCGCGGGTCCTGTACCGGACGACCTGTACGGCCCCGAGCAGCCAGATCGGATACTGCACGGCGAACGCCCA
Organism: Microbispora sp. NPDC004025; assembly: GCF_053604425.1. Taxonomy (NCBI): domain Bacteria; kingdom Bacillati; phylum Actinomycetota; class Actinomycetes; order Streptosporangiales; family Streptosporangiaceae; genus Microbispora; species Microbispora sp. NPDC004025. The sequence continues at coordinate 499,082 of NZ_JBSGHN010000004.1, read as the reverse complement.
GCGGAAGTCGTTCTGCAGGTCCATGACGACCCCGACGAGCGCGATCAGTGACATCGAGGTGGCGAAGCCGCCGCCGTTGACGATGCCGGTGGCGACGCCGATGCGCTCGGCCGGGTTGAACGTGCGGGCGTAGTCGAAGCCGATGACCGAGCCCGGCCCGTTCGTCGCGAGGGCCAGCATGAGCAGCCCGAGCGTCCACAGCGGGGCATGACCGCCGGGCCACAGCAGGACGAGCGACCACGCGCCGGCCGTGACGCCGATGACCGTGAGCACCATCCACGAGCGGCGCAGCGGGAAACGCCCGGCCAGATAACCGAGCAGCGGCCCGCAGGCCATCGCCAGCAGCGTCAGCGCGGTCAGCAGCACCCCGGCCGTACGCGGGGACAGGCCCTGCCCCTGCACGAGGAAGGGGTAGCCCCACAGCATCGTGAAGGCGGCGGACGAGCACTGGGTGGCGGCGTGGGTCCACATCCCGAGGCGGGTGCCGGGCTCGGCCCACGCCGCCCGCACTCCGGACGCCGCCGGTGCGCGCTCGGGCCTGCGGTCGCGGAGCCCGGCGGCGACGACGGCCAGCGCCACCACTCCCAGGCCCGCCGCCCACAGGAAGGTCGGCGTCCAGCCGTACGCGTGCAGTGAGCTGATCAGCGGCACGGCCGACACGACCGCGCCGAACTGACCGATGATGCCGGTGAGCTGCACGAGCAGCGGATTGCGGCGGGGCGGGAACCAGACGCTGACGACCCGGATCACGCTGATGAACGTCATCGCGTCGCCGCAGCCGACCAGCACCCTTCCGGCGGCGGCCGACGCCAGGCCGGTGGAGACGGCGAACAGGAGCTGGCCGAGGGCCATGACCGCCGCGCCGACGAGCAGCATGCGCTTGGACCCCAGGCGGTCCACCAGGACGCCGACGGGGATCTGCATGGCCGCGTAGACGAGCAGTTGCAGCATCGCGAGCGTCGACAGCGCCGCCGACCCGACCCCGAACCTCGTCGCCGCGTCGATCCCCGTCACGCCGAGCGACTGCCGGTGGAAGACCGCGACCATGTACGCGAGCACACCGGCGGTCCAGTAGATCAGAGGTTTACGACTGTTCTCGCCCGTCTGCACCACGTACACGCATTTTACCGTTATGTACTTCTTGCCCCCTGCGTGCCCCCTTGCCCTGAGGATCGGCAGGGTGGGGGAGGTGAGCGTGCGGCTACTTCTTCCGCTTGGACGAGCGGCGTCCGCCCGCCTTGCCGCCGCTGAAGAACGCCTTCACGCGGTCCCTGATGCTCTTCTGCTCCCCGGTGAGCCGGTTCGACGGCTCCCTGTCGAGCCAGGACAGGTTCTCGATGACGAGGGCCTTCCTTCTGGTCGCCTCGTGCGGCGCGCCGTGCAGGGACACCAGCCTCCAGGCGAGCCACGTGGTGAGGCTGTTCTTCTTACCGAAGGTCCGTTCGCTGGTAGCTAGAGCCGTCACCAGGAGGGAGTGCGCTCGCGCCTTCTCGCCTTGTTCCCGAAGGGTGGCCGCGAGATTGGCCATCGCGCGAAGTGTGTTGGGGTGGTGTTCGCCGAGGAGTTGGCGGTGGGCGTCGAGGACCTGTGCGTTGAGGGTGTGGGCCTGGTCGAGTTCGCCTTGTGCGTAGAGGGTGGCGGCGAGGTCGGCCATCGCCCTTAGCGTGTCGGGGTGGTGTTCGCCGAGGAGTTGTCGTCGGGCGTCGAGGACCTGTGCGTTGAGGGCGTGGGCCTGGTCGTGTTCGCCTTGTGCGTAGAGGGTGGCGGCGAGGCCGGACATGGCGTCGAGTGTGTGGGGGTGGTGTTCGCCGAGGAGTTGTCGTCGGGCGTCGAGGACCTGTTCGTTAAGGGCGCGTGCTTGGTCGAGTTCACCTTGGACGCGGAGGGTGGTGGCGAGGTTGGCCATGGCGTCGAGGGTGCCAGGGTGGTGATTGCCGAGGAGTTGTCGTCGGGCGTCGAGGACCTGTTCTTCGAGTGCGCGTGCCTGGTCGTGTTCGCCTTGTGCGTAGAGGGTGGCGCCGAGGCCGGACATGGCGTCGAGTGTGTTGGGGTGGTGTTCGCCGAGGAGTCGTCGTCGGGCGTCGAGGACCTGTTCGTTAAGGGTGTGGGCCTGGTCGAGCTCACCTTGTGCGTGCAGAGTGACGGCGAGGTTGGCCATCGCATCGAGTGTGTGGGGGTGGTGTTCGCCGAGGAGTTGTCGTCGGGCCTCGACGACGCGCTCATAGAGGTCGCGAGCTTTTGCCCACTTGCCCAGAGAATGCAAGGTCCTGGCGAGATTGGCCTTGGTGACGAGGGTGTCGGGGTGGTGATCGCCGAGAAGTCGGCGTCGGGCGGCCAGCACCTGCTCCTCCAGGTTGCGAGCCTCTTCGTACTGGCCGGTGTCGGACAGTAGGGTCGCCTGGTAGGCAAGGGCGGTGATGGTTTCGAGGTCCTCCGCACCCAGAGTCGCGGTGAACTCGTGGACAAGGCGGTCCTGTAGTCGCTTGGCCTGCATCAGGTGGCCTTGGCGATAGAGCGCCTCGACCAGGTCCCGACCACTGCGGAGAGTGTCGATGTGGTCAGGTCCGAGTGTGCGGGTCCGGATCTCGTAGACCTTCTCCTGCGCATCCAGTGCCGCGGCGAACCGGCCCTGCGCCAGCAGGAGCAGGCCGTGCGTATTGAGGCAGCAGAGATACTCGGGTGCGTCGTCCGGCAGTTGTCCGGCCGCGGCCAGGGCGTCTGAGATCACCGACTCCGAATGATCCAGCCGCCCGCGCTGCAACAGATATTGGGCTACCCGTTCCAGCAGGTCGGCCGTTTCCGCCGGTGCGACGTCGAGTCGCATGGTGTGCTGGGCGGCGGCGATGGCGTGGGCGAGCATCGTCTCGCAGTCGGGCCAGATGTTCGGATCACGGACGTCGTCGGGGAACGCCGTGGCAACGGTGGCGAGCGCCAGCCCCGCCCAGCGCGGTGCCTCCTCGCCGAGGTCGGCCCGGGTGACCGCTTGCACGATGCGGTGAATGGACAGCAGACCGTCTTCGGTGTCGGCCAGCGAGTATTGACCCATGGCCCGCGTCACATCGTGGCGGCGTAAGGGGTCGGTGAGGGCCTCGGCGAGGTCGGCGGGCATGTCCGGCACCGGGGCGAGCCGGGACAGCGGGATGGCCTCGGCCCCGAGGAACGCGGCGAGGCGCAGCAGGGCGACCGCGGCGACGGACTGGGACGCCAGCCGTTCGAAGGACACCCGCCAGGTCGAGGCGATCGTCGTCTCGTTGTCCCCGGCCCGGCCCCGCGTGAACAGTTCCGGCGACTGCCGCTGCAATTGGGCGAGGTAGTCGGCCGCCGACATGCCCTCGGCGATGACGCCGGCCGCCTGGGCCAGCGCGAGAGGCAGGCCGCCCAGGGCCTCCGCCAGTTCTCGCGCCGTGTCCGTGTTGGTGACCTTGCCCTTCCGCTGTAGGTATTCCACAGCGGCCGCGGTCGGCAGGACCTCCAGGTGCCGCGTCTCCGCATGCCGCCAATTGCGCAGCTGGGAAGTGATCAGCACGTGGCCGGTGATCCGGTCCGGGAGGAGCGGGAAAATCTGCTCCGGGTCCTCGGCGTTGTCGAAGATCAGCAACCAGTCGCGGCGGCGGTGGAGCGTCTGACGGAGCGCCGGGATCGCCTGGTCGTCCTGGTCGAACGGCAGGCCCAGTTTCTTGGCGAGCTCCGCGTAGTCCCCGCGCAGGGTCGTCGGGTCCTCGGCCCGCACCCACCACACCACGTCGTAGCCGTTGCCGTACCGAAAGGCGTACTGGATGGCGAGCTGGGTCTTGCCCAGGCCGCCGAGCCCGGTGATCGCCTGGATGGCGGAGGCCGGGCGGTTCGCGCGGAAGGCGCGGTAGAGGTCCGTGAGCTCGTCGTCACGCCCGACGAAATCCGGGTTCGGACGCTGCCCGCGCAGTTGCCACGCCTCCGGGTCGGCGGCGGGGAACCGGACACGCTTCCCGGCTGCCTTGGGAAAGCCTCCGCTCGCCACGCGTTCGGCGCGTTCGGCCACTCCGGCCAGCAGGCGCCGCCGGGCCTCGTCCCCGCCGTCCTCGCGGCTCACGTCGCGCAGGTCGATCGGCACGTACGCGGCCAGTAGCGGCGGTCTCTCGCATTCGGCCAGGAGGACGGGGATGAGAGCCCGGTCCTTGCCCTCCACCTCCTGAAGCTGGGCGGCGGCCCGTGCGGCCGCCTGGACGGCCTCGTCGGCTTCCGACAGCAGGCAGAGCGTGTGGCGGCTCTTGGCCAGGGCCTCGTCGAGCTTCGCGAGCAGGTTGTGCCCGGGCCGGAAGTCCCACGACTTGAGGACCACGCCGTAGCCGGCGCCTTCCAGCTCCGCCCCGATCCACTCCGCCCACTGGACATCGGCGTCCGCGTGACAGACGAAGAAGTCCGCGGTGTAGTCGTCGAGACTCACCGGCGTGCGCCGCCGGGGAATCCGGGAACGCGCGGGGTCCGGGCGATCGAGGGGGAAACCCCGGCCAGGAGCCGGTCCCGCGCCTCGGCCTCCTCGACTTCCACGAGATCGATGTAGACCAGCGGTCCGAGCAACGGGGCGACATCGCATTCGGCCACCCGCACTGGTATGAATCCACGTTCTTTGCCGAGCAGCGTCTGACGATAGGCCGCGGTCCATTCGGCCTGGGTGAACATGGAGCTCAGGTAATGGGGAGAAAGCACGCCCAGAACGTGGCGGCAGCCGGACAACGCCTTGTCCATTCCCGCCATGAAGTTGTCCCCGGGCCGGAAGTCCCAGGCCTGGATGGTCGTGGTGTAGCCGGCGTCCTCAAGGGTCCGCGCGATCCAGGTCGCCCAGGTTTCGTCCTTGCCGTTATAGGTGACGAAGAAGTCCTTTTCCTTGTTTTCGGTCGGGTCGTTCTTCGTCATGACGCCTCCGTCGCTGCCCTGATACCAAGCGCCCCCGTCGCCGGTAACTTACCGGGAATTTCGCGCGAGAACGGTCCACACGAAAGAGCCCGATGAACGGCGATGCGCCGGAACGGCAGGATCACCGTTCCGGCGCTTGCGGGCCGGAGTGTCAGACGAGGGCGGGAACCCGCTCCTCGGGAGCCTCCTCGGGCTCGTCGTCGCCGTGCGACAACCGGGGCAGCCACTCGAGCCAGCGCGGCAGGTACCAGTTCCAGTCGCCGAGCAGCTTCATCGTCGCGGGCAGCAGCACCGCGCGCACGATCGTCGCGTCGATGAGCACGGCGGCCGCCAGGCCGACGCCCAGTTGCATGAACGTCAGCAGCGACAGCGTGGCGAACGTCGCGAACACCGCCACCATGATGAGCGCGGCGCTGGTCACCACGGCCGCCGTGCTCCTGATCCCGAACGACACGGCGTCCTCGGTGCTCATGCCCTTGTCGTACGCCTCCCTGATCCGGCTGAGGATGAAGACGTGGTAGTCCATCGACAGTCCGAAGAGGATCACGAACAGGAACAACGGCAGCCAGTTGGTGATCGTGCCCGTCGACTGGAAGCCCAGCAGACTCTCGCCGTACCCCTTCTGGAAGACGAGCACGAGCACGCCGTACGCCGCGGCGACGGACAGCAGGTTGAGCACGATGGCCTTGACCGCCACGACCACCGAGCGGAACGAGACCAGCAGCAGCACGAACGCGAGCAGCAGCACGAACCCGAACACCAGCGGGATGCGGCGGGTGAGCTGCTCGTTGAAGTCCATCGAGCCGGCCGTGTTGCCGGTGACGTGGGCGCCGGGCAGCGTGGCCGGCAGCACCTTCTCCCGCAGGGTGCGGATCGCGTGCTCGGAGACCTCGTCCGCGCCGGTGCCCTTGATGCCGATGCTGATTCTCGCGACCGTCTTGTCCGGGTTGACGGCGACGGCGAAGGGCTCGTTGGCCTCGCCCGTGGCCAGCGCCTGCCGCTTGAAGTCCTCGATCTTCGCGGTGAACGCCGGCGTCGTCACGTCGGCCGCCTTGACCACGACCACCGCCGGCTCGTTGCCGCCGGGGAACGCCTTGTCGATCCGCTTGAACGTCTCGGCGATCTGGTAGTCGCCCTGGAGGTCGTCGATGGTCTGGGTGCCGGTCTTCAGGCCGAAGGCCGGGATGGCCAGGGCGGCGAGCAGCCCGCCCGCGAGGACGACGGAGATGAGCGGGTGCCGCAACACCGGCCGCAGGATCGCGCCCCACACGCGACTCTCACCGCCGCGCACCCCGAGGATCCGCCGCCAGGTGAGCCGGCCGCCGCTGAGGACGCGCGCCGTGCCGTGGATCAGCCGTGCGTCGATCTTGTCGCCGATCAGTGAGAGCAGCGCGGGCAGCACGGTCAGCGAACCCACGACGGCCGTGAGCACCACGAGGATCGTGCCCTCGGCGAAGCCCATGAAGATGCCGTTGCCGGTGAGGAACATGCCCGCCATGGCCACGATGACGGTGATGCCGGAGATCAGCACGGCGCGTCCCGAGGTGGCCGCGGCGATCTCGATGGACCGCTTCTTGTCGCGGCCCTTCGCCCGCTCCTCCCTCTCGCGCATGATGTAGAAGAGCGAGTAGTCGACGCCGACGGCCAGGCCGATCAGCAGCATGACGTTGGTGGTGGCCGAGTCGACGTGCAGAAGTTGGCTGGTGAAGGCCAGCAGTCCGGTGGCCGCGAAGATCGCCGTCATCGCCAGCGCGACCGGGACGACCGCCGCCAGGAGCGCGCCGAACGCCGCGAGCAGGATGCCGATCGTGATGGGCAGCGAGAGCTGCTCGGCACGGACGAAGTCCGCGTCGACCGCCTCGCCGATCAGTTTCTCGGAGCTGGCGGCACCGGCTTCCTCCACGCGCAGGTCAGGGTGCGCCCCCTGCACCCTGGCCACCGCGTCGAGCACGGGCTGGATTCGTTCCTCCGCCGTGCCGCCGTCGCCCTTCATGTCGAACTGGACCAGCGTCGTCCGCCGGTCCTGCGTCACCGGCGAGGGCTCCTTGTCGTACGGCGTGCGCACGTGCTCGACCTGGCCGGTGGCCTCGACGGCCTTCTTGACGTCCTCGACGGCCCGGCGGAAGGCCGGATCCGTCACCGTCAGCGTCCCCGTACGCGACTGGACCAGCACCACCTCGCCGGCCACGTCCGGGAACCGGGCGCCGTCGAGGATCTGCCCGGCCTGGCGCGAGTCGCCGTTCGCGGACTCGTAGCCGCGCATCTCGGTGGTGCCCACGGCGTTGCCCCCGACCGTCGCGACGGCGACGAAGGCGACCCAGATGAGCAGCGCCCACCACCGATGGCGTGCGCTCCAGCCGCCGATGGTGGCGGCGATGTTCCTGCGGCGTCCCATGACCTCCCCTTTTACGTCCGCTTCGACGGTAGGAAACGATCAAGGGCGGCACATCGGACCCGGAGACCAGATCGCGCGTACTGCCCGGGGCGTACGGCCCTCATCCTCGCGATCTAGGGGACATCCCCGACTAGGCTCAGGGCATGATTTCGGAGCTGCGATGATCCCCGCGGACGCCTTCTACGCGGGGCTGTTCAAGGTGGCCGCCGCGGCGGCCGGTTTCATCACCGACTCCTCGGACCGGGTCCTGCTCGTCAAGCCGGGCTACCGCGACCACTGGGGCTGGCCGGGCGGCCACGTCGACGAGGGCGAGTCACCCGAGGCGGCCTGCGGCCGGGAGCTGGCCGAGGAGCTGGGCCTCACCCGGCCGGTGGGCCGCCTGCTCGTGGTCCAGTGGGTGCCGCCGCTGGACGACCGGCCGATCCCGCTGGTGCACTTCCTGTTCGACTGCGGGACGTTCCAGGACGGTACGGGCGTGGTCCTGCAGCAGGAGGAGCTGGACGACTACGGGTTCTTCACCGCGGACCAGGCCGCTTCCCTCATGCCGGCCTATCTGGTGGCCCGGCTGACGGCCGCCCAGCGGGCCCGCGAGACCGGCGAAACCGTCTACCTCCCTGCCGCCGTCGCCGAATAGTTTCCCGTCCTCGTGGAATGTGGTGGACGAACGCGCCATCACGAACGCGCCATCACGAACGCGAGTGACCGAACGGGACGGTGAGGCATGGACGACGCTGAGCTCGGCAAGGAACTCGAGGAGGTGGACGCCCAGATCGAGCGTCTGCGCAAGCAGGCCGCGCAGATGCGCGAGGAGATCGGGCAGAGCTGGGACGCGCCGACGGACATGGCGGAGAGATCCACGCTGCTGACCAACGTCGAGCAGCAGGAGGCGCTCATCGACGACCTGCAGGTCAGGCGGGAGCAGATCCTGCGGCGCATGAAGGGCTGAGCTCCACTGGGGCGCTCCGGCAGGTCCGGGGCGTGGTTTGTACGGTGGTATGTGCCACAGCGTCGTGGCGCACCGGACGACGGGGGCGGCGTGGGCTCATGACCGCTATGCGAACGAGGGGTGCCGGAGGGGAACCGGCCGGGCTGCCCGCCGAGGTGACCAGCTTCGTCGGGCGCCGGCACGAGCTGGCCGAGCTCAAACGCCTGCTGGGGACCTCGCACGTGGTCACCGTGGTCGGGGCGGGCGGGGTGGGCAAGACCCGCCTCGCGCTGCGGGCGGCCGAGGAGGTCCGCAGGAGCTTCCCCGGTGGCGTACGGCTGGTCGAGCTGGCCGCGCTCGAAGATCCCGCCCTGCTCGTGCAGGCCGTGGGCGAGGCGCTGTCGGTCACCGACTACTCGGCCCGCCCGCCGCTGGACGCGCTGGTCGAACGCCTGCGGGACCGGCAGACCCTGATCGTGCTGGACACCTGCGAGCACGTTCTCGCACAGTGCGCGATGCTCGTGGACACGCTGGTCCGCGCGCTTCCCGGCCTTCGTGTCCTCGCCACGAGCAGGCAGGCGCTCGGCATCGACGGCGAGCGGATCGTCGAGCTGGCGCCGCTGTCGACGCCCGCGCCCGACGGCGACTCCGCCGTGCCGCTCGCCGAGTCGGACGCGGTCCGTCTGTTCGCCGAGAGGGCCGCGGCGGTGGTGCCCGAGTTCGAGGTGACCGAGGAGAACGAGGAGGTGGTGGCCGAGATCTGCCGCCGGCTGGACGGCCTGCCCCTGGCGATCGAGATGGCCGTCGTACGGCTGCGCGCCCTGTCGGTGCGGCAGGTGCTGGAACGGCTGGACGACCGGTTCCGTCTGCTGACCGGGGGGTCGCGGGCCGCACTGCCCCGGCAGCGTACGCTGCGCGCGCTGTTCGAGTGGAGCTACGAGCTGTGCACCGAGCAGGAACGGCTGATGTGGCAGCGTGTCTCGGTCTTCGCCGGGGGCCTGGACCTGGAGGCCGCCGAGCACGTGTGCGCGGGCGACGGCATCGCGCGTGAGGACGTGCTCGAACTGGTCGCGGGGCTGGTCGACAAGTCGGTGCTGCTGCGGCGGGAGTCCGAGGGGGTGGTCCGCTACCGCCTGCTCGACACCGTCCAGCGGTTCGGCCGTGAGCTGCTGGCCGCGTCCGGGGACGAGGCGACGCTGCACCGGCGGCACCGCGACTACTACCGGAAGATCACGTCACGGGCCTGGGCCGAGCTGTTCGGCGCCGCCCAGCAGGCGTGGGCGGAGCGCCTGCGGCGGGACCACGCCAACCTCCGCAAGGCGCTGGACTGGTCGCTGCGCGAGCCCGGGGAGGCGGAGACGGGCCTGGCGATGACCGCGGAGCTGCTCTACCACTGGAGCGGCTACCACCTGTCGGAGGGGGCCGGCTGGTTCGACCGGAGCCTGGCCGCCGCGACCGAACCCGGCGAGGTGCGCGCCCACGCGCTGTGGGCGGGCGCCTGGATCGCCCTGCTCCGGGACGACCACGCCACCGCGCTCGCACGGCTGGAAGAGGCCACGGCGATCGCCGAGCGGCTCGGGCTGCGGGTGACGCGCGGCTACATCGCGTTCCTGTCGGGCATGGCGGCGGTCTGCGGGGGCGACCTGGAGACCGGCATGCGGCGCTACGAGGAGGCCGCGGCCGCCCACCGCACCGTCGGCAACCCCATCGGCCTCGCGCTGTCCATCAACCGGCTCGCCCTGGCCAACGCCTTCCTGGGCCGCCCGGCCGCCCGCGACCTCGCCGAGGAGTGCATCGCCCTGTGCGACCTGTACGGCGAGGGCTGGCACCGGGCGTACGCGCTGCTGGCGCTGGCGATCGACGCCTGGCGCAGGGGCGACATGCGCGCGGCCTGCGAGATGAACAACGAGAGCCTGCGCTACATCACGGCCGTGGGCGACCAGCTCGGCATGGGGATGAACCTGGAGGTCCACGCCTGGTTCGCCGCGGACGAGCACAGGTACGAGCGGGCGGCCCGGCTGCTCGGCGTCGTGCAGACCTCCTGGCGGGCCGCCGGCGCGCGGCTGGGGGAGTTCCGCTACATGAGCGGCTGTCACGACGACTGCGTCGCGGCCGCGCGCGAGGCGCTGGGCGAGCGCGACTTCCAGGCCGAGACGGCCCGGGGCGCGGCCCTGACGCGGGACGAGGCCCTGGCCTACGCGCTGCGGGAACGCACACCCGCCGCCCGCGAGCCCGCGCCGTTCGAGGGCCGGATCACACCGCTCACGCGCCGGGAGACGGAGATCGCGCACCTCGTCGCCGAGGGACTGAGCAACAAGGACATCGCCGGCCGGCTGGTCATCTCCCAGCGCACCGCGGAGGGCCACATCGAGCACATCCTCGACAAGCTCGGGTTCAAGTCCCGTGCCCAGGTGGCCGCCTGGATCAAGGAGCGGTTGAGCGAACGGCCCGACGGCCCGGCCGCGGACAGGGCGGACGGCGCGGACGGGCCGGTCAGCGAAGGGCGTACGCCGGCAACTCGAACCACATGATCTTGCCGCGGCGGGTGCGCTGCGCGCCCCAGCAGCAGGCCAGCGAGTCGAGCAGCAGCAGGCCGCGGCCGTTCTCGTCACCGGCGCAGGGCCGGGCCACCTCGGGGAGCGCGCCGTCGCAGTCCTCCACCTCGCAGCGCAGCAGCCCCTCGACGGCCGACAGCCGTACGACGAGGTCGCCGCAGCAGGTGTGGCAGAGCACGTTGGTGACCAGCTCGCTCACCAGCAACTCCACCGTGTCGGACAGCTTTTCCATATTCCACGTGCGCAGACGCTCGCGGGTCAGCCGCCGGGCCCGCCCGACGGAGGCGGGCTGGGCAGGCAGCCGCCAGGAGGCCTCGTCGACGTCGGGCTCGTCCACGAGCCGGATCGTGAGGTCGCCGACCCGCTGCCGCAGCGTCTCCAAGCGGTGCCGGACCGAGGAGTGCCGGCGCTGCCGGGCGGCGGGCACGTCGCTCTCGTGCGCGAGTGACCGTGATTCGTCCCGGACGGGGGAGTAGAGCATGGTCATGACTTCTCCTCGCCTTCGGCTCGGAGTTCGAAGATGCGGGAGGCGCTCGATTCGGCACCTCGCCAGACGCTGTGCTGCCTGGTTCGAGCGCTCATGCGGCACACCCCAGTGAGGCGCGGGCCGGGATGCTGCGACCGTCCGGCATGAGCTCGCCGCTGTCGTCGAAGAGCACCACGCCGTTGCAGAGCAGGCCCCATCCCTGCTCCGGGTGAAAGGCGATCAGACAGGCCGCGTCACGGTCGGGCGCGTCCGCCGGCGGGCACTGCGGGTGGTGCTGGCACATGATCGGTCCCCCTGACTCTCATGCACTCTTTGAGACGTTTTCAGACTGCCTTCTCGCTCCTTGGGGTGGGGAGGGGGAAAACACCCGTATCGATACCTGTTCGAGGGATACGTAGGTAGTGGGTGGAGGACAGGTAGAGGGCGGGTAAACCCCCACTCGTGCAGGGAGATCACGTCCCAGGCCAGGCCCGCCCGCGTACGCCCGGCGGGACAGGAGCCGCACCCCTCATGGGCGAGTCCCGGATGGTCAATAGAGTTACGGCATGAGTCCGAGGATCGCGACCGCCGAGAAGGTGTCCCGTGAGCAGTTGCTCGACTTCGTCCGTGATCGCCACCGGGCGATCCTGATCACGGCGAGACGCGACGGCGGCCCTCAGGCGTCCCCCGTGTCGTGTGGAGTCGACGCCGAGGGCCGCATCGTCGTGTCGACCTACCCCGAACGCGCCAAAACCCGCAACGCCCGCCGCGACCCGCGGGTGAGCGTGGTCGTGCTGTCCGACGACTTCGACGGGCCGTGGGTGCAGGTGGACGGCACCGCCGAGGTGCTCGACCTGCCGGAGGCCCTGGAGCCGCTGGTCGAGTACTACCGGTCGATCTCCGGTGAGCACCCCGACTGGGAGGAGTATCGCGCGGCCATGGTCCGCCAGGGCAAGTCGCTGGTGCGGATCACCCCGACGTCCTGGGGACCGGTCGCCACCGGCGGGTTCCCGCCGCGCCTGGCTTGAGGCACTTGAGCGGCGCGCGTCTGTGGCCGTTGTACGCCGCCGGGTTCACCACGGCCTTCGGCGCGCACGGCATCGCGGCGAACCTCGCGGTGACGGATGACGGCGCGGGAGCGTCCCTGCTCCGGCTGGGCGTGTTGCTCGCCCTTTACGACGGTGCCGAGATCGTGCTCAAACCGGCGTTCGGCACGCTGGCCGACCGGATCGGGCCGTGCCCGGTGCTCGTGGGTGGCCTCGTCGCGTTCGTCCTCGCGTCGGGCGCGTACGCGCTGGCGGCCGGGCCGGAGGGCGCCGCGGACACGTGGTGGCTCCTGGCGGCGAGGCTGGGGCAGGGCGCCGCGGCCTCGGCGTTCTCACCCTCGGCGTCCGCGCTGGTCGCGCGCCTGACGCCGGAGAGCGCGCGGGGCCGGGCCTTCGGCTCGTACGGCTTCTACAAGAGCATCGGCTACACCCTCGGACCGCTCCTCGGCGGGGCGGTCGTCGTGGCCGGCGGCCTGGGGTCGCTGTTCGCGGTCATGGCCGTGCTGGCCGCCGTGGTGGCCTGCTGGGCGGCCCTCGCGGTGCCCCGGGTGCCCCCGCTGCCGCGTGCCCGGCAGACTGTGGGCGACCTCGCCAGGCGGCTCGCCGATCCCGGATTCCTGCGGCCGGTGACAGCCCTTGCGGCGGGGACGGCGGCGCTGTCGGCAGGGGTCGGCTTCCTGCCGGTCTCCGGCCGGGCGGACGGGCTCGGGCCCGTCGTGACCGGCGCGGCCGTCTCCCTGCTGGCCGCGTGCGCCGCCGTCGCCCAGCCCCTCGCGGGCCGGGCGCTCGACGCGGGGAGAGTCACCGCGGTCCGCGGCCTGGCCGCCGGGCTGCTGCTCTGCGCGGCGGCCTTCGCGCTCGCGGCCGTCCCGGGCGTGGCTCCGCTGCTCCTCGCGGCGGCGACGGCGGGCGTGGGGATCGGGCTGGTCACTCCGCTCGGGTTCACCGTGCTGGCCGGCGCCACGCCGCCCGAACGCATGGGCCAGACCATGGGGAGCGCCGAGGTGGGCCGGGAGATCGGCGACGCTGGCGGCCCGCTCCTCGTCGGCGCGGTCGCGACCGTGCTGTCCCTGAGCTGGGGTTACCTGCTGCTCGCCGTCGTGCTTGCCGCCAGTGCCGGGTACGCGGGCAGGCGGGGGCGAGAAGCGGCCTGAGTCATGGCACGATCCTGACAAGATCCGCAGCTTGCGGGACACCGGTTTTCCCGGCGCCGTGGCCAGGGAAAAACCGGTATCCACAGGGCGGGGATGCGGTTAGCCTCGGAGGCCGCCACGAGCGCCGGGGCCGTGAACCGGTGCGGACAAGGACGCGCGCGCATGCCCGACCCGCTCACCACACCGGCCGCCGAGCTTCCCGTCCGCAGGCTCGGGCCCGAGGACCTGGATGGGTGCCTCGCCCTGAGCCAGGACAGGGCCTGGGCCCGGGAGGAGCGCAAGTGGCTGTTCCTCCTGGAGAACGCCGAGGTCTACGCGATCGACGCGCCGTCGGGAGAGCTGGCGGGCACGGTCACGCTGACCCGGTACGGCACGGCCGCGGCGGGCATCGGCATGATGCTCGTCGCCACCCGGTACGGCGGGCGCGGGCTGGGCCGCCGGCTGATGACGCATGTGCTCGGCACGGCCGGTGACGCGGCCGTCTTCCTCTGGGCCACCGAGCTCGGCCGGCCGCTGTACGAGAAGCTCGGATTCGAGACGCTGGGCGTGACCGAGGCGCGCGTGGGGCGCCTGCGCCCCGGCGGCGACCCCGTTCTGTCGCGGCCGGCCGACCTCGACGCCGATCTCGACGCCCTGCTCGCGCTCGACGCGGAGGTCTTCGGCGCAGACCGGGCCGCGCTGCTGGCGCGGCTGTTCGCCTTCGCCGAGGAGATCAGGGTCGTCGAGGACGAGACGGGGCCGACCGGCTACGCCGTGTCGTGGCGCAGCATGAACACGCTGTTCATCGGGCCGGTGGTGGCCGGCGGCGAGGCGGACGCCCGCGCGCTCGTCACGGACCTCGCCCGCAACGCCGAAGGCCTGGTGCGGATCGAGGTCGAGCGCACCCGGCCGAGCCTGCTGGCCTGGCTCGGCGAGCAGGGCGTGGCACAGGCGTTCTCGACGTCCTTCATGGTCCACGGCGGCAGGCCGCTCCCCGGCGACCGGGCCCGCATGTTCGCTCCGATGATGCTCGCGATGGGCTGAACTCCTGGCTCACGGGGTCGTTTCTGATCCGGCTCTGATCTGTGCCGCCTACCGTCGCGACAGCCGGTGGGCCACCGGCCGCCCGCGCCCCCGGCGGGTCGTGTCGTCGCCGCGGGCGGGTGCCTCGCGAGACGAAGGAGCCGGACATGCGCGATCCCGTCACCCGCGCCACTCACCACGACAGCGGCGGGCCTGCCGGCCACAGCGGGCCTGAGCATGCCGCCGGTGCGTTCCCGCACCTGCTGCTGGAGGCGCTGCGAGGCTCGCCCGGCACTCCCGCCTTCGAGGTGGGCGCCAGGATCGTCTCCAGGGGCGAGCTGCTGGAGCTCATCGGGCGGATGGCCGGCGCGATGCGCGATGCGGGGCTCGGCCGCGGCAAGGGAGTCGCCGTCCGCACCGGGCTGTCACCGGAAGGGTTCGCCGCCCAGATGGCCGCGCACGTGCTGGGCTGCCGCGTGGTGAGCGTGAAGCCCGGGTACACGCCCGGCCAGCTCGCCGACGTCCTCGGCGTGGGGGTCGACGCGGTGGTCCTCGACCGGTCGACGGCGACACCGGACCTGCTCCACGCTGCCGGGCCGGCCACGCTGCTGTCGCTGGGGCCCGCTCCCGGCGCGGCCGGTGCGGCCGACCTCCTGGCCTACAGCGGCGACGACCGCCTTCCCGCCGTGACGGCACGCCCGGACGACGTGGCCCTGCTGACCTTCACCAGCGGCAGCACGGGCAGGCCGAAGGGCTGCGTGCTCACGTACCGGGCCCTGGCGGCGCACTGGTCGGCACTTCGCGGCTGGTCGTCGGCAGCGCCCGGATTCGGCGAGTCCTTCCACCGCTACATGCTCTTCGGCACCCTGTCCAGCCTGGTGGTGCTGGAGTTCCTGGCGCCGTGCCTGCTCGGGGGCGGCACCGCGGTGATTCCCGAGGAGGACGGCCGGCCGCTGTTCCCGTACGCGATCGAGCGGCACCGGATCACCGGCGCGATCGTGACCGTGCCCCGGCTGTGCCAGATGCTCGACCTGCTCCGGGAGGAGCCGGTCGACCTCGGCAGCCTGCGCGCACTGACGGTCTCCGGGTCGCCTCTCAGCCCGCATCGGCTGCTGGAGGCGCTGGACCGGCTGGGCCCCGTCGTCCACGTCGTGTACGGCGCGACCGAGGCCGGCGCCATCTCCATGCTCACGCCAGAGGAGGGCCGCGACGCGCCCACCTCGGTCGGCCGCCCGCACCCCGGTGTCGAGATCAGCGTGCGCGACGAGGAAGGCCGCCAGGTCGCGACCGGAGACACCGGAGAGATCCACGTGCGCAGCCCTTACCTGATGGCGGGCTACTGGAACCAGCCGGAGGAGACCCGCGACGTGCTGCGGGACGGCTGGCTGCGCACCCGCGATCTCGGGCACCTCGACGAGGCCGGCCTGCTGTACCTGGCCGGTCGGACCAGGGACGTGATCATGGTGAACGCGATCGTCGTCTACGCCGGCCCCATAGAGCGGGCGCTTGCCGGTCACCCTGACGTGGCCGAGGCGTACGTGACCGGCGCGCCGGACGAGCGGACCGGAGAGGCCGTCCACGCCTTTGTCGTCCCCGCTCCGGGCCGCACCCCGGACCACGCCGCCCTGGCGGAGCTGGTGCGCGCCGAGCTGGGCGCGGACAGCGTCCCCCGGACGATCACGACGGTCACCTCCGTACCGGTCGCGCCGAGCGGGAAACCGGACAAGCGTGCGCTGGTGGAACGGCATCTGTCCTCGGCGCTCTGATCCAGCTCTGAGAATCGCCCGCCAACACTGGTGAAACTTCAACCACCCCAGTGAGGGAGGCGTCAGTGCCGGACAACATCCTGGACTACCTGGTGATCGGCGCGGGGCCGGCGGGCCTGCAGATGGGTCACTTCCTGCACCGGGCGGGGCGCGGCTACCGGATTCTCGAGGCGGCGCCCGAGCCCGGCGCGTTTTTCCGGACCTTTCCCCGCCATCGGAAGCTCATCTCCATCAACAAGAAGCACACCGGATGGGACGACCCGGAGCTCAACCTCCGGATGGACTGGAACTCGCTGCTGTCGGACGACCCCCGTCTCCTGTTCACCCGCTACAGCGACCGTTACTTCCCCGCCGCCGAGGACTTCGTCCGCTACCTGGAGGACTACGTCGCCACGCAGGGCCTGCACGTCACGTACGACGCGCGGGTCGCCGAGGTCGCGCGCCCGGACGCCGAGGGCCCGTTCCTGGTGACCGACGAGTACGGCCGGACGTACCGGGCACGGCGGGTGATCGTCGCGACGGGGGTCTCCCGGCCCAACGTCCCGCCCATCCCCGGCATCGAGACCGCCGAGCAGTACGGCACCCACTCGACCGACCCCGCGGACTACACCGACATGCGGGTGCTCGTCATCGGCAAGGCCAACTCGGCCTTCGAGACAGCCGACAACCTCATCGAGACGGCGGCGGTCGTCCATGTGGCCGGACCGCACCCGGTGCGCCTGGCCTGGCGGACCCACTTCGTCGGGCACCTGCGCGCGGCCAACAACAACTTCCTCGACACCTACCAGCTCAAGTTGCAGAACGCCGTGCTGGACGGCGACGTCAGGCGCATCGAGCGCCGGGCCGACGGCTCCTACCTGGTGACGGTGGCCTTCGTCCGGGCCGACGAGGTCACCAAGGACATCCCGTACGACCGGGTGATCGTCTGCACCGGATTCCGGTTCGACGCCTCCGTGTTCTCGCCCGAATGCCGTCCCGAGCTGACGATCGGGGACAGGTTCCCCGCGCTGACCCCGTCCTACGAGTCGGTCAACGTGCCCGATCTCCACTGCGCCGGGACGATCACCCAGTCGCTCGACTTCAAGCGCGGCACCAACGGGTTCATCCACGGTTTCCGGTACGGCGTCCGCGCCCTGCACCGCATGCTGGAGAACAGGCATCATGGCGTCCCCTGGCCGGGCCGCGACCTCCCCGCAGATCCGGACGCGCTCGCGGCGGCCGTGCTCGAACGGGTCAACCGCAGCTCGGCGCTGTGGCAGCAGTTCGGAGTGCTGGCCGACGTGATCGTCCCGGACGGGCTCGGCGGCATGCGCTATCTGGAGGAGCTGCCGGTAGGCCTGCAGGGCCCGCCGATCGGCGACGCGGGCCACTTCGCGATCACCCTGGAGTACGGCCCGCACCACGACCAGATCGACCCTTTCGACCTCTCGGTGGGGCGGATCAGGCAGAGCGACGCGGAGCGCGCGCACGAGGGCCACTACCTCCACCCGGTCGTACGCCGCTACAGGGGCGGTGTGGTGGAGGCCGTCCACCACGTCACGGAGAACCTGGAGAACGACTGGACCTCGGAAGAGGTGCACCTGCGCCCGCTCCGGGACTTCTTCAAGCGCCAGAGCCTCCCGGTCTCGGCGTGACGGCCGTGCTGCCGACCGTGCTGCCGACCGTGCGGGACTTCGAGGCGGCGGCCCGCGACCGGCTGGACCCCGCCCACTACGACTACTTCGCCGCCGGAGCCGGCGACGAGGTCACGGTGAAGGCCAACGAGGCGGCGTTCGCCCGGCTCACGCTGCTGCCGCGGGTCCTGCGCGGCGCGGGGAGCCCGCGGATCGGGGTCACCTTGCTGGGCAGCAGCGCGGCGACGCCGGTGCTGGTGGCGCCGACCGCGTTCCACCGGCTCGCCCATCCCGAGGGGGAGAAGGCCACGGCCCGCGCGGCGGCCGCCGCGGAGACCATCATGATCGTGAGCATGGCCGCCACGGTCGCCGTCGAGGATGTCGCGGCCGCGGCGCCGGGCGCCACCCTGTGGTTTCAGCTCTACGTGCAGCCCGATATGGCCTTCACCGAGGCGATCGTCCGGCGTGCCGAGAAGGCCGGCTGCGCGGCGCTGGTCGTCACCGCCGACTCCCCCGCCCGGGGACGCCGTGACCGGGACGTGCGCAACGGCTTCGAGGACCTGCCCGAGGGCATGCGCTGCGAGAACCTGCGCGACGGCGACGCCGGGCCGGTGCGGCCGATCGTCATGTCGCCCGCGATCTCCTGGGAGCACGTCGACGCTCTGCGGCGGATGACACGGCTGCCGATCGTGCTCAAGGGCGTCACGCATCCCGCCGACGCGCGTCTCGCCCTGGACCACGGGGTGTCGGCGCTGTACGTCTCCAACCACGGCGGACGGCAGCTCGACACCGTCCCGGCCACCGTCGACCTGCTGCCGGAGATCGTGGCCGCCGTCGGCGGGGCCGTACCGGTGCTGGTCGACGGAGGGATCCGGCGCGGCACCGACGTGGTCAAGGCGCTGGCGCTGGGCGCGTCCGCCGTCGCGGTCGGCCGTCCGGTCATCTGGGGCCTGGCGGCGGGCGGCGAGTGCGGCGTCGCCCGGGTGCTCGCGCTGCTGCGGGAAGAGGTCGAGCACGCGCTCACCCTGTGCGGCCTCGCCTCGCTGCACGAACTGGAGCCGGGGCTGGTGCGGCGATGCTGACGGCGATGTGGGCGACGGTGCGGGGGACGGTGTGGCCGACGGTGTGGGTGGCCGCGGCCATCGTCGTGATCAGCCTGCCCCGGTGGCTCCCCGGGCGCGTCGTCGCGCTGCGCGGGTGGGTGTTCACGAGGATCAACGGTGAGGAGAGCATCCCGGTCCCCGGCGACATGGTCGGCGTGGACCGGTTCAGGGAGGTCTACTCCCACCCGGCGGCCTCCGGCCGGAGCGAAGGCGCCGTCCTGTCCGACCTGTTCTGGTACTGGCTGTCACCAGGGCCCGAGATGCACCAGGAGCACCTGGAGGCGGGGGAGCGGTACGACGCCGTCGCCCTGGCCACCCGCCGCATCCTGTCCCTGCCGCGGACACAGGTGGAGGAGCTCACCCGCCGGTGCGCCGGCCGGGCGCTGGAGGGCAGGCGCGGGATGGTCCGGCTGCGCGACCTGATGATGCCGGCCTGGGCCGAGTTCTCCTACGAGCTCGTCTTCGGCGAGCCCTGCCCGCCGCACGCCCGTGAGCTCATCGTCGGCAACGCGGACGACGTCGTGACCGCGCTCAAGTGCTGCGGCCTGCGGCACATGGACCGGCGCGACCGGCTGACCGCATATCTCGTCGAGTCGCTGCCGCGGGTGAAGCACGAGCTCCCGGCCGGCCTGACGACCCGGGAGCAGGCGCTGTACCTCCATGGGGCCTTCTTCACCACCGCCGTCGTGCAGATGTCGGAGGCCACGGCCCACGTGCTGATGGCCCTGGCCCGGCATCCGGACGTACAGGACGGGGCGCGGAGCGGCGACGACCGCTACCTCGACCAGGTGATCGCGGAGACGCTGCGGCTCTACCCGCTCTTCGGCATCGCCCACCGCGTCACCAAGGGCGACATCCCCCTGGGCGAGGGGAACGCCATCCCGGCCGGCTCGGTGCTGTGCTTCGACTACCCCGCGTTCCACCGCGCGGGCTTCCCCGATCCCGGGCGCTTCGATCCCGGACGCTTCGCTCCCGGGCACGCCCCGGCCAGGGAGCTCAACCACATCCCGTTCGGCATGCCGGCGAACCGTCCCTGCCCGGCGTGGCGGCTCGCCCCGCTCGCCATGCGGGTCGCGGTGCGGGAGGTCCTGCGGGCGTACGAGCTCGACTCCACCGCCGCGCACACCCGGTCGCTGCCCAACCGGGGGCCGTGCCTCCTCACCCCGCGGGCCACGCGGCGCGGGCCGGGCCGGCGACTGACGCTGCTGTCCATGCGCCTGCGGGACGACTGGGAGAACGTCTGGCGCAGCCTCGTGCAGCTCGTCCTCGGCACGTACATGGTGTGGGACGCGCGCCGGCTGCGGCTGTGCGAACGGCATTTCACCGGCGACGCCCGCCCCGAGGGCACGTAGACCACCGGCCGATCCCAGGCCCGACCACGAGCGGAGGCACACGCCATGCCCGTTCCCGCCCTCCTTTCACTACAGGCGCACACCGCCGACCCCAACCTGGAGCTGGCGCTCAGGGTGCTGCCGGCCCTGGCCGTCATCCTGCTGACCGCGGCGCTGTGCGGCCGGCTCGCGCTCCTCGTGATGCAGCCGCGCGTCGTCGGCGAGATGGTCGCCGGCGTCCTGCTCGGGCCGACGCTCCTCGGCGCGTTGTTCCCCGACGCGCAGGCGGCCCTGTTCCCCGCCGAGGTCAGGCCGGTCCTGTACGTGCTCAGCACCCTCGGCCTGACCTTGTACATGTTCCTGGTCGGGGCCGGGATGGACCACGACGCCCGGGCGCCGGGCGAGGTGCGCAAGGCGGGCGTGCTGGCGGCGTCGGGGATCGGCTCTCCGCTGGTCCTCGGCGGCGCCGCCGGTCTCGTCCTGTGGGACCACCTCTCCCGCCCGGACGTCAGTCGAATCGAGTTCGCCCTGTTCCTCGGGGGAGCGCTGTCGCTGACCGCGTTCCCCATGCTCGCCAGGATCCTGTACGAACGCGGGCTGCAGAACTCCCGAATCGGCCGGATCGCCCTGCTGGCCGCGTCCATCGACGACGCCGTGGCCTGGTGCCTGCTCGCGGCGCTGTCGGCGGCACACCTGGGCGGCGGTCCCGGCGACACGTTGCGCACCATCGCCCTGGCGGGGGTGTTCGCCGCGGTGATGCTCGGGGTGGTCGCTCCGCTGCTGCGCCCGCTGGGCCGCCGCGTCGCGCGCACCGGGCGCCTCGGCGCCGGCGCCGTGTACGTGATCGTGCTGGTGCCGCTCACGGCCGGGTGGATCACCGACGCGATCGGCGTCTACTCGGTGTTCGGCGGTTTCGTCGCCGGGCTGTCCATGCCACGCGAGCCGGCGTTCCGCGCCGCTCTGCACGGCCGGATGATGGATCTCGTATCGACCCTCCTGCTGCCCGTCTTCTTCGCGTTCTCGGGGCTGAACACCCATCTCGGCGGCATCGCCGGGGGCACCTCGCTATTGCTGTTCGCGCTGATCCTGGCCCTGGCCTTCTGCGGGAAATACTTCGGCTGCTCGCTGGCGACCCGGGCGCTGGGATTCGGCTGGCGCGAATCCTGGGCCATGGGCGCGATGATGAACGCCCGCGGACTGATGATCCTCATCTTCATCAACATCGGCCTGGCGCAGGGCATGATCACGCAGGAGCTCTTCGCGATGCTCGTCCTCGTGGCCGTGCTCACCACCGCGGGGGCCCTGCCGTTGTACAGACTGGCGCTGCCGGAGCGCCACGAGCCGGTGGACGCGAAGAGCGCGGGGAGCCCGGCCCCGGTGGGTGCGGCGGCGGGGGAAACCGGTTTCAGCTAATTTCACTTCGAGGTCGGACATTCGCAACACAACAGGGCGAGTTTTCCGGAGTAAAATTCCGGAGTCTGGATATTTCCTGGTATCGGTGCCACGGTTGTGCGGTGGCACGGATACCGGGGACATCCGAACCGCGCACCCGGCGCCTGCTGCTCGTGGAGGACGACCGCGAGCTGGGAGACATGCTGGTCGAGGTCTTCACCGACGAGGGCTACACGGTCGATCTGGCGCTGGAGGGCCAGCGGGGCCTGCACCTGGCGCTGAGCCGCGGCTACGACGTCATGATCATCGATCGCGGACTGCCCGTGGTCGACGGGCTCGACCTGCTGCGGCGGCTGCGCCGGCAGGCGGTCACCGTGCCGGTGCTGATGCTCACCGCCTTCGGCGCCCTCGCCGACCGGGTGACCGGACTCGACGCGGGCGCGGAGGACTACCTGGTCAAGCCGTTCGAGATCGACGAGCTGCTGGCCAGGGTGCGGGCCCTGCACCGCAGGAACCTGGACCAGGCGGCGCTGCTGCCGCTCGGCGCCGGCTGGCTCGACTCCGCGTCCTGCACCGTACGGCTGCCGTCCGGCGAGCAGGTGACGCTGTCAGGCCAGGAGTGCCGGCTGCTGCACGCGCTGGCGGCCCGCCCCCGGCAGGTGCACACGCGCAGCTCGCTGCGGCAGCGGGTCTTCGACGGCGCGAGGACCGAGTCGATCGTGGACACCTACGTCTACTACCTGCGCACAAAGCTGGGGCCCGGCGTCGTCCGTACCGTGCGGGGCGTGGGATACCGCCTGGGCGAGCTGTGAAGACGACACCGTCCTTCGACCCGGAGCGGCGCCTGCTGACCCGGACCCGCCGCCGGATCACCGCGCAGGTGGCGGCCGTGTTCTCACTGGCGGTCGCCCTCCTGGGCGCGCTGGTGTACAACCTCGTGGCCGACCAGCAGGACGCGACCGCCCGGCGCGACCTGGCCGTGGCCGCGATGTCGGCGCCGATGGACCACCCGCCGCCCTGCGTATGGCTGTTCGAACTGCGGGCGGGCACCGTGCGGAGCTCCCCGGGGGCGCCTGAGGGCCTGCCGGTGCGCGACACACTGGACCGGGTCGCCGCCGACGGCCGCACCCGGGTCGACGTCGTGGAGATCGGCGGAGGTACATACCTGGTGCGTACGCAGCGGCGCGGCGACGTGCCCCTGCAGGCGGTGATGGACCTGTACTACCCCGTCACCGAGCGGCAGCGGCTGCTGCGCACGCTCTGCGCCGCCGAGGTGGCGGCCCTGCTCGCGGCGTTGCTGATCGGCCAGGTCCTCGCCGACCGTGCGATCGCTCCGCTGGGCGAGGCCCTGGATCGGCAGCGCCGGTTCACCGCCGACGTCAGCCACGAACTGCGCAGCCCGCTGACCCGGCTGCACGTCCGCGCGCAGCTCGCCGCCCGGCGCCTGCGGCGGGAGCCCGATCCTCTGCTCGTCGTGGGCGACGTCGACCGTCTGGTGACCGGCATCGGGCAGCTGGGCGAGGTGATCGAGGATCTGTTGCTGTCGACCCAGCTCAGGCAGCGCCGCCGGCCGTTCGGGCCCGCGGACCTGGCCGCCCTGGCGGAGGAGTCGGCCGAGGCCGAGGCGGTCCGCGCCGGGCAGCGCGGGGTGACGATCGACCTGCGGCGGGACCTGGGCGATCATCTCGTGTGCGGAGCGCCGTCCGCGCTGCGCCGGGTGATCTCCGCGCTCCTCGACAACGCGCTCCGCCACACCTCCGCGGGCGGCCACATCTGGGTGACCGTGCGTTCGACTCCGCAGATCGTTCAGCTCAGTGTGCGGGACGACGGCGTGGGGCTGGATCCGCGTGACGGCGAGCGCGTGCTGGCCAGACATGTGGGCGCGCCCCACGCCGGAGGTCTCGGCATCGGCCTGGCTCTCGTGAGCGAGGTGATGGACGCGCACGGCGGCACGATCGACGTGGACGGCCGGCCGGGAGCCGGAGCCACCTTCACGATCTCTCTCCCCCGGGCGGCCCCGGATCCCGCTCCACGCCTCTCCCGGATCTTCCTGCCCCAGCAGGCGGGGAGGGTGACGAGCAGAACGCCTGAGGCGACCGCCTCCGGCCCCGGCGACGCCTCCCTGTATTCCTCCGGGGAGGGCACGACGGTCGCGGCTCACGCCTTCCGTACGCCCCCGGGGGCCGGTCGGCCCGGCCGCACCCCGGCGGAAACCGGTTCGGCCGGGAGGGAGAACAGCTCCTCGACGGGAACGCCGAAGATCTCCGCCATCCGCATGGCCAGGGCCAGGCTCGGCAGACGCTCCCCGCGTTCGATGTAGCCGATCGTCTGCCGGTGCACTCCCAAGGCGTCGGCGAGTTCCCGCCGGGACAGCCCCCGGGTCCTGCGCAGCGTACGCAGCGCCGACCGAACGATATCCGTCACATGTCAGATCTAACATCCGGCGCGGCATTCCGTCACGATTCACCGGTGCATTTGTTTTTTATTTTCACCCGGATGTGCGCGGGACCGGCCCGGTGGCCTGCGGAAGTCTTTTCGTTCGTCGTCCCGCGTCCGTCCCGGCGGCAAACAATGGAATTTCTTGCCCCGCTCGCATGTGGTTAACTCTTAATTGCGAGCCGATACGGCCGGCTCGCTCGAAACGAACCCGCGCAATAGTCTTCCCGGAGGAGCCATGGACACCACCGAGCAGCTGATCGCCGGCTACACCGCCTACACCGACGCGGAGGAGATCGGCGCCTCGGTCGAGGGCGAAGCCCCCGCGACCACCACGACGCTTTCGACGGCCGTTTGCGCCTCCGCGGTGAGTCTCACGGTCGCCACCTGGTACTACGGCTGCTGACGGCGGTCGGCGCCACACTTCGCCGGCCCTCGCGCGTGCGGTCCGAGCCTTTCGGCCTCGGACCGCACGCGCGTTTTCTGTTTATCGAATAATTTTCTCATTGCCTTTCATGAATGACGTGGATATCATCGTATTATGGATTCCATTGAGCAGAGAGTAGCCCAGCTCGAAAACCAGGTCGCATTCCTCCAGCTGTATCTCGGTGTCGACCCGGCAATCGCCGGCGGCGGTGAGTCGGTGCTGCCGCCCGAGTTTCACGCCGCCCTGCAGCGCGGCAAGAGAATCGAGGCCGTCAGGATCTACCGGAAGGCCACGGGTGCCTCCCTCGTCACCGCGAAGGACGCGGTGGAGGCCATGATGCGCAAGGCCGGAAACCGATAGTCGCAAGCGGTTTCCATTGCCGATCACGGGAAACGGCGCCGGCGTGCTCGACCTGAGCGCGCCGGCGCCGTTTTCGTGTGCGTGACCCGGTCGTCCGACGGGTCGTCGTCCCGAGTCGCGCTGTATGCCCCGCTGTGTGTCCGCGCTGCCTGTCCCGCGCTGCCTGTCCCGCGCTGCCTGTCCCGCGCTGTCTGTCCCGCGCTGTCTGTCCCGCGCTGTGTGTCCGTGGTGTGTGTCCGCGCTGTGCTGCCGGTCGGCCGACCGGGAGCTCGGCCGGACAGCGAAACGGCCCCTCCTCCCGGTTCGGCTCCGGTGCAGGAGCCGCTGTCGTTCCGGGATGAGGGGCCGTTTCCTTGGTGGACCGCCTCGGCCTGGTAGCCCCGTGCTACCAGGCCAGGTCGGCGGGTGTGAGGATGTCCGAGAGACGGGCTGCGTCGCCCGTGATGACACCGGTGAAGCGCGAGGGGGCGTAGAACTCCTCGATGGCGGCGCGCACCTCGGCCTGGTGCAGCCGGCGCAGTTCCTCCGGCTGCGTGACCAGCCAGTGCGGCTCGTGGCCGAAGCCCACGGCGTTGGACAGCGCGGTGGCCAGCGCGGACTGCGACCCCAGGCCGACGGCCGTCATGCCGAGCAGGTACCGCCGGGCCGACTCGATCTCCTCCTCCGACGCTCCGCCACCGGTCAGGTCGTCGAGTTCGGCGCGGATCAGCCGTACCGCCTTCGCGGTGGCGTCCGTTGCGGTGTCGACGTCGATGACCACGGACGAGTCGTCGAACACCTCGTCGAGACCCGTGTCCACGCGGTAGGCGAGACCCTCCTCCTCCCGCACCCTCGTGACGAGGCGGGAGGAGAAGTAGCCGCCCACCACCATCGTGGCCACGTTCAGCGCGGCGAAACGGGGGTCGGTTCGCGGCGGCGCCGGCGCGGCCAGCACGACCTGCGACTGGACGGCGCCGGGCCGGTCGACCAGCGCGATGCCGGTTCCGGTCAGCGGCGGCCGGTAGGACGACCGGACCGCGGCCCCGGACGAACCCCAGCCACGCGTGATCGCCTCCAGGCGGTGCACCACGGCGTGCGGATCGATGTCGCCGACCAGCACCAGCAGCGCGCCCCGGGGCCGGAGCACCTGCCGATGCAGTGCCAGCACCTGCTCCGCCGTGATCCCGGACACCGTACGCTCGTCCGGGGTCAGCCGCAGCGCGGGCAGGTCGCCGTGGCGGTGGGCGCGCAGCGCCTCGCGGGCGAAGACGCGCGGCTGGGCTCGGGACACCCTGATCTTCTCGACGAGTCTCCGCCGGGCGAGAGCGAGGTCGGCGTCATCGTGGGAGGGGCTGACCAACGCCTCCATGAGCACGTCCAGCACCACGGGCAGCCCGGTGGCGGTGGCCGACCCGTAGATGCCCAGCCAGCGCTCGTCGGTGGCGCAGTGCAGGCCCGCCCCCGCCCTGCCCATGGCGTCGTCGATCGCCTCCGGGGTGCGGTCCGCCGTACGGCGGAGCAGAAGCGAGCACAGGATCTGGGCCGCGGCGCTCAGGCCGGGTTCGGGCGCGGGGAGGGGAAGGCGTACACGCACCTCCACCAGGGGCACCGACGGCGAGCGTACGGCGAGGACGCGCAGCCCGTTGGGCAGGACCGTGTCGACCGTCTCCGGCATCCGGAACGGCCGCTCCGGGCCGAGAGCAGGCAGGAGGCGGGCCGGTGCGGGCCGCGTGGCGGTGGCGGTGACCATGAGAGTTCTCCTTCGGGATCAGGCGGCGTTCGCACGGGACCCGGCGGGGACCAGGGGCAGGACGGCACGGGCGTCACGGCGCAGCGCCCCGGCCGCGCGCCCGACCTGCTCGGCGTCCACGGCCGCCAGCAGCGCGGGCAACTCGTCCACGAGTTCCGCGGCGCCGTGCAGCACCTCGAACGCGCCCAGGGCGCGGGTCCTGGCGGTCAGCCCGTCGTACGTCCGGTAGGTGCCGGCGGACGTACGGGCCGTGGCCTGGGCCATTTCGGCCTCCCGCGGGCCCCGGCGGGCCAGGTCGTCCAGCTCCTCGTCCAGCACGCCCAGGATCTGTTCCGGCCGGGTCGCGGGGGAGTGCGTGGCGACCATCAGGAACACGTCGGGATCGCGGGCTTCGAACGCGCCGAAGAGTCCGCAGCCGGTGCGCACGTCTACGACGAGCTGGTCCCGGTGGACCATCCGGCGGGTGAGCCTGCCGTCGTCGCTGCCGGTCAGGATCGAGCTCAGCACCATGTGCGCCAGGTAGTCGCGCCGGGCCGCGGCGGGATCCGGGAGCCGGTGGCCGACCGCCAGCGCGGGCAGCGGCGCGTGCGCGTCGTGGTGTTCGCCCCAGCGTTCCCGCGCGAGAGGGGGTTCGGCCAGCGTGGGCCGCGGCGGCGCCGGCCGGGCCGGAACGTCGCCGAACCAGCGCTCCACCATCTCGGCCGCCGCCTGCGGCTCGAACCCGCCGGCGATCGTCAGCACGGCGTTGCCGGGGCCGTAGTAGGTGCCGAAGAACGCCTCGCACTCGGCGAGCGTCGCCGATTCGAGGTCCTCGAAGTCGCCGTAGCCGTTGTGCGCGTTGGCGTACGAGCTGAACAGCACGCCCGGCAGCACCGTCCAGGGATAGCCGCCGTACGGCCGGTTGGTGACGTTGAGCCGGATCTCCTCCTTGACCACGTCGACCTGGGTGAGGAGGTTCTCGGCGGTGATGTCGGGGCCGAGCATCCGGTCGGCCTCGAGATACAGGACCAGCTCCAGTGCCGAGGACGGCACCACCTGGTAGTAGTCGGTGTAGTCCTGGTGGGTCGAGCCGTTCGCCGAACCGCCGGCCGCCTGGATCCGGCGGAAGTGCTCGAGCTTGCGGACGTTTCGGCTGCCCTGGAACATCAGGTGCTCGAAAAGGTGCGCGAATCCGGTGCGGTCGGCCGGTTCCGAGCGGAACCCGACGTCGTAGTGCACGCTCACACCCACGGTCGGCAGATCGGGGATGGGCTGAAGGATCACGCGCAGGCCGTTGGAGAGAGTCAGGCGGTGGAGCGGGGTTGCGGACACTCGCGCTTCTCCCATGGAGGTCGGGCGGACGGAGGGGTAGGGGATGGTCCGGGATGTCCGGGCCCGGGCGGGCGCCGGGGGGACCGGGGTGCCCGCCGTGAGGCGGGCACCCGTGAGGAGCGTCCTCAGCAGCCGATCTTGACGGTGCCGCTGACGATCGACCCGATGCTCGCGCCGCAGGCCAGCGACGAGGCGCCGATGAAGGACAGGATGCTCGGCGTGGTGGCGGGGGCGTCGGCGGCCGTGGAGACCCCGACCTCCTCGGCGCTGGTGTAGGCGGTGTAGCCGGAGATGAGCTCGTCGGCGAGGTTGTTCATTTTTTCCTCCTGTGTATTCGAATCCCTCGGCGCGTTTTCGCGCTGATTCATTTGTAGCAGGACCGGCCGGAGAAAAATTATTGTTGCTTTCGTTTCCGGGTGCTTTCACCTGCCCCGCCGTCCGGCACAAAAAAATAACTCTCCCCGCGGCGGGGAGAGCATGATTGGGAAAGAAACCGAAATCGGGCGCGGCCCCCTGAGGGGTCGCGCCCTGCTTCAGCTGTGCGCATCCGGCGGCTTCACTTCCGCATGTGCGGCGGGTGGCCGGCCGGGGGAGGAGCGGTCAGCGACGAGGGCCGCGGCGGTGTCGCCGGCGGCGTTCCAGGTCCGCGAGGACCGCGATGATCATCATGAGCGCCAGCCCGCTGACGAGAGGTTGCATGAATTTCCTCCACATTAAGGGGACGGGTCGCGGCCGTGGTCCTACACCGCCGCGCCCACCGGCTGGAGATCGTGCCACCGCTGGCTGTGCACGAGCTGACGGTAGTGATCACATCGGGACATGAGGTCGGAGTGCGCCCCCGCGTCCACCACTGTGCCGCCGTCCATGACGACGACCTGGTCGGCCTGCTGGATCGTGGACAGGCGATGGGCGACGACGACCACCGCGCGCTCGCGGGCGAGGCGGTCGACGACGTCGCGGAGCCGCAGCTCGTTGATGCCGTCGAGCTGCGAGGTGGGTTCGTCCAGCAGGATGACCGCCGCGTCGCTCAGCAGGGCGCGGGCCAGGGCGAGCCGCTGGCGTTGCCCGCCGGACAGGTCGACGCCGCGGCCGATGACCGTGTCCAGCCCGTCGGGCAGGTCGAGCACGACCTGCCGTAGGTCGACCGATTCCAGGGTCGCCATGACCGTCTCGTCGTCGGCGGGGAAGGCCGCGCCGAGCAGCAGGTTGTCGCGGACGCTGCCTTCGACGAGGGTGAAGCTCTGGTCCACATAGGCCAGGTTGCCGCGCAGCCGGCGCAGCGGCCAGTCCTCGATGGGGCTGCCGAGGACGCGGATGGCCCCCCTGTCGGCGTGGTTGAACCGCTCGACCAGCCCGAGCACGGTCGACT
This sequence comes from Microbispora sp. NPDC004025, assembly GCF_053604425.1. Taxonomy (NCBI): domain Bacteria; kingdom Bacillati; phylum Actinomycetota; class Actinomycetes; order Streptosporangiales; family Streptosporangiaceae; genus Microbispora; species Microbispora sp. NPDC004025. The sequence continues at coordinate 469,809 of NZ_JBSGHN010000004.1, read as the reverse complement.
TGCCCGCTCCGGAGTGACCGACCAGCGCGGTCACGCCGCGGGACGGCGCGGAGAAGGTGACCCCGTTCAGGACCGGATGGCCGTCGTACGCGAAGCCGACGTCGGTGAACTCGACGGCCGCGGCGTCGGCCGGAGGGAAGGGCGGCGCGACCACTTCGTCGTCGCGCTCCCGCGGGATGTTCAGCAGGTCCTCGAAGCGGGACCGGGCGGCCAGGCCGACCTGCAGCCGGCTCATCCCGGTCACGACCGTGGTGACCGGCCCGATCAGCTGGAGCAGGTACAGCAGGAACGCCACGAAACCGGACATGGACAGAGCGCCTGCGCCCATCCGGGCGCCGCCCGCGATGACGATGCTGACCAGGGCGATCTCCTGCCCCAGCCCCAGCACCGGCATCACCAGGGACTGCAGACGGGCCGCGGACAGGGTCTTGCGCGTCAACGCCCCCGCGTCCTCGGCGAGCGACGCGGCGGTGGCCGCCTCTGCGCAGTACGCCTTGATCGTCGGCAGTGAGGTGAGAGCGGTGGTGAAGCGCTGGGCCAGCTGCCCGGTCGCCTCCTGGACCTGCACGAAGCCGCGGCGGCTGTGGACCATCACGACCCCGATGGCGACCGCCGCGACCGCGAAGGACGCGATCGTGATGAGCACCATGACCCAGTCGATCAGCGCCATCACGACCAGGCTGAACAGGACCGTGATGGCCGCGACCGGAAGCTGCACCACGCCGACGTCGACGACGGAGCGCAGCAGCACGGCGTCGGAGGTGATGCGGGCGACGAGGTCGCCCGGCCCCTGCTCGCCGACCGTGCGCATGGGCAGCCGCAGCGTGTGCTCCATCGCCTCGGCGCGCAGCCCGAGCACCAGCCGTTCGCCGAGGCGGGTCAGGGCGTACGCCGAAGCGGCGCCGGCGAACGCGCCGCCGATGGAGACGGCCGAGGTCACCGCCAGCAGGCCACCGATCGGAGCGTGCCCGGTCAGGGCCTCGACGAGCCCCTTGACCAGGAGCGGGACCGAGAGCGTGGCCGCGGTCGAGGCGAGTGCGAGGAGTACGGCCAGGGCGACGGTCAGGCCGTTGCCGCGGACGAGGTCGGCGCCGAGGCGCAGGCGCCGTACGTGAGACGGGGGATGTTGGCGTGTCGTCACGGTGTCCCGGGTTCCCTTCAGTGGATGCGGCGGGGGGCGGGAGTCGGAGGTGATCCCCCGGTCCCGGGCGCGGGCGCCCGGGACCGGAAGGGGAGCGATCAGCAGCCTGCGCCGAAGGTGGTGCCGACGAAGCCGATGGAGAACATCACGCACTCGACCGAGGAGACGGTGACGCTGGTGGCCGGCGTCGTGCCGGGCGCCTCGGCCGACACGCTCACGCCGAACTCCCCGGCGTCGGTGTAGGCGGTGTAACCGTTGATCAGCAGCTCGGTGTCGCTCATTTTCTCTCCTTCAGAAGTGGGGTTCCGGCTCTTGGCTCTTTTCTGCCGGACAGGAATATTGCAGCATGGCCGGAAGGGGTCGTGAGAGCCATTTGTTGTGGGCTTCGGCCGGTGATCGGCACTTCTGTGGAGGAAATAAAATTAATTGTCTCCGGCTCCGCCGTTCAAAAGTTGGCGGTGGCCGGCCGGAACGGCCGGTCCGCCCTGCTCGTCGACGAGCCGGACGAGGTAGTCGGCGTAGGTCGTGAGTTCGTCCGACCAGCCGACGTAGGCGGCGAAGTCGTGCGCGTGGGTGAACACGCGCATGGCGGCGACGCGGCCGAGGAGCCCGGCGTCGAGCGGAGCGTCGTATCCGCGCAGGAGCGCGGCCGCCGCCGCGCCGGCCTGCTCGGACAGCCTCGATAGCCCGGGCACGGTCTCGCCGATCAGACGCAGTTCCACGAGCTCCCCCAGCAACCAGCCGACGTCGGACTCGGCCGGTCCGCGCGCCAGCTCCTCCCCGGCGAGCAGGGCCGCGTTCCCGGTGACCGGGCCGACGACGATGCAGCCGAGGCTCGGCGCGCCGTGCAGGAACCGCGTGGCGCCCGGATGCGGTTCACACCAGCTCAGCGCGCGTTCCCAGCGCTGGGAGCCGAGCCGCCGGCGGGCCGTCTCGTGGAATCTGCCCGCGCCTCCGGGACCCCGTCCCGACCTGAGCCACCGGGCGAGGCGGGACGGTCCGGGCGGCGGCTCGGCCGCCAACTCCCCGGGCACCCCGATGTGGACGGCGCGCAGGGCCCTGCCGGTGTTGCACAGCACCCGCCGGACACGTTCCCACTCGGGGTCGCCGCTCGTCCCGAGGGCGAGCTTGGCCACCGAGGACTCCCCCGGCGCCCGGTAGCGGCGGATCTCCCCGCTCTCCTCCGGCAGCCGCCAGACGACCGGACCGGTGGGCAGCGCCGCGACGGCCGTACTCACCCGCGGGGACACGTGGCGGAAGGGCCGGTCCCGCTGCGGGCCGGGGCGGCGGACCCACAGGCGCGCGTCGCCGTGCCGGTAGATCTCGGTACGCAGGAACCCCGTCCCGAAGCGGCTGACCAGCTGCGCGGTCACGTGGCCCCCCTCACCGGCTCGCGGCGCGGCGCGTCGTACGCCTGCTCGCGTACGGGGGCGAGCGTCGTGCGGAGCCGTTCGAGCGCCGCGACGACCACCGGCAGGGGTACGGCGACGGCCGCGTCCGGGCCGCCGGTCGTGACGCTGTACCCCGCCATCGGCGGCACCACCACGATGTTGCGGCGCTCGCCGAGCGCCTCGCTGTGACGGCGGTAGGGGACCGACGTGACGGCCCCGGGCGGCAGGGCCGGCGCGACCGCGATCGGCGCCTTCGTGCACTGCAACGCGAGGAGCACGGGGGTGTCGGCGATGCCCAGGGCCAGCCTGGAGACGAAGTGCATGCTCGCGGGGTGGACGACGACCGCGTCCGCCCACTGGGCGAGCTCGACGTGCGGCGCGCCCGGCTCGGCGTGGTCGGGCCACACGTCGAGCTCCACCTCCCGGCCCGACAGGGCGGCTATCGCACCCCGGGCGACGAACCGCTCGGCCGCCCGGGTGATGACCGGGCGGACCCGCGTCGCCGGGTAGGCCGCCTGCACCCAGTTGAGCCAGTACGGCATGAAGGCCACGCCGAGGGATCCGGTGCCGATGTAGAGCAGCTTGCGCGCCCCGAAGGCGGGCGGGCGCGGAGTGAGGGCATCGTCCGGCTCAGCCACGGCCGGCCTCCGCGTCCAGGATCTCCCGCAGGTCGCGGAGCGCGGCCTGCGGACCCTCGGTCACCAGCACCCCGGCGGGGTTGAGCACGACCTCGTCGACGCCGCAGTCGCGGTAGCGCTGCAGCCCCTCGACGATCTGCTCCGGGCTGCCCGTCACGAACGTGCTGCTGTCCAGCAGCGCCGCGGCGCCCCTGCCCGGATCGGTCACGTCCGCGTCCAGGCCCGCGCGGCGCAGCATGTCGGTGTAGTGCCGGCCGCCCAGGTGCGCTCCGGCACCGGCGCGGACGGTCGCCGGCAGGTCGCGGCCGGGCCGGTCCACCGCGACGTGGACGACAGTGGCGATCCGGGGCGGAGTGCGTCCTTGGTCTTTGGCACCGGCCTCGATCGCCGGGACGAGCTGCTCGCGGATGTAGGACGACGGCGTCATCCAGGTGATGGCGACGTCGGCGACCCGGCCGGCGAGCTCGGCCATCCGCGGGCGCAGCACCCCCAGGCCGACCTCGATCGGCGCGGTGTCGATCGGATACAGGGCGCCGCCGTGCAGCGTGTGGTACTCCCCGTCGTGGTCGACCAGCTCGCCGTCGAGCAGACGGCGCACGATGGTGACGTACTCGTGCATGGCGGTCAGGGGGCTCCGGTACGGCTCTCGCATCACGGCGGCCTGGAACTCCGGGGCGCCGGGTCCGAAACCGGCCACGAAGGGCGCGCCGGAGACCGCGGCCACCGACCGGGCGTGGATCGCGGCCTCGAAGGGGTGGCTTAGCGGCGTCAGCGTGACGCCGGTGCCGACCGCGAGTCCGGGCACGCGTTCCACCAGCGACACCAGCAATTGGTGGGTGTCGATGCGCAGGGACTGGCCGGTCCACAGACGGCCGCCCCGGTCGCGTACGAGCCGGCCGTACGGGACCATCGCCGTCACGGTGTGCGGCTGCAGGGGGTAGACGACGGAGGTCGGTTTCAACGGACGGACAGACGCCTCAACGGACATCGGGGAAACCTCCTTGCGGGCGGGATCAGGCGGGTGCGGCCGCGCGGCGCTCGGCCAGGCGGCTGCCGGACTCGCGGCGCGTCATCCGCCGCAGCACGCGGGGAGCGAGGGCGAAGCCCGCCACGGCCCAGGCGGCGGTGACGCCCAGGGTCTGCAGGTGCTGCCAGCTGTGCCCGGTCTCGGCGGCCAGCGCGGAGTCGGGGAGCAGGGCGGACCGCACGCCCTGGGCGATCCACTTGGGCGGGAACAGCTGGGAGATCGTCTGCACCGCCTCGGGCAGCGAGGTGATGGAGAAGAAGATCCCGGAGATGCCCATCACGCCGAGGACCGGCATCATGGACCACGCCAGGGCCTCCCGGGCGTTGGGCAGCACGGCCCCCAGCGCCGCCCCGATCGGCGCCAACGCCAGCAGCCCGAGCGGCAGCACCCACAGCAGGGTCAGCCAGTCCCCGAGGCCGGCCGGAAGCCCGGAGCCGGCGAACACGGCGCCGCCGGCCAGCACGAGCGCGATGCCGAACAGCGCCTGCGCGAGCAGCAGGCACGTCTTGCCGGCCAGGTAGGCGGTCATGCCCTCGGGCGCGGTGCGCTGCCGCAGCAGGGTGCCCTCCTCCCGTTCGGTGGCCAGCATCTGCGGCAGCGCGATCAGGCAGGTCTGCACCACCACCGCGGCCACGCCGCCCGCGATGAAGACGTCGGCCATCGGCAGGGCGCTGCCGGGGATCGCGCTGTCGTTGACCATCGCCAGGACGACGAAGGCGAATGGTGTGCTGATCTGGGAGATCACCTCGCGCGGGGTGCGCAGCAGATGCGTGATCTCCAGTCGGCCGCGGCCGAGGCCGCAGGCGAAGGCACGGCTGACGGTCACCGGGTCTCTCCTTCACGGATCATGCGGATGTAGATGTCCTCGAGCGTGGGGCGGTGGACCTCCAGTCCGGGGATCGGCCCGCCGAGCCGCCGTTGCAGGTCCCACACGAGCCGGGACGGGTCGGGGGTGATCCGCCTGCGGGTCTGGCCGTCGTCGGTCCAGACGACCTCCGCCTGCGCCCTGGCGCTCACCGCCAGCTCGGCGGCGGTGCCGCAGGCGGCCACCCGGCCGGCGATCAGCACGGCGATGCGGTCGGCCAGGCGCTCGGCCTCGTGCAGGTCGTGGGTGGTGAGCACCATGGTCATGCCCTCGTCGCGGAGCTGCTCGACGAGGTCGTGGAACTCGCGGCGGGCGACGGGGTCGAATCCCGTGGTGGGCTCGTCGAGGAAGAGCAGCCGGGGATTGCCGATGATGCCCAAGGCCACGTCCACGCGGCGGCGCTGGCCGCCGGACAGCTTCTGGCATTCCTGGGCGGCCTGCTCCTCGAGGCCCAGCCGCTCCAGCAGCTCGTCCACGTCGCGCGGGTGGTCGTAGTAGGTCGCGAAGTGTTCGAGCAGCTCGCGCACCCGCCATCGGGGGTGGTCGCGCCAGGACTGCAGGATGATGCCCAGCTCTGCGCGCCAGGCGGGGCCCGCCCTGTCGGGGTCCACCCCGAGGACGCTCACCTCGCCTCCGGAGCGGCGCCGGAAGCCTTCCAGGATCTCGATGGTGGTGCTCTTGCCGGCTCCGTTCGGACCCAGCAGGGCGAAGACCTCGCCGCGCCGTACGGTGAGATCGACTCCGCGCAGCACGTCGCGGTCGCCGTACCGCATGCGGAGGTCGCTGACCGCGATGGCCGTCGCGCTGTTCTCGGCGGCCTCGGTGGGGGTCGGAAGCATGATCGTCACGGTGCCTGCCCTGTGTTATCGGGGACGTCGGTGTTGTCGGGGACGCCGGTCGGCCGCCGCCAGCGGGTGTAGGTGCGGCGGGGGATGCCGAGGATGGCGCAGAACCTCGAGATGGAGACCCGCAGGTCGAGCCGGATCACCTCGAGGTCCGGGTAGGGACCCGGCGGACGTGGCCGACCTTCCGCCAGGTGTTGAGCTCCAGGTAGACCTCGCCGAGGACCGTCTTGAGACGCTTGACCTCGGCCGCGAGATCCGCCTCGCGTTCGGAGGCGCGGTTGGCCAGCGCCCCTTCCAGGCCGCTGCGGCCGCCCTCGATGAACTGCTTGCGCCAGTTGAGAATGGACTGCTCGGACACCCCGGCCCGCCGGGCGGCCTCGGCGACGGTGTGCTTCCCGGACAGGACCGCCAGCACGACGGCGAGCTTGTCGTCGGCCGGCAGGGCGGGGGGACGGGGCATGGCGACCTCCTCTTCGACCGGGGTCACAGATCGAACTGGGGAAGACGGGGCGAGACGAGGTCGCGGGCGGGCCGCGCCGGGTCGATGCCGGCCCCGGTGAACGCCTCGGCGAGCGCGATCTCCAGGGAGCCCCCGGCGTCACCGCGGGCGTGGGCGAGCAGCGCGTCGGCGACGGCCGCCGCCCGGTGCTCGCCGAAACTCAGCCGGCTCATGCCCGGGCGGCGGTCCCGCGGATCCCAGGCGAGCCCCACCCCGGGCGCCAGGCGGTGCGCGAAGGCCGAGGTCTCCTCGCCGACGCCGGAGAGCCCGTCCACCGCCGCCCGCACGTCGCCGGCCAGGTGCCACGCACGCGGGCCGAGGTAGACGACCAGGGCGTCCCGCCGGGGGAACAGCCGGGCACTTGAACTGATCTTGGCGCGGTAGGGCAGGCCGGACGATTCCAGCCGTTCGAGCGTCGCCCGCCACACGTCCGGGGCGGCCGAGGGCTCGGTGATGTGGACGTACACCCGCAGGACGGGCCCCTCGGCGATCCCGCCCGCCGAGCCGTCCACCAGGAAGAACCCCGGCGACAGCGCCGGACGCATCGCGGGCACGCGCAGCGGCAGCCGTCCGTCCGGGGACGGGGCGGTGTGCTGCTCGGCGGGCATCCGCACCCTGAGCCCGTCGACGAGCGCGACGAACGCGTCCCCCTCGGGCGGGCTCACCAGGCGGCCGAGGACCGTGGTCGTGCGATGCGGGGTCGCGGCGGCCAGCCGCCCCTCGAAGTCCGGCTCCCGCAGCGTGCGGGGCGGATGACCGTCGCGGGCCGGCCGTCCGGCGTGCACGCCGTCGTAGAGCGCGGCGCACAGCTGGTGCCGCAGGGACTCGTCGGAGTCGGCCTCCAGTTCGCGATCGCCGACGGTGGCGCGCGGCTCGCCCGGGGCGACGTGGACGTCGCCGAGGGCGCGCAGCAGCGGCAGGGGTACGCGGAGGGCGACTGTGCTCACAGGGTCTCTCCCAACCCGATGGTGGTGACGAACCTTTCCGGCTCCAGGAGCGCGTTCCTGCCGATCCCGGCGGCGGCCCGGTCGACGGCGCCGAGGCGGGCGTTCTGCGCGGCCCGGGCCAGGCCCCGGTCGAGCAGGTGCCATCCGGCGAAGCGGACGGCCCGGGCGGTGAGGCCGTCGTCGATGTCCGGGCACGCCTCCCGGTAGGCCCGCCAGAACGCGTGGATGTTGGGCCGCAGCCGGTCGAGTTCGCGTACGCCGCGGGCCAGGACCTCGGCGTGGGTGAGCTCGCCGCCCTCCTCGGCGGCGCCGGGGATGCCGAGGATGGCCCGGTAGAGCCACTCTCCGGCGAAGCCGCCGACGTCCCTGGCCGGGTCGGCCAGGCGGAACTCCTCCCAGTCGGTCAGGTGCAGCGAACCGTCGCCGATGAGGAACTGGTCGAGCCGGAGATCGCAGTGGCACAGCCTCCGGGGCGCCGCGGCCTCGGCCCGGCGCAGGTCCCGCAGGGCGCCGGACAGGGCGGTGTCGGACTGCAGGATGCCCCACAGCTCCACCTCCGCCGCGCTGAGCGCCTGGAACATCGGCAGCGGGACGACGTCCAGGGTGGACAGCACGGGCAGCGGCGGCGGCGACTCGTCCATCGTCACCGGCGACAGCTCCGGGCGGCAGGCGTGCAGAGCGCCCAGGATGCGGCCCGCCTGGTGGCACAGTTCCTCGCCGAATTCGCCCTCGGCGGCCAGTTCCGCACCGCTGGAGACCCCGGTCAGCAGCTCGAACACGACCAGCCGGGTGGCGATGTCGTAGCCCAGGAGGCGCGGGCCCCGTACGTCCGCGAGCTCGGGCCGGGTGGCCAGGAGGTCGAAGGCGACGATGCGGCGGAACTGGCGCAGGCTCTCGCCCGAGCCGTCGCCGATCCGCTTCACGAAGACCCGCGCGCCGCCGTGCGTGGTGCCCGCCCAGTTGTCGTTCCTGCCCATGTGGGCCGTCAGGTCGGAGCCGTCGAAGGCGCCGAGGCCGAGCCGCTCCAGGAGCGCGCCCACTTCCGGTACGGCGTCGAGCGCCAGCGGATCGAAGCGGTGGAGGGTGGATGTGCCGGTCATGCGATCACCTTTCGTTCTCGGGGGAGCCGTCACGCCACAGCCGAGTGGCGTTCGGCGGCGAGATCGGCGTGCAGGGAGCACAGCGACAGGCCCTGGGTCAGCAGGGTGGTGGCGTAGAAGCCCAGCTCCTCCGCCGCCTTCTCGATGCACGGGACCTGGGTGACGACCTGGCCGGGCCGGAGCTGACGCGGCCGCAGGACGATGCCGCCCCGGCCGCCGGTCACCGAGAGGACCTGCCGGGCCAGGTCGCGCAGGCTGAAGATCTCCGGCGAGGCCAGGTTGTAGACGGTGTACGGCTCCCGCCCGCGGTCGTCGCGGTACAGCGCGGCCACGATGCCCCGCGCCACGTCGTCCACGTAGGTGAACGCGCGAAGCTGTGTGCCGTCGCCCGGCACGGCCAGGGGCAGGCCGAGCCTGGCGTCGTGCAGGAGCCGTCCGATCATGGAACCGGCCGGCTGCCCCGGTCCGTAGGTGCCGAAGGGGCGCAGAACCGTGGCCGAGCGGCCGCCCGTCTCCGCGAACTCGCGGACGAGGTTCTCGCCCGTGATCTGGAGGCGGGCCAGCGGGGAGTGCGCGACGACCGGGTCGTCCTCGGTCAGCGCGCGGCGCGCGCCCTCGCCGTACACCTCACCGGAGGAGCAGTAGAGCAGGTGCGGGACGGCCCGCGCGGCCGCGGCGGCCACGAACGCCGTCATCGCGACGCCCTCCCCGTCCGGGCTTCTGCGGGGGTGGACACGCCGTGTGCGCACCCCCAGGTGCACGGCGGCGCCGGCGTCTCGCATGAGCAGGTCGAGCGCCTGGGGATCGGCGGGTGAACCCTGGACATGCTCCAGGTCGAGACCGGCGACCGGGGCCGGCGGACGGGTGTCCAGCACGCGCACGGTGGTGCCGGGAAATCGGGCGGCGAGCTGCCCGAGGACCGCCTCGCCCAGGTATCCGCCCGCGCCCGCCAACGCGACCGGGCGGTGGAAATCAGGAAACATCGACTTTCCCATCTGCTTGGTGTCAGGAAAATCAGTCAGGAATGGTGACGCGAATCGCCGTTCAGTGCTTGATCGGCGTTGGGTCAGTCGGAGGCGTCGCCGAGGATCGAGTCCATGACCGGTGAAATGAGGTCGGCGCCGCAGTGTGTGATGGTCCAGCCGGCCATGCCGTCGATGCTCGCCATCGTCGTGCCGATCAGTTCCCGGGCGTCGGCCTCGGCCTGGTAGAGATCCTTCGCCTGCATGTAGAGGATGAGGGAGATGCCGTTGTCGTCGCCCCGGCAGTACACGTGTGCCAAGGCGGGTCCGGATTCCCGGAGTGTCGATTCGGCGTTCGCGACGAGCGCCCGTTGTAACAGATCCGGTGATGCGTGATGTGGTGCCGTGGATCCCGGAGAAAGCCGGGCGGCGATTATGTACATGGCATTCGCGCCTTCGCGGGCGACGTCATGCCCGGACCGGCCCTCACCGGCCGGCCGAAAGGCCGATCAGGGGGTCGACCCCGGATCCCGGGCACGTCGGTCCGGTGCCGGCCCCGGGAAACTCGACGCAGGCACTGTAGTCGCCGTCCCAGGAGTTGCTCCGGGTGTCCCCGCCCTCGGCCACGGCGGCCGTGGCCAGCGCCGCGACGGCGAGAAGCGAGACGGAGAACGTGCCTGCGAAGCGAACGACAGCCTTCATGATTGGCTCCCTCAACCCTCGAATTCCTGTTTTCTGCCGGTCGGCCGGACCCCGGGGCCGGGGTGCCGACGAGTCGAGATTGCCAGTGTGATTTCGGGCTCGGAAGGGGTTCGGGCTGGCACCAAGCGGCCGTGGCCTATTCAGGTCTGAACGCGGTCACGGGGACGCCGGAAGGCCGGCCGCGGCCTGTTCGGAACAGTTCCGAATCCTGTTCCGCATGGACATGTCAAGGGGCAGAGTTGCCGCGAAGTGCGAAAGTGATCACAATCATCACCGAACGCACTGACCTCTTGAGCGGAGGTACGGGGGTGCTGGAATCTCTGGGGCTCGACGAGCTGACGGAGAAGGTCTACCTGTTGCTGCTCACCAAGCGTGACCTGGGTATCCAGGACATCGCCGACGAGCTTTCCGTGAGCGTGGACGAGATACGCGTGACATTCGACCAGCTGGCCGAACTCGCGCTTCTGCGGCCCTCGTGGGAATCGCCGGGGGACTTCCGTCCGGTGAGCCCCGAGGCCGGTCTGCGGGCTCTGCTGCAACGCCGCCAGTCCGAACTCGTACGGCAGCAGCAGCAGATCGCGGAGGCGCAGGCCGCCATCGCCAGCCTCGTGAGCGAGTACGCCGACCACCGTCCCTACGGGGCGCGTTCCAGCACCGACAGCCTGCTCGGCATGGACGAAGTCCAGGCGCGCATCGAGGAGCTGGCCACGAGCGCGCGCGACGAGGTGGCCAGCTTCATGTCCCGGGGCGCACACGACCCCCGGGCACTGGAGGCCGCCAAACCTCTGGACATGCAGGTCCTCGCCCGGGGAGTCGCCATGCGGACGCTCTGCCTGGAGAGCATCCGCAACGACGCGGTCACCCTGACCTACGCCCAGTGGCTGGCGCAGAGCGGCGCCAGCGTCCGCACCACGCCCACGCTCCCCGTGCGCATGCTGGTGTACGACAGGAAGATCGCCCTGCTGCCGCTGGACGCGGCGGACTCCCGCAAGGGGGTGATCCAGATCGTCGACACCGGAATCGTCACCGCGGTCCTGGCGCTGTTCGAGCAGATCTGGAGCACGGCGACACCCGTGGGGTCCGCGCCGGCCCGGGACGACCGCGGGCTGTCCGCGCAGGAGCGCCAGCTGCTGAAACTGCTGGCCGAGGGCCTCACGGACGAGGGGGCGGCCCGCCAGCTCGGGCTCTCCCAGCGTACGGTCCGCCGCATGATGGCCGGGATCATGGAGCGCCTCGGCGCGCGCAGTCGTTTCGAGGCGGGACTGCAGGCGGCCAAGCGCGGATGGCTGTGAGCCCGGCGCCGACGCCGGAACGGGCGTCAGCGGCCGGACGGGCCCGGACGGCAGGCCGCCGACAGCAGAGCCAGCGCCGCGGCGCGGCCCCGCTCCGCGGGGTCGGCGGCCGTGCCCATGGCGGCGGCGACGATGGCCCCCTCAACCAGCAGCAGGAGCTGGTCGGCGAGCAGGTCCGGGTCGGCGGCCCCCGCCTCGGCCGCGAGCGTGCGGAGCCTTCCCCGCAGCGTGTTCTTGTGCGCCCGCGCCGCCGCCGCGACGGGCGGTGACGCCGGGCCGAGCTCGCCGAAGGCGTTGATGAACGAGCAGCCGCGGAAGTCGGCCGTACCGAACCACTCGGCGAGGAAGCCGAAGACGGCGAGCACGCGCTCGCGGGGGTCCCCAGCACGGCCGAGATGGTCGGCCAGAGCGGCGTTCCACCGCCGGTCCCGATGCTCCAGGTACGCCTCCACCAGCGCGTCCTTGGAGGCGTAGCACTGGTAGAGCCGCTTGAGCGAGACCCCCGCCGCGTCGCGGATCTGGTCCATGCCCACGGCCTGGATGCCTCGTGCGTAGAACAACCGCTCGGCGGCGTCCAGGATGCGCCGGCGCGCCTCTTCTCCGTCCATCCGCACCTGCCGGATCCCGTCCACCCGCCCCTCCTCGCCGAGGAAAACGCTCGTTCTCTACGATACGTAGGGAGAACGTCCGTTCTCTCGCTGGGAAAGGAAAGCGCTATGAGCACACGTCCGCCGCTTCCGCCGTTCACCGAGGAGACCGCCAGGCAGAAGGTCCAGGCCGCCGAGGACGCCTGGAACACCAGGGACCCGGAACGCGTCGCGCTCGCGTACACAGAGGACTCGGTGTGGCGCAACCGGTCGGAGTTCCTGACCGGACGCGAGGAGATCGTCGCCTTCCTGCGCCGCAAGTGGGAGCGCGAGCAGGACTACGCCCTGCGCAAGGACCTGTGGACGTTCGGCGGCGACCGCATCGCCGTACGGTTCCAGTACGAGTGGCACGACGCCGACGGCCGGTGGTGGCGCAGCTACGGCAACGAGCTGTGGGAGTTCACCGCCGAGGGCCTGATGAGCCGCAGGGAGGCGAGCATCAACGACGTGCCGATCGAGGAGGGCGAGCGGCGCATCCGCGGGCCGCGCCCCGAGTCCGAACGCGGCGCCGGTCTTCCGCTCGCCTGACCGCGGCTCGGGCGTCTCACCGGGCCATGCCGCCGAGGACCCGGCGCGGAGCCGTTTTGTCGTACGGCTCGGATACGTTCCGGATCATGACAGACCGTTCCCCCGACGGCGCGACCGTGTGGGCGCGAAACAGCAGGCTGCGGGTGGTGCCGCCGGTCCAGCCGCGCAAGCTGGCGAAGGTCCCCTTCGTCGAACTGGCGGACGGCCGGCTGCAAGGCGTGGTGTCGAGCGGCTCGGACATCGGCCGGGTCTACGTCTCCTCCGTCGCCGCCGGCACTCACAACTACAACTGCAGCACCAACAACAACCGCCCCTGCGGCGGACTGTACGGCGCGCCGTGCAAGCACCTGCGCGCCCTGGTCGCCGAGGCCGTCCTGCAGTACGGCGCAGACCGCGTGTCCCGTTATCTGCGGGCGGAGGTTCCCGAGGGCGCGGACCTGGCCGACTGCCTGCACGGCACCCACGAACCCGCCCCCGCCGCGGTCGTGTTCAGCCGGTTCCTGCGTCACCTGGCCTATCTGGAGGTGCCCGACACCACTCTGCCGATCCCGGAGCTGCACTGGTTCCCGGCCACGGGGACGGTGCGCTGATGCTCGCCGTACAGCTCGCCGCCCTGCTCGGCGACTCCGATGACGCCGGCGAGGGAGCCGGAGAGGCGCTCGCACTGCTGGACGGTTTCGACGACGCCCTGGTGCACGGCCTCGCCCGGCTCGCCGACGAGCGGGCCGGCGCGGTGGCCGCGCTCGCCGCGGCGTTCGCGGCCACTCCCCTCGGTGCCCGGCTCGCCGAGGCCGCCGACGCGGTCGTGTCCGGCTCGATCACCCAGGAGCACCTGACGGTCCTGGCCGGCGGCCGGGTCGCGTTGTCCGGCGCCGTGCACGACGCCCTGCTCGCGAGCCTGGACACGGCTCTGGGCCGGGAGCGCGCGGAATGGCCGACCACGCCCGGCGGTTCCGGCACTCGGCCCGCCGGCAACGCGCTCGAGGGGGTCCGCTCCTGGCTGCGGGAGCTGGCCATCACCGGCTGGCGCGGCGTCGACCACGACCTCGTCTCCGCGGCGGACCAGGTCATCGAGGCACTGCTCGGCGCACCGGCGCTGCGCAGGCTGGCGGTGCTGCTGGACGGTTTCGCCGCGGAACTGCGCGCGTCCTGCCCGATCGGCGCTGCGGAGCACCTGCCCGTGCGGCGCTGGGCCGACCTGTGGACCCGGGCCGTGCTGCTGTCGCAGGACGGCGTCCTGACCGGCGAGCCCGGCCCCGCCGCCACGGTGTCGGGACGGCTGCTGGTGCTCGGCGTCGACGTCCACGAACACGGCACCGCCGTCCAGTTCCAGGTGCACGCCGTCCTGGAACCCGCCGACGGCGGCCGGTCCCTGCTGGTGCGCACCTCCGTCACGGTGGCCAAGGTCGACACCATCGTCGGGCCCGCGCTGTGGAAGCTGCCGCAGCGTCACAAGGTGCTGCTGGCCGCGCTGGCGGACCGCCGCGGCATCGAGATCGCGGACATGCCCCTGCTCGACAGCGGCGACCTCGTCTGGGACGACGACCGCGCCTTCGTGAGCAAGCCCGCCGACCCGCTGGCCACCGCCCGGCTGTGCCTGCCCGGTGCGCTCGCCCCGGCGGTGCCGCCCCTCGACCGGGCGCCGGTACGCATCGCCGAGCCCGTGCTGGTGGAGGGCTACAAGGTCACCGGGGACGGCTCCTTCGACCTCGGCGGCGCCGTCGTCGCCGTGGACACCGAGCGGCTGCCCGACTGCGGCCCGCTCACGCCCAAGCTGGTGGCGGCCTCGTCGGCGTGCGTGGGGCTGGTCCGGTGGGACGGCGGCCGCTGGACGCTGCAACCGCTGGCCGTGCAGGCGAAGGTCAAGCGCGAGACCGTGGTGGTCTCCACCGGTGACTGGGCGCTCGGCCCCACCGACCCCAAGGCGGCCAAGGCCGAGGCCAGGGCCGCGGACGCGGTGGCCGTGCTGCGTGAGCGAGCCGGGCGGTTGCTGCGACGATGAGCGACGACATCTCCACGAGCGCCCACCCGATGGGCGACGACGACTTCACGGCCGGTGACGACGGACCGGCGAATGCCGACAGGAACCGGCGCCAGCTGCTCTACTGGCGGCTGCTGGCCCGGCTGTTCGACCACGAGGAGCAGCAGGCGCTGGAGACCGCGAGCTTCGCGGTCGTCGGTGACCTGGGCCTGCCCGCCGGGCTGCTCGATCCGGCCGTGTCGGTCGACTCGCTGGTGCAGCGCTTCCCCGGACTGGCCGCCGAGTTCGAGACCCTGCTCACACCGGACGAGCACGTGCCGGGCGGCGAGGTGCGCCGGGCGGCGCTCGTCTCGAAGCTGCTGCTCAACGCCTTCGCCACCGGCGCGGGTGACGTCAGCGCCACCCAGCTCGCGACCTGGCAGCAGGACGCCGCCTGGCTCAAGCGGGCCCTGTGCGCGGGGCCGGCGTCCGGGCCGGGTACGGGAACGGGCTCGGCGGCGGGGACGGGCGCGGAAGCGGGAGGACCCGGCGGCGAGCCCGGGACGGGTGCGGGGGCGGGACCCACGGCCGGCTTCGGGCCGGGCGCCGGCGTCCGGATCGGCGACGACGACCTGGCCAAGGCGCTGGCCGACATCGAAGCCGGGCTCGTCAGCCGCATGCGCCTGCGCGAGGTGCTGGCCGACCCGGCCCTGGCGCGGCAGCTCACGCCCAGCATGTCGCTGGTCGAGCAGCTGCTGCGCGACAAGGCCAACCTCTCGGGGGTGGCGCTCGCCAACGCCAAGGCGCTGATCCGCAGGTTCGTCGACGAGGTCGCCGAGGTGCTGCGCACCCAGGTCGAGAAGGCCGGCGCGGGCGTGATCGACCGCTCGGTGCCGCCCAAGCGGGTTTTCCGCAACCTGGACCTCGACCGGACGATCTGGAAGAACCTCGTCAACTACAGCCCCGAGGACCAGCGGCTCTACGTCGATCGGCTGTACTACCGGCGCACCGCGAGGCGCACGACGCCGGCCAGGATGATCGTGGTGGTCGACCAGTCGGGTTCCATGGTCGACGCGATGGTCAACTGCACCATCCTGGCATCCATCTTCGCCGGGCTGCCCAAGGTCGACGTGCATCTGGTCGCGTACGACACCCGCGCGCTCGACCTGACTCCGTGGGTGCACGATCCCTTCGAGGTGCTGCTGCGCACGCAGCTCGGCGGCGGCACGGACGGCACGGCGGCCCTGGCCGTCGCCCAGCCGAAGGTCGCCGACCCCCGCAACACGGCCGTCGTCTGGATCTCGGACTTCTACGAGTGGAACTGCGACGCCGTCTACGCCGGGATGGAGGCGCTGCACCGGTCCGGCGTACGGCTCATCCCGGTGGGCTCGGTGAACAGCGGTGGCCAGCAGAGCGTCAACCCGTGGTTCCGGCAGAAGCTCAAGGACCTGGGCACACCGGTGATCTCGGGCCACATCCGCAAGCTCGTGTTCGAACTCAAGAACTTCCTCGCCTAGGAGACCCCCACATGACCAACGAGATGCTCCGCGCGCCCGCCGAGGTGAAGTACGCCGAGGAGCTCGACTGGCTGGAGTCGATCGACGACGGCCCCAAGCCGTTCTCCTGGCGGCTAAGCCCCCGGATGGTCCGGTTGTTCGTGCTCGGCAGCGAGCGGTCCGACGGCCTCGACCGCGAGATTCCGCAGAAGTGGTTCGGCGACCGGAGCTTCGTCGAGCGCAGCATCGTGACGCTCGCCTCCGACCGCGGCCTGCTGCTGATCGGCGACCCGGGCACCGGCAAGAGCTGGCTGGCCGAACTGCTGTCCGCCGCCATCTGCCGTGACTCCACCCTGGTCGTGCAGGGAACGGCGGGCACCACCGAGGACCACATCAAGTATTCGTGGAACGTCTCCATGGTGATCGCCAAGGGCCAGTCCCGCGAGTCGATGATCCCCTCACCGATCATGACGGCGATGGAACAGGGCATGATCGGCCGGTTCGAGGAGCTGACCCGCGCCACCAGCGACGTGCAGGACGCCCTGATCTCGATCCTGTCGGAGAAGTACGTCTCCATTCCCGAGCTCGACACCGACAACACGGTGTTCGCCAAGCCCGGATTTTCGATCATCGCCACCGCCAACAGCCGGGACCGGGGCGTCAACGACCTGTCCTCGGCGCTGAAACGGCGGTTCAACTTCGTCCGCATCCCGGTGGTGACGAGCAAGGCCAGCGAGGCGGAGATCGTCCGTTTCCGCACCGTAGAACTGCTGCGCCGGCACCGCATCGAGCTGGACGTGCCGCCGGCGCTGCTGGACCTCCTGCTGCAGAGCTTCGCCGACCTGCGTACCGCGGCGGCCTCGGCCACGAGCGAGGACGAGAAACTGGAGTCGGCCCTGTCCACCGCCGAGCAGATCGGCGTGCTGGAGGACGCCATCCTGCACAGCCACTTCTTCGGCGACCGCACGCTGCGTGCCGAGACGCTGGCCGGCGCCCTGGTGGGCTCCCTGGCCAGGCGCGCCCCCGAAGACCTGGCCATCCTCAACAAGTACTGGCACGGGGTGGTCGAACCACGCAGCAGGAACGACGGAGGCGAGTGGACGCGGTTCCTCGACGGCGGCCGTCAGGCGATCTCGACGCTGTCATGAGCACCTTCGACGCCCTGCGCGGGCAGCTTCTCGACGCGGCCGAGGCCTTCTCTGGCGGAGAGGACGTCCTGGCCGGCATCCTGGCCGGCATAATCGACGACGTCGACCGCATGCTGCGCGAGGAGCTGGAGATCTTCCCGGTCTGCCACCACTCCCCGGCCTCCGCCCTGGCCATGACCCGGCGGCTGCGCGACAAGCGGCCCAAGGTCGTCTACCTGGAGCTGTGCGAGGACATGCGCCCGCTCCTCGACGAGCTGCGCAACTGCCGGCTGCCGGTGGCGCTCCAGGCGTTCGCCACCCAGCTGGACGGGTTCCCGGACGGCTCCGGACCGCTCAGCGTGATCGCGCCGGTCACGGAGGCGTCGGCGGAATACCAGGCGATCGCGTACGCGCTCGACACTCCCGGCGTCGAGATCGTGCTGGTCGACCGCTCGGTGGACCACGTCTTCCAGTGGCTGCCGCGGGAGACGGACGGTCCGGCTCCGCGGGAGCAGGACACACAGGGCGAGGAGACGGCCCTCCACGGGGACGCCGTGGGTGTCGAGATCGGCGACCTGCGCCCACGCTTCGCCGAGCTGGAGAAGCACCTGCTGCACCACGGCAAGGTGCGGCACTGGTCGGAGTGGTGGGACCAGTACGTCGAACAGCCGCTGACCGGAGCGGACCACGACACCTACCGCCAGGCGATGGCGCTGATCGGCAGCCTGTTCCGGCGGCTCCGCCCGGAGGGGCACGACCGCCTGACCGTCGACGAGGAACGCGAGCGTTACATGTGGACGCGCATCCGCGAGCACCTCGCCGAGTCGGGCGCGGACCCCGCCGACTGCCTGTACGTGTGCGGGGCCTTCCACGCGGTCAGCACGGTCGAGGAGTTCGGCCTGCGGTCCGAGGCGCCGCCGTACACCATCGCCCCGCGCACGGGCACCCGCTGGCTGTACGGCCTGATTCCCTCCAGCCACTCCGCCATCGAGGCGCAGTTCGGCCTGGCCCAGGGCTCGGTGTCCATCGCCGCCGCCACGTGGACCAAGGCGCTCAGGCGCGGGGGCGTCACCCCGTACCGGCTGGAGGGGCAGCAGGGCGGCGGCAAACGGGGCGGCAAGCGGGGTGGCAAGGCCGCACCGCCTGCCGCGGCCGAGCCGGCGGCCGACCGGCTGTCGGGGTTCCTCGCCACCCCGCCCGCGTTGGACGGCCTGGATGAGGACGAACTGCGCGGATGGTGCGTCGACATCGTGCGGCTGGCCCGCCGCAACGGCTATCTGGCCAGCACGGCCGACGCCATCGCCGTGTTCGAGACGTCGATCCTGCTGGCCGGGTTACGCGGCCGGGCCAGGCCCACGCCGTACGACTTCGCCGACGCGGCCGTCACCTGCATCGAGAAGGACGTCGTGCCGGGCCGCCGGGACGTCCGGCGCCTGTGCGAGATCCTCCTGGGCGGCGACAAGATCGGGATGGTCGGCTACGACGCGCTGCCTCCGCTTGCCCGCGACGTGTACGACCGGCTGGAGCCCCTCGGGCTGGACCTGACCAGGCGCACGCAGCAGCGGGTGCTGCTCGACCTCAGGGCGGACCCGGAGCTGGAGCCGTGCTCGGACCTGCTGTGGACGCTGCGCTACCTGCTGCCCGACGGCGCGCTCCGGCCGATCATGGGGGCGCGCCGCCTCGGTGAGCGGCCGATCCAGGAGAGCTGGGACGTGGCGCTCGGACGGCACCAGCGGGAGATCGTCGAGCTGGGCTACGAGGGTGTCACGGTCGAGCAGGTGCTGGAGCAGCGGCTGCGCCGCATGGCATGGGATCCCCAGGCCACGGCCGGGGTGGCGCTCGCGGCCGTCGAGGACGCCATCCTCTATGTGGGCGGCCGGCGCCTGCCCGGCGAGCTCGGCGCCCGCGCCGTCGAGCTGCTGGCCGCCGAGCGCACCGTCGACGACGCTCCCGAGGTGCTGCGCCGCATCAGGCGGCTGCTGACCTACTACCGTGCGAGCCAACCGGAGTTGCCCACCTGGTGCGAGGACTTCGTCACGGCCGGATACTCCCACTACTGCACGCTGCTGCCCACCGCTTTCGCCGACGACGACACCGGCGTACGCCAGGTCGGGGCGATGCTCGGCTTCCTGTTCACGCTGGAGAGCCTCGCGCTGTCGCTGGGCTGCGACCGGGCCCAGCTCGAACTGGCCGTACGGCAGTCGCATCCACGGGACCCGGCCAAGGTCGCGTTGTCGTGGGCCGCCCAGACGCAGCTGGGCCTGCTGACCAGGGACGAGCTGCGCAGTCGCTGTGACGAGCTGCTGGCCAACCCGCTCGTCGTGCCGGCGTATCCGCTGTATGTGAGCGGATTCGTCCAGGCGCTCGAACCCGTGCCCGGCCTCGCGCCGTTCGTGGTCGAGGCGCTGTCGAAGGCCTTCGCGCGGCTGCCCGATCCCGTTCTGCTGCCGTGGCTGCCGACGTTGATCTGCACGTTGCGGCAGCACGCGCCCGAGCTGGTCCCCGTACTCGTCCGTGAGGCCGGGCGGACCTTCCCCGGCGCGCTGGCCGAGCTGGACGCCTGGACCCCGCCGTGGGAACGGCCGGCCGCACCGGCGCGAGCGGCCCGGGCGGCGGCCGCGCCGAGCGGGCCGGTGTCCACGTTGCTGGCCCGGCACCCGGGGGCGTGCGACGCCGTCGCAGCGCTGCTCGGCTGTACGGCGGAGTGGGGGAGCACCGGGCACGGAGACGACGAGGTGGCGGCCCTGCTCGACCGGCATCCGGCGACGACCGGCGCGGTCGCCGCGCTGCTCGGCGCGTGAGCCCGCACCCGCGACCTCACCCGGTGGCGGCGTCGGCGAGCAGGGCGGGGACAAGCGAGGCCAGGACGGCCTCGTCCTCCTCACGGCGGGGGGCGTACTCGGTGATCCCCAGGCCGGCCAGGGGAAAGCGGGCCGTCAGCGCGCGTACGGCGTCGCGCAGCGCCGCGACGGACAGACCGCCGGCCTCCGGGTAGCTGAGCGACCCGAACTCCTGCGGATCGAGAACGTCGAGGTCGATGTGGATGTAGACGGCGGTGCCCCCGGCGGCGGCGACGGCCGGGACCAGGACACCGGGGTCGGCCGTCAGCTCGGGCACGGTGAGCCGGGTGAGGCCCGCGCCGGTGGCGTAGGCCAGCTCCGCCGGATCCAGTGCGCGGACTCCGGCGAGGACCACCTGCCGGGGGTGCAGAGCCCGCGGCGGGACCAGATCGGGGTGCCCTTCGCCCAGCAAGGTGCGCAGGACCATGCCGTGGAAGGCATGCGAGGGTGAGGATCCGGGCGTGTTGAGATCGCCGTGGGCGTCGAACCAGACGACGGTGAGCCCGTCGCCGTGTCGCTTGAGGGCGGCCGAGACGGGCTCCATCTCCACTCCGCAGTCGCCGCCGACCGTGACGACCGTGGCCGTGCCGCACTCGCCGAGCGCGGCGCGGGTCCGGGCGGCGACGATGGTGAGGACGTCCAGGGCCCGGACTCCGTCCCGCTCGGTGCCCGCGGTGTCCGGAACGGGCACCCGCAGGGCCCTGACGGACGGCTTGGCGGGCGGTTCGGCGGGCGGCTCGCCGGATGTCAGCAGAGAGGCGAGCCGGCCGGCGCCGAGGGACAGGAGCCGTGCGTCCTCGACGCTCGACCCCTGCCATTGGGGCACCTGAAGCACCACGGTCGGAAGCATCCATTGATCATTTCATGCCGATGCCTGCCCAGGCAGGGCCCGTGCGCGTCGTGCTCGGGCCGGTGGTGCCGTGCGCGCCGTACGGGCCCGTTCCGGGCCGGTACGTGCTCGGGTGGTGTTCCTCACCCGGTGGTTCGGGGGCGCCGGCGGAACCGGCAGGGCGACGGCGTACGCCGATCCTGCAGTGCCTCCAGCACCGCGTCGATCCGCTGCCGGCACTCGTACGGCCTGGCGTGCCGCCGCCCCGCAGTCCGTCTGCCGCCGGTCGTGTCGGCCGGGGCGTCGGTCTTCAGGCCGCACTGCCAGTACCACTTCTGCAGGCCGTGCAGCACGCATACGTAGAGAGTGTCGATCTCGTTGGAGCAGTGTGCCGCGTACGCGGTGATCTGGTCCCAGGTGGCGACGAGCGGCGTGGTGGTGGAGCCTCCGGCGCGGACCTGCGTCAGCACATACAGGCGCGTGTGCTGGTCCAACTCGGCTTCGACGACGTCGCCGAGCAGGCGCGGCCGCCGCCGGACCAGGCCGGCTCGGGGCGGGGGCCAGGACGAGAACGTGAGCAGACTCAGCAGCGCCACCTCGATGCACCAGTCCAGAGTCATCGGGGTTTCCCTTCGTGGGGGGGCCGTACCGGGATTCGCCCCCCGGGCGGAGGTTCGACCGCCGGTCGTCGCGCCGTCGCCTCGCGGGGGGACGTGACCGGGACGCGGGTACGGTCCACGGATGAGACAGGACAAAGGAGAGCGGCTGCGACGATGCCGGTCGCAGCCGCTCTCTCGCGGCGCGTTTCCATCCGCGCCCCTGCCCCAGGTAGCGGGGCGTGGATGTCCACGATCATCCGGTCTCCCGGAAGGCAACTCCGCCGCGAACCGGACGAGGGACGTCCACTAGCTACCCCCACGCCCCTCGCCCTTCCCGGGGATGGCGCGCATCCGCCGAGAGCATTTCGGTGCTGTCGTCACCGGCGCTGTGGGAAGTCCGCTCACCGCGCCGGCTGACATCAGGCGAGCGGTCAGCGGTGACCCCAGCCGCCCTGGCCCGGACCGCCCTGACCGCCCTGACCCGGACCGCCGTGGCCGGAGCCGCCGGGACCGCCGTGGCCGCCCCAGCTACCGCCCCCCGGGCCGCCCTGGCCCGGGCCCCCGGGACCACCGTGACCGGGACCGCCGGGACCGCCCTGGCCGGGACCGCCGGGACCGCCGTGACCAGGGCCGCCGGAGCCCCCCGGACCGCCGTGGCCCCAGCCGCCGGTGTTGCCGTGGCCCCAGCCACCGTGGTCACCGCCGTGGTCACCGCCGCGGCCCCAGCGGCCCCAACCGTCCCAGCTTCCCCAGTTGCCGCGTCCCCAGCGGCCGCCCCAGGAGCTGCCGCCCCAGTTGTGGCCCGGGTTCCCGAAGACACGGCCGGGGAGGCCGTACCAGCGGCCGGGCAGGCCGAGGGACGTGTCGCACCCCCAGCTACCGGGCAGGGGCAGCCAGCGGCCGCTGACGAAGTAGACGGGCCGGGTGAAGCCCGTTCCGCAGGACGGCGAGATGTAGACGCCGCCGTTGATGACGTACTGGCAGCTCGGGAGCATGTAGGTGCGACCGGCCACGACGTACTCGTGGACGCCGTCCCCGAGCTGGTAGCCGGGGAGGCCGTACCAGCGGCCGGGCAGGCCGCTGACGGCCTGGTCGCACCACTCACCCGGCAGGGCGTAGGTGCGGCCGCCCAGGACGTACACCGGCCGGGTCAGGCCCGTTCCGCAGGACGGCGAGACGTAGACGCCGCCGTTGACGACGTACTGGCAGCTGGGGAGGATGTACGTCTTGCCCTTCAGGACGAAGTGGTGGACGCGGATGTCCGCGCGCGGATCCGGTCCTCGCCTGAGGGTGTCGATCGAGCGGGAGATGCTGCTCGTCGCCTGCGAGGCCGTGCTCGCCGTGCTCGCCGCGCTCGCGGCTTCGGCGGCCAGCACCGCGGGGGTGACGATTGCGGCGGTGGCGAGTGCCCCCGTGAGGAGGGCTTTCTTCATCGTCAAGAGACGATTCCTTTCCTGAGGTGGTGCTGCTGTCGGATCGAACGCGCATCCCGGCAGCCGGCGGTGTGGCGACGGCGAAGCGGGATGCGCAGGACCGCAGTCGAGGCGATTCGAGCCGGGCTCCCCGTGAAAGCCTCCGCGGAGGTTCAGGAGGTGACCCCGGATCGGAGACCCGTAACGGGATCACGAACTCTCATCGGTGTCAGCAAATTTTGACGACATTGAAGGCCGGAACAGGTCGAGAGTGCGCACCCCCGCTGCCGCCGCGATGGCGTCCGCCGTGGTGCGGCGGCATGTGCCTCGTTTGAGCAGACCGTCGATGCACTGTCTGGTAAGTGCTGCCCGGCGAGCGAAATCGGCCACGCTGTGACTGTGGCCGACCATCAAAGCGCGCAAGAGTGCCACGCTCCGAAGGTGCATCTGCGGCTTTCCCGCCATAGCGAACCTCTCCGATGGAAACTGCATCATCAGATTCTGCTGACGTCTCGACTGCAGGTCGCACTCTAATCCGACCGAGCGCACGGCCGCACGTGAAACGGAGGGTTCCAGCGAATAAATCTTGTGCGTGATGGCTTTATATGACGCATCTTGTTGACACAACTGATCCCTTGCTTCGTCGGGGTTTGCTCCCTGTCGTCAGGATCTAGCGGGCATGATGGTGGCGATCGCGGTCAGAAAGATTCGAGGAGCTGACAACCGAATGCCGTCGCAGCGCGTGACACCCGACCAGCCCCCCACCCCCCTGAGCGACTGCATCCGTGACTATGTGGCGGACAAGGGGATGAGCATCCGTACGCTCGCATTGAGGTCGGTGAGCGAAAGCACAGGTCAGTGCCTCACCGCTCAGTGGATTACCGACGTGCTGAGCGGCCGGGTGTCGCGGATGCCCGATCTCTGGCGCCTGGAGGCTCTCGCGACCGGCCTCGAGATGGATCCGGACAGCGTCAAGGCATTGGCGATCAGCCAGTGGATCGGGTGGGACATCGCCGACGTCCGGACCGGTGTCGGAGAACGCCTGATCTTTCGCGTGCCCAAGGGGTATTCGACCGAACAGTCCGCGCGCCTTGCCGATCAACTCATGCAGGCGATCAATAGCGCGCCGGCCGATCCGGAAAGGGAGGAAACGTGATGTTCCGGATGTACGGTCGCCTTCGGTGGGGCTGATGCGTCAAACTTTCCTGGCAACGAGCAGCGAAACGATCGGGGACGTGATTGCCAGAAAGGATATGGTGGATGATTCGTGTCATCGCCGTCGCAACCATCAGTGGAATTCCGTCGCGCCCAGTTGCTGCATAGCTGCCCGGCAGTAATCCTCCACGCACTTCAGGAAAACCGGATCATCGCCTACGTCGACGAGAGGCAGTTCGCCCCCGAGTTGACGATCCCCATGGACGACATCGGCACGGCGACGCTGAAGATGCTCCAGCCGGTCGAGGACACGCGCCCGATGCCGGCGCTCCGCGTCCGCGTCAGAAGAAGCGGAGATCTCGGCCATGAGCTCGCCGTGGCCGAGTTCGCGACAGACGAGATCACAGTCGGCGTCGAGAAGACGCTCATCACCGAGGAACTCGCCGCCTGCCTGAGCGACGCCGGCACCGCGGTCACCCGCGCGTTCGTCCGGCGTACGACGTGAGCCCCCGGCACGCCGATGCCGTACCAGGCTGCGTAGCGGACGGGAGAGGAGCGTCCGCCGTCCTCGGCCGATGAGCAACGGCCGGAGGCGGCGCCGAGGAGCCGGCGCGGTCCCGCGGGGCGGCCCGCCGATGCGGACGGAGAAGCCGAAGAGGACGGCTAGAAGCCGGGTTCGTGCGGGCGGGGACGCGCGGTGGGAGGCCGCGTGCGCCTGGACGAATGGGCGGGGCCATGGTGCCGCCGGGCCCGCGTCGACCGGGCCTTCCCGCCACGCCTCGAGCGGGTGTCGTGCTCGATCGGCGGCGGCGTGGGCCTCGACGGAGCGGTCCCGGGCTGAATCGCGCCGTCGGGGATGGTCGTGGCGACGATGCCGCCGGGCGGAGGCGCGCCCGGCACCGGACCGGTGGCGTCAGTGCTCGCCCAGACGCTCGCGGCGGCCAGGACCGCGACCCCGGTCACGATCACGGAGCGGATCAGCCTGGCGCGGGGCAGAAAGCGATGCCGCCCGGGTGCCGGAGACGGGGGTGGCTCGGATTCCGGTCCTCGCCGGCCGGGAGGTTCGCCACCGCCGGTGCCCCGGTGCCGTCCGGGTGAGGGCGCGTACGGCGGCGGCTTGGGCCCGGCGGCGCGCGCGAGGCCGTAAGGGGCCCGCCTGGTGGGACGGTGTGGGCGAGGTCTGTCCTGGCCGTTCATCACGCGCTCCGGGATCCGAGGACGTCGTGTCGTGCGCGAAGAGAGACGCAATGACTACGAACGGTATCCGAGATCTGAGGATCCTGGTCGGCTTTGGCCCCAGGTTGTCAGCAGAATCTGCTGACAACCTGGGGTTTTAAAATCCCCCGCCGAGCGCATGCTCGATCGAGGGTCGTGCTCGCGATCCTCCGGGGCGTTCTCTCGCCGTGCCCCTATCGCGATGGATCAGTCGCAGGGGGTGGCGTAGTAGTCGGCCCCGCAGTCGTCGTAGGCGCTGTCCACGACGACCACCGGGGTGCTCCAGTAGCCCAGCGGGCGGCTCCAGTAGCCGAGTGGGCGGCCCCAGTAGCCGTTGCCCCAACGGTGGCCCGATGGGTGACCCCACCCGTGTCCCCAGCCGCGTCCCCAGTCGCGTCCCCAGTCGGCGGCGTGAGCCGGAAGGCCGGCCTGTGCGGCCGTGGCCGCCTGCCGCGGGGTGGCCGTCTCGGCCGAGGCCGCGATCGGCGCCATGACGACGAGTCCGGCGGCGCAGGCCGCGCCGGCCAGGAGCAGTCGCTGAATCATGCGTAACCTCCTGTTGCTTCGAAGTCACTGAATGTGACCGCTGACACGGTACAACGCCGCTGATCACGTTCCTGGACGGCGACACATCAAGCGACGGCAATGTCGCGAGCGGCGCCGCCACGCTCCCCGGCCCTCCCGGCCCTTCCGGCCCTTCCGGCCCTTCCGGCCCTCCCGGCCCTCCCGGACGGGCCGGTCCGGGTGCTGGCCGTGGCCTCCTGTCCGGAGACCACGGCCGGCACCCGCTTCAGAACGAGGGCCTGCCTCTCACCCTGAGTCGCACCCGGCGGCGTCACACCCGGCGGCGTCGCGGGCGGCGGGACGTGGGGGTGCGGTGGCGTGGAGGGGCGGCGGCGCGGAGGGACCTACCAGTCGCCGTCCCCGCCCTCGTCCTCGTCGCCCTCGAAGATCTCTTCGACGATCTCGCCCGCCACCAGACCGCCGACCACTCCGGCGGCGCCGGCCGCGGCCACCGCACCCCAGCCGGGACCGCTGCGGTGCTCGTGGTGGCCTCCGTGGAAATGAGCTTCGTGTCCGTGCTCGTAACCGCCGTGGCCGCCGTAACCGCCGTGGCCGTCGTAGCCGCCATGGCCGCCGTACGGTGCGCCGTACTGGGCCAGCCCGGTGAGCCAGCGGTCGATCTCCCCGGCCCAGTCCATGCGTACCGCGTCCTCGTGACTGACGCGGAAGCGGCCGATGGCGTCGACGGACCGGTGGCCCGCGCGCTTGTCGGCCTCCAGGATGACCTCCAGACCAGCGGGGTCGGCCACGAAAGTGAGCTCGACCTCCCCCACGACGCCGGCCTGCCGCGGCGGCGGGTAGAACTCGATCTCCTGGTAGAACGGCAGCTCCTGGCGCACGCCGTGCAGGTGGCCCGCCTCCAGGTCGGCCGACTTGAAGGCGAAGCCGAGCTGGAGGAACGCCTCCAGGACGCGCAGCTGGGAGGGGAGCGGCTCGACGGCGACCGGGTCGAGGTCGCCCTTGTCGACGGCCTTGGCGATGGCCACCTCGGTGCGTACGCCGAGCGCCATGCCGGTCAGGTGCTGCCCGTCGATCTCGCTGATCGGGGCCTCCCACGGCATCGGGATCTGGAAGGCGATGCTCCGGTCCTCACCCTTGCGCAAGGTGAACGGACCGGACACCCGGGCACGGGAGAACTCGCCGAGCCCCGCGCTCTCGCCGTCGCCGTGCTCGAGCTCCACTCCGGCGACGAGGCCGAGAGTGATCTCCTCGATCTCGGCGTCGAAGTCGCCGCCGGACAGTCTCACCTCGCCCGTGAGCACGCCGCCCGGCCGGACCCGCGGGGTGGTCAGTACGGTGTCCACCGAGGGGGCGCCGACCCCGAGAGCGCCCAGCATCCGCTTGAAGACCACGTGTTTCTCCCTGTGAACGGTTGATGAGGGTGTGTCAGCCGCCCACCTGAACGATCAAGACCCGGGCCGGGTTCCGCCGGCTGGTAAAGATCGCGCTTCCGTTGGTCAAGGGCTCGTGTGGCGGCGCTGTCCCGCGACGGCCGCCAGGATGGCGTCACACACACGAGGGCGGGCCGCCAGGATCGCGTCACATACATGAGGGCGGGTCGCCAGGGGCGCCGGACACCCGGACGAGGGCGGGCCATCAGTGCGTCTCACACCCCTGCACGAGGGCGGCCGTCCCCTTCAACGGCGGCCGGAGGGTGCGGTCCTCACGCGTCCCGGCCGGCGCGCGACCGGCGGGCGCGGCCGGGTCATCCGGTGGACGCCCAGGCCGGCGACGGCCAGGACGGCCAGCCCGGCCACCGCAAGGAGGCCGGCTCGTTGGGAGACCTGCTCCACCAGCCCGTACGAGCCTCCAGCGGCGTATCCGAGCCCCACGGTGCCCGCCCCCCAGACCAGGCCGCCGGGCACCTCGAAGGCGAGGAATCTGGCGTACGGCAGGCGTCCCATGCCGGCCAGCAAAGGGATCAGGGCGCGCAGCAGACCGATCCAGCGACCGAAGAGGACGGCCCAGCCGCCGCGCCGCCGCAGGTAGTCCTCGGTGCGGTCCCAGCGCTCCGCGCTCACCCGGCGGCCGAGCCGGCTGTCGCGCACGCGAGGCCCCAGCCGCCGGCCGATCCGGTAACTGATGGAATCCCCCGCGATCGCGCCCACGCCGGCCGCGGCCATCATGAGCGGCAGGCTCACGTGCCCCGTGAAGGCGAGAAACCCGGCCATCAGCAACGCGAGCTCGCCCGGCACCACGAGCCCGACGAGCGCGGCCGTCTCCGCGCAGGCCATCAGCCCGACCACCAAGTAGGCCCACGGGCTCGTCATCGCCATGAACTGGTGCAGCGCCTGCGTCATCGGTTGCCCCCCGCCGCCGCGACGACTCCTCCCCACAATGCACGTCACACCGGGAACGCCAGTAGCTCGCGGCGGGAAAACCTCGGTAAGCGTCGGGCCCGCGAGGGAGACTTCGCACCGCGCACGTGGCGCCTGCCGGAGGGCGCGGGGCCCGAGGCTCATGGTCGAATCGTTCCCCCACCTCTTCCGCAGAGGAGACGAAGAGCATGAACCACAGATCTCTCCAGGAGACCAGAGAGTTCTTCGCCGCGAAGGCGGCCACCTGGGAGGAGAAGTATCCCGACGACGGCCCGGCGTTCGCCGTCGCGATCGCCGAGATGGCCCTGCCGCCCGGAGGGCTGGCCATCGACGCCGGCTGTGGAACCGCCCGCGCTTTCCCCCTGCTACGGGACGCGGTCGGGGCGGCAGGGCGCGTGGTGGGCGTCGACGTCACCCCGGAGATGGTCCGGTCGGCCCGCGAACGGGGGCGGGGCGACTACGGCCGGCTGCTGGTCGCCGACGTCGGGCGGCTTCCGCTCCGCGACGGCGTGGCCGACGGCGTGCTGGCGTCCGGGCTGATCTCCCATGTCCTCCGGCCGGTCGCCGTGCTGTCCGAGCTGGCCCGGGTGACCCGGCCAGGCGGAAGGCTGGCGCTGTTCCACCCCGTGGGCCGGGCGGTGCTCGCGGCGCGGCGCGGACGCACCCTGACCCCCGACGACGTACGGGCCCGGCACAACCTACGTCCCCTGCTGGACGCCGCCGGATGGACCCTGGTCGACTACCACGACACCGAGGAGCGCTATCTGGCGTTGGCTCGCAGATGAAAGGCAGAAAGAGGCCATGGCGATGCTTAGGCGAGCAAACAAAAATCGTCTACCAGTGCGGGTCGAAGAGCACGATCGCGACCTGCCCCAGAAGCCAATCGCGTATCAGCGTCAGCAGCCACACCACACCCACGCTGAGGGCGATGCTGGTTATCAGCGTCGCCGCGAGCAGCGTCACCAAAGTCCGCCATGCGGGCCGGGGCCGACGCCGAACAACCATGTATTGAGTCAAGCAAGCGGCCGGCAGGCATTCCAGCCTGGCCCCGCGTTCGCTGCGAACTCGATACGCACCACCAAGAAAGGTGATCGCACGATAGGGCGGCCAGAAAGGCCGGCTCCGATGACGGATCCGGCCTAACCCCGGCACTGGAACCGAGGCTGGTCCGCCGCCGCGGAACCCCGCGCGGTCCATCCTTGTCGGGCTCGGCCGGCTTCCAGCGGTGCCCAGTCGCTCCAGCCGCCGTTTTCGCGGTCTGCCGGATGCAATATGGCCGGCCCTCGCCGCGAATGGCGACCACCTCGATCCTGCCGTCCTTGGTGCGGCCCGCGTTCAAGGGGGAGTGAGCTTCGGCCTCTCCGATGACGAAGTCAGAGCGCGTAGTACGTCGGGAGCCTTTCGATCCGGCCGCCCAGGAGTCCGCCCATCCGCGCCGGGTGCCAGAGGTGACGCGGGGCGAACTCGACGATGTCCACGCGGGAACCGTCCTTGGCCCTGGCGGGCCGTCCCCGCGCGACCGCGGTGGCCGCCTCCTTGCCGGGAACGCGGACCATCTCATCGAGCATGCCGACGAACGCCTCCACGGTGGGCGGCAGACTCCTGGCGGAGGGCCCCGAAGGCGCGAGCAGAAGGTCGGTCCAGAACTCGGGGCGGTGCGACGGGTGGTTGATGCGTTGCCAATACGCCTTCCGGTCACGGACGTGTGCGGCCAGCAGCCCGTGGAGGTCCTCGCCCTCCGGCGTAGGGATCCCGTCGACATACCGGCGGAGCCCTCGGGTGCTTTCTGAGTTCATCGCCTTGCGCATCAACCGCAGGTAGGCGCCACCCAGCCCGAGCCGGAACAGTGTGCGCTCCATACGCCACTGTGTCCGCAACTCCGGTCCCATGCCGTCCGGCCTGGTGTTGACGAGATAGCGCGCGAGATCGCGGCGGTGTCCCTCGTCGAGAGGCACTGTGTAGACGGCGCTGTCCCGGAGCTCGCGCGTGTCCGGATCGAACACC
This sequence comes from Microbispora sp. NPDC004025, assembly GCF_053604425.1. NCBI lineage: Bacteria > Bacillati > Actinomycetota > Actinomycetes > Streptosporangiales > Streptosporangiaceae > Microbispora > Microbispora sp. NPDC004025. The sequence continues at coordinate 439,706 of NZ_JBSGHN010000004.1, read as the reverse complement.
TGGACCGCTGGGTGGCCGTGGTCAGCGGCGATGGCCGCCGCCATGACGAGCTCACCGAGGGTCCACCATGACTTCAGGTAGTCGTCCGTTTCGTACACCCAGACGTCCGCGCAGGTCCGGAGCATGTCGTCGAGCAGGCTAAGCACCATCCACCGGCGCCCGGCGGACAGCAACTCCCGATCCAGAGACAGCAACGAGGGCCGGACGACGTGCGCCGGCCTGGCCGGCTGACCGGGAAGGCGACCCGCTTCCAGACGAGTGCCAAGCTTTCGTACGGCCTCGTAGTGGGCGCCCCGGTAGCTGAAGAAGACCCTGCCGGTCGACGCGTCGTAGAAATCTCGATGCGCCCACTCGACCGACTGCCTGATCATGGCGTGGACACGTGCGATGACGTCGGGATCGGCCCGCAGGTGGGCGTTCCAGTCCTCGGCGGTCAGCCGCTCGCTGGGCGCATCGCCCTCCACGATGTCGTGAAGCTGCCGCTCGACCCATTCCAGGATCGTTCGGTCGCCCTCCGGGATCCACATGTTCGGGCCGGTGCCGGTATCCGGGATCGGGTCGACCGCTGTTCCGTCGGGCAGTCGCCGATGGGGAAACGGGTAGGCGGGGCTACCGCCTCTACGGACGGGTGCCACGTTCAGCGGCAGATAGCCGGTGCTGACGATCAGGACGTGCTGGAACATGTTCGAGCCGGTGAGTTTGCCGTACCCCCCGATATCAAGCGGGGAGAACGGCCCCTCGTGCGGCGGCAGGTCGTGAATGACGGCCGTATCGCAGAGGGAGGCGCGTGCACCGGCGGTGATATCGGTCTCCTCGTTGATGTGAACGAGGTAGCCGCACCGCTCGGCGACCTGCGCCATTTTTCGCGCGCGTTCTTCTCCACCCGACGCGGGCGACGGGAAGATGGTGAGTGTCGGTTTCAAGAATCGCAGCTTCTCCCCGGCGCACGGCACAGGTGCAGCCCTCGGCGGTCGACGTTCCTTCCGTCCCCGATTCAGCCACCATTCGTACCAGGTGAGCTTATTCCGCCATAGCTGCTTCACCGGTGGAAAAGTCTTGCTGCCCGAGTGGGGTAGCCGGATGTGGTCAGCCGGAGGATTCGGCCCGTCGACTCAGCAGGACGCCATCGCTCGCGCGTTCTGCCGTGCTCGTCAGCTCACGCGGTGCGGGCGGGGGACCTGGGCGAATGTCGAGAGCCTGAACCACCGTGGCAGGGCGCGGCGTAGCGCCTCCGGGCCGTGCACCTCGACGGCGCCGGAGCGGAGGGCGTCGGACCAGGCGAGATCGCCACGCCAGATCTCGGTCATCCGCCGCAGGCCCACGGTCACCATCACCGTCGGCGGATAGCCGGGGTCGTCGTCGCAGACGTCGACGTCGCCGGGGGTGATGACCAGCCACCAGTCGCGGGTGTGGACCGGCACGTCGGTAAAGCTGAACCGCACCACCGTCCGCTGGTCGGGGACGACGTCGTGGTCGACGTTGCGGTGCATGTCCCACAGCAGCAGCTGCGGATCGAGGTCCTCGTCGCCGAGCTCGGCGATCCAGCGGATGCCCCAGGCGCCCAGTGCTTCGACTACCGGCCGCAGTTCCTGCCCGGCCGGGGTGAGCAGGTAACGCACCCGGTTGCCGTCGGGACGGCGCTCCAGAACACCGGCCCGCTCCAGCCGGTTGAGCCGCCTGGACAGCAGAGAGGGGGACATCCTCGGCACCCCGCGGCGCAGCTCGTTGAAGTAGCGGCTTCCGGTGACCAGCTCCCGGATGATGAGGAGCGTCCAGCGCTCGTCGAGCAGCTCCATCGCCTTCGCGACAGGACAGAATTGTCCGTACGAGGATCCCACGCCGATCAGCGTAACCCCGAGACGAAATCACCAGGTGGTACAGATTTCGTACTAGGGGAGGACGCCCGGTGTTCCTACTGTCGATTCATGACTTCCACGATCAACCCGATTCGGCATGATGCCGACGTCGTCGCGCTGGCCGCCGATGTCGGCCTGAAATGCGCACCGAGCGAGGCGGAACACGACCTGAACGCCACCTTCGTCGCCGAGGGCTACCGGGCGATGCAGGATCGCGGTTACCTGCGGCTGGCCGTACCCACGGAATTCGGCGGCCTGGGTGCCCCGCTGCGTCAGGTGGTGCTGGCCGAGGGCGAGCTCGCCCGCCATGCCGGATCGGCCGCGCTGGCCGCCGCCATGCACCTCTACATGACCCTCGTTCAGTGCTGGCGGCACCGCCGAGGTGCGCCGGACGCCGAAGGCGCGTTGCGCCGAATCGCCGCCGACGGGCTGATCCTGGCCACCAGCGGTGGATCGGACTGGGTGTGCCCGACGACGACGGCCGTCGAGGTCGACGGCGGATACCGGTTCACCGGACGGAAGACGTTCTGCTCGCAGGCGCCGGTCGCCACCGTCATCTCCACCTCGGCAGTGCTCGGGGAGCCCGGACCCGGCGCCGAGGTGCTGCACGCGGGGGTGCCGCTGTCCAGCCCCGGCGTGTCGCTGGTCGAGACCTGGGACACCCTCGGCATGCGCGGCACCGCCAGTCATGACCTGGTGTTCGATGACGTGTTCGTCCCGGCGGACAAGATCCTCGGTCGCCGGCCGTACGGAAAGCTCGCGGGCCCGCTGCTGGTCGCCGCCATCCACTTCGCGCCCGTCGTCAGCGCGGTGTATCTGGGCATCGCGCGGGGAGCGTACGACGAGGCGCTCCGCGTCCTCGGCGCGCGTGCCGCGGACCCGGCGCCGGCGGCGGTGCGTCAGCTGGGGGAGATGGCCGCGCGCCTGCGGGTGGCCTGGTGGGCGCTGCTCGCCGCCGTCGAAGAGGTCGGGGACGATCCGCCGGCGGACGAGCCGACCCTGATCACGCTGATGGTGGCCAAACGGCACGCCGTGAGTGAGGCGAAAGCCGTCGTCGACCTCGCTCTCGACGTCGTGGGAGGCTCCGCCTTTTTCCGAACCTCTCCCCTGGAACGGGCGTACCGGGACGTTCGAGGTGGCCCGTTCCACCCCCTCACGCCCGAGGCGACCCTGGCTCTGGCCGGCTCCGCCGCAATGGCCGGCGCGCGGCGTACGTCGTGATCGGTGTCCTGTTCATCGAGACCCGCCGCTCACCGGCAGTAGGTCGTCGCACGCGCCGTACCCGCCGCCGGCGCTCGGCGTGCCGCGGCGATCGTGTTCATATGGCTGGCCGATAGGCGCCGGCGTCTGGGGCCCCGTCGGCGCGGTGTACGGGCTCGCGCGACCACCAGAGCAGGGCGGCCGAGACCAGGCAGGCGGTGGTGAACCACAAGGGCGAGATGGCCGGCCTCGAAAAGGTCGTGATCATCCCGTACAGATCGGAGGCGTCCGGCCGGGTGAGAAACCAGCCGCGGGGGAGGCCGAGGCCGTGCCGCTCGATCAGGGTCACGGCGGCGAGCCCGCTGAGCGCGGTGCAGAGCAGGCCGCTCATGACCACCCAGAACGCGGCCTGCCGGTGCAGGGCGACGAGGACCAGTACGGCCAGGCCGCCGATGCCGACGAACAGCTCGAAAGCGTGCCAGCCCGTCGTAACCGCGTCACCCACGGCGCCATCCAGGACGCGGGGCAGCCTCTCGATCGACACGTGCGGGCTGATCCAGGCCGGATGGCGGTTGGCCAGCGGCGGGAGTAGCAGGACCAGGCACGCGGTGAGGCGGGCCGCGACCGTGAACGCGGTCCTGCGATCGGCCGGCAGGACGTACGGCGCGGGCCTGCTGGGTGCGGAGCCGAGTTCGTGGGCGGTTCGGGCCAGCCAGATGACGAACAGGGCGTCGGCGGCCGTGGTGGCCTCGTCGTAGACGTCGTAGAGGTCGCCGTTCCCGCGCAGCGGGATGCCCGCGACGAGAAGTGCGACCGGCACCAGCAGAGAGGCGATGCCGTACCACTCTGTGGTCCGCCCCCAGCGGCCGCTGCGCCACTGCGCCCTGAGCACCAGCGCGGACCACACCAGATCTCCCACGCCGGCGAACCCGCCGAACGCCGCCGCCCGTTCCGCCTCGCGCCAGTCGAGTACGTCGAACACCTCGGTCGCCGCCAGGCTCACCTGGGCCAGCAGGCCGGCGCCCAAGGCGAGATCGGCGTGGCGAATTTCGTGGCGCAGCACCGGGTGGAACAGCACCACAACCGCCGACATCAGGAGTGCCTCGAGCACCACCGCCCACCACGGCCAGATCGGCATGATCGCGTATAACGCCCAGAATGCCACTGTCGCGTACAGAGCTCTTCGCAGCGGGCGCGTCTCGCGGTCGGCCACGAGAGGCTTCCCGGACGGCAGGCCCCTCAGGCCCCGCAGGCCCCGCAGGCTCTGCCACAGCGCCCAGGCCCACAGCCCGCCCGCCAGGACGAGGATGAGCACATTCGGCCACGTGGCTGTGGCGTCCTCGTCCGCTTCGAAGAACAGCGACAACCGCCATAGGAGGCCGATGTCGCCACCGGTCAGCGCGAGCACCGCGGCGACCGCGAGCGCCGCCGCATATCCACTGGTCACGAGCACGGCGGGAAGGACCGACTGATAACGGCGCACGCGATACATCCTGAAGATCGAGCAGGGGGTGGGGCCTCACCCTAGCGATCCACCGGTGTCCTGGGGCCGCCCGCGGCCGTCGTCACTCAGTACTGGGCCCCATCCGCGCCGGTGCTCCGGCTCGTCGCGCCCCGGAGGCTGGGGTAGTACAACACCTCGACATACAGGATCCGATCACGTACAACGTCCAGGATCAGGTCACCCTTTTCGGGGATCAGCGGTACGCAACGGTGCCCGGAACCGTAGGCCCCATCAGGAGGTGGGGCTGTGTAGAAGCTCTGGCAGAAATCATCCCCGCACTCGCACCACTGGTGGAGACGCAGATCCCACGCGACGATCGCAAGCTCGGTTTCTCCGGCCTCCTCAAGGCGTGCGATCAGGTCCGCGATGAGTTCTGGGAAGAGCTCGCGGACCAGAGGGTGGGTCTCGTCCATGCGGTGACCGTATTCCTGCCGGTGTCCCTGCGGTAGCCGACGGCCATTGCTGGTTCTTCAACCTTGTAATCACTTTTCGATCCCGGTCCTTCCCCCCCGTGGGCTCGGCGCGCTCTTCCGCATCTGCGTACGTCGCGGCGCGGCCGGAGAGCGGAACGTGTGGCCGAGGCGCGGTGAAGTTGCGCTGGCACCGTCGGGGCGTCGGCGCGACCGGGAAGTCTGGTTGAAATTTACATCGGTGTCAGTCACGGACCAGCGGTTCGAGCACGTCGTCTCCCTTTCTGTTGACGCACTCCCGCCCCCTCTCTAGCGTGAGGCCTCCGTGGGTGATCGGCCTTTTTTGTTATCGCTAACAATGTGCACAAGTGAAAGTTGACCCAGCAGTTTAGATCTAGTGATGGGACATTTCATGGCACTGAGCATGGCGTCTGATGGTTACTCATCAGGACCATCGCGGAGCATCCGGTCGTTGCGCCGATTGCTGATCGCCCTCATGGTGACCGCGCTCACCGTAGTGGCAGCCCTCGTCCCCGCGCCGTCGGCCCATGCCGCCACCAACCAGTTCCGAGGCATGAACTGGGCTGTGCTGGGTGACAACTTCAGCACCGGCACGCTCGTCCCGCAGGGCCTGAGCCAGTCCGACAGCAACGCGACCGTACGGGCCAAGGCCAACACGCTCTACGACAGCATGGAATACCTCATGGGGGTCAACACCGTCCGGCTGCCCATCAACACCCACACTGTGGCCAACACGACCTGGTGGAACGCCTACCGCGGCGCCATCGACGCCGCCGCGGAACGTGGATTCAAGGTCATCCTGGCCTACTGGGAGGACGGCGCCGCCTCCGGCGGCAGGATCACGAACCTCACCGCGTGGAACGCGATGTGGTCCAGCGTGATCAACACGTACGGCTCGAACGGCAACGTCTACTTCGAGCCGATGAACGAGCCACACGGCTACTCGTCGGCGGAGTGGCGCAACGTGGCGGCGAACTGGCTCAGCACTCACAACTCGGCGGCGCCCGGCCGGGTGCTCATCGGCGGCACCGGCTTCAGCCAGGACCTCCGGGACATCTGCAACGACAGCCGCTTCAATTCGACGCTGCTGTCCTTCCACTATTACGCCTTCTTCTACAGCGCGATGACCTACGACGGTTTCCGAAGCCACATGCAGTCGCTTCTGGGCAACTGCGCCTCCCGCGCGGTCGTGACCGAGTTCGGCGCGCCGATGGCCACCGGCCTGAACTACGGCGACCCGAACAGCACTGACAACTTCGTGCGCTACCTCCGCGCCGTGACGCAGGTCATGCGGGACAACCAGATGGGCGGCACCTACTGGCCCGCCGTCGGCGGCAAGATAACCGCAGGCCTCGGCTACGACCACTACTCGATGTTCGCTCTCGGCGGCAGCGGCACCACCCTCAACCTGTCCACCCGCAACGGCTACGGCGCCAACCGGGTCCGCTACGGCTGGGGCGACACCGTCGGCGACTCCACCCCTTCGCCGACGCCGACGCCGCAGCCGGAGACGTTCTACAGGCTCAACGTGCGCCACAGCGGCAAGGCCATGGACGTCCAGCAGGCGAGCACCAACAACAGCGCGCGCGTCGACCAGTACACCTACGGCGGCAACCCATGGCAGCAGTGGCAGTTCCAGGACGCCGGCAGCGGCTACTGGCGCATCGTCAGCCGCCACAGCGGGAAGTGCCTTGACGTGGTGGGCGCGTCAACCGCCGACGGTGCCGAGCTCATCCAGTACACCTGTGGCACCGGCGCCAATCAGCAGTTCCAGATGGTCGCCAACGGTAGCTACTTCCAGCTGCGGGCACGACACAGCGGCAAATGCGTGGACGTACCGTCCGCATCGACCGCGGATGGCGTGATCCTCAAGCAGTATTCGTGCAACACCGGCGCCAACCAGCAGTGGTCGCGCACGGCGGTCTGACGGGCGTCTCGACGTAACCGCGGATCCGCGTACGGTCCCTCCCCGGTGCCGAGCTCGTGCTGTGCGCTCGGTGCCGGGGATGCGGATCGCGGCGTCGTGTGGCCGGCCCGGGGTGCGCTCACCCGGGCACCCCCAGCGGCACCGCATCCCCCTGTATGGGAACCGACATCCCGGCCGAAGCAACGCAGAAGGCCGGTTCCGATCTTCGGAACCGGCCTCTCGGCTGGTACTACATGGTCGGGGTGGCGGTGTTCTGGTTCAGGACATAGGAAACGGGTGTCTCGAGACATAGGAAACCCCGGTGGCGCATGTCTCCGGAGATAGGAAACACGCAGAGTCAGGACCTGCGGGCGGTCGACAGTCGGCTGGTGTCGAAGGCCAGACTCATCATCACGGCGACAGCGGCGGGTTCGCCCGGTTGACGAGCAAATGAGTGGCTGGTCCATCTCCACGTGGGCGGGAATCGGCGTGCCGGCAGCCGGGTGCGAGGTGAGGGTGGCGTGCGCGAACTCCGACAACCCGCGCGTCACCGCGGCCCGCGCCTACCTCCTGTCAGGGGGCGATCACGGCCTTACCCGACCTGCGCCAGGTTGTCCGCCGTTGTCCCGGCATCCTCCGTTGACCGAGTAGTGGCAGCTGCTGGTCGCATCAGCGCATCTTCCGTTCAACGTCCGCGTGCAGCGAGGCGGCCTGGTCGTGCCGACCGTCGGCCTGTCCGGCTCGATGGCCGCCTTGGCCGCGTCGCCGCCCTTCCTGCGTGCCCGGAAGCTGTCCGCCCATGGGGAAGTGAAGAACGATCCGCCTTCCGCCTTGCGGCCCACAGCCGGCACGTGTCCGCGGAAGGGGATGTAGTACCAGGCGAAGCCGTCGTTCTCGTCCTCGCAGATGGCGTCGGCCATCCTGATGCGTGTCCTCTGCTTCACGCAGACCTCGACCCGGCTCTCGTCGTCGAAGACGATCGCGTCGTCGCCTCTGCCTCCTCGGGCGCGGGCACGCGGAGTGTCGCCGAAGGGCTCGGTGAATGAGCCTCGCGTCGCCTTCCTTCCGATGGCCGGCACTTTCGACTCCCGCGGCACGTAGAACCAGGCGAAGCCGGGCTGGATGTCGTCACATGGCCGGTCGGCGACGCGGATTCGGATTCGCTTGGAAACGCAGACCATGACGGACTTATACGCGTCGCCCTCGTCCTCGTAATCGGCGGGATCCTCCAGGTCGGTGTCTTTCCCAAGGTCGCCGAGGGACCCGACATGCGAGGAGCCCGGATCGGCCGACACGCATCCCGTGACGAGAACGGCGACGAGGACGGCGCACAGCGATCGGAGAATTCCAGACAGCAATTGCCCTCGAATCTTCGGCGGATGTCGTTCAGCCGATCAACGCGTCGTCGTGTCCCAGCGGTTCCGGACGTCCCCGGCTCGCGAGTTACGGAGGAGACGACGATGAGCCACGAGACCACCGGCCGTTTCCGCTGGAGCCGGCGAAATCTCCGGCAACATGCGGATCAAGGAAGTGCGGATCTCCGACACCGAACGGTCCGTCATCTGCCACAACCCGGAGGCGGCCGAGCGGGGCGCGCACATCCGCACCCAGCTCATCACCCAGCTCATCGACGGATCCGACCAGCTCAGTGACTTCAAGCGGGGAGAGCTACGCGGGAAGACTGCCGTCAAGCCCGGCCTGAACCGGCATCTGCGCACCACCCCGGCCGGCAAGCTCCGCATCGACCACGCCACGATCAAGGCCGAGGCCAACCTCGACGGCAAGTACCTGCTGCGCTGCGGCGATCCCCACCTGAGCGCCGCCGATATCGTGCTGGGCTACAAGCAACTCCTGGACGTCGAACGCGGCTGGCGCGACATGAAACAGATCCTCGACCTGCGGCCGGTCTACCACCGGCTCGAGAACGCATCCGCGCTCACGTCCTGCTCTGCTGGCTCGCCCTGCTGCTCATCCGCATCATCGAGACCCGCACCGGCACCACCTAGACCACCTGCCGCCGCGAGCTCGACCGCCTCCACCTGGGCACCTTCGCCGGTCCCACCGGCACCTTCCGTCAAACCACCGCGTTGCCCGAGCCGCGGCATACGCAGTAGCCGCTCATTGCTTTGAACCACCAGAGATGGCCGACCGGCACCGATTCGACGATCAAGGTGCCCAGGTGAACTCGTTTGAACCCGTCAGTGCCCCCTGGCGGCGTTCAGACCGACGGTCAAATGACGGTCAAACGATCAAGGGCCCGATCGCTGTTCTCAGCGATCAGGCCCTTGACCTGCAACTACCTGGTCGGGGTGGCGGGATTTGAACCCACGGCCTCTTCGTCCCGAACGAAGCGCGCTGCCAAGCTGCGCTACACCCCGGTCGCTTGGACTTTTCGTCCTGCGCCTCGGCAAGTCTAGCGGACTTTGCGGCTGCTTGTGCCATCCGGGACGACGGCGCGGCGAGGAACGAGCGTCAGCAGGGTCGCCTCGGGCGGGCAGGCGAAGCGCGCGGGCGCGTAGGGCGAGGTGCCGAGGCCGGCGGAGACATGCAGCCAGGCACTCTCGTGCCTGCTCAGCCCCTTGACCCGGGCGCGGTCGATGCCGCAGTTGGTCACCAGAGCCCCGTAGAAGGGGATGCACAGCTGCCCGCCGTGGGTGTGCCCGGCCAGCAGCAACTGGTACCCGTCCTCGGCGAAGCGCGACATGTTGCGCGGCTCGGGCGAGTGCATGACGCCGAGGCGCAGGTCGGCGTCGGCGGGCGCCTGGCCGGCGATCTCGTCGTACCGGTCCCGGTCGATGTGGGAGTCGTGGATGCCGCCCACGTGGACGTCGAGGTCGGCCACCTTGAGGCGGGCCGTCGTGTTGTTCATGTCCAGCCAGCCGGCCTCGCGCATCGCGGCGCCCAGCTCCTCCCACGGCAGGTTCGGCACGTGCTGCCGCGAGTCGCCCTTGGAGGTGCGCCACAGGTAGCGGGCGGGGTTCTTCGGCCGGGGAGCGTAGAGGTCGTTGGAGCCGTAGACGAACAGGCCCGGGCGGTCGAGCAGCGGCTCCACGGCGTACATGTACGACTCGACGGCGTCGGGGTGCGCCAGCGTGTCGCCGGTGTTCACGACGAGGTCGGGGCTGAGCGCGGCCAGCGACCGCACCCACTTGATCAGCCGGTGGCGGCGGGGCGTGAGATGCAGGTCGGAGATCTGCAGGATACGGACCGGCCGCTGGCCCGGCGCCAGGACGGGGACGTCGAAGCGGCGCAGCCGGAACCAGTTCCGCTCGAGTACGGCGGCGTAGCCGACACCGGCGACGCCGAGGCCGAGAACGGACAGGGGAACCGCGGCTGCTTTCCTCACACAGCAATGATGCCCGACGTACGGCCCGCCTCCCGCATAACCTGGCGAAGACCGGAGCCCGGGCACGGCAAGATGGACGCATGAGTGCGTTGAAGGACAAGCTGAAGGCCGACCTCGCGGCCTCGATGAAGGCCCGTGACGAGGTACGGGTCCGGACGATCCGGATGGCTCTGGCCGCCGTCAACGTCGAGGAGGTCGCGGGCAAGGAGGCACGCGAGCTCTCCGACGACGAGGTGATCAAGGTGCTGACCCGCGAGGCCAAGAAGCGCCGCGAGGCCTCCGAGGCGTTCGCGGGCGCCGGACGGGCCGAGCAGGCCCAGGCGGAGCTGGACGAGCAGGCGGTCCTCGAGGAGTACCTTCCCGCCCAGCTGAGCGACGACGAGCTGAACGCGCTCGTCGACGAGGCGATCGCCGAGAGCGGCGCGCAGGGCCCCAAGGCCATGGGGCAGGTCATGAAGATCCTGAACCCGAAGGTCGCCGGCCGCGCCGAGGGCGGCCGCGTCGCCCAGGCCGTACGCGCCCGTCTGTCCGCGTAACGGTCCGGGCATCGAGACGGTACCGGCCAGGGCGCTGAGACGCCGAAGGGCCGCTCCCCGGCGAGGGAGCGGCCCATCGGACGAGATCAGTTGAACGGATCGAACGGCGAGTCGCCACCGCCGAACCCGCGGCCGTTGCCGCCGCCGCGCCCGCCGCCGGGGCCATCGCCACCGCGCCCGCCACCGGGACCGTCACCACCGGGACCGCCGCCCCGGTCGGACTTCGGCTTCGGCGGGGGCGCGCACTGGTGGGCGCAGCCGCCGAACCTCGACATGTCCGGCTTCACGAACGACGTGGCATCGACGCCCTTGAGCGCCGCCAGGAAGGTGGCCTTCCAGATCGGACCGGGCACGGTGGCGCCGAAGACCGTGCCGTACGTGCGGCCTGCCATCACCTGTCCGGGGAGCGGGTACCGCATCGGGCCGCGCGGGTCGCCGAGGCTGACCGCGCCCGCGAGGTCGGGAGTGAACCCGGCGAACCAGACGGTGCGGGACTGGTCGCCGGTACCGGTCTTGCCGGCGGCGTCCCGGCCGATGCCGCCGACGCCCGACATGGTGCCCTTGGTGAACACGCCCGACATGATGTAGGTGGCGGCGTCCGCGATCTCGTTCTCGACCGCCTGCTTGCAGGACGGCTTGAACGAGGTCACCTTGTTGTAGCGGTCGGTGATCTCCGTGATCGCCATGGGCTTGCAGTACTTCCCGCGCGCCGCGATGGCCGCGTACGCGCTGGCCACGGTCACCGGATCCATCTCGTTGAAGCCGAGCGTGAACGTTTGGAACTCGCGCAGTTTCGCGCCGTCGGCCCGCTTGATGCCGAAGTCCTTGGCGGTCTTCACGACGTCGCAGAGCCCCACCCTCTGCTCCAAGGCCATGAAGAAGGTGTTCACCGACTTCAAGGTGCCGGTCTGCAGGGTCAGGAACCCGCCGCTGCCGCCCTCGGAGTTGTGCTGGACGCCCCGGGGGTCACCGACCAGGTTGCCGTCGCAGTCCTTGAAGGCCGAGGGACCGCTGGCCTGGAAGGTCGCGCCGGTGCTGATGCCGTCGTTGATCTTCCAGCCTTCCTTCAAGGCGGTGATCAGCGTGAACACCTTGAAGGTCGATCCCGCCTGGAAGCCCGCGCCGCCGCCGTGCAGCGCGTCGGCCACGACGTTGATCGACATCTCGTTCTTCTTCTTGCTGGTGCCGAACTTCCGGCTGGCGGCCATCGCCCGGATGGCACCCGTGCCCGGTTCGACCAGAGCCTCGGAGGCGACCGGCTTGTCGGACGGGTGGACGTACTTCTTGATCGCCGTCTCGGCGGCCTTCTGCATCTTCCGGTTCAGCGTGGTGCGGATCGTCAGGCCGCCGCGGGCCAGGAAGTCCTGACGGGCCTTCTTGGTCTTGCCGAACTGCGTGTCGTTGAGGATCTCGTTGCGCACGTACAGGCAGAAGTACGGGTAGTCGCTCTCCTCGCAGCCGCCGGGGATCTCCTTGTCCTTCCACCCCAGTTTCTTCTTCTTGGCCGCGTCGCGCTCGGCCTCGGTGATGATCTTCAGTTCGGCCATGCGGTCGAGCACGACGTTGCGCCGGGCCAGCAGCCGGTCCCGGAACGTCTTGCCCCGGTTGGGGTCGGTGGCGTTCGGGTCCTGGACGGCTCCCGCCAGCGTCGCGGACTCGGCCAGGTTCAGCTCCGAGGCGTGCTTGCCGAAGAACCGCTTGGACGCCGCCTCGATGCCGTACGCGCTGGCGCCGAAGTAGGCGATGTTGAGATACCGGTTGAGGATCTCGTCCTTGCTGTACTTCTGCTCCATCGACATCGCGTAGCGGATCTCGTTGAGCTTGCGCCCGACGGTCGGCGCGACGGCGGCGGCCTTCTCCTCGTCGGTCTCCGCCTTGTTGAACAGAACCTGCTTCACGTACTGCTGGGTGATGGACGAGCCGCCCTGGGTCACCCCGCCGGTCGTGAGGTTTTTCACCAGCGCACGGGTGGTGCCCTCGACGTCGAGCGGGCCGTGCTCGTAGAAGCGGAAGTCCTCGATCGCCACGATCGCCTTGCGCATGATCGGCGCGATGCGGTCCATCGAGACCGATTCCCGGTTCTCGAAGTAGAACTGGGCGATCTGCTTGCCGTCCGCGTCGAGCAGGACCGTCTTCTCGGGCAGCGGCGGTTCGTCGAGGTCCGCCGGCTTGAGGCTCAGGGTCTCGATGCTCGATTTGACCGTGACGCCGGCCCCGCCGACCGCGGGTAGTGCAATCGCCGCCGCCAGCACCCCCGCGACGCCCGCGGCGCCGACAAGACGCAGGGCCGCACCTGTCCGGGATGCCAGAGTTTTGCCGTGAGCTTGCACGGAACCTAGGGTACGTCCGTTTGGCGGCTCTCCCGGCATCGACCTCACGGAACCGCATTACCCCCGCGAGGGGGGGACTAGTCATTCCCGGCCACATGGCCTGACATGACCATGCACGAATTTGGTCCCCCCGGGGTATGTCGGTTCGATCGTTTCCTTGCGTACTTTCTCCTCTGCGGCTACTGCAAACCAGGAGGCCCGACGCCCGCGCCCGTCGGCCGAAACGACGACTGACCACCTAAGGGGAGTGGGGTCGAACATGTGGATCACGGATTGGACCTCCCGTGCCGCCTGCCGAGGTGCGGATCCTGACGCACTCTTCGTGCAAGGCGCCGCCCAGAACCGGGCCAAGCTCATCTGCCGTGGATGCCCCGTCCGTACCGAATGCCTCGCCGATGCGCTGGACAACCGCATCGAGTTCGGGGTGTGGGGCGGGATGACGGAGAGGGAACGGCGCGCGCTGCTGAGGCGCAGGCCGGACGTGGAGTCCTGGCGAGACCTGCTGGAGTCCGCCAAGGAAGAGTACGAGCGGACGAACGAGCTGATCGCCGGCTGAGTCCGGCGCGGCGTCCCGCTGTGGAGCGGGACGCCGGACGACACGTCTTCAGGACGCGAGAAGTTGCCCGATCTGGCGCAGTCCCGCCAGATCGTGCACGTCCTCGGGCATCGCGGGCACCTGTGCGATGGGCACCGTCGGATGGGCCGAGGTGAAGTGTTCCTGCTGGCGCCGCTCCCGGGCGGCGAGCTGCATCCTTCCGGCGTGCAGCCGCAGCACGGCGGCGGTCAGCTCGTGCTCGCCCCTGCCGTCGAGCTCCTCGGCGGCGGCGGAGCTGCGCGCCGCCGACAGCGACGGCGCCAGCGGACGGTGGACACGGTTGACGACGAGCCCGGCCAGCGGCATGCGCTCGTCGGCCAGCCGTTCCACGAAGTAGGACGCCTCGCGCATCGCGTCACGCTCCGGCGCCGCGACGACGACGAACGCGGTGCCGGGTGCCTGGAGCAGCCGGTACGTCTGCTCGGCGCGCTGCCGGAAGCCGCCGAACACCGCGTCGAGCGCGGTGACGAACATCTGGATGTCCCGCAGCACCTGGGCCCCGATGACCTTGGTCAGGATGCCCGCGACCATCCCGAATCCGGCGTTGAGCAGCTTGAACGCACTACGTCCGCCGGCCTTGGCCGGGGCGGAGAGGATGCGGATCAGCCTGCCGTCGAGGAACCGGCCGAGGCGTTCGGGGGCGTCGAGGAAGTCGAGCGCCGACCGCGACGGCGGGGTGTCCACCACGATCAGGTCCCACTCGTCCGAGCGGCGCAGCTGGCCCAGCTTCTCCATGGCCATGTACTCCTGCGTGCCGGAGAAGCTGGACGACAACGACTGGTAGAAGGGGTTCGTCAGGATCTGCCGGGCGCGCTCGGGGTCGGCGTGGGCCTCGATGATCTCGTCGAAGGTCCGCTTCATGTCGAGCATCATCGCGTGCAGCTCGCCGCCGGCCTCTCCGGCGCCGTCGACGCCGTGGACCCGCCTGGGGGTGTTGTCGAGCTCGGTCAGGCCCATCGCCTGGGCGAGCCGCCTGGCGGGGTCCACGGTCAGGACGACCACCGAGCGGCCCCGCTCGGCGGCGCGCAGCCCGAGGGCCGCGGCCGTCGTGGTCTTGCCGACACCGCCCGAGCCGCAGCACACGATGATCCGGGTGTCCGGATCATCCAAGATCGCGTCGATGTCCAGCGCGGGCGCCGTCCTGGTCACAGCTCAGCCTCTCACTCGGTGCACTCGATCAGCAGGTCACGCGGCGCACTGTTCACGCCACAGACTGGGCGCGCAGGGCGTCGGCCAGTTCGTAGAGCCCGGCCAGGTCGGCGCCGTCGGGCAGCAGCGGCAGGTCGTACCGCGGCACGCCGGTCTCCTCCAGCGCGACGCGCTCCCGCTTCTCCAGCTCGGTCCGCAGGGCGTGCTCGGTCACCTCCCGGGCGAGCGCCTCGGCGACCGCGGAGGCGTCGGCCGTGGCGTCCGTCAGCCCGGCAGCCTTCAGGCCGAGCGCGAGCTCGGCGGAGTCGAACCTGCCCTGGCCGGCCGCCTTCAGCACACCCTCGGGCAGCCCGGCGGGGCGCACCATGTTGACGAACACGCCGCCGACCGGAAGCCCGGTCGAGCGCAGCTCCTCGATGCCGTCCAGAGTCTCCTGTACGGGCATCTCCTCCAGGAGCGTCACGAAGTGGACCGCCGTCTCCGGGGAGGCGAGGACGCCCCGTACGAGGTCGGCGTGGTTCTTGATGGGCCCGACCCGGGCCAGCCCGGCGACCTCCTGCGTCACGTTCAGGAAGCGCGCGACCCGGCCGGTCGGGGGCGCGTCCATGACGACCGCGTCGTACACCCTCCGGCCCAGCTTGTCGCGGCGCCGTACGGCCTCGCTGGTCTTGCCGGTGACCAGGACGTCCCGCAGGCCGGGGGCGATGGTCGTGGCGAAGTCGACCACGCCCATGCGGGTCAGCGCCTTGCCCACGCGCTTGATGCCGTAGAACATCTCGAGGTATTCGAGCATCGCCTCTTCGGGGTCGACGGCCAGCGCGTACACGTCGCCGCCGCCGGGCGCCACGGCGATCTTGCGCTCCTCGTACGGCAGCGGCGGCAGGTCGAACGCCTGGGCGATGCCCTGTCGTCCCTCGACCTCGACGAGCAGCACCTTGCGCCCGCCCGCCGCCAGGGCGAGCGCGAGCGCGGCGGCCACCGTGGTCTTCCCGGTGCCGCCCTTGCCGCTCACCACGTGCAGGCGCACGCCGTCCCAGTCGGTGTCACGGGCCTCCCCGTTGCTTCCGGCGCGACCGCCGGTCGGCTGACTCACCGTGCCTCCTCCGCGTCGGCGTGCCTGCTCCACTCGCCCACGTGAGGAAGGCTACCCAAGGGTTACCTGCCGATACGCGGGGGTCGTCCCCCGTCGCGACCGATCGGGTAAGGGTCGGCCAACGGGCTCTCGCCCGAACCGCGTTCCTGAGCACCCCGGGCGCGCCCCGCCTCGATAGCCTTTGGCCATGACCAAGTGGGAATACGTCACCGTGCCGCTGCTCACGCACGCGACGAAGCAGATTCTGGACAATTGGGGCGAAGACGGGTGGGAGCTCGTCTCGGTCATCCCGGGGCCCAACCCGGAGCAGTTGGTCGCCTACATGAAGCGGCCCAAGTGATGGCGACCCCGGAGGAGCGGCTCGCCGAGCTCGGGCTCACGCTGCCCGAGGTCGTGCCGCCGCTGGCCGCGTACGTGCCCGCCGTACGGACGGGTGACCACGTCTACACCTCCGGCCAGCTCCCGCTCGTGAAGGGTGAGCTGGGCGTCACCGGCAAGGTCGGCGCGGAGGTGTCGGCCGAGGAGGCCAAGGAGCAGGCGCGCATCTGCGCCGTCAACGCCCTGGCGGCCATCAAGTCCCTGGTGGGCGACCTGTCGCAGGTCGTGCGGATCGTGAAGGTGGTCGGGTTCGTCGCGAGCGCTCCCGGCTTCACCGGGCAGCCGCAGGTCGTCAACGGCGCCAGCGAACTGCTCGGCGAGGTGTTCGGCGAGGCGGGCAGGCACGCGAGGAGCGCGGTCGGCGTGGCGGTGCTTCCGCTCGACGCCCCGGTCGAGGTGGAGGTCATCGCGGAGGTCCGCTGACGGGGTCCGGCTCACCGGAACCGGGGATTGCGGTCTCGCGAAGGCGTGGGGGAGCATGGGGGCCGGCCGAACCGATGATTGTTCTGGAGGACCTCATGGGGTTTCCGCTGCCCGGCGAGGTCGGCGAGCGGGCACGGGAGATCCTCGCCGGACGCCTGGCCCCCGTCCCCGCGCGGGACGCGGCCACGGTGGTGTTGCTGCGTGACGATCCCCTGGAGGTGTACCTCCTCAGGCGTACGGCCACGATGGCCTTCGCCGCCGGCGCGTACGTGTTCCCCGGCGGGTCGGTCGACCCACGGGACGCCGACCACGCCGTGGCCTGGGCGGGCCCCTCGCCCGCCGAGTGGGGCGAGGTGTTCCGGGCCGGCGAGAGCACGGCCCGGGGCCTCGTCTGCGCGGCCGTGCGCGAGACGTTCGAGGAGTCGGGCGTGCTTCTGGCCGGGCCGGGCCCGGAGGCGGTGGTGACGGACACGACCGGACCCGACTGGGAGGCCGACCGCCTCGCGCTGATCGCGCGCACGCTGTCGTTCGCCGAGTTCCTCGACCGGCGCGGTCTCGTGCTCAGGTCCGACCTGCTCAAGGCATGGGCGCACTGGATCACGCCGGTCGTGGAGCCCCGGCGCTTCGACACCCGCTTCTTCGTGGCGGCCCTGCCGCCCGGGCAGCGTACGCGTGACGTGGGCGGGGAGGCGTCGGGGGTCGCCTGGATGCGGCCGCGGGACGCGCTCGCCGCCGCGAGGGCGGGAACGGCGCACCTGCTGCCGCCCACCTTCCGGACGCTGGCCGAGATGGCGGCGTTCGAGTCGGCCGGCGACGTGCTCGCCTGCCCCCGGTCGATCACGACCGTCCTGCCGGAGCCCGCCGAGGTGGACGGGCGGATGGTGCTGATGTTCCCCGAGACAGGAGAGACGGGCGAGTGAGCGGTCTGCGCATCCCGGTGGAGGGACCGGACGGTGCGGGCACGGCGAGCACCGTGAACGTGCTGGCGCCCAATCCGTCGCCGATGACCCTCGACGGCACCAACACGTGGATCGTCGGCGGGGAGCGGGCCGTGCTGGTCGTCGATCCCGGCCCGGACGACGAGGCCCACCTGCGGCGGGTCGCCGAGCGGGTGGACGGCCGCGGGGTGACCGCCGTCCTGCTGACGCACGGCCATCCCGACCACAGCGAGGGGGCGGGGACACTGGCGCGGATGCTCGGCGCGCCGGTGCGGGCGCTCGACCCCCGGCACCGCCTGGGCGACGAGGGCCTGGTCGACGGCGACGTGGTCACGGCGGGCGACGTGGAGGTGCGGGTCGTCGGCACGCCCGGGCACTCGTTCGACTCGCTGTGCTTCTGGCTGCCAGGCGACCGGGCGATGCTCACCGGCGACACCATTCTCGGCCGGGGTACGACCGTGATCGCCCCCGACGGGAACCTCGGTGACTACCTGCGCAGCCTCGACAGGCTGCGGCATGGCGCCGAGATGCTGGAGGCCGCCGCGCTGCTGCCCGGCCACGGGCCCGTGCTGCCCGACCCGTCCGCGGTGCTCGACGCGTACATCGCCCACCGGCGTGAGCGGCTGGAGCAGATCCGCGAGGCAATCCGCAGGGGCGCCAGGGACGCCCGCGAGATCGTCGAGATGGTCTACGCCGAGGTGGACCGGTCGCTGTGGCCGGCGGCCGAGATGTCGGTCGCGGCCCAGCTCGACTACCTGAAGACCCTTTAGCGCGAGCGGTTGTAGAGCCGCTCCCTGTCCATGATCACCACGGCCTTGGCCTCGATGCGCAGCCAGCCGCGCTGGGCGAAGTCGGCCAGGGCCTTGTTGACCGTCTCCCGCGAGGCGCCCACGAGCTGGGCGAGCTCCTCCTGGGTGAGGTCGTGGTGCACCCGGATGCCGTCGTCGGTCTTCTGCCCGAAACGGTCGGCCAGGTCGAGGAGCTGCTTGGCGACACGCCCCGGGACGTCGGTGAAGACGAGGTCCGCGAGCACGTCGTTCGTACGGCGCAGCCGCTGGGCCAGGGCACGCAGCAGGTGGAGGGCGACCTCGGGCCGGCCGGTCAGCCACGGCCGCAGGTCGTCGTGGCCCAGCCCCGCCAGGCGCACGTCGGTCAGCGCGATCGCCGAGGCCGTGCGCGGGCGCGGGTCGAACAGGGACAGCTCGCCGAACATCTCGCCCGGGCCGAGCACGCTCAGCAGGTTCTCCCGGCCGTCGGGGGCGGTGCGCGCCAGCTTGATCTTGCCCTCGAGCACCACGTAGAGCCGGTCGCCCGTCTCGTTCTCACTGAAGAGGGTGCGGCCCTTGGGCAGCTCCACCTCGGTGATGCTCGCACGCAGAGCCGCGGCGCTCTCGCGGTCGAGCGCGGAGAACAGCGGCGCCTTGCTCAGTACTTCCTCGGTGCTCACGGTGCCTCCTTGCTGCGGGCGCGCTCGGTCGCCGGCTCCGTGCTAGCCATTGTGACCCACGCCTTCCGCGACGCATTACGGGGTGTCCCGTTACGTGGCATGGGCGTCGATCCCGGCTCGCAGTCGTGTGCGTGGTGCCTGGCGAAACAACACAATCTTGGCGGAAACCTATCCTTACGCCCATTGCGCGCCGACCGGCTCGGGCGGCCGGCCGTCCCCCTACGGGCTCAGTGTATTGCGCAGCGTAGGGACAAATTGGCAAATACAGGCCGCATATGTGGCATGTATGACAAGTCTCCCGTCGTGGTGGACCGGGAGCTGGGCGGTCGTCCCAGGCCCTACGCTTGCGGCATGGCGACGAACACGGCCGCTCCCCGACGGCGTCAGCGCCAGGCCGAGACCCGCCTGGGGCTCGTGCGGCGGGCGCGGCGAACCAACCGGATTCTGGCCGAGACCTACCCCGACGCCCATTGCGAACTCGACTTCGGCAACCCTCTGGAGCTGCTGGTCGCCACGATCCTCTCGGCGCAATGCACGGACAAGAGAGTCAACATGGTCACTCCGGTGCTCTTCGCCAAGTACCGGACCGCGGCCGACTACGCCGGAGCCGATCGCGCCGAACTCGAGGAGATCATCAAGTCGACCGGGTTCTTCCGTGCGAAGGCCAACAGCATCATCGGGATGGCGCAGGCCCTTTGTGAACACCACAAGGGGGAGGTTCCGGGCAAGCTGGCCGACCTGGTCAAGCTCCCCGGCGTGGGCCGTAAGACCGCGAACGTCGTGCTCGGCAACGCCTTCGACGTCCCCGGCATCACCGTCGACACGCACTTCCAGCGGCTGACCAGGCGCTTCGGCTGGACGGCCGAGACCGATCCGGTGAAGATCGAGCACGAGGTCGGCGAACTGATCCCCAAGTCCGAGTGGACGATGCTGTCGCATCGGCTGATCTGGCACGGCCGCCGCATCTGCCACGCGCGCAAGCCCGCCTGCGGCGTGTGCCCCCTCGCCGCGCTCTGCCCGTCGTACGGCACCGGCCCCACCGACCCGGACGAGGCGCGCAAGCTGGTGCGTCCGGGCCCGTTCTCGTGAATCCGTAATGATCGGGAAGCTCCGGCGTTCTTCCGTGGTTGTACGGCACGCCTGGGCCTGCTTGTACCCGGTGTGACGATGTGGAGGTGGTCGTGGCTCCCGCCTGGCTGACGGAGCTGGCCGCTAAGGCCGCGCACAGTCCTGTCCCCACCGCGTTGCGGCCGCCCGCGAACGGCTCCGGCCGCTCGGCCGCGGTGCTGTTGCTGTTCGGCGAGGGGCCGGAAGGCCCCGACATCCTGCTCATCCAGCGCAGTTCGAAGGGCCGCGTGCACGCCGGCCAGCCCGCGTTCCCCGGCGGCGGCGTCGACCCCGGGGACGACGGCCCGATCGGCGCCGCGCTTCGGGAGGCGCAGGAGGAGACCGGGCTCGACCCCGCGGGCGTCGAGGTCGTCGGGACCATGCCGGAGCTCTACGTGTGGCGCAGCGACAACCGGGTGACACCCGTGCTCGCCTGGTGGCACACGCCCTGCGCCGTGCACGCCGCCTCTCCCGACGAGGTCGAGGCCGTCGAGCGGGTCCCGGTCGCGGAGCTGGTGGACCCGGCCAACCGGCTGCGGCTGCGCCACCCGCGTGGGATCGTCCCCTCCGTGGCGTTCCGCGTACGCGGCCTGCTCGTGTGGGGCTTCACCGCCGGGGTGCTGGACGGCGTGCTGACGGCGGCGGGCTTCGAGCGCCCCTGGGACCGCTCGCGGATCGAGGATCTTCCCCCCGAGGTCGTGAACCTGGCCGCGCGGGGCTGAGCCGGCGGGGTGCTCGTACGCCGCGTATGGCGACGAGACCCGGCAGACGCCCGCACACGACGACTGGCGTGCCTATACCGTGGGAACTGTGCGCGGCGATCTTCTGGATCTCATCCTGATCGGCCTGGTGGTGGCCTTCGCGGTGTCGGGTTACCGGCAGGGCTTCATCATCGGGGCCTTCAGCTTCATCGGATTCGTCGGCGGCGCCATCCTGGGGTTGTTCATCGCGCCACCCCTGGCGGGAGCGATCGTCAGCGGCGACATCGAGCGGGCCCTGTTAGCCATCGTCATCGTCTTCCTGACGGCCACCGTCGGGCAGTTCGCGTCCTCCACCATCGGCGCCATGGCCCGTAGCCACGTCACGTGGGAGCCCGCCAAGGCGGTCGACGCCTTCGGCGGCTCGGTCGCCAGCGGCCTGTCGGTTCTGGCCATCGCCTGGCTGATCGGCTCCCTGATGGTCTCGATGAGCATCGGCCAGCCGCTGGTCAAGGACCAGATCAACGGCTCGGTGATCTGGCAGAGCGTCGACGACGCCATCCCTGACGGCGTTGGAGCGCTGCAGAAGCAGTTCAGGGACTTCGTCAGCACCTCGGAGTGGCCGCAGGTCATCACCTCCATCGGCGGCCAGAACGTGCCGCCGCCGGACCAGAGCCTGATCAACGGCAGTCCCGCCCTCGTGCGGGCTCGCAGGGCGATCGTCAAGGTGCAGGGCACCGCACCGAGCTGCCGCAAGCGCATCGAGGGGACCGGGTTCGTCTACGCGCGGCAGCGGATCATGACCAACGCCCACGTCGTCGCCGGGGTCACGGAAGGGCTGCACGTGACCGATTACGACGGCAACCAGTACGACGCCAGGGTCGTCCTCTACAACCCCGAGCGCGACATCGCGGTGCTGTTCGTCCCGGACCTCCCGATCGGCGCGCTGCGCTTCGACATGACCGCCGAGAAGGGCGACAGCGCGATCATCGCCGGCTACCCGAAGGGACATCCCTTCACGCCGCTCGCCGCGCGCATCAGGGTCAAGCAGCGCGCCGAGTCGTACGACATCTACAACCAGCGCAAGGTGGAGCGTGAGGTCTACGCGATCCGCGGCAAGGTCCAGCCGGGCAACTCGGGCGGGCCGCTGCTGAGCCCGGAGGGCCGGGTGCTCGGGGTCATCTTCGCCGCCGCGACGGACCAGCCGGAGACGGGCTTCGCGCTCACGGCGGAGGAGGTCATGAACGACGCCACCGACGGCAGCGGCGCCGTCGTCCGCGTGGACACGCAGGACTGCGACTGACGCGCGCGGGCTACTCGCCGGGGGTCAGGCGGGTGAGGACGGCGGAGACGGCGGAGCCGGCGTCGGCGTTCCCCTCGTCGATGACGGCCGTGATCGCGTCGGCCTCCACCGCCAGGGCCCGCAGGTCGAGTCCGTAGGGCCGGGTCGAGCCGTACGCGCCGAGCCGGGCGGATCCACGCGTCAGCAGGGCGGCGGCGCCGGCGAGGTTGCCGCGCTGGATGTGCGTGAGGCCGACGCATATCTGCGCGAGCCCCTGCCACAGCTCGCGTTCCTCGGCCGGGCCGGTCTTCCAGCGGGCCTCCAGCACCTCGTGGGCGTGGAACGGCCGGCCCGCCGCGAGCAGCTTCCTGGCCTCCTCCAGCGCCTCCTCGGCGGCGGGGGCGTAGTCGTCCGGCACCCGGGGCACTCCCTCGGTGCCTTTGGGGAGCGGCCTGCCGTACTCGTCGCGAGGACGTGCATTGCGGGGGCGGCCCGCTTCGTCACGGTCACGCATGATCTCTCCGCAGGGCGCGTGGGCGGTTCAGGGCGGCCGAAGCACCGGCGATCTCCTGGAGCATCGTAGATCAACCAGGAAGTTGGGCCACTTCAGGGCACATTTCTACTATCTCCTTCAAGATCACGGATGTCGATCCGGCAGCCGGTCGCGACAACCGACGCGGCAGCCGGTCGTGACAACCGACGTGGCAGCCGTTCGTGGCAGTCGTTCGTGGCAGGGGGAGGACGGCTGCCGGGGGCGAGGCACCGGATGGCGTCTCAGCGGTCGGGTTCGGGGTCGGAGAGCCAGGAGACGAGCTCGGCGTTGAACTGCTCGGGGCGCTCCTCGTGCGGGAAATGCCCGGCGCCCTCGATCAGCCGCCATCGGTACGGCGCGGCAACGAACCTGCTGGAGCCCTGAGCGGTCCGCGGCAGGACGCACGGGTCGAGCGCGCCGTGCAGTTGCAGCGTCGGCGCCTCGATCTCGGCGCGCATCTGCCGGGCGTAGCGGAAGCCGTCCGGGCGCATCTGGGATCGGGCGAACCAGCGGTAGTACTCCAGCGCGCAGTGGGCGACCGCCGGGATCCGCATCGCCTCCCGGTACACGTGTGTCACGCCGTCGCCCGGCCACTGCGGCCCGGCCCACCGCTCGACCATGCGGCCCACCGCCGCACCGCCCTTGCGGGTCAGCTTCCGCTCCGGCAGGAAGGGCAGCTGGAACCCCAGGGCGTAGCGGCCGGCCTTGAGCTGCCCCAGCGGGTCGGTGAACAGCGCGGCGCGCAGGCGCAGCGGATGCGGCGCCGACACCGCGACCAGCCGCCGCACCACCTTCGGGTCGAGGACGCCCATCGTCCAGCCCAGCAGACCGCCCCAGTCGTGGCCCACCACGACGGCGCTCGTCTCGCCGAGCGCGCGCACCAGACCCGCCGCGTCCACGGCCAGCGTGGGCAGGTCGTATCCACGCGGCGGCTTGTCGCTGGTGCCGTATCCGCGCAGGTCGACGGCGACGGCCCGGTAGCCGGCCGCGGCCAGCGCCGGAAGCTGGTGCCGCCAGGTCCACCAGAACTGGGGGAACCCGTGCAGCAGCAGGACCAACGGCCCGTCTCCGGCCTCGGCCACGTGGAACCGCACGCCGCCCGCGTGCACCGTCCGGTGCGTCCAGGGGCCGTCGACCTCGATCAGCGTCTCGTCAACCGGCATCGCTCACGGACTCCCGGTGGGCGCCCACCTGGCCGGCGGTCGGGCCGGTGTACGGCGGCGGTGCCGGGGCCGCGGAGCGCGGCGTGGCCGCCGGAACCTTCTCCGGCAGCTCCTCGGCCTCCTCCGGACCCCCGAGGCCGCGCAGGCTTCGCCTGGTGCGCTTCATGCCGGTCAGCCCCTTGAGCCGCCGGTAGCCGATGAAGATCAGCAGCCCGGCCATCAGGAGGTAGAACACGGTGACGATCGTGAACGCGAGCCATGTGGCCAGCCCCACGGCCACGAGGGCGTACGCGATCGCGAAGGAGGCCAGGATCAGGCACAGGTGCCCGATGAAGGCCGCGGCGCCGAACAGCCCGGCGGCCATGCCGACCCGCTTCGCGTCGAACTTGAGCTCGGCCTTCGCCAGCTCGATCTCCGACCGTACGAGGGTCGAGATGTGATGGCTCGCCTGGGCGACCAGCGCACCGAGCGATTCGTCCTCGGGCATGAGCGATCTCCTATCTGCGACTATCAAACATCATCTCGTGCCCGTCCGCGCGCGTGCACGCGAAGCCCCTCGCCTGTGGATGACCGCAGTCCGGAGGCCGCACAGGCGGGGACCTGCCCACAGACGGCCGGAATATGACGCCCCAGGCGATCTGCCCGCTCCCCGTCGGGCCGAACCGGCGGCGGGGCGGAGACGAGGAAGGCGCGGACGCCGTACGTCCACGCCTTCCTCAGGAGATCGGGCGGCTCGCGATCAGTCGTCGCTCTTGGCGCTGGGCAGCTTCTCCGCGATCAGGTTCATGACCGAGCTGTCGGTCAGCGTGGTGACGTCGCCGAGGGAGCGGTTCTCCGCCACGTCGCGCAGCAGCCGGCGCATGATCTTGCCGGAACGGGTCTTCGGCAGCTCGGGCACGACCAGGATCTGCCGCGGCTTGGCGATCGGGCCGAGCGTCTTGGCCACGTGGGCGCGCAGCTCGGTGGCGATGTCGTCGCTCTCCTCCGCGCTGCCGCGCAGGATCACGAAGGCCACGATGGCCTGGCCGGTCAGCGGGTCGGTGGCGCCCACGACGGCCGCCTCGGCCACCTTCGGGTGGCTGACCAGCGCGCTCTCGACCTCGGTCGTGGAGATGTTGTGCCCGGAGACGAGCATGACGTCGTCCACCCGGCCGAGCAGCCACAGGTCGCCGTCCTCGTCGCGCTTGGCGCCGTCGCCGGGGAAGTACATCCCCTCGAACCGCGACCAGTAGGTGTCGACGTAGCGCTTGTCGTCGCCCCAGATCGTGCGGAGCATGGCCGGCCAGGGCTCGCGGACCACGAGGAACCCGCCGCCGCCGTTCGGCACCGAGTTGCCCTGGTCGTCGACCACGTCGGCCGCGATGCCGGGCAGCGGCTGCATGGCGGCGCCGGGCTTGGCGGCCGTGACGCCGGGGAGCGGGCTGATCATGATGCCGCCCGTCTCCGTCTGCCACCACGTGTCCACGACGGGGCAGCGGTCGGCGCCGATGTGCTCGCGGTACCAGACGTACGCCTCGGGGTTGATGGGCTCGCCGACCGACCCGAGCACCCGCAGCGACGACATGTCGTACTTCGCCGGGATGTCGTCGCCCCACTTCATGAACGTACGGATCGCGGTGGGGGCGGTGTAGAGAATCGTGACCTTGTACTTCTGCACGATCTCCCAGAAGCGGCCGCGGTGCGGGGTGTCCGGGGTGCCCTCGTAGATCACGCTGGTCGCGCCGTTGGCGAGCGGGCCGTACACGATGTAGGAGTGCCCGGTCACCCAGCCGATGTCGGCCGTGCACCAGTAGATGTCGGTCTCGGGCTTGAGATCGAAGACCGCGTCGTGGGTCCAGGCGACCTGGGTGAGGTAGCCGCCGGTGGTGTGCAGGATGCCCTTGGGCTTCCCGGTCGTGCCGCTGGTGTAGAGGATGTACAGCGGGTCCTCGGCGTCGTGCGGCACCGGCTCGTGCTCGGCCGGCTGGCGCTCCACGAGGTCGTGCCACCAGACGTCCCGCTCGCTCCACGCCACGTCCTGGCCGGTCCTGCGCACCACGAGGACATGCTCGACGCCGGGGGACTCGGCGACCGCCTCGTCGACCGTCGGCTTGAGCGCGCTCGGCGCGCCGCGACGGAAGCCGCCGTCGGCCGTGACGACGACCTTGGCGTCCGCGTCGTGGATGCGGCTCTTCAGGGCGGAGGCGGAGAATCCGCCGAAGACCACCGAGTGGATCGCCCCGATCCGGGCGCAGGCCAGCAGGGTGATCGGCAACTCGGGGATCATCGGCATGTAGACCGCGACCCGGTCGCCCTTGCGCACCCCCAGCTCCTGCAGCGCGTTGGCCGCCTTCGCGACCTCCTTCTGCAGGTCGGCGTAGGTGATCGTACGGCTGTCGCCCTCCGGCTCGCCCTCCCAGTAGTAGGCGACCTTGTCACCGCGGCCGGCCTCCACGTGGCGGTCGACGCAGTTGTAGGCGACGTTGAGCTTGCCGCCGATGAACCACTTGGCGAAGGGCGGCTCCCACTCCAGCGTGGTGTCCCAGCGCTCCGCCCACGTCAGCCGCTCCGCGGCGCGCTCCCAGAAGGCGAGCCGGTCCCGGGCGGCCTCCTCGTAGGCGTCCGCCGTGACGTTCGCGGCCGACGCCAGGTCCGCCGGGGGCTCGAACCGGCGCGTCTCGCTCAGCAGGTTCGACAGCGTCTCCTGGGTTTCCTGACCGGGGGTCTCGGTGGCCACTCCGTGCTCCTTCAGCGTCTAAAAGGTTGTCTCTCGTTCGGCCGCCTCGGCCAAGCAGGGGTATGTCGTGTCCCACTTCACCAGGCGAGCGGCGTCAAGTACAAGTAATCGGGCTGGGGGCGTTTTGTCCGGTTACCGGCCTTTGGCCTGCAAATTTAGCCGCAGGCGAGGAGCCCGCCGAGACCGGTGTCGCCGTTGTGCGGTGAACGGCCGCACCTCCTCGGCGAACGACGTTCTACCGGCGGGTATGGTCGGGGGCTGTGAGCGATCCCCTGGCCGTGATCGCCGGGCTGCCCGGCGTGCCCGAGGCCGTGCAGGAGGCCCGCGAGGCCGTCGACCGGCTCTACCGTCACCGGGTGCTGCGCCGGCGCAGTCCCGAGGTGTCGGCCGAGTCGGCCCTGCGCGGCGCGCGTGCCTCCGCCGCGATCGAGGGCGTGGACGTGCCGCTCGAGCCGCTGCGCATGGGCGA
Organism: Microbispora sp. NPDC004025; assembly: GCF_053604425.1. Classification (NCBI taxonomy): domain Bacteria; kingdom Bacillati; phylum Actinomycetota; class Actinomycetes; order Streptosporangiales; family Streptosporangiaceae; genus Microbispora; species Microbispora sp. NPDC004025. Next base: position 412,607 of record NZ_JBSGHN010000004.1, on the reverse strand, counting down.
GGTGACCGACCCCGTCGTGCAGGGCGCGCTGCGCGCCTCGGCCGAACTCGGCCGGCTGGCCCCGACGTGGCGGTCGGCGCCACGCCAGGTGCTCGCCCGGCTGCACGCGCTCGCGGCGGCAGGTCTGACCGCCGAGCCCGGCAGGCCGCGCACCGAGCCCACGACCGCCGATCCGCTCGGGCTCGGCCCGGCGCCCGGACCGGAGGAGACCGCGGCGCGTATGTCGGCCCTCGCCGGGCTTGTCACGGATTCCGCCACGGCGCCCGCCCTCGTGCTCGCCGCGATCGTGCACGCGGAGCTGGCGGTGCTGCGTCCCTTCGGCGTGGCCGACGGCCTGGTCGCCCGGGCCGCCGAGCGGCTCACGCTGGTCGACCTCGGTCTGGACCCCAAGTCGCTGGCCGTCGTCGAGGTGGGCCACGCCGACCTCGGTGACGCGTACGCCGAAAGCCTCAGGGCGTACCTGAAGGGGACGGGCGAGGGCGTCGGAACGTGGGTGCGGCACTGTGCCTCGGCGGTCGTCCACGGCGTGCGCGAGACGACGGCGATCTGCGAGGCCATGTCGCGCTGACGCGCCCGCCCCGGCCGCCGACTGCGGACAAAGCAGACGGCGTCCCTGGTATGGGACGCCGTCGCCAGTACGTGTCACCGGGCTACCAAGCGTGCACCTGAATTTGTCGGAGCGGGTCAAGCCCGTCTCGACACGCCTCCCGCGGCTGGTCGCGCGTGGGTACCCGATGCCGTACGCGGACCCGCAGGTCCGTAATCCCTTTTTACGTCCGTTCCCCCGGGATGAAAACCCCCGGTTCCAAGAGCTTTAACGAGTCACGTACGTCATTCCTGTACTTCTGTCCCCATTTATGCCGTATGTCGGCATGAAGGATGCGGTGCGTGACTCCTTGTGGCTGTCGTCCTCACCCGTTGCGACCGCACCTGTCGACATGTCACACTGACTTTTGGAAAAAGTTTTACTCAGATTCGACGGGGTCCTCGACGTCCCTCTCGTGATCAGGCAGCATACGGTGTGTCTCTGATTCGGAACGGCGAGCGTCCCTGGGGGTGTCGGACCCTTGCCATGCCCTGGTCTCTTGTTTAAAGCTTTCTTGTAATACGGGACCGGCTCTACCCCCCCAGAGCCGGACCGCTACGGCGACCCCCGCTATCCCCCCCGGCGGGGGTCGCCCCTTTTCTTGATCTTTATGGCGGGCTCTGCCGATCAGAGCGAACCGCTCGGTCGTGTCCACAGGCGGGGTTTCGTCCACAGAACGTGGTTCGCCGCCCCGGGCCGGTGGCGGTCGCCCGCATTGTGGTCCTCCCGAACGCCGAGTCGTCCCGGACGACAGGGAGGCACCGATGCCACGCCCACTGGCCATAACCGACGACCAGGAACTCCTCGACGATCTGCTCCGCATCGCCGCCGCCGCGGGCGTCGAACTCGACGTGGCCCACGCGGCCGCCCACGCCAGGCCGTACTGGACACGGGCGCCGCTGGTCGTGGTCGGCGGCGACCTGGCCGATGAGCTCGCCGCGACGGGTCCGCCGGCCCGGCAGAACGTGGTCGTCGTGACGCGGACGGCCGACGACCCCGACATGTGGCGCAGGTGCGTCGCCGTCGGGGCGCACACCGTGCTGGAGTTGCCCGAGGCCGAGCGCCTCCTCGTGGAGGAGTTCGGCGACGCGGCCGAACCCGCCACCAGGGCGGGCACGGTCGTGTGCGTCGCCGCGGGGAAAGGAGGCGCCGGTGCCAGCGTCCTCGCGGCGTCCCTGGCGCTGACGGCGTCCCGCGCCGGGCTGCGAACGCTTCTCGTCGACGCCGATCCGCTTGGCGGAGGCATCGACGTACTGCTCGGCCAGGAGGAGGCCCTGGGTGCCCGCTGGCCCGACGTCGTCGGAAGGGAGGGCAGGGTGAGCTTCGCCGCCCTGCAGGAGGCGCTGCCCACCTTCGGCGAACTGACGGTGTTGTCGGCACACCGCGGCGAGCCGGTGCGGATACCCCGGGAGGCGATGCGCGTCGTGCTCGACGCCGCGCGGCGCGGCTGCGACCTGGTCGTGGTCGACCTGCCGAGGCACGTCGGCGAAGGCGAGGCGGAGGCCCTCGCCAGGGCCGCCGCGACGATCGTCGTCGTTCCCGCGGACCTGCGGGGGGCGCTCGCGGCGGCCCAGACGGTGACGCTGCTGCGGCCGGGGACCGGGGACCTGCGCCTGGTGATGCGCGCGGGCACGCTCGACCCGGAGGTCGTCGCGGCCTCTCTGTCGGTCCCTTGCGCGGGCGTGCTCCCGGAGGTGCGCGGGCTCGTGGAGACGCTGGATCGGGGCGATCCGCCGCCGCTGCGCCGCTCCCCGCTGGGCCGCTTCTGCGGGGAGCTGATCGATGCCCTGCTGGACGGCTTCCCGGCCGGCAGGACGGGCCGGCCCTCCATCGGGGCGGACGGCCCATGACCCGCGAAGGCCCGGTGACCGTTCCCGGCGTGGGCGCCGACCTGGTCGAGGCGGTCCGGGTACGGCTGTCGCAGACCGGCGCCGTACCCACCGCGGCCCAGGTGGCGGCGGCCCTGCGCGCGGAGCGCGCCGTGCTCGGCGACGCCGAGGTCCTGGCCGTCGCACGCACGCTGCGCGCCCATCTCATCGGCGCGGGGCCCCTCGAGAGCCTGCTGGCCGAGCCGGGCGTCACTGACGTCCTGGTCAACGGGCCACGCGAGGTGTGGGTGGACGACGGGGACGGCCTGCGCAGGACGAGCGTGACCTTCCCGGCAGACGACGAGGTCCGCAGGCTCGCCCAGCGCCTGGCCGCGTCGGCCGGACGTCGCCTCGACGACGCCTGCCCTTATGTGGACGCCCGGCTCGCCGGCGGCGTGCGCCTGCACGCGGTGCTCCCGCCCATCGCGGCGGAGGGGACCTGCCTGTCCCTGCGGCTGCCCTCGCGCCGGGCGTTCACGGTGGAGGAACTCGCCGCGGGGGACGGAGCCGCCGTGCTCCGCGCGATCATGGCGGCACGGCTGGCGTTCCTGGTCACCGGAGGAACCGGCACCGGCAAGACGACCATGTTGAGTGCCATGCTCTCCCTCGCGGGCCCGGCGGAGCGCCTGCTGCTGGTCGAGGACTCCGCCGAGCTGCAACCCCCGCACCCTCACGTCGTACGGCTGGAGGCCCGGCCGCCGAACCTGGAGGGCGCGGGCGGGGTCGGGCTGCGCGATCTCGTACGGCAGGCCCTGCGGATGCGGCCCGATCGCCTGGTGGTGGGCGAAGTGCGGGGAGCGGAGGTCGTCGATCTCCTGGCGGCGCTCAACACGGGCCACGAGGGGGGCTGCGGGACGCTGCACGCCAACAACGCCGCCGACGTGCCCGCGCGGCTGGAGGCCCTGGCCTGCGCCGCGGGCCTGTCGAGGGAGGCGGTGCACAGCCAGATCGCCGCCGCGCTCGACCTCGTCATCCACCTCGTGCGGGACGCGGGCGGTGGACGTCGTCGCGTGGCGGAGATCTGCGTGCTCGAACGCGGCACGTCCGGCCTGGTGACGGCGCTTCCGGCGGTGACCCTCGACCCGCACGGCCGGGCGAGCCGAGGCCCGTCCTTCGACGTGCTGCGTCGACGGTGCGTGGGGTCGTGGCCCTCATGACGCCGCCGGGCGGGCCTGTCATGGGGCTGGTCGCGGTGCTCGTCGCCGCCCTCGCCACCTGGGTGTGGGCCGGGCCGAATTCCGGGACGACGCGGCTCGCATCGCTCACCGGAACGAGGCCGGCAAGGGACCTGCGCCGGTTCTTGGCGGCGCTCACCCGCCGTCCACGACCCGGCGCGACGGCGGCGGCCTGGCGTGCGGCGTCCATCGAGCTGTGCCAGAGCCTGGCCGCCGAGCTGTCGGCGGGCAGGCCTCCCGGCGACGCCATCGCGCGGGCGGTCTCCTCGGTCAGCCTGCCGGACCCCGCCGCGCTCGCCCCGGTGGTCGCCGCCGCCCGGGACGGCGGCGACGTCGCCGCGGCCCTGTCGGACGCCGCGCCTGCCCGCGGTGGTGAGGGCCTGGTCAGGCTGGCCGCGTGCTGGCGGGTGAGCGTGGCCGTGGGCGGCGGCCTGACCGCGCTGGTGGAGCGGGTGAGCGTGTCCCTGCGGGAGGCGCAGGCCCACCGGGAGGAGGTGGCCGCACAGCTTTCCGGACCTCGGGCGACCGCCCGGATGCTCGCGGGCCTGCCCGTGCTCGGCCTGCTGATGGCCGCCGGACTCGGCATGAATCCGCTGGCGTTCCTGCTCGGCGGCCCGGCGGGGTTCGCCTGCCTGGTCGTCGGGCTCGCGCTCGACGCCGCCGGCGTCTGGTGGACACACAGGCTCGTCGCCCGGGCGGAAGAGCCGCCGGGATCCGCTCCCCGATGAGCATGCCGGAAAGGGGGCGCGAGACATGATCGCCGTGCTGGCCGGGGTCCTGACCACGCTGGCGGTGCTGACCTGGCCGGTCGCCCGTTCGCCCGCCGCGCGCCTGAACGCCATCTCGTCGTCGGTGCCGTCCCCGCAAGCGCCGGTGCAGGGACCGCCGGGCCACGCGCCGGCGGACGCGAGCGCGTCGCGTCGAGGAGTGGCCATCGCCGCACCCGTGGGACTCGCGGTCCTCCTCCTCGTGGGAGGGCCGGTGGGAGCGCTTGCGGGGACGGCGACGGCCGTCGGCGTTTTCGTCGCCGTGCGCAGGCGGGAGCCCGCCGAAGTCAGGCGACGCCGGGAACGCATCGGGGCCGACCTTCCGTTCGCCGTCGACCTCATCGTCGCCTGTCTGCGAGCCGGGCAACCGATGAGCGGGGCCGTCGAGACGACCGCGGTCGCCATCGCGGGCCCCGTCGGCGAACGCCTCTCGTGGGCCGGCGCTCAGATGCGCCTCGGTGCTCCTCCGGAGGAGGCCTGGGCCGCCCTGGCCGACGAGCCCGCGCTCGCCGCCCTGGCCAGGACGATGGTCCGGGCCGCGCAGAGCGGTGCACCGGTGGCCGACGTCCTCACGCGGCTCGCCGACGACGCCCGGCGTACGGCTCGGGCGACCGCGTCGGCCGCGGCGCGAAGGGTGGGCGTGCACGCCGTCGCGCCGCTTGGGCTCTGCTTCCTGCCGGCCTTCGTCTTCCTCGGGATCATTCCCATGGTCGCGGGACTGGCGGGCCAGATCCTCCTGCCGTGAACACCCTGTGGACAACGTCATCCACACCTGTGGACAGCAAGTTGGGTGAATGACCTGCAAGCTCCCATATCGCAGGTCGTTGGTCCACAGGTGGGGACGTGGCGGCTGTGGACAACCACGTCGGCGGGGCTCTCGTCCACAGAACCGCGCTCGGCTCGATTCCTGTCGTCCGCGATCCCGCAACCTGGCCCCAGCGCGGGCGGACGGGCCGCCCCGAGCGGGTCAGGAGGACCGATGAGCAAGCACGCCGCGACCGGCCGGAGGAAGCAGACGGGCACCCAGGCGGGCACCCGAACGGGCACCCAGACGGGCACCCAGACGGGCACCGTCCTCCAGCGGCGAGCCGGAGGCGCCGGGGGCCGTCACAGGGCGCGCCCGGCGCGATGGGCGGCGTTCGGGCGTGCCGTGCGAAGGGCGGCGTTCGGGCGTGCCGTGCGAAGGGCGGCGCTCGGGCGTGCCGTGCGAAGGGCGGCGCTCGGGCGTGCCGTGCGAAGGGCGGCGCTCGGGCGTGCCGTGCGAAGGGCGCTGTCCAGCCGCTCCGGACGCGCGTCCGTGTTGGCCCTTTCCTGCGGGTGGGCGAAGGCCGGCGGTGGGGTGCAGGAGGTCCGCCGCGCTCTGGGGCGGTTGTCCGCCGCCCGGGTGGTCCGTGGCGCCGTGCGGGGGGCGTCCGCCGTGCCGGCGGTCCGCCACGACCTGGGGCGGTTGTCCGCCGCGCTGCGGCGTTCCGCCGCCCGGGTCTCGTGCCGTGTCCGGGAGCTGAGCATCCAGTGGACGGTGCAGGCGGGGACGAGGGCCGAGGCGGGCATGTCGACCGCGGAGTACGCCGTGGGCACGATCGCCGCCTGCGGGTTCGCCGCACTGCTCTGGAAGGTGGTCACGAGCGCCGAGGTGAGGTCCATGCTCGCCGCGCTCATCCAGAAGGCCCTGAAACTGGCCGCATGAGGCCACCGGTGGTGCGCCGATGCGCCCGGGTGCCGAGACGCCGTGTGATCGACGTGTGGCACCGGTGGGATCGAGGTTCGGTCACCGCGGAGACCGCCGTCGCCCTTCCGGCCCTCGTTCTCGTGCTGACCGCCGCTCTGTGGGCGGTGACGATCACGGGCGCCCAACTGCGATGCGTCGACGCCGCCCGGGCCGGCGCACGCGCGGCGGCCCGGGGCGAGGCCGCCGAGGAGGTGCGGACGGTGGTCCTGCGGCTCGCCCCCGAGGGCGCCACGGTGTCCATCCGCACGGGAGCCGACACCACCCGGGTGGAGGTCGTCGCCACCGTCAGGCCGCCGTTCAGGTCACCGCTCCCGCCGGTTCGCCTCCGTGCTGCCGCCGTCTCCGCCACCGAGCCCGGCGTCCTCGCGCCGCTCTCATCGGCTGCGGAGCCGGCCCGGTCTCCGAGTCACACGGGAGACCGCGCCCCTCCGGGACCGGCCGAACTCGATTGAGGGACGAGCGTCGGCCGGTCCTCGGGCCGGAGGGAGCGTGCAGGTGCGGACGGCCGGAGGAGCGCGGATGGCGGATGACTCCGGACAGCGAGGACACGTGGATGACGGACCGTCTCGGACATGAGGGCGTGCGGATGAGGAGATTACGGCACTTCGAGAACAGGACGCGCTGCCTGCGGGAGCGCGGCTCGGCGACCATCTGGACGATCGCGCTCATGACCGCCGTCTGGGCGGTGGCGATGGTCGTCGTCCAGGTGGGCGTGGCTCGTGTAGCGCGGCACCGGGCGCAGAGCGCAGCCGATCTCGGCGCGCTCGGGGCCGCCCGCGTGGCACTGGCGACGCCGGACGAGGCGTGTGATCGAGCGGAGGCGATCACGACGGTCAACGGTGCGTCGTTGCGGTCGTGCGCGCTGTCGGACGGCGTCGCCGAGGTCACGGTGACGGTGCGATTCGCGGTCCCCCTCCTCGGTCCCGCGACGGCCGCCGCCTCCGCCAAGGCCGGTCCGGTCGGTGCGGTGGCATGAGCACCGCTTGCTGACGGCCGGATCAGCGAGCCAAGAAGAACAAGACTGCTCTTTCCCGGCGATGCGCTTTAGGTTCCAACGGCAGCCGTGGGGCGGAAGGAGGGCACCGTGACGGAGCTCTGGGAGATGGCGGCGAGCGACCTCGCCGGGCTCGTGAGGGGCGCGGAGGTGTCGTGCCGTGAGGTGGTCGAGGCTCATCTGCGACGGATCGAGGCAGTGAATCCACGGGTCAACGCGGTGACGGTGACGCTGACGGAGGAGGCGCTGGCAGCGGCGGACGCGGCCGATGCGGCGCTGCGGCGGGGCGTTCCGCCCGGTCCGCTGTGCGGAGTGCCGATGACCGTCAAGGAGAACATCGACGTGGCGGGATCGGCGACGACGCTCGGGATCGTCCCGTTGCGTGATGCGGTCGCGGCAGGGGACGCGCCGCACATCGCCGAGTTGCGCGAGGCAGGGGCGATTCCGCTGGGCCGCACGAACATGCCGGAGTTCGGCATGCGATGGCACACCGACAACGCTCTGCGCGGCGCGACACGCAACCCTTGGTCGGGCATGCACACGGCGGGTGGTTCGAGCGGTGGCGACGCGGCCGCCGTGGCCGTGGGGATGTCCCCGCTGGGCATGGGCAACGACGGCGCCGGCTCGCTGCGCTGGCCGGCGCAGTGCTGCGGGGTCGCGGCGCTGAAGCCCTCACTGGGCCGGGTGGCGCAGGTGGCCGCTGGGAACGTCCGGCAGCAGACTCCGTTCGCGTTCCAGTTGTTGGGGGTGCACGGGCCCGTCGCCCGGCACGTACGCGATCTGCGACTGGCGTTCCGGCACATGTGCGGACGGCCGGGAGGGGACCCGTGGTACGCCCCGGTCTGTCTGGAAGGGCCGCGAATGACCGACCCGATTCGCGTGTCGGTCGTCGCCCATCCGGGGGGAGTTCCTTCGCATCCCGATGTCACTCAGGCCGTCCGCACGGCGGCCGGGATCCTGTCCGACGCCGGATATTCGGTCGAGGAGGCCGAGGCGCCGGCACTCGAAAGAGCAGGGGAGATCTACACCCAGATCATGTCGAGGTTCGGACGCGTGCACGACGAACAGCCGCCGGTGCACGAGTTGGCGTCCGACGCGTTCGTCCGCTTCTGGGCCGCCTACGAGCCCATCTGGACGGCCGCCATGGGTGAGCCGGCGTTCGACCCGATGATGGAGAGAGCCACGATCGCGCAACTCTGGGCCGGATGGATGCGCCGGACGCCTCTGATCCTCGCGCCGATCTGTACGAGACCGGCGTTCACCGTGGGAGCCGACCTCGATCCGGCCTGGCTCACGGGCTGGCCGGCGTCCATGCGGATGAGCGTGGCCGCGAACCTGCTGGGGCTGCCCGCGGTGGCCGTGCCCACCGGTGGAGCGGGTGGGCTGCCGCAGGCGGTGCAGATCATCGGTCCTCGATTCCGCGAGGATCTCTGCCTGACGGCGGCGGCCGTCGTTGAAGCCGCCGTCCCGCCGCTGACACCCGTCGAGCCACGATGAGGCGCGACCAGCAGAGAGGCTCTCTGGAGCTTCCGTAGTGTCACACCACTTGTGTCGCAATAGAATCACGACTTCTTAGACATAAGGTCCAAGAGCGGACGGCTGGCATAAAGTGCCGCGTACTCTCAGTCGCCGTATGCATCGGCGGAGGCGGCCGAGGGCGGACGGTTCTCCACGAAGGGATGCGTCGTGACCAGAGTTCGCAGGCTGGGCACAGCGGCGGTGATCGTTTCGACGGCTCTGGCATCCGCGCTGGTGGCCGGTGCCGCACCGGCGTACGCGGCCGACGCCGAGATCCTGTCGCCCGGGAACGGGGAGGTCCTTCAGTCGTCCCCGGTGACCGTGTCCGCCAAGACGGACTGGTATCAGGTCAGCATGTCCCTGTACGTCGAGGGCCCTTCCGTGTCCCGGCAGAAGATCGCCTCCGGGGGTGCGAACCAGACGATCAGCGGTTCCTTCGACCCCGGCGATGCCCCCAACGGCACGTTCACGGTCAGCCTGTTCGGTGAGGTCACGCACAAGACCTACGCCACCTCGACCTTCGTGCTCAGCCGTCCGCCGGAGGCGCCGTCCGGGGTCGAGGCGCAGCTCAAAGACGCCTCGACGATCCAGGTCAGCTGGGCGAAGGGCGCCGAACCGGATCTCCAGTCCTACGAGATCACCTCGGTCAAGGCCGGCAAGTCCGGCTCCGTCTCCGCCGACTCCGCCTGCTCGGGTTCGACCTGTCAGGCGAGCCTCGCGCTTCCGGCCGGTCTGGGCGGGCGGAAGGTGGACGTCTCCGTCCGGGCGTTCCGATCGGACGGCGCCGGCGGCACGGTCGGATCTCAGCGCTCCTCGGCCCCTGACGTGGCCGTTCCCGCCCCGAAGGCCTCCCCGAGCCCCTCTCCGACGCCCTCGAAGAAGCCGGACCAGTCGGCGGCCAGGCCGCCCGTCGACAAGACCCCGAAGGCGCACCGGCCCACCGCCGAGCCGAAGCCTGAACCGGCACTGCCCACGGACACCACGCTGCCCAAGGACACGGAACTGCCGAAGGACACCGAGCTCACGCTGCCGGAGGCGAACGGCGGCAGCGACCAGACCGAGCCGGTGGTCGTCCCGGAGAAGACCGACGACCCGAAGATGACGGCCCAGTCATCCTTCCTGCCGCTCGGCGGGCTCAATTTCGGCGTGTACGTCGCGCTAGCCGTCGTCCTTCTGCTCACGGGCGCGAATCTGGGTGCCTGGCTGCGGCGCAAGGGCTTGACCGGGGACACCGCGGGCAACGGACAGCCCGGAGGTTCGGGGGCCCATCAGACGACCGGGGAGACGGGCGCCTCGCCTGAGGCCGTCACGGTGGCCGGTGGCGCGGCCGTGCTCGGCGGTACTGCCGCGGCGAAGGTCCGAGGGACCACCCCCGTACGACGTCCCTCCGTCATCCTGGCCAGGCCCAAGGCCCGCGAGAACCCCCCGGAGACGGAGATCGGCACCGGGGCCGGAACGGGCCACGTCGCCTCCACGATCGCGAGCACGAGCCCGATTCCGGGCATGAGCATGAGCACGGCCTCGGGGCAGGAGGCCACGCAGTCCGATCAGGAGCCGGCCCACCCTGTTCCCCGGCCGGACCAGCAGGAGCCGCTGCCGGATGTCACCGAGGTCATCGGCGGCGAACCAGCCGCGGCCGAGGCGACTTCGGCCACCTCCACCGCCGAGGACCGGACCTCCGGCGCCCCGGCCGACGGCGCCCACTCCACCGCCGCGGCCGATCTTCCCCCCACCGGCATCGGCACGTTCAGCCCCGGCGAGCCGGCTCCCGACGACCCCGCTTCCGGAATCCACCAGGCCGGTGATCTCGCTTCCGGCGCCCATCAGGCCGATGATTCCGCGTCGGGCACTCACCAGGCTGACGGCGCCGCTTCCGGCGCCCAACAGGTTGGTGATCCCGCTTCCGCCGTCACTTCGCCGAGCGGCGCTTCCGCGGACTCCGCCGCGGCGGGTGTGGCCTTCCTCGCACCGCTGCCCGGGGACCTCCCGGCATCGGCCGTCCACGCCGAAGGCGAACCGCCTGTGCGATCCGCGCTGGACAGGCTGGCACCGCTACCCCCGTTGACCGCCTCGCCGGGCGGTGCCGGTCAGGCGGCCCCCGCCCGCGTGCCGCTGCCCTCGGCCGGACGGCCCGGCCAGATGCCGGTGGTCCCGACGCCGGCGGTGCCCGCGGGCGCGGCGTTCAGTGGTCAGATGCCGGAACGGCCCCTCCGCCAGCCCGAGCCGGACGTCTGGACGGAGGACGACGACAGCCTCTTTTCAGGCCGCCATCGCGATCTCTGACGGTCGCCGATCCCTGCTCCTGCCCCCTCCCGGCCACGTCGGAGGCGGGAGCAGCCGCCGAGGCCCGACCTGACGCACCTCCCCGGCGACCTGACGCGCCCCCGGCTCAGGCGTCCAGGAGGATGTCCAGGAGGCGGATCGCCCCGGCCTTGTCGAGGGGCTCGTTGCCGTTGCCACACTTGGGCGACTGGATGCAGGACGGGCAGCCGCGCTCGCACTCACACGAGGCGATCGCCTCCCGGGTCGCCGTCAGCCAGTCCGACGCCCGGCTGTACCCGCGCTCGGCGAAGCCCGCGCCGCCGTCGTGGCCGTCGTAGACGAAGACCGTGAGCAGGCCCGTGTCGGGGTGCAGCTCGGTGGACACCCCCCCGATGTCCCAGCGGTCGCAGGTCGCGAACAGCGGCAGCAGGCCGATCGAGGCGTGTTCGGCCGCGTGGGCGGCCCCGCCGAGATCCACCGCGGCCCCTGGCTGCGCCAGGCAGGCGAGGGCGGGTGTGGGCAGGGTCCACCACACCGCGCGTGTGCACAGCGTGCGCGGCGGCAGGTCGAGCGGCTCCTCGCCGACGACCTCGCCGGTCTGGGTGCGCCGTTTGAGGTACGAGACGACCTGGCGGGTGACCTCCACCGAGCCGAAGTGGAGGGTGCCGGGCCCGAAGGGCCGCGAACGCAGCGACTCCATCACCCGGATGTCGGTGACGTCCCGCGCGAAGGTCGCGTAGTCCGGTTCGGCGGCCGTGACCAGGGCGACCCCCGCGTCCAGATCGAGCGTGTCGACCACGAAGGTCTCGCTCTGATGCAGGTAGACGGCGCCCGGATGGACCATGGTGTGCGCCGACGGCTCGTCGACCGTGCCCAGCAGGCAACCGGTCGCCGCCTCGACGACCTGGACCGGCGCGCCACCCGATCCGCGGATGTCCGCCAGGTCGGCCGCGTGATCGCGGCTGGTCCAGAACCACCCGGTGGGCCGCCTGCGCAGCAGTCCGCGGCTCACGAGGTCGTCGAGAGCGTCCCGCGCCGCCGGGCCGAAGATCTCCAGGTCGTCCTCGGTCAGCGGGATCTCCGCGGCGGCCGCGCACAGGTGGGGCGCCAGCACGTACGGATTGTCGGGATCGAGGACGATCGCCTCCACCGGCCGTCCGAACACGGCCTCCGGGTGATGGACGATGTAGGTGTCCAGCGGGTCGTCGCGGGCGATCAGCACGGCCAGCGCGTCCTGGCCCGCGCGCCCGGCCCGGCCCGCCTGCTGCCACAGTGAGGCGCGGGTGCCGGGCCACCCGGCGATGAGGACCGCGTCCAGCCCCGAGACGTCGACGCCGAGTTCGAGCGCGTTGGTGGTGGCCAGGCAGGTCAGCTCGCCCGACCGAAGGGCCTTTTCGAGCACCCGCCGGTCGTCGGCCAGGTAGCCGGCCCGGTAGGCCGCCACCCGATCCGCCAGCCGGCTTCTCCCACGACCGGTCTCTCCGCCGATCCCTCCGGCAGCCGCTTCATGGGGCCTGCCGCCGTTCGGGCCGCCCGTCTCGTCCGGCGGATCCCCGGCGTCCTCGCCGTACGGCGCGGGTCCCGCGTCGAGGAGGGCCTCGACCTCCTCCAGCGTGCGGCGGGCGGTGAGGGCCACGGTCTCGGCGGCGCGGCGGGAGCGGACGAACGCGAGAGTGCGCACATCCTCGATCACGAGGTCCGCCAGGAGATCGGCCGCCTCGGCGGTGGCGGTGCGGCGGACCGGGGCCCCGCTCTCCCCGCGTAAATCGGTCAGAGGCGGCTCCCAGAGCGCGAAGGTGGTCGAACCCCTGGGAGAGGCGTCCGCGGTCACCTCGGCCATCTCAAGGCCGGTCAGGCGCATTCCCGCGGCTGCGGGGTCGCTGGCGGTGGCCGACGCCAGCAGGAACACGGGGGAGGAGCCGTACCTGGCGCAGATCCGGCGCAGCCGGCGGAGGATCTGGGCGACGTGGGAGCCGAAGACCCCGCGGTAGCCGTGGCACTCGTCGACGACCACCAGCCGCAGCCGCCGCCAGAAGGACGACCACGACGAGTGGCGAGGCAGAATCGACCTGTGCAGCATGTCCGGGTTGGTCAGCACGTAGTTGGCGTTCTGGCGGATCCACCGGCGTTCCTCGTACGGTGTGTCCCCGTCGTACGTCGCCGCGCGCACCTGCGTCAGCCGCAGCTTCCGCAGCGCTCTCAGCTGGTCGGCGGCGAGCGCCTTGGTCGGGGTGAGGTACAGCACCGTCCCGCCGGCGAAGATCTCCGCGACGGCCGGGACCAGGTAGGCCAGCGATTTTCCGGACGCGGTCCCTGTGGCAATGATCACGTTTTGGCCACGTTTAACCAGCTCGGCGGCCTCAAGCTGGTGTTCCCACAGGCCGGTGACCCCCTGCAGGCGCAGTCGCGAGACCAGCAGCTCAGGGGCCCATTCCGGCCATCTCGCGGCACTCGCCTGACGTGCTGGAACATGCTCCACATGCGTCACGCGCCCACGGCGTGCGGGAACCGCGAGCAGACGGGTGAGAAGGTCGCCTGTTCGGGCAGAGGACGAAGAAGTCGGAGTCACTGGTTTCCAGTTTGGCATCTGCGGGGAGAGTCGCCCGGAGTCGTGATTTCGTATAGACACGGAGTCGTAGCGTGGTTGAATGCCGCGCATCGGGTCGTGCCCCTGGACTACCAGGATGCATGACCTGTATCGAGACCTACGCAAGTAAGGCGCTGGAGGATCTGTGGATCTGAAGTTGGACCACCATTCCGAGGACAATCTCACCATCGTCGATGTCGAGGGTGAGATCGACGTCTACACCGCGCCCAGACTGCGTGAGCTGCTGATCGACCTGGTCAACAAGGGCAACTTCCACCTGCTCGTCAACATGGAGAAGGTGGACTTCCTCGACTCGACGGGCCTTGGCGTGCTGGTCGGCGGCCTCAAGCGGGTGCGGGCGCACGACGGCTCCCTGGAGCTCGTCTGCACGCAGGAGCGCATTCTGAAGATCTTCCGCATCACCGGCTTGACGAAGGTCTTCGGGATCTACGCCTCTGTCGAGGAGGCCAAGGAAGCCCACGGCCGGGACAAGTGACGGCCGAGGATTCAGCAACATGGCCACCGTCGAGCTGACGTTCAGCGCTCTGCCCGCCCACGTGCGTACGGCCCGGCTGGTCGCCACGGCCATCGCCCGGCGTACGGGAGTGGCGGAGGCGATCTTGGACGAGGTGCGGCTCGCCGTCGGAGAGGCGTGCTCGCGGGCTGTGGAGGCGCACCGCCTCCACTGCCCGGGGGAGCCGGTACGCATCGAGTTACGCGATGACGCGGGGCGTTTCGAGGTGACCGTCACCGACGCCGCCCCGAGCGAGGATGTGACGCCCCAGGTGCTGGAGGCGAGCGGCAGCCTCATGCCCGAGATCGACAATCTGGGCATCGCGGTCATCGCGGGGCTGGCCGACGACGTCGAGGTGCTTCCCGGGCCGAAGGGCATGCGTATCCGCATGAGCTGGCCCGCGTCGCCCAACGGCGTCGCCGCCCTCTGACCGCCGAGACCTCCGGCGGATCTCCGAGGCCCTCGCGGGCTTTCGGAGACCTCGAAGATCCGAACAGATCGAGTGTCGCCCCCCGGCGTGGCACTCGATCTTTTGCTATGCCCTCCCAGATATCGGACGTCCGAAGCCTGCTATCGGGGCGTACCGTAACCCGGCCGACCTCTGCCGCCGTGCTCCTGACTCCGCTGGTCAAAGCACCTTGATAGCGGTGCAAATGTTCGTCCATTACCGGGCGCCGCCTCGATTGCGGGGCGTGAGGGCCTTCATATCCGCGGCATCGCTGCGTAGACTCCCGGCACCGGCCAAGGTATTGCGGATGCAACCGGAAGCGGCACTTGCCAACCGCCCGGAAGTGCGCCGCACGGCCAGTGGGTTCGTTCAGCGCCGCCCGGGCAGGAGGACCGAAACCCGTCTGGCCGAGGAGGACGGATGTCTGCCTATTACGCCGCTGCCGCTGACGAAGGCGCAGCGGTAGCTCTGAACGGTTCCCATCTCACCCTTGTCATAGTCGTCGCCGTCGTGGCGCTGCTCGCTCTGGCCGTCGCGGGCGGACTGGTGCGGGAGGTGCTCGCCGCGGGGCAGGGCACCGAGCGAATGCAGAACATCGCGAGGGCCGTGCAACAGGGCGCCGCCGCCTATCTCGCGCGGCAGTTCCGGACGCTCGCGATATTCGTCGTCATCATTCCGTTCCTGCTGCTGCTTCTTCCGGCCGGCTCGACCGGCGAGAGAATCGGCAGGTCGGTCTTTTTCGTCGTCGGCGCGGTGTTCTCCGCGCTGACGGGTTTCATCGGCATGTGGCTCGCCGTACGCGGAAACGTCCGCGTCGCGTCCGCCGCCCGTGAGTCGGGCGAGAAGACCGCGATGCGCATCGCGTTCCGCACGGGCGGCGTCGCCGGCATGTTCACGGTCGGCCTCGGCCTGCTGGGCGCCGCGATCGTCGTGCTCGTCTACAAGGGCGACGCGCCGAACGTCCTCGAGGGGTTCGGCTTCGGCGCCGCGCTGCTCGCGATGTTCATGCGTGTCGGCGGCGGCATCTTCACCAAGGCCGCCGACGTCGGCGCCGACCTGGTGGGCAAGGTCGAGCAGGGCATCCCCGAGGACGACCCGCGCAACGCCGCCACCATCGCCGACAACGTGGGCGACAACGTCGGCGACTGCGCCGGCATGGCGGCCGACCTGTTCGAGTCGTACGCCGTCACCCTGGTCGCGAGCCTGATCCTGGGCAAGGCCGCCTTCGGCACCGAGGGCCTGGTCTTCCCGCTGATCGTCCCGATGATCGGTGTCATCACCGCGGTCATCGGCATCTTCGCCACCGCGCCGCGCGGGCGGGACCGGTCCGGCATGGCCGCCATCAACCGCGGCTTCTTCATCTCCGCCGCCATCTCCGCCGTGCTGGTGGCCGTCGCGGCGTTCGCGTACCTCCCGTCGAGCTTCGCCCAGCTGTCCGGCGCGTCCGCGGACGTCGCCGCGCTCACCGCCGACCCGCGCCTGATCGCCATCGGCGCGGTGCTCGTCGGCCTGGTCCTGGCCAGCGCCATCCAGATCCTCACCGGCTACTTCACCGAGACCAACCGGCGCCCGGTCCGGGAGATCGGCGAGAGCTCGCTCACCGGCCCCGCCACCGTCATCCTGTCCGGCATCTCGGTCGGCCTGGAGTCCGCGGTCTATTCGGCGCTGCTGATCGGCGGCGCGGTCTACGGCGCCTTCCTGCTCGGCTTCGGCAACGTGACCGTGGCGCTGTTCGCCGTGGCACTCGCCGGCACCGGCCTGCTGACCACGGTCGGCGTGATCGTGTCGATGGACACCTTCGGCCCGGTCTCCGACAACGCCCAGGGCATCGCGGAGATGTCGGGCGACGTCGAGGGCGAGGGCGCCCGCGTGCTCACCTCCCTGGACGCGGTCGGCAACACCACCAAGGCCATCACCAAGGGCATCGCGATCGCGACCGCCGTGCTCGCGGCGACCGCGCTGTTCGGCTCGTTCCGCACCGCGGTCGAGAGCGAGCTCGCCAAGGCCTCACAAGGCGTGAAGGACGCACTCGGGTCGTTCGCGAACTTCAGCCTGTCGGTGGACGCCCCGAACGCGCTGGTCGGCCTCATCGTCGGCGCGGCCGTGGTGTTCCTCTTCTCCGGCCTCGCGATCAGCGCCGTCGGCCGCGCCGCGGGCCGGGTCGTGTACGAGGTGCGCGAGCAGTTCCGCACCAAGCCGGGGATCATGGACGGCACCGAGACGCCGGACTACGGCCGCGTGGTCGACATCTGCACCCGCGACTCGCTGCGCGAGCTCGCGACCCCCGGCCTGCTCGCCGTGCTGACCCCGATCGCGGTCGGCTTCGCGCTCGGGTACGCGCCGCTCGGCGCCTACCTGGCCGGCGCCATCGCGGCGGGCACGCTGATGGCGGTGTTCCTCGCCAACTCCGGCGGCGCCTGGGACAACGCCAAGAAGCTCGTCGAGGACGGCCACCATGGCGGCAAGGGGTCGGAGGCGCACGCCGCCACCGTGATCGGCGACACCGTCGGCGACCCGTTCAAGGACACCGCCGGTCCGGCCATCAACCCGCTGATCAAGGTGATGAACCTGGTCGCGCTGCTGATCGCCCCGGCCGTCGTCGCGTACGCCGACAACGTCGCGGTCCGCGTCACCGCGACGGTCGTCGCCGTGGCGGTCGTCGTCGGCGCCGTGGTCGTCTCCAAGCGCCGCGCCTCGGGCATCGCCCCGACCGGCGAGGCCGACCAGGCCTCCCGCGCCACGGAGCCCGTCGCCCACTGACGCGGCACCCACGCGGCCCGAAGGTCCCCTGCTCCTGGAGCGGGGGACCTTCTCCATACACTGAGCACTTATGGACAAGCCGAACGGGGGCAGGACACTGGCGCTGATCCTGCTGACCATGACGGCGATGATCGCCGTGATCGTGGGCCTCGCCATCTGGGCCATGCCATGAGCGTCCGGACGCTCGTCGTGGTCAGGCATGCCAAGGCCGGCCACGCGCCCGGGCTGCCGGACAGCGAACGTCCGCTGACCTCCGGCGGCGAGCGGGACGCCCGGGCGGCCGGGGAGGAGATCAAATCGCTCGCGCCCGGGCTCGTCCTGTGCTCGCCCTCGGTGCGCACCCGCAGGACCGCCGAGCTGCTGGGCCTCGACGCCCACGTCGAGATCGAGCGCGACATCTACGAGGCGTACCCGGACGACCTGCTCGGCGTGCTGCGCCGTACGGACGGCGAGATCGCGTCGGTCGTGCTCGTCGGCCACAACCCCGGTGTGCACGAGCTCGTCGCCGCCCTGACGGACGTCAGGCTCGACGGCTTCCCTCCCGGCGCGTACGCGGTGATCGAGCTGGACGTGCCGTGGGAGGACGCCGCTCCCGGCACCGGACGCCTGGTCCGGACGAGCCACCCCTGATAGCGCCCGGGGAATCCGGGTAGGAAGAACCGCCTGCCGCTCAGGAACGTCGTGCTCGCCAGGGCGCCGAGGCTGGAGGATCCGCGCCTCGCGCTCGGGTTCGGCCTGACCGGGGCCGCCTGCCTGGGGATTCCGCTGCTCATCGGCCTGCTCAGCGGTCACCCGGCGGGCGGCGCGGTCGTGGGTCTGGGCGCCTGGCTGGTCGCGGGCCGGGCCATCGCGAACCCCGCGGGCGTGCGTACGCCGTACCTGCTCGGGGTCGTGCTGTCGGTCGGCGTGGGGACGTCGCTGGGGGTCCTGCTGGCGGGCAGCGACTGGTTCATGGTCGCCGTCGCCTCGGCCCTGGCCGGGCTGGGCGGCCTGGTGCGCCCGATCGGCGTCACCCCGGCGCTCACGCTGCTGCTGACCGCGGCCAATCCGCTGCCGCTCGATCCCGCGCCGCACACGGGCCTGCAACTGCTCGGCGGGGTGCTGGCCGCCGTCCTGCTCACCCTGCCCTGGCGGTGGCGGCGCACCCGCCCGATCGCGACGATGCTGGGCGAGACGGCCGACACCCTGGCCGGGCTGGCCGAGGCGGTGGCCGACCCCTCGGTGGGTCAGGACGAGTGGGACGAGCGCCGCAGGACGGCGTCCGACGCGATCAGCGAGATCCGTACGGCGCGCGCCCGCCGTCTGCGGTGGGAGCGGTCGCGGGCGGCCGAGGACGTCGCGTTCGCGCTGCGCCGGGTGTTCCACGAGATCATCGCGCTGCGCGGGCTGTGCGACACGCTGGCGCGACGGGCGCCGGGCGCGGCCGGCGAGGCGGGGCTGGGCGACCTCGTGGCCTCGCTGTCCGCGTCTCTTCGGGCCTACCTGGCCGAGTGCCCGCCCGAGCAGGTGCCGGTCGTGGACTTCGGCGACCGGGTGGACCGGCTGCGCGAGCGGGGCGCGGACGGCGAGCGCGAGATGGTCGTGCTCGTCCTCCTGCGGCAGATCGCGCACAGCGCCGGACGGATCCAGGCGGCGCTCGACGGCTCGGCCGAGGCGGCCCGCCGCCTGTGCGCGCCCGGCCTCGATCTGGCCACCCTGGCGGTTCCCCCGCCGCTCGCCTTCGACGACCCGCGCGTGCGGCACGCCCTGCGGGTCGTGCTCGGCACCGCCTTCGCCTCGATCGTCATCGTGCTGTTCAAGCCCGCGTTCCCGCACTGGCTGGTGATCGCGGTGCTGGTCACCATCCAGCCGACGTACGGGGAGACGCGGGCCAGGGTGTGGTGGCGGGTGGGCGGCAGCACGGCCGGCGGGCTGGTCTCGGCCGCGATCCTGCACGTCGCGCCCGGCCACTGGCCGCTGGTCGCGCTGATCGGGGTGTCGGCCGCGCTGGCGTTCGGCCTGGCCCCGACGCACCACGCCTACTGGGCCACGTTCATGACGATGTGCGTGCTGCTGCTGCTCGACTTCCAGGTGCCGCAGACCGAGAAGATCGCCGAGTCGCGGGTCGTGCTGACCGTCGTCGGCGGCGTCATCGCCATCGCGTGCACGCGGCTGCTGTGGCCGCGGGGGGAGACGGACCGGCTGGCCGAGCGGGTCGGCCGGATGCTCGACTCGCACGCGGCGGTCGCCCGTACGCTCGCGCAACTGGCCCGGGGGAGGGCCGGCGCCGAGCGGGCCGACGAGCGGATCAGGAAGGCCGCCGTGGACGCCGAGATGGTCGCCGTGGCGCTCGACTACATCGCGAAGGAGCCCGGCGGCGCGGCCCCCGACGCCGTCGACGAGGCCCTGGAGGCCGCCCAGCGGGTCCGCGACGACCTCCTGACGCTCATCTCGGTGTTGCGTGACGAGCCGACCGGCGCCGGGCCCGTCCCCGACGTCCTGGACGCCGTGGCCGGACACCTGCGGGCCGCCGCGGAGGCCGTGCGGGGGCGGGAGCCGTACGAGAAATCGGCCGCGGACGTGGGCCGGGGGCTCGCGGACGACGCCGCGCGGGTCGGCGCCCAGGCCGAGCGCCGGCTCACGGAACTGGAGACGAGCGCTACCGGGCCGGGCCCTGGCCCGCAGACGGCCACGGGCGAGCCGGGTCCGGGGCGGGCGCTGCTGCGTACCGCCGCCGTCGACCAGGCGCTGCGCTCGCTGGACGCCGACGCCGTACGGCTGTGCGCGGCCTCGGCCGGGGCGTTCGCGACCCCGCCGTCCTGACCCGGTCGTCGTGACGGGCGCCGCGCCGTGACGAGCGGGACGCGCCACCGGGGACGCGTGGTCCGGACGACGGCGGCAGACCCGCCGGGCGCACTCAGGTCAGGGCGGGCGGCATGCCGTCCTCGGCGTCGGCCGCCTCCACCTCCTCGCGGGAGATGCCGAGCAGGTAGAGGATCGAGTCGAGGTACGGCACGTTGACCGCGGTGTCGGCGGCCTGCCGCACGATCGGCTTGGCGTTGAAGGCGATGCCGAGCCCGGCGGCGGCGAACATGTCGAGGTCGTTCGCTCCGTCGCCGATCGCGACGGTCTGGCTCAGCGGGATGCCCGCCTCGGCGGCGAAGCGCTCCAGCGCGCGGGCCTTGCCCGGCCGGTCCACGATCTCACCGACCACCCGGCCGGTGAGCCGGCCGTCCACGACCTCCAGCGTGTTGGCGGCCGAGTAGTCGATGCCGAGGTCGGCCACGAGGGAGTCGGTGATCTGGGTGAAGCCGCCGCTGACGATCGCGAAGCGGTAGTCCAGCCGCTTGAGGGTGCGCACCAGCGTGCGCGCGCCGGGGGTGAGGACGACCTCCTTGACGACCTTCTCGAAAACCTCCTCCGACAGCCCTTCGAGCAGCGCGACCCGCCTGACCAGCGACTCGGCGAAGTCGAGCTCGCCCCGCATGGCCTCGTCGGTGACCCGGGCGACCTCGTCGAGGCAGCCGGCGTGCCGCGCCAGCAGCTCGATGACCTCGTTCTGGATCAGGGTCGAGTCGACGTCCATGACGATGAGGCGCTTGGCGCGGCGGTGCAGGCCGGTGCGCTGCACGGCCACGTCCACCTGCTGGGCCGCCGCCTCGGCGGCGAGTTCCGCCCGCATCGCCTGGGGGTCGGCGCCGGACACGGCGAGCTCGATGCACGTGACCGGATAGCTCGACAGCCGTTCGATCCTGTCGATGTTGGCGCCGCTCGCCGCGATGCGGCCGGCGATCCCGGCCATGGCGGCGGGCAGCAGCGGCGAGCCCAGGACGGTCACGTGCAGCCGTCCGCGCCGCCGTTTTTCCTTGGAAGTCGTGCCGGTGGCGATTTCCAGGTCCATGTCGAGGTCGGCGGCGACCTGTTCGACGGCCGTCCACAGGCCGCCGATGGTGCTTCCGGTGCCGGTGGGCGGCCCTCCGGCGTAGGCGACGAGCACGCCCAGAGTGAGACGGCCACGGATGACGACCTGCTCCACGTCGGCCACGACGACCGGGAACCCGGCCAGCACGGCGAACAGCCGCGAGGTGACGCCCGGGCGATCCGGACCGGTCAGCGTGATCAGGAGCGTGCGCTGGTTCACGTTGTTTGAGGTTACTGCGCCGCTTGTCATGAGCGCGCACGAGGTTCACGATGCGGACGCCTTCATGCCCCCGCCCTGAGGGACCGCTGTCATTTCCGCATGTCGTGATGGTGGTGGGCCGCGGAGCGGGCCGGGAGAGACGGGACGCCTCACCGTGGCCGGCACCCCCCGAGGAAGGACGCGACGCGCATGACGATCTCTCTGCAGTCCCAGCACTCCCTTGGCTCCGGCCGCTACACCGTCGGGCTCGCCGAGAGCGCCGCCGATCTGCGCGCCGCCCAGCGCCTGCGGTACGAGGTGTTCGCCGGGGAGATGGGGGCCCGGCTCGACTCCCCCGTGAGCGGGCTCGACGCCGAGCCGCTCGACACGTACTGCGACCACCTCCTCGTCCGCGAGGGGGACATGGTGGTCGGCACCTACCGTCTGCTGCCGCCCCGCCGCAGCGACCGGCTCTACTCCGACTCCGAGTTCGACCTCGGCGCGCTGGAGGGCCTGCGCGGCGACCTGGTCGAGGCCGGGCGCACGTGCGTGCACCCGGATCACCGCGGCGGGGCGGTCGTCGCCCTGATGTGGGCCGGGATCGCCCAGTACATGACCAGCCGCGGGCACGCATGGCTGGCGGGCTGCTGCTCGGTGCCCCTGGACGACGGCGGCACGGTCGCGGCCGGGATCGTCGACCGGGTGCCGCTGGGGCCCGAGGAGCACCGCGTGAGGCCGCACACGCCCTGGCGCGACGCGGGGGTGCGGCGTTCCGACCGGTTCGTGCTGCCGCCGCTGCTGCGCGGCTACCTGCGTCTCGGCGCGTGGATCTGCGGCGCCCCCGCGCACGACCCGGATTTCGGCACCGCCGACTTCTTCGTGCTGCTCTCGGTGGCCGACGCCGACCCCCGCTACCTGCGGCGCTTCCTGGGACAGTCGCGGTGAGCGCCGTCACGCACCGGCCGGCGGCCTCCTCCGCCTGGCTGCCGGTCTCTCCCTGCGCGCCCGGCGCCTGCCTGCGCGCGCAGGCGCGTACGGCCGGCCCCCTGCGCCGGGCCGCCCGCCTGACGGGCGCGGTCGCCGTGCTGGTCGCCGGCCTGCCCATCGCGCTCACACTGGGGCGTACGGCACGGCGTGGGGCGGTCACCATGCTGTGGTCGCGGCTGTTGCTGCGGGCCCTCGGCGTGCGGCTCGTGAAGCGCCGGGGGTTCTCCTTCATCGGAGGGTCGGCGCGGGCGCGGGCCGTGCCCGGGGAGGACGGGCCCGCCCTGCTCGTCGGCAACCACGTCTCCTGGCTCGATCCCCTGGTCATCACCGCGACCGTCGCCTGCCGCCCGCTGGCCAAGGCGGAGGTGGGCAGGTGGCCGATCGTCCGCACGCTCGCCGCCGGGGGCGGCGCACTGTTCATCGACAGGGACAGGCTGTCCGCCCTGCCGGGGGTCGTCGCGGACATGACCGCCGCGCTGCGGAGCGGTGAGAGCGTGGCCGCGTTCCCGGAGGGCACCACGTGGTGCGGGCGGGAGATGGGCAGTTTCCGGCCCGCGGTGTTCCAAGCGGCGCTCGACGCGGGGGTGCCCGTACGGCCGGTGGCGCTGCGGTTCACAGAGGAGACGGGCGTCCGCGCCGCCCTGTCCACGCGGCCGTCGTACGTCGGGGACGACACGCTGCTCGCGTCCGTCCTGCGGATCGTCGCGACCCGGGGCCTCGTCGCGGAGGTGACGCTCTTTCCCGCCGTACGGCTCGACCGGCCGGCCGCGTACGGCGGGCGGGCCCGGCGGGGGGAGGCGCGTGCGGCGCTGGCGCGCATCACCGAGGCTCAGGTCAGGACCGGGCTCACCGAACCCGAGGGGCAGGCCCTGGCGGCCTGAGAGGGCGCCGGCGGCCCGGGGGGCACCGGCGCCCGCCCGGGGGAGGCCCTGGACATGGTGCGTGCCCGCCCGGAGAGGTGCGGACACGGTTCGCGCCAGCCGAGGCGCGGACACGGTTCGCGCTTGCCAGACGAAGGGCCCGGAAATGGTTCGCGCCCGCCCGGCGAGGCCGGGCGGGCGCCATGGACAGGGGGACTTTCCGCGTCGCGCGGGGGCTCAGCGGGTGATCGAGCTCTTCGTCTTCACCCAGCCGATGCTGTCGCCGAACTCGCTGAGCAGCTCCCTCGGGTCGGTGTTCAGCGACGTGTCGGTGACCGCGCCGCCGAAGTAGCCGTAGAGCTTGCCGCTGGCCGACCCGCTCACCTGAGCCTTCGCCCAGAACGTGTAGCTCCTGCCCTTCTTCAGACCGGGCAGCACGCACAGCGCGCGGGTCCGCTCCCGGGTGCAGTGCTCGTGATAGTTGGTGCCGCGCGGGACGTAGATCCGGGTCTTGGTGACGTTCTTGGGAAACTTGACCGCGAGGAAGATCTCGTCGGTCTTCGTCTTGAGCTTGTTGACGAGCGTGACCTTGAAGGACACCACGCGTCCGCGACGGACGCCGTAGGGATAGCTGACCTGGATGCGGACGGGCGCCGACGCCGCCTTGGCCGAGGTCGACGCGGTGGACGCTGCCGGCGCGGTGACCGCCGTGGTCGCGGTGGACGCGGCGGAGGCGGGCACGCCGGAGGCGACCAGCGCGCCCGCGGCCAGTGGCACGGCGAGCAGCGCGGTCGGCTTGCCGATGGGGGTACGCATGCGGAAAGCCTTGACGATCGAGATCACGGTTTGATCACGCATCACAAGATGAGATGGCTGTCGCCGAACTCGTGCCAGAGGTAGCCCTCGTCGATCGCCGCCTCGTACGCACGGGCCAGGACGCCGGTCCCGGTGATCGCCGACAGCATCATCAGGTGGCTGGAGCGGGGCTCGTGCAGGCCCGTGACCAGGCTGTCGACCGCTCGCACGCCTCCCTCCGGGGTGACGACGTGAGAGGTCCAGCCGGTCGCCGCCCGCACCGTTCCCGGGACGGCCGTGTCGAGGGCGGCGGTCTCCAGAGCCCGTACGACGGTCGTGCCGACGGCGATCACCCGGCCCCCGTGCTCGCGGGTGATGTTCACCTGCCGTGCCGTCCGCGACGAGACCGAGAACCACTCGGGATAGGGCGGTTCGTCCTTCTCTGGAGACGCGACCCCGGTGTGCAGCGTGATCGGTGCGACCCCGATCCCCCGGCTGACCAGCGCGGTGACGAGTTCCGGGGTGAACGGCCGGCCCGCGCTGGGCATCTCCGCGCTGCCCGGCTCGACCCCGAAGACCGTCTGGTAGTCGGCGAGCGGCCAGTCACGCCCCACGTAGCCGTACCGGATGGGCACGCCGTGCGCGGCGAGGTAGGAGAGCACGTCGCGGTCCAGCCGGGCGCGCCACAGGCGCGGCGTCTCCTGCGCCAGCAGGCGCAGCGTGGCGCCTCCCGGCAACGGCAGCCACTCTCCGGGCGCGGCGCCGGAGTAGGGCTCGGTCGCCGTCGCCGTACGGCGGCGCAGTTCGACCAGCCACTCGCCGGACGCGAGCCGGCCGGAGAAGTGGACGGCGAGCCGGTCCAGCCGCACCGCCGCGGGCAGGGTGGCGGAGTTGTTGACCACCAGCAGGTCGCCGGGCGACAGCAGCGACGGCAGGTCGGCGAAGACGTGGTGGGTGACCTCGCCGGTGTCGCGGCGGGACACCAGCAGCCTGACCTCGTCGCGGCGCAGCCCGCGGGCCTCCGGCGGCTCGTGCGCCTCCAGCGGCGCCGTCAGCGCGAACTCGAACGATCCCCCCGGCCCGTACGGCCGGATTCCCGGGGGGAGTGCTCCGGTGCCGGCGGGCGCCGGGCCGGGCTCGCTCGCCGGACCGGGGTCGGGGCCGCCGGTCGCGGGAGATTCGGCCCGGCTCCGGGCGGCGGCATAGGGACCGGGGCCGGCCGCGCCCCGGGGGCCGGGGGTGGTCATTCCAGCTCCCCCCGGGTGAAGCGGCCGGGCGCGGGTCGGCTGTGCACGAGGCGCAGCAGCCCCGGAACCACGCTCTCGGGCGGCGGCGCGGCCCCGGCCTCCTCCGGGCCGACGGCGTCGGCCAGCATGCGGGTGCGCATCTCGCCGGGGTCCACCCACCAGACCGCGACGTCGGGCTCCTCGGCGGCGAGGACGTGGGAGACCTGGTCGAGGGCGGCCTTGGTCGCGCCGTAGCCGCCCCAGCCCTCGTACGCCTCGACGGCGGCGTCGGACGAGATGTTCAGGATCGCGCCCCGCCGCTTGCGCAGCGCGGGCAGCGTCGCCTGCGCCAGCGCGAGCGGCGCGATGACGTTGGTCTCGAACAGCGCGCGCAGCGCGTCCAGCGGATAGTCGGCGAGCCTGGGCATCGGGGCGGGGCCGAGCCCGCTCGCGTTGTTGACCAGAAGGTCGAGCTCGGGCACGGCCTCGGCGAGCCTGGCCACGTGCGCCGGGTCGGCGACGTCACCCGGAATGGCCCGGGCGCCGAGATCGAAGGCCGCGGACATCAGGTCCTCCTCGCCCCGGGCGGTGAGCAGGAGCGACCAGCCGTCGGCGGCGAGCGCCTTGGCGAGGGCGAGTCCCAGCCCTCGCGAGGCTCCGGTGATGAGTGCGTGCTTCATGCGCTCCACGCTAGAAATCAGCACGTCAGGCGCGCATCGGACGGAGGTCCGGCCGTCACTCGGCAGATGGGACTAGGACCCGCGGCCGACGCGGGACGCCCGATTCGAGGCCTAGTCTGTGTCCGTGCCCCAGCCCGCAGACCCTGCCGCAGACCCTGCCGCAGACCCCGCCGCAGACCCCGCCGCAGACCCCGCTGCCGGGTCCGCCGCCGTGTCCGAACGGGACCGCGACGCGGTGCTGCACGCGGTCAGCTCGGCCGTGCTCGCCGTCACCCGGCACCTGTCGGTCCGCGAGGTCCTCCAGGTGATCGTGCGGTCGGCGGCGCGGCTGCTCGACGCGAAGTACGCCGCGCTCGGCGTGCCCGACGACGACGGCGCGTTCGCCGAGTTCGTGGCCGAGGGCATCTCCGACGAGCAGTGGAAGGCCATCGGCCCGACCCCGCGCCAGCACGGCATGCTGGGCGCGATGCTGCGTGAGGGGGCGCCGGTCCGGCTCGCCGACATCCGCAAGGACCCCAGGTTCGAGTGGTGGCCGAAGGCCCATCCGATCCTCAAGGACTTCCTGGGCGTGCCGATCACGGACGGCGGCACGGTCCTCGGAATCATCTTCCTGTCCAACAAGCGGACGCCCGGCGGGTTCGACGATGCCGACGAGGAACTGCTGACGTTGTTCGCGGCGCACGCCGCCATCGCGATCACCAACGCCCGGCTCTACGAGCGGGGGCGTGAGCTCACGGTGATCGAGGAACGCACCCGCATGGCCCGCGAACTGCACGACGCCGTCAGTCAGAAGCTGTTCTCGCTGCGGCTGACCGCGCGGGCCGCCGCCGCGCTCGCCCGTACGGACCCGGAGCGGGCGGCCGAGGCGATCGACCGGGTCGAGCGGATGGCGGGGGAGGCGCTGACCGAGCTGCGCGCGGTGATCGTGGAGCTGCGCCCGCCCGAGCTGGACCGGCACGGCCTGGTGGAGAGCCTGCGCAAGCAGGTAGTCCTCCTCGACCGGCTGCACCCCGCGAGGGTCGCCTTCACGGCCGAGGGCGAGCCGCCCGGCGACCGCGACCTCGACAGTGCCCGCGATCTGGCGCCCGAGATCGAGGTCGCCGTGCTCCGGGTCGCCCAGGAGGCGCTGCACAACGCCGTACGCCACGCCCGGGCCGGCCGCATCGACGTACGGCTCGCGCACGAGGAGACCGGGCTCGTGCTCGAGGTGAGCGACGACGGCGCGGGGTTCGACAGCACCGGGCTCGACGGTGCGGGAGTGCACGGCCTCGGCCTGCCGTCGATGAGTGACCGGGCGCAGGCCGTCGGCGGCAGGCTGTCGGTCTCCTCCGCGCCCGGCCGCGGCACGACCGTACGACTGGAGGTGCCCGCGTGATCCGCGTGCTCATCGCCGACGACCACCCCGTCGTACGGCAGGGCCTGCGCACGTTCCTGGAGATCCAGGAGGACATCAGCGTCGTGGGGGAGGCGGCCGACGGCGCGGAGGCCGTGACGATGACCGGCGAGCTCGCCCCCGACGTCCTGCTGCTCGACCTGAAGATGCCGGTGCTCGACGGCCTCGGCGCGCTCACGGAGCTGTCCGGCCGGGACGTGCGCGTGATCGTCCTCACGTCGGTGAGCGACCGCGGTGACGTGGCCCCCGCCATGCGGGCGGGCGCGGCGGGCTTCCTCTACAAGGACGTGGATCCCGGCGCCCTCGTCCAGGCGATCCGCGCCGTGCACGGCGGGCAGGTCCTGCTCGCGCCGGAGGCCGCCGAGGCGATGCTGGCCGGCCCGGGCCGCGAGCAGAGCGGGGTGGCGGTCGCGCTGACCGACCGGGAGCGCGAGGTGCTGCGGCTGCTCGCCGCGGGCCGCTCGAACCGCGAGA
Organism: Microbispora sp. NPDC004025; assembly: GCF_053604425.1. Lineage (NCBI taxonomy): Bacteria > Bacillati > Actinomycetota > Actinomycetes > Streptosporangiales > Streptosporangiaceae > Microbispora > Microbispora sp. NPDC004025. The sequence goes on along the minus strand of NZ_JBSGHN010000004.1, from coordinate 384,885 downwards.
TCGCCCGCGAGCTCGTCGTGGCGGAGAAGACCGTGAAGACCCACGTCTCCAACGTGCTCATGAAGCTCGGCGTGCAGGACCGCACCCAGGCCGCGCTCTACGCCGTACGTCACGGCCTCGCCTGAGCCGGAAATAGTAGTTCGTCCCGCGAATTGATTACTCTGGGCGAATGAGCAAGGATGACGGCGGCCGGATCGGGACGGTGGCCGCACTCGTGCGGTCCACGTTCTTGGTGAATGCCGTATACACGGATTCCGCCCGCGAGTACGGCCTGACCCAGCAGCAGGGCCAGTTGTTGTGCGTCCTGATGGCGCAGCCCTACGGCATGAGCGAGCTGGGCGCGATGCTCGGCCTGGCCAAGTCGAGCCTGACCGGCCTGGTGGACCGCAGCGAGCGCAACGGGCTGGTCGAGCGCGGATCGGACCCCCGGGACTCGCGCGCGGTGCGGGTGTCGCTCACCAGGAAGGGCGCCGAACTGGCGGACGAGTTCTACGCCGAGACCTGCCGCCGTGTCGAGCGGCTCACCGAGCGGTTCACCCCGGCGGAGCGCGACACGCTCGCCGCTCTGCTCGGCCGCGTCGTGACGGACAACGAGGTCCCCACCGTGTTCATGGAACCGGACCCCGCGCGCTAGGGATTGCAGTTCGCACTACGAACTACTATGGTTCGTGGTACGAACTGAATTGTTTCCTCGCGTCGAAAGGCAGAGCATTGTCCGCACATGACGTCGTCTTCGGTTTCGGCGCGCACACCATCATCGACGACATCCCCCAGCTGTTGCGCATGGCCCGGCAGGCCGACCGGGACGGGCTCGACATCTTCACGTTGTCCGACCACCCCTACCTCGGCGGGCGTCTGGACGCCTACGCCGCGCTCGGCTTCGTCCTCGGCGGCACCCGGCGCATCGCCGGTTTCGCCAACGTCACCAATCTGCCGACCCGGCCCGCTCCCATGCTGGCCAGGATGGTGACCTCGTTGTCGGCGCTGTCGGGCGGCCGGGTCGTGCTCGGCATGGGCGCGGGCGGGTTGTGGGACCGCATCGCCGACATGGGCGTGCCACGGTTGACGCCGGGCGACGCCGTGGACGCCTTCGAGGAGGCGATCGTGCTGGTCAAACTGTTGTCGGGCGGCGGCCCTCCGGTCACCTACGAGGGCAAGCACTACCGGGTGCACCGGATCGAGCCGGCCCCCGTGCCCGCGCCGCCCGTGTGGACCGGATCGGTCGGCCGCAAATCCCTGGCCGCCACCGGCCGAGTGGCCGACGGCTGGATCCCCGGCCACGCGGCCGACTGGCTCAGCGAGCGCTACCGCACGTCGCGGCCGGTCATCGACGAGGCGGCGGCGTCCGCCGGCCGCGATCCCGGCGAGATCCGCACGGTCTTCAACTTCCCCGGGCGCATCACCGAGCGGCCGCTGCCCGCCACCCGCGACTCCGACGGCCGCTGGATCGGCGGCTCCGCCGGCCAGTGGGTCGAGGAACTGACCGGAGCCGTGCTGGAGCACGGCGCGTCGGGCTTCACGCTCTTCTCCGCGGACCATGGCGCCCCCGACCTCACCCTCCTGGCCCGCTGGGCCCAGGAGGTCGTGCCGGCCGTCCGCGAGGCGATCGCGAAGCGGTGAGGACGGTCCGGGCGGGGGTCAGACCTGGGACTCGACGACGGCGTTGTGCGCGGCCACCCTGGCCCGGCGTACGGCCCGGTCGAGGTCGCGCAGGGCCTGGCCGCGGGCGCCGACCTGCCCCGAGGTGAGCCCTCGCTCGTCGGCGAGGCGGAGCGCGAGCGACAGCCGGGAGGCGAGGGCGCCGACCCGATGAGCCCTGCCCGGGTAGCCGGGCGCGAGAGCCTCGCCGGCGCGGTCGAGGGCATCCGGCGCGGGGAAGCCCTGCGCGGGCCCGTCCACGCCCAGCAGCGCCTCGGTGGCGGCCATCATGGTGGTCCGCAGCGCCTGCTCCGCCTCGGCCAGCGACGGCACGTCGGGCGGGACGGACGACGCCTCGGCCACCGTCCAGCGGACCCCGGAGTACGACGAGCCGCGCCGGTCGTCGGACGGCACGAGACCGAGGCACCGGCCGGGCAGGACGGCCACGGCGGCCTGGCCCGCGTCGATGGCGGCGCCGTTGAAGACGGGCGGGCCGGTGAGCCCGAGCGGGTCGCCGGGCACGGGCAGGGCCAGCCGGAACGCGTGGAGCCCCTCGATCCGCCGGTCCACGAGGAAGGCCAGCAACGGAGTCTCGACGCCGTCCGCCGCCACCACCTGCGGTCCGGCCTCGCGCTCGACGCGGTCGAGGGCGTCCTCCAGGCTCACGTGTCCCCCCAGCCAGGCGTTGCCCCAGGCGACGAGCGTGGCGGAGATCGGTGAATCGGTGCGCACCCGATCCACGATATGTGGTCGGACTGCCATAGTTTTATCTCAGCGAACCACGGGAGGGGGCCACATGGGCGGTCAGGTGCTTCAGCTTCAGGACGTGGCCGTCCGCAGGGACGGTGCCGCCCTGCTGCGCGGCATCGACTGGAGCGTCCGGGAGGACGAGCGCTGGGTGGTGATCGGGCCCAACGGTGCGGGGAAGACGACGTTGCTCCAGGTGGCCGCATCGCTGCTGTTCCCGTCCGAGGGCTCGGTCGAGATCCTCGGAGAGCGGCTCGGCCAGGCGGACGTGTTCGACCTGCGGCCCCGGATCGGCCTGGCCAGCGCGGCACTGTCGGAGCGCATCCCGCCGGACGAGAAGGTCATCGACCTCGTGCTCACCGCGTCGTACGCGATCCTGGGCCGGTGGACGGAGGAGTACGACTCCCACGACGTCACCCGGGCGGTCGAGCTGATCGACCAACTCGGCTGCGCCCACCTGATCCGGCGGCGCTTCGCGACGCTGTCGGAGGGCGAGCGCAAGCGGGTGCAGATCGCCCGGGCGCTCATGCCGGACCCCGAGTTGCTCCTGCTCGACGAGCCCGCCGCCGGGCTCGACGTGGCGGGCCGAGAGGACCTGGTACGCCGCCTCGGCGCGCTGGCCACGGACCCGAAGTCGCCCACGATGGTGCTGGTCACCCACCACGTCGAGGAGATCCCGCCCGGGTTCACCCACGTGCTGCTGCTGCGGCACGGCTCGGTGGTCGCCCAGGGGCCCATCGACTCGGTGATGACACCGGACAACCTGTCCGCGACATTCGGCGTGCGGCTGCACCTCGACCGCGGACAGGAGGGCCGCTGGTACGCCCGTCCCCTCTGACCTCCTCGCGGAACCCGCCGCCTACCCTTGGCGGATGGCCGGACAGCGAGGGGCCTCAAAGCGCCCCGAGCAGCCGAGCGAGGCGAGGCAGGAAAACAGGGAGTAGTGCGAGTGACGCCGTGGGAGGCGGCCGCGGTCTTCGCGGCCGGTGTCGGGGCCGGGGGGATCAACGCCGTCGTGGGATCGGGGTCGCTCATCACGTTCCCCACGATGCTGGCCGTGGGCTTCCCGCCGATCGTCGCGAACGTGTCCAACAACGTCGGGCTCGTCCCCGGCGGCGTGACCGGGGTGCTCGGCTACCGCGCCGAGCTCACGGGTCAGCGCGAGCGGCTGCTGCGGCTCGGCGTCGCGTCGGTGATCGGTTCGTTCGCCGGCGGCCTGCTCCTGCTGTGGCTGCCCGCGGAGGCGTTCAAGGTCATCGTCCCGGTGCTCATCGCGGTCGCCTGCCTCCTCGTGGTGTTCCAGCCGAGGATCAACGAGTGGCTCGCCGTACGGCGCAGGCCGCACCCCCACGGCGGGCCGTGGCTGTGGCTGGGCGTCCTCGGCGCCGGCATGTACGGCGGCTATTTCGGCGCCGCCCAGGGGATCGTGCTGATCGGCCTGCTCGGCAGCTTCCTCGACGAGGACCTGCAACGGGTGAACGCGGCCAAGAACCTGCTGTCGCTGCTGGTGAACGGCACCGCGGCGGTGCTGTTCGCGTTCATCGCCCCGGTGGACTGGGCCGCCGTGCTGATGGTCGCGCTCGGCTCGGCCGTCGGCGGGTTCCTCGGCGCCCGGGTGGGCCGCCGGTTGCCCGCGCCCTTGCTACGGGGATTCATTGTCGTCGTCGGTGTCGTGGCGATTGTGAAGCTGGTGTCCTGAAAGGGTATGTCTGCCCTTATGAAGGGCGACCGGGTGGAGATCGTCATCGATGCGGGGGGAACCCCGCGCACCTACGAGGTGGTCGCGACCAGGGCGGGCCGCCGGATCGAGATCACGACGGGCCGCGGAGTGGTCGAGGTCAGCGAGGTCACGCGGGCGGGCACTCCCGTCCGCACCGCGAGGTTCATGTCCAACCGCGTCCTGGCGCTGGTGGAACATCCCGCCGACGACCGCGGCCCGGACACCGGCTGAGCCGGTCCGGGCACGGTGCGGCCGACGGGTGCGGGGTCACTCCGCGGGGCGGACCTGGATGACGCCGTCCTGCCGCAGCCGGGTCTGGAAGGCGGGCTGGCGCGACGTCGCGGGACCGTGCATGACGCGGCCGTCGGAGATGCGGAAGGCGCTGCCGTGCCACGGGCAGACGATGCAGGCCTCGCCCTCCTCCATGGCGACCCGGCCCTGGTGGAGGGGACCGGCGAGGTGGGAGCAGTTGTCCGCGAGCACGCTCACGTCGTCGCCGAGACGCAGCACGAACAGGTCGATGTAGCCGAGCCGCCGCCGGACCGGCCGTCCGTTGGGCAGGTCCTTGAGCGAGCACAGGTCGTGCCAGCCGAGCGGCACGAGGTGGCTGACCGACTCCGCGTGGTTGGCCCCGGCCGCCTGGCGGTAGGACATGTGGCTGCCCAGGTGCGCGCCCGCCGAGGCCGCCGCGAGGCCCGCGTACCCCAGGGTGCGTCCGGCCCGTTCGCGTCCCGTGAACCGTAAGAGGAGGGAGCCGGCGTAACAGAGCGCCGCCGTGGCGTTGGTCATCGCGTGCACGAAACCCACGCGCTGCTGCTCCCGGTGGAGCGTGGACCAGTCGGTGAGCCCCGCCGCCACCGTGGGAACGGCGCTGGCCAGCCCGGCGAGGATCAGCGTCCGCGCCGCGCGTGGGCCGGTCTTGGTCATGTCCACCACGCTGGCCGACAGCAGGCAGCCGAAGGTCGTCACGGCGAGCGCCGGATGCAGCGGGTGTCCCATGGGCACGCCGTGCAGGACGTCCCGGAGCTTGCCGGGGCCGAGCCTGCGGCGGACCTTCTTCGAAATGACGGCGATCGGCCGGTCGAGCGCGGTGGCCCGCTCGAGCCCGTCGAGGAGCTCCGCCGAAGGGACCCTCCGTGCCGTCTTGCCCGCACGTCGCGGCCTGGTCGTCTCTTCCATGTTCGCCCCCTAACACGGGATCACGTACCCCCGCGTCACAGGTGTGAACATGGACAGGCATGAGACGGTATGTGCGAGTTTTGGGTGGACGAGCGTGCGACGGCCCTCGGTGTCGTCGGCCGGTCAGGGCGCCAGATGATTGCGGGCGACCGAGGTGGCGACCAGCCCCGCGGCGTACTCGCCGAGCGTGGGGGACCCCTCCTCGATGAGCCGCACCTTCTCCATCACCTGGGCGGCCGTCACCTTGAACAGCGACCAGGTGCCACCCTCGTTGTGGTGGTTCGCGATGATCGGAGCGAGCCGGTCGAGCGCCCTGGCGAACTTCGCCTCCGGTGTGCGCCGTTCCTCGAACTCGTCCCACAGCGTCCGCAGCCGCGTCCCCTGGTCCTCCGGGAGCAGCCCGAAGATGCGGTCGGCCGCCGCGCGTTCGAGGGCGGCCTGTCCCTCGACGGCGGCGGGGTCGTAGATGAAGGTGTCACCGGCGTCGATCTCCACGATGTCGTGGACGAGCAGCATCGCGACCACCTTGGTCATGTCGGTGCCCGGAGGCGCGTGCTCCGCCAGGGTCATCGCCATCATGGCCAGATGCCAGGAGTGCTCCGCGTCGTTCTCCCGGCGCGAGCCGTCGATCAGCGAGTTCCGGCGGATGACGCGCTTCAGCTTGTCGATCTCCATGTGGAAGGCGAGCTGAGACTGCAGCCGTTCGTGGATGAGCGCGGTCGTCACCCGCGCAAGCCTAACCGGTCACGATCACCTTCCGCCTGATTCACGGGCGCGTGCCGCGCGGACGCGCCCGGGCGCCGGCGGCACGTCAGACGGTGAAGAGGCGGCCGACCTCCTCCAGTTCGCGGACGAGGTCGAAGCGGGGGTCGCGGTAGTGCCGGGCGCCGAAGCCGGTGCGGCTCACGGTCCATCTCAGTTCGCGTGCCCACCTGTCCTGGTCGGCGCACAGCGCCAGGTCGGCCATCGTCATCCGGCTTCTGACCAGCGATAACCAGGCGGCACCGGGGGGATTCATGGGAGCCCTCCTTCCGGACGGGTGCCAAATGGAGATCTCGTCGTTCTCCGAATTCGTCGTACGGAGGGCGCGGTCCCGGCGCGGGAACGGCCCATCGGGTGATCGCTGTTCAGCGGACGCGAGCGCCGGCGACGCCGGCCGGATGTCGAGATCCCACTGGCCCGGATGCCTCCCGTTGTCACGCGCATCCGAAGCGGCCGGCGCCCCTCGCCGGGCGCGTGCCCCGGATGGGGAATCGGGCCTCGGAGTATTTCGCCGGCGACCGCCGGCGCCCCCACAATCCGGAAGACCCTTCCCGTATCGATCGTGACTCAGGACGCATTCCCCTGCAATACTTGGCGAAAAGAATTCCGCAAGAATCTTGTGCGGATGCGCCGCAAATCGCGGTGCAAGTTGCACGAGCGGGCGTTGTAATCTTCGGACAGGGCGCCCCTCATCCGTGCGCCCGATCCGCCGGGGCGCGCCCACCATCCGTGCGTCCACCGGAACACCGGAACACCGGACTTACCGGACTTACCGGACGAAGGAGGTCGGCAGGGATGCCCGAGCACGGCAGTCCCACCGTCCGCCGACGGCGCCTGGGGCAGGAACTGCGCCGGTTGCGGGAGCGCGCCGATCTGACGGGCGACCAGGTCGCCGCCCGGCTCGGCTGGTCGGCAGCGAAGATCAGCAGAATAGAGACGGCGCGGACCTCGCCAAGAACGGCTGACGTTGAAGCGCTACTCGTGATCTACATGGTAGATTCCGGCCAACGCCAAGAGCTTCTCGCCCTGCACCGGGACGCGACCCGGAAGGGCTGGTGGGAGGATTACCGCGACTCCCTGCCAAAGGAATACACGACGTTCCTTGGCCTGGAGGCCGAAGCCACGACGGCACGCGACTGGGAACCCCAGGTGGTGCCGGGCCTGTTCCAGACAGAGGCCTACGTCCGAGCCATGATGGAGAGCGGACAGCGGAGCACCCTTGAGGCGCCGGGCAACGTCCGCAGCCGGATCGAGGTCCGGATGGCGCGCCAGCAGGCTGTTCTCAGGGCGGAGAGCCCGCTGGCCATCTCGGTCGTCCTGGAGGAGTCGGTCCTGCTGCGCCGGTTCGGTGACCACGAGGTGATGCGGGAACAGCTCAGGCGGCTGGTCGAGGTGTCGGAACTGCCGAACGTCGAGTTGCGGATCCTTCCGCTCGACGCGGACCACCCGATCAACACCGGGGCGTTCTGCCACCTCAAGCTGCCGGAGTTCCACGACGTGGTGTATTTGGAAGCCCTTCTGGGCGGGCGTCTGGTCGAGGACGAGGCCATCGTCTACCGGTACGAGGTGGCATTCGACTACCTGGAGACGAAGGCCCTCGACGTGGACGAATCCCGCCGGTTCTTGGAGAAAACTGTCCGTCACTGGCGATAGCCAGCTTTAGACCGCCCCGGAGACCCGCGCGAATGATTTCCGGGGGGAGAAAACATTGTCCATGAACTCGATTGACCTGTCCGGCGCCGCGTGGTGGAAGAGCAGCCGGAGCGCCAACAACTGCGCTTGTGTGGAAGTAGCGGTACTGGCCGACGGCCATGTGGGGGTGCGTGACAGCAAGAACCAGGATGGTCCCGCTCTCGTCTTCACCCCCGCCGAATGGGACGCGTTCATCGGTGGCGTCAAGGACGGCGAGTTCGACCTTTAGTCTCCGGGCCTGGCCGGCCGTCCCGGCGGCCAGGCTCTGCCTTCTTCCGGCGCTGCTCACGCGTACCGCGAAGGTGTTCGACCTCGTCGGGAGGGGCGGACACGCGCGTACGGCCCGCGCCCGGAACGGCGCGAGCCGTACGCGAGGGGAAGGGGGTCAGGCGACGCCGAGCCCTTGGGCGACGCGCTGGCCGAGGTCCTTGTGGACGTTGGTCCAGTATTCGACCACGCGCTTCCTCATGTCGGCGGTGACCTCGGGAGCCGAGGCGTGGCCGACGATGTTGCCCACCATGTGGTCGCGGTCGACGTCCGAGAGCACGTTCTCCCACAGCGCGCGCGGCTGGACGAAGTCGTCGTCCTCGCGGTGCCTGACGTAGGCGCTCCGGATGATCTCACCGGCGATCTGGTAGCTCTCGCCCTGGTGGAGCGAGGGGTCGGCGGCCGGGCCGCCGAAGGAGTTCGGCGCGTACAGCGGGTCGCCCGGGTTGGCGAACGCCATCGCGCCGTCCTTGTTGTAGCTGTGGACGGGCGACTTGGGACGGTTCACCGGGAGCTGCAGGTAGTTGGCGCCGATGCGGTAGCGGTGGGTGTCCGGGTAGGAGAACAGCCGGCCCTGGAGCATCTTGTCCGGGGACGCGGCGATGCCCGGCACCAGGTTGGCGGGTTCGAAAGCGGCCTGCTCGATCTCCGCGAAGTAGTTCTCCGGGTTGCGGTTCAGCACGAACCGGCCGATCGTGATCTCCGGGTAGTCGGAGTGCGGCCAGACCTTGGTGAGGTCGAACGGGTTGAACCGGTAGTCCGCCGCGTCCTCGAACGGCATGATCTGGACGTTGACCTTCCACGCCGGGTGGTCGCCGTTCTTGATCGCCGTATGGAGGTCGCGGATGTGGAAGTCCGGGTCTTCCGCCGTCAGCGCCTTGGCCTCGGCGTCGGTGAAGTTCTCGATGCCCTGCTCGGTCTTGAAGTGGTACTTGACCCAGAACTTCTCGCCCGCGGCGTTGTACCAGAGGAAGGTGTGCGAGCCGAAGCCGTGCATGTGCCGCCAGGTGCGCGGCGTGCCCCGGTCGGTCATGAGGAACGACACCTGGTGGGCCGACTCGGGCGACAGCGTCCAGAAGTCCCACTGCATGTTGTGGTCGTGCAGGTGGTTGTCGGCGCGGCGCTTCTGGGTGTGGATGAAGTCCGAGAACTTCGAGGGGTCGCGGATGAAGAAGATCGGCGTGTTGTTGCCGACGATGTCGTAGTTGCCGTCCTCCGTGTAGAACTTGAGCGCGAAGCCGCGGGGGTCGCGCGCCGTGTCGGCGCTGCCCAGCTCGCCGGCCACCGTGGAGAAGCGCAGGAGCAGCTCGGTCTCCTTGCCCTTCTGGAACAGCGTGGCCTTGGTGTACTGGCTGACGTCCTCGGTGATCTGCAGCACGCCGTACGCGCCGCCGCCCTTGGCGTGCACCACGCGCTCGGGGACCCGCTCCCGGTTGAAGTGGGCCATCTTCTGGATCAGGTAGTGGTCCTGCAGCAGCAGAGGGCCGTTGGGGCCGACGGACAGCGAGAACTCGTCACTGGGGGCCGGGATCCCGGCGTCATCGGTGGTGATGGGCCTGTCGGTCATGGGGCTGTCCTCCGGGGTCGATCCATCGGGGTCTGTCTAGAGCGGTCACTTCGAGCACGGGCACTTCGGCGACGGAGGGCGGGGACGCGAGGTCAGACGTGAGCGGAGCCGGGCCGGGCGTCGTCGGCTCCGGTCCGGCAGGGCGGGCACAGACCCCAGTAGATGACGTCCGCCTCGTCCACCAGGTAACCGGCGTCCGACGCCGGCTCCAGGCACGGCGCGTGCCCCACCGCGCAGTCGACGTCCCTGACCTGTCCGCAGTGGCGGCAGACGAGGTGGTGGTGGTTGTCGCCCACCCGCGCCTCGTACCGCGTCGGGCTGCCCGCGGGCTCGATGCGGCGGAGCAGCCCGCCGCGCTGCAACGCGTTCAGCGAGTCGTAGACGGCCTGCAGGGACACCTGCCCGACGCGTGCGCACACGCCGCGATGGATGGCGTCCACGTCGAGGTGGTCGCCATCGCTCACGGTCTGCATGATCGCCAGCCGGGCCGCGGTCACTCGCAGTCCGGCCTGGCGAAGGCGCCCGGCGTCGTCCACAGCACCCACGCTAGCAGCAAAGTTGAATGATTCAAGCAAAGGAAGTATCCCAGTTACTTGCCCCACGATCTCCCATGGACTCCCCGGATGTCGGCGGGAGATGGCATGCTCAGGTGCCGTGAGACGTCAGCCCCTCGCCCTGTCCCTGTTCGCACTCCTCGCGGCTCCCCTCCTCGTCGCGGGATGCAGCCCGGCCGAGAGCGAGCCCGTCCCCGAAGCGTCGCAACCGGAGACGAAGACCTCCACGCCGTCTCCCAAGCCGCCGCAGCGGCGGCCCTTCACCATCTCCTTCGCGGGGGACGTGCACTTCGAGGGGGTCCTGCGCAACCGGCTCAACGCCGACCCGCGTACCGCGCTCGGCCCGATCGCCGCCGTCCTGCGCAAATCGAACCTCACGGCGCTCAACCTCGAGACGGCCATCACCACCGCCGGCACGCCCGCGCCGGGCAAGCAGTTCACCTTCCGCGCCCCGGCCACGGCGTTCACCGCGCTCAAGGCCGCCGGGGTGGACGTCGTCACGATGGCCAACAACCACGGCATGGACTACATGGAGAGCGGCCTGGCCGACACGCTCAAGGCGATCAAGTCCTCGAAGTTTCCCGTCATCGGCATCGGCGCGAACGAGACCGAGGCATACCGGCCCTACCGCAGGACGGTCAACGGCAACCGGGTGTCGATCATCGGCGCCACTCAGGTGCTCGACTCGCAGTTCATCCAGTCCTGGACCGCCGCCGGCGACAAGGGCGGGCTCGCCTCCGCCAAGAACGAGCCGCGTCTCGTCCGGGCCGTACGGCAGGCCCGCAAGAACTCCGACACCGTCATCGTGTTCCTCCACTGGGGCACGGAGCTGGTCAAGTGCCCGACGCCGGTGCAGCGGAGCCTGGCGGACAAGCTCGTGGCCGCGGGGGCCGACGTGATCGTGGGCAGCCACGCGCACATCCTGCTGGGCGGCGGCTACTCCGGCCAGGCGTACGTGCACTACGGCCTCGGCAACTTCGCCTTCTACAACTGGGGCCCGGACACCGGGGCGACCGGTGTGCTCACCCTGACGATCAACGGCAGGAAGGTGCTCAAGGACCAGTGGACCCCCGCCCGGATCAACGGCGGCGTGCCGATTCCGGCGACGGGCGGCGCCAAGCAGCAGGCGCTCGGCTCCTACCGCGCGCTGCGCGGCTGCACCGGCCTGTCGGCGGCGCCCGCCGACTCCTGACGGCGAAAGAAACCACCGGATTCTTGCCGCAAATCAGACGACTGGCCGATTAGCGCTGACCGTCGCGCGTGAAACAGGCAAGATGGGTGAGTGTCCAGCCGGTACGTGAGGGAAGCAGGCGGTTCCGCCGTCGCCGTCGAGCCCTGTGTCGAGCGCCGTGTCGAGCGCCGTGTCGTCGAGCGCCGTCTCGCCGACTGTGACGTCGAGCACTGTGACGTCGTCGGGCAACGGAGCGGTGAGGATGGTGAGGGGATGTCGCCGCGCTCGTCGCATCCCGATGAGCCGCTGCGGCGGCGTCCTTCGCAGCGTCGTAGTGCCCGCAGGGTGGAGCGGATGCTCGACGCCTGCGCCGAGTTGCTCGACGAGGGCGGGTACGACGCGCTGACGACCACCAGAGTGGCCGAGCGGGCCGGGGTGGCGATCGGTTCGGTCTACCAGTTCTTCCCCGACAAGCGGGCGCTCAGCCAGGCCCTGACCCGGCGCAACGTCGAGTCGTTCGTGGCCCGGGTCGGGCGACGTTTCATGGTCGAGGACTACGCCGGCTGGTGGGACGCCGTCGACGCCGTCATCGACGAGTACGTCGAGATGCACCGCAGCGTGCCCGGATTCCGCTCGCTGCACTTCGGCGAGGTCTTCGATCTCGGCCTCCTCGACTCCGTGGCCGACAACAACACCGTGATCGCCGGGCGGCTCCGGGCGCTTCTCCTCGCCGAATTCGGACTGGCGGACAGCGAAGAATTGGACCGTGCCATTCCCGTCGCCGTGGAGGCGGGGGACGCGGTGCTGAAGCTCGCCTTCCGGCACGACCCGAACGGCGACCCGGAGATCGTGGCCGAAGCCAAGCAACTGGTCCGCGGATACCTGTCCCGCCAGCTCGCCTCCGCCGTCTCGCGGCGCGGGTGACACTCGAGCGCGGGCGGGCCGTCCGGCTCGGAGACTCACTCGCGGGACGGGCTCGGCTCGGCCGGCGCCTGGGGGCCGGGCACGCCGCGGGGGACGTCGATCGAGGGCCACAGTCCCGGCGAGCTGCCCTGCACGTAGGCGGTGTTCTGCCACGACCTGGTGTGGGTGCGCGGCGGTATCGTCAGCTCCCGCGGGTCGTCCTCGTCCGTCCGGCTCGGCTGTCCCTTCTCCGCCTCGCCGGTACGGCACCCCAGCGCCGCCGCGGGCTCCATTCTGAGTTCCATGATCTGCAGCTTGGCCTGCAGCCGGGCCAGTTCGGCGCGGGCGTGGTCGAGCGCCTCGTACTGCGCCGTGACGAAGCCGGCGAAACCGGGGACCACTGCGGCGAGCACCGTTGTGGAGGCGAGAGTCAGTATCACCCGCTTGGACATGCTGTAGCGCTCCTCGCCGAGCTTCGATTGGCACAGGCAGGGTGCGATATGCCCGACTATCTGCCGAGAAAAGCGCATAGTAGTCAAACGTGTACTAATCGTTGCTTCGGCAATGCCTGATGTTGTCCTGCGAAAACAGGCCGGGATCGGTAGCCTCGGCACTGTGGCACATGTGACAAATGAGCAGGTGGACCGACTGCTCGAACAGGCCCTGCTGCTCGATGACCACGGTGCCCTCGCCCGCCGCCTCGACGCGCTGGCCCAGGGGTACGAGTCCGGAGAGATGTCGAGGGCGGCGATCCTCGTGCTCGCCGCGGAGGAGTGGCGCCAGGCCGGTCAGCCGGCGGCCGCACTCGACCGCTACCAGAGCGCGATGGAGGACGGCGGGGAGGTGCCGGTGGACCCGCGTGCCGGGATCGCCGACACGCTGTTCGAGCTCGACCGGCCCGAGGAGGCCAGGGCTGTGATCGCCGCGATCCGGGCGGGTGACTGCAGCCCGGCCACCGCGCTGACCGTGGCCGAGACGCTCGTGGCGTACGGCGACCTCGGCGCGGCGCACGAGTGGGCCACCGACGGGATCCGGGCCTGCGGGGGTGCGGGATCGGGCATCCGCGACTCCCTGCTGCGCACCCGCTACCGCATCCGGGTCGACCTCGGCCTGCCCGAGGACGACCTGGACGCCCTCCTCGACGTCTCCCGCTGAGCCTCCCGGCGCCCATGCGAAAGGGGCCGTGAACCACGGCCCCTTGGAGTCTCGCTGTCTCGGGTCTCGTTGTCTTCGGTGTTCCGGCGGGTCGGCGCCGGGTGGGAGCCCTGCGGGGCGGGGCGACGCGGCTCACCGCGGCCGGTGTGCGCCCTTCCGGCAGGTGCTCGTCTCCCGTCCCGGCGAACTCGTCCTCGTACGGCCCGGCCGTCGAACCCGGGCCGCCGGCCGCCGTCTTCGCCCGCCCGCCCGGGACGTACGGCGAATCAGGGCAGGAGCTTCTTGCCGGTGGCGTCGGCCAGTTCGGTCACCGCGCGTGTGCCCGTGGCCTTGGTGAGGGCGGCCGGTGCGGTGATGTCGCCGTTCTGCCCGCGCGTGGCCGCCTTGGGGTACTCGCGCGGCTGCATCCGCGGCACGTGCCGGCCGTCCGCGGCGTCGGTCCGCACCACCGGGGCGGTCCCACGCGCGCCGTCGGGCCGTTGACGCCCGTCCTTGGCCCCCTTCTTGCGCTCGCCCTCCGGCAGGGAGGCGTTGCGCGTGCCGGACGCCGGGCGGCCGGTCTGGCCCGCCTGGCCCGCCTGGTTCGCGGCCTGCGCCGGCGGCACGAGCCCCGGCTTGTGGGGATGGTGCACCTTACGGTGGCGGCGGTCCCGCGCCGGGAAGGTCCGCGTGCTCTGCTCCTGGCCCGAGGCGGCGCTCTGCGAACTGTTGCTGTTGGAGACGCCCTCGGGCGTCAGGGTGCCCTGCGTGCCCTGGTTCTGCGCCTCCGGCTTCTGCGCACCCGGCTTGCGTGCCTCCGGCCTGCGCGGCGAGGTGTTCTGCGCCCCCGGGTTCTGCGCCCCCGGGTTCTGCGACAGCGTGCCGCGGGCCGCGTCGCCGCGGGACGGGGCGCCCGCCGGTTCGCCCTCCGGCTTCGGATGCCGGTGGCCCTTCTTCGGATGCCCCTGCGTGGCGGGGTGCTCCCGCTCGTGGGCGACCGGCGCGGTCCGCAGCGCCGCTGCGCAGGCGTTCGCGTCGCTCGGCTTGGCCGGTGCGACGGCGAGGAGGGGCACGGTGCTCCTGGCCGGGAACAGGGTCTTGGCGTCCGCCGCGGGGACGGCGGGCGCGGCCTTGGCCGCCGAGGGAGCCGCACCGGTCATCGCACCCGGCAGCGTACGGGGACCCGGCACGGCCGGCAGGGTGCGGGGGCCGGGCACGGCCGGCAGCGCCGCCGGGACGGGCCGCGTGGTCGTGGCGGGGCCGGTAGGCAGGGAGTTGCGCCCCTGACCGGCGGCCGCTCCGGCCGCGTCGGCGATGCTCAGCACGCCCGCCGCCGGAGCGAGGGTGGTCAGCCCGCCCGTGACGTCACGGCCCGTGACATCGCGGCCTGTGACGTCGCCGCTCTGGGTCCGGCAGGCGTCGGCCAGCGCGCCGCCCTTCGCCATCGCCGCGCCCCCGGTCAGCCAGCTCACCCCGGCCGTGACCGCCGCAAGCGCGACGCACCGCCCTCGAATACTTCGTGATGTCCTGGACATCCACGTCCCCCTGATCGCGTACGGTAGTCCGACGAACGCCGAACGTAGCAGCGAGGGAGAAGGGCGGGGCGCGCTTGCCCCAATGGTGGGGAAGACCTTACCGAACGGGCCGGATCGTCAGCGTGTCACCTGCCTCGTCGATATCGACGATTACCTCGTCGCCGTCCCGGATGGCGCCCGACAGCAGCTCCTTGGCGAGCTTGTCGCCGATGGCCGACTGGATCAGGCGGCGCAGCGGGCGCGCACCGTACAACGGGTCGTAGCCGGTCAGCGCGAGCCAGTCGCGGGCCGCGGGGGTGACGGTCAGCGTGAGCCGCCGGTCGGACAGGCGCCGGGCGAGCCGGGTGACCTGCAGGTCCACGATCTGCGACAGCTCCTCGGTGCCCAGCGCGTCGAACACGATGATGTCGTCGAGCCGGTTGAGGAATTCGGGCTTGAACGAGGCCCGCACCGCGTTCATCACGGCGTCGCGCTTGGCCTGGTTCTCCATCGTGGGATCCACGAGGAACTGTGAGCCGATGTTCGAGGTGAGGATCAGGATCGTGTTGCGGAAGTCGACCGTCCGGCCCTGCCCGTCGGTGAGCCGGCCGTCGTCGAGCACCTGGAGCAGGATGTCGAAGACCTCCGGGTGGGCCTTCTCGATCTCGTCGAGCAGCACCACGGTGTAAGGCCTGCGCCGCACGGCCTCGGTGAGCTGGCCGCCCTCCTCGTAACCGACGTATCCGGGCGGCGCGCCGACCAGGCGGGCCACGCTGTGCTTCTCGCCGTACTCGCTCATGTCGATGCGGGTCATGGCCCGCTCGTCGTCGAACAGGAACTCGGCGAGCGCCTTGGCCAGCTCGGTCTTGCCGACGCCGGTCGGGCCGAGGAACAGGAACGAGCCGGTCGGCCGGTCGGGGTCGGAGATGCCGGCCCGGGCCCGCCGTACGGCGTCGGAGACGGCCTTGACCGCCTCGCTCTGGCCGATCAGGCGCCTGCCCAGCTCGTCCTCCATCCGCAGCAGCTTGGCGGTCTCGCCCTCGAGCAGCCGTCCCGCGGGGATGCCGGTCCACGAGGAGATGACCTCGGCGATGTCGTCGGGGCCGACCTCCTCCTTCACCATGGGCTCGGCCTCGGCCTCCGCCGACTCGGCGGCCTTGGTCGCCTCCGCGAGCTCCTTCTCCAGGCGCGGGACGTCGCCGTACATGAGCCGGGACGCGGCCTCGAAGTCGCCGTCGCGCTGGGCCCGCTCGGCCGCGCCGCGCGCCTCGTCGAGCCGCTTCTTCAGCTCGCCGACCTTGTTGAGGCCGGCCTTCTCCCGCTCCCACCGGCTGACCAGGGCGTTGAGGTCCTCCTGCCGGTTGGCCAGCTCCTCGCGGAGCTTCTCCAGGCGCTGGCGGCTGGCCTCGTCGGTCTCCTTGGCGAGCGCGAGCTCCTCCATCTTGAGGCGGTCCACGCTCCGCTGGAGCTGGTCGATCTCCACCGGCCGCGAGTCGATCTCCATGCGCAGCCGCGACATCGACTCGTCCACCAGGTCGATGGCCTTGTCGGGCAGGAACCGCGCCGTGATGTAGCGGTCGGAGAGCGTGGCGGCGGCGACCAGGGCGCTGTCGGAGATCTGCACCTGGTGGTGCGCCTCGTAGCGGCCCTTGAGCCCGCGCAGGATCGCGATCGTGTCCTCGACCGTCGGCTCGCCCACGTAGACCTGCTGGAACCGCCGCTCCAGGGCCGGGTCCTTCTCGATGCGCTCGCGGTACTCGTCGAGCGTGGTGGCGCCGATCATGCGCAGCTCGCCGCGGGCCAGCATGGGCTTGAGCATGTTGCCGGCGTCCATCGCGCCCTCGGCGGCGCCCGCGCCCACCATCGTGTGCAGCTCGTCGATGAACGTCACGATCTGGCCGTTGCTGTTCTTGATCTCGTTGAGCACGGCCTTGAGGCGTTCCTCGAACTCGCCGCGATACTTCGCGCCCGCGACCATCGCGCCGAGGTCGAGCGCGACCAGGCGCTTGTTGCGCAGGCTCTCGGGCACGTCGCCGGCGACGATCCGCTGGGCGAGGCCCTCGACCACGGCGGTCTTGCCGACGCCGGGCTCGCCGATCAGCACGGGGTTGTTCTTGGTGCGGCGCGACAGCACCTGGATGACCCGGCGGATCTCGCTGTCGCGGCCGATCACCGGGTCGAGCTTGCCGGACCGCGCCCGCTCGGTGAGGTCGACGCCGTACTTCTCCAGCGCCTGGTAGGTGTCCTCGGGGGTCTCGCTGGTCACCCTGGCGTGCCCGCGGACCTTCTCGAACGCCTCGAGCAACGCGTCGGGGGTGGCGCCCGTTGCCTTCAGCAGGTCGGCGACCGGCCCGCCGTCGGTGGCGAGCCCGACCAGCAGGTGCTCGGTCGAGACGTACTCGTCCTCGAGCTGCTTGGCCCGCTGGGCGGCGGTGTTGATGACGCTGTGCAGCTGACGCGAGCTGGACGGCGCGCTCACGGTGGAGCCCTGCGCCTTGGGCAGCCGGTCGAGCAACTCCTCCGCCTGGGCGCGCAGCTGCCGGGGGTCCGCCCCGACGGCCTGCAGCAGCGACCCGGCGATGCCGCCGTTCTGCGCCAGCAGGGTCGTCAGCAGGTGCGCGGGCGCGACCTCGGGGTTGCCGTCCGCCGCCGCGCGCCGGACGGCCGCGGACAGGGCCTCCTGGCTTTTCTGGGTGAACTTGTAGTCCATATGTGAATGCCTCGATTCGCCGGTCAGGCAGGTGGCAGTTCGTAGCGGACCAGTGCCCGCAACATCGTGAGCTCACCCCTGAGCCGGGTGACCTCCTCGCGCAGGCGCATGTTCTCGGTTTCGAGTTCGAGGATGCGCTTGATGCCGGCGAGGTTGATGCCGTGCTCCTGGGAGAGCCGCTGGACCTCGCGCAGGAGCACGATGTCCCTCGTCGAGTACAGCCGCCCCCGCCCGGCCGTACGACCGGGGCTGACGAGCCCGAGCCGGTCGTACTGGCGGAGCGTCTGCGGGTGCAGCCCGGACAGCTGGGCGGCTACGGAGATCACATAAACAGGTGTGTCGTCGGAGATGTCGAAAAAGCTGGCATCCATCGGCTCACTCGCTTCTGGCCTGCTTGATGAGCTCTTCGCGAAGGTCCGGGCCCTCCGTGGCGTTCCTGAACTCCTCGAGGGCCGCGCGGGCCTTGTCGTCGAGGTTCTGCGGCACCGCGACCTGCACGGTGACCAGCAGGTCGCCCTTCGTGCCGTCCTTGCGGGAGGCCCCCCTGCCGCGCACCCGGAACGTCCGCCCGTTGGGCGTCCCCTCGGGAATGCGCAGAGTCACCGGCATCCCCCGGAGAATCGGCACCTTGATCTCGGCGCCGAGCGCGGCCTCGGGGAAGGTGACGGGGACCGTGACGGTCAGGTTCTCCCCGCTGCGCCCGAACACGGGGTGCGGCTTGACGTGGACCAGCACGTAGAGGTCGCCGGCCGGGCCGCCGTTCTCACCGGGCGCGCCCTTGCCCTTGATCCTGATGCGCTGGCCGTCGCCGACTCCGGCCGGGATGCGGGCCTGGATCGTACGGGTGCTCTTGCCGCGCCCGCTGCCGTCGCAGACGGGGCAGGGGTCGTCGACCACCAGGCCCCGGCCGCGGCAGTCGCGGCACGGCTCGGAGAAGGCGAAGTTGCCGAGGTTGCGGCTGGCCGCCCCGGTTCCCTCGCAGGTCGGGCAGACCCGTGGCGTGGTGCCTGCCTTCGCCCCCGTGCCGCCGCAGGCGGTGCAGGCGGCCGAACTGGTCAGCCGGAGTGACACGGTCGTGCCGTCGACCGCCTCGCCGAAGGCGAGCGTCACCTCCGATTCGACGTCCTGGCCGCGCCGGGGCCGGGCACTGGTCGTGCGCGTGCCCGTGCCCGCGCCGCCCCGGTTGAACAGTCCCCCGAACAGGTCCCCGATCCGCTCGCCCGACCCTGAGCCGCCGAACAGGTCGCCGAGGTCGAAGTTGAAGCCGCCGCCGGCCCCGCGCGGGCCGCCCGCCCCCGCGAAGCCGCCCACACCCGACCCGAACAGGGTGCGCGCCTCGTCGTACTCCTTGCGCCGCTTGACGTCGGACAGCACGTCGTACGCCTCGGAGACCTCCTTGAACTTCTCCTCGGTCTCCTTGTTCCCCGGGTTGGCGTCGGGGTGGTACTGCCGGGCGAGCTTGCGGTACGCCTTCTTGATCTCCTCGGCGCTCGCGGTCTTGGGCACACCAAGGACGGCGTAGTAGTCCTTTTCCAAGTAGTCCTTGGTGCTCATCTATCGCTTCCTTCGCACGAAAGGGGGAGTCAATCTGTGTTCCCGCGGGCGGTCCCGCGGCTGTCGTCGCGGGTGCCCTCGCGGGTCTCTCCCGATCTTCGCCGATCGGGAGAGACTCCGCGGTTTCAGTTCTCGTCCGGCCCGCCGGACTCACCGGAGCCGGCCGCCGTCTCCTCCGGCGCCGCCTCCTCGCTCGGCTCGGCGACGGCCACGCGGGCGGCCCGCAGGATCCGGTCGTTGACCCGGTAGCCGGGCTGGAGGATCTCGACGCACGTCGGCTCGCTCACCTCCGCCGAATAGCTGTGCAGCAGGGCCTCGTGCACGGTCGGGTCGAAGGGGTCGCCCTTCGCGCCGTACGCGGTCAGGCCCAGCTTGCCGACGGCCGCCTCCAGCGATTCGCTCACCTTCGCGAAGCCCCCGGTCAACTCGCCGTGGTCGCGGGCGCGACCGATGTCGTCGAGCACCGGCAGCAGTTCGGTGAGCACACTCGCGACGGCCTGCTCCCTGACGGCGATCCGGTCGCGATCGACCCGCTTGCGGTAGTTGCTGAACTCCGCCTGGAGCCGCTGGAGGTCGGCGGTGCGCTCGGCGAGCAGGTCCGTCGCGGACCCCCCGGCGGGCGCCGTCGCCGTCTCCGTCCCGTCGTCCCCGGGGGCCGCCTCGGTGGCGTCCCCGGAGGAGTCGCGGGCCTTGCCGGTCTCCGGGTCGATCTTGCGGTTGTCGCGGATCACCGGCTCCTCCTCGGCGCCGTTCTCACGCGGGCTCACTTGCGGCCGCCCTCCCGCTCGTCGTCGACGATCTCGGCCTCGACCACGTCCTCGTCGGCCTTCGCCTGCGCGCCCTCCGCGCCCGCGTCGGCCGCGGCGCCCTCGGCGCCGCCCTGCGACTGGGCGTAGATGGCCGAGCCCATCTTCTGGCTGACGGTCGCGAGCTTCTCGGCGGCGGTGCGGATGACGGGGATGTCGGTGCCCTCCAGCGCCTTCTTCAGCTCGGCGAGCGAGTCGTTGACCTCGGTCTTGACGTCGGCCGGGACCTTCTCGTCGTTCTCGCGGAGGAACTTCTCCGTCTGGTAGGCCAGGGCGTCCGCGTTGTTGCGGACCTCGGCCTCCTCGCGGCGCTTCTTGTCGTCCTCGGCGTAGGACTCCGCCTCGCGCATCATGCGCTCGATGTCGTCCTTGCCCAGAGCCGAGCCGCCGGTGATGGTCATCGACTGCTCCTTGCCCGTGCCGAGGTCCTTCGCGGAGACGTTCACGATGCCGTTGGCGTCGATGTCGAAGGTGACCTCGATCTGCGGGATGCCGCGCGGGGCCGGGGCGATGCCGGTCAGCTCGAAGGTGGCCAGCTTCTTGTTGTACGCCGCGATCTCACGCTCGCCCTGGTAGACCTGGATCTGCACCGACGGCTGGTTGTCCTCGGCCGTGGTGAAGACCTCCGAGCGCTTGGTCGGGATCGTCGTGTTGCGCTCGATGATCTTGGTGAAGATCCCGCCCTTGGTCTCGATGCCGAGGCTCAGCGGGGTGACGTCGAGCAGCAGGACGTCCTTGACCTCGCCCTTGAGGACGCCGGCCTGGAGTGCGGCGCCGATGGCGACGACCTCGTCCGGGTTCACGCCCTTGTTGGGCTCCTTGCCGCCGGTCAGCTCCTTGACCAGCTCGGACACGGCCGGCATGCGGGTGGAGCCACCGACCATGACCACGTGGGCGATGTCGGCGACCTTGATCCCCGCGTCCTTGATGACCTGGTTGAAGGGGCCCTTGCAGCGCTCGAGCAGGTCGGCGGTGATCCGCTGGAACTCCGCCCGGGTCAGCTTCTCCTCCAGGTGCAGCGGGCCCTCGGAGGAGGCGGTGATGTAGGGCAGGTTGATCGTGGTCTCGGTCTGGGCCGACAGCTCGATCTTGGCCTTCTCGGCCGCCTCGCGCAGGCGCTGCAGGGCCATCTTGTCCTTGGACAGGTCGACGCCGTGCGCGTTCTTGAAACGGGTCACCAGCTCGTCGACGACCCGCTGGTCCCAGTCGTCGCCGCCCAGGTGGTTGTCACCGCTGGTGGCCTTGACCTCGACGAACCCGTGCCCGTCCTCCTGGCCGACGTCGAGCAGGGACACGTCGAAGGTGCCGCCGCCGAGGTCGAAGACCAGGATGGTCTGGTCCTTCTCCTTGTCCAGGCCGTAGGCCAGGGCCGCGGAGGTGGGCTCGTTGATGATGCGCAGCACGTTGAGGCCCGCGATCTGGCCGGCCTCCTTGGTGGCCTGC
Organism: Microbispora sp. NPDC004025; assembly: GCF_053604425.1. Taxonomy (NCBI): domain Bacteria; kingdom Bacillati; phylum Actinomycetota; class Actinomycetes; order Streptosporangiales; family Streptosporangiaceae; genus Microbispora; species Microbispora sp. NPDC004025. The sequence continues at coordinate 363,524 of NZ_JBSGHN010000004.1, read as the reverse complement.
CGCTGGGCGTCGTTGAAGTACGCCGGGACGGTGATCACCGCATCGGTGATCTTCTCGCCCAGGTACGCCTCCGCGTCCTGCTTGAGCTTCTGCAGGACGAACGCGCTGATCTGCTGGGGCGTGAACTTCTTGCCGTCGATCTCGATCGACCAGTTCGTGCCCATGTGGCGCTTGACCGAGCGGATGGTCCTGTCGACGTTCGTCACCGCCTGCCGCTTGGCGACCTCGCCGACGAGAACCTCCCCGTTCTTCGCGAACGCGACCACGGACGGCGTGGTCCGCGAGCCCTGAGCGTTCGCGATGACCGTGGGCTCGCCGCCCTCGAGAATCGAGACGACGGAGTTGGTCGTCCCCAGGTCGATACCTACCGCACGTGCCATGAGTACGTCCTTGTAGTCAAAGTTGAGTCGGTCAGACTCAAATACTGGGGCCCCGGTGGGGGCTCTGTCAAACAGCTTGAGTCTATGGGGCTCAACCCTGGGACGCGCGGATTTCTTCCCGTCATCGCCAGTCGCGAGGCGCCGTCCTCGCTGCTTCGCGGCGGGTGGCGTCCCCCCGCCGCCCGTGCGGCCTATTTGGCGCCGTCCACGACCTTTCGGCCGTCGAGGGGGGCCTTGAGCTGCACCTTGGTGCTCTTGAGGATCGCGATCGCGATGCACATGGCGTCGGGCGAGCGCCGGTCCTGTCCCTCGTACAGCGTGACGGTGACCTCGCGCGCCGTCTCGGTCACCTCGACGCGGTCGAGCACGGTGCAGGGCTCCACGCCCGACCACCACACCACGTCGAGGGACCAGCCGTCGTCGGCGGGAGTGGCGCTCTCCCATGGCACCTTGCGCGGGTTCAGGGTGGGCCCGGCCGGGGTCACGGGAGAGGGGGCGCCGCTCGGAGCGCCGGACGGCGAGACCGGCGCGGGCGAGCCGTGGCCGGCCTCGGCGCCCGTGGGGGAGCCGTCCGGCTGTTCGGGTGAGGCCGAGGTGGAGGAGGTCCCCCCGCAGGCGACCGCCAGGAACAGGAGGGCCACGAGCCAGAGCTTTCTCATGCCCCTTACACGGCTGTAAAGAGCCTCCGGTTCACCTGCCGCAACGCCCCCAGGGCGCCTTCACGAGGCGTCCCGGCGGCGCGTCAGCACGCGGGTGACGCTGCCGTCGTCCTCGGTTATGTCCCGGACGTGCTCGAAGCCGATCCTGGCCAGCACGGCCAGCGAGGCGCTGTTCGGCGCCGCCACGGTGGCGTACACCTCCGTGAGCCTCAGGACGTCGAAGCCGTAGGCGACGACCGCCCCGGCCAGTTCTCTCCCCAGGCCCGATCCCCGCATACCGGGGGCCAGCGCGTAGATGATCTCGTAGCCGTCCGCCACGTCCGTCGGCTTGATCTCGGCGTGCCCGGCGAAGCGGCCGTTCCGGCGGACGGCCCAGACGTCGAACGAGTCCTGGGCGTAGACCTTCGTGAAGATCCGTCCGAACAGCGCGCGGCACTCCGCCTCGGTGACGGGACCGTCGCCCATCCACTGCGACACCCTGAGGTCCTGGAACAGGGTGACGAAGTCTTCCTCGTCTTCGGGAGCGTAAGGCTCCAGCAGCAGACGCTCGGTATGCAGAGTCGGGGTCATAAGCCGCGAAGTTACTCATCGGGCGTTCCTGCGGACAATCCGCTTTTGCCACGGCACGGGCGCTCGTGCGCCCGCCGAAGCCGTCCGCGCACCCGCACGCGAGGCGGTGCGCGTGGTGCATTGACGCGCCGTCTCGCCGGGGACTAATTTCATCGCATGATGAATTTATCGGATCCCGCGGTCGCCGTACGCGATCTGCGGGTGTCCAGGGGTGGGGTGGAGGTTCTGCACGGCCTCACCTTCGACGTGCCCCGGGGACAGGTCACCGGCCTGCTCGGACCGAGCGGCTGCGGCAAGACGACGCTCATGCGGGCGATCGTGGGCGTCCAGATCGTCGGCGGCGGTGAGGTGCGCGTGCTCGGCGCGCCGGCCGGAAGCGCGGGCCTGCGGCGCAGGATCGGCTACTCCACCCAGAGCCCGGCCGTCTACCGGGACCTGACCGTGCTGGAGAACCTGCGCTACTTCGCGGCCGTGCTCGGCGCCCCGAAGGACGACCCCGGGCGGGTGCTGACGGAGGTCGGGCTCGCCGGCGCCGCCCACCAGCTCGGGTCCACGCTCTCGGGCGGCCAGCTGGGCCGGGCCGGGCTCGCCGTCGCGCTCCTCGGCCGTCCGGAACTGCTCGTGCTCGACGAGCCGACGGTCGGGCTCGACCCCGTGCTGCGGCAGGAGCTGTGGACGCTGTTCAACCGCCTGGCCGAGGGCGGCACCACGATCCTGGTCTCCAGCCATGTCATGGACGAGGCGGCGCGGTGCGAGCGGCTGATCGTGCTGCGCCAGGGGGAGATCCTGGCCGACGACACTCCCGGCGGCCTGCGCGCGCACACGCGTACGACGGACCTGGAGGAGGCGTTCCTGCGCCTGATCGAGGAGAGGGCGGCGGCATGAACGTCGCGATCACCCTCGCCACGGCCCGGCGGATCATCACCCAGCTCCGCCACGACCGGCGCACGGTCGCGCTGATGGTGCTCGTGCCGACGCTGGTGATGATCCTGCTCTACTACGTGATGGACGACGAGCGGGCCTTCGGCCACTGGGCGCCGATCCTGCTGTGCGTCTTCCCCTTCCTGGTGATGTTCCTCATCACCTCGATCGCCACCCTGCGCGAGCGCACGTCGGGCACGCTGGAGCGGCTCATGGCGATGCCGCTCGGCCGGCTCGACCTTCTCCTCGGGTACGGCCTCGCGTTCGGGCTGGCGGCGTGCGCCCAGGTGGCGCTGGCGCTGGCCGTCTCCCTCACCTGGCTGGGCCTGGACCTGCCGGGCCCGCTGTGGCCGCTGGTGCTCGTGGCGCTGCTCAACGCCCTGCTCGGCACCGCGCTCGGCCTGCTGTGCAGCGCGTTCGCCCGTACGGAGTTCCAGGCCGTGCAGTTCATGCCGATCGTCATGCTCCCCCAGATCCTGCTCGGGGGGATCCTCGTGCCGCGCGGGCAGATGGCGACCGTGCTCGAATGGATCTCCGGCGTGCTGCCCATGTCGTACGCGATCGAGGCGATGACGCACGCGGTCGCGGACACCGATCCGGGCGGCGAGTTCTGGCGTGACGTCCTGGTGGTGGCGGGGTCGGCCGTGCTCGCCCTCCTGCTCGGCGCCGCCACGCTGCGCCGCCGGACCCCCTGAGCGCCGGCCGGGTGCCGGCGGACGGCGGGTTCGGCTCCGTCCGCGGGGTCGGTAAGCTGCGTGGAGATCCCGGCGGAGCCCAGAAGAGGTGCAGCAATGATCGCGATTCTCGGGACCGGAAAGATGGGCGAGGCCCTGCTTTCCGGGCTGGTACGCGCCGGACTGCGGCCCGAGGAGATCGTGGCGACGGCCCGCAGGCCCGAGCGGGCCGAGGCGCTGCGCGAGCGGTACGGCGTGCGGGTCGCGGGCAACGCCGAGGCCGCCAAGCTGGCCGAGACGATCATCCTCGCGGTCAAGCCGCAGGACATGGACGCGCTGCTGACCGAGATCGCCCCGCACGTGGCCGCCGACCGGCTGGTGATCTCGGTGGCCGCCGGCATCACGACGGCGTTCGTGGAGGCGAGGCTCGGCGACGGCGTCGCGGTCGTGCGGGTCATGTCCAACACGCCCGTCCTGGTGGACGAGGCCATGAGCGTCATCTCGGCCGGGGCCCACGCCTCCGAGGAGCACCTCAAGCGCACCGAGGCGCTGCTCAGCCCGGTGGGCAAGGTGCTGCGCATCCCCGAGAAGCAGCAGGACGCCGCCACCGCGCTGTCCGGCAGCGGCCCGGCCTACTTCTTCTACCTGGTCGAGGCCATGGTCGACGCCGGCATCCTGCTGGGCATGCCGCGCGCCGCCGCTCTCGACATGGTCACCCAGTCGATCGTCGGCGCCGCGATCATGCTGCGCGACTCCGGAGAGCACCCGGTGATCCTGCGCGAGGGCGTGACCTCGCCCGGAGGCACCACGATCGCCGCCATCGCCGAGCTGGAGCGCCACAAGGTGCGGGCCGCGTTCCTCGACGCGATCGAGGCCGCCTGCGAGCGCAGCCGCCGTCTCGCCGGCGGCTGACACACCGCGTCTTCGCGCCGCCCGGTGACACACCGCGTCTTCGCGCCGGACCGGCGTCTCCCGGGACGGATGTTGACCATCGCTTTACGATTGGCCGGTGGTGTCCCGTCGCGGGATCATCCCGCTTCTCGCCGTCCTGCTCGCCGCCGGGTGCTCGTCGCCCGAACCTTCGAAAACCCAGGTGGCGACGGTCACCAGGACCACCGTCAGCGAGGTCGTCGAGGCCCCGGCGACGGTGGGCGCGCGTGCGACGGCCACTCTGACCGCTCCCGCCCCGGGCACGGTCGCCCGCCTGTACGTCCAGGACGGCGACACGGTGAAGAAGGGCCAGATCCTCGCCAGGATCGGCTCTCCCCAGGCCAGACAGCAGCTCTCCGCCGCGCGGAAGGCCGACCGGCAGGCCGCCCGTCCAATCTCCTTCGGCGGCGCGGGCGGCGTTCCGGCGAGCGTACGGCTGCCGCGCCTGCGACTGCCCGCCTCGCTCGACGCCCACGTCGCCCGGTCCTTCGCCCGGGCGAGGAAGGCCGCCAGGTCGATCGGCGACCGTAAGGCCCGGGCCCGGCTGCTGGCCGCCATCGACGCCGCCGAGCGGCGCCAGCGGGCCCAGCGCCGGGCGCTGGGTGAGGTGCTCGACGGGCTCACCCGCTCGATCGACCAGAGCCTGTCGCAGGTGAGCGGCCAGGTCAGCGCGGGGTTGAGCGGGCTGAGCGCGTCGATGGCGTCGCTGCGGGCGGCGTCGAGGTCCCAGACCAGGGCGGCCGTGCGCGCGGCCGAGCAGACCGTGGACGCCCTGGTCGTCAGGGCGCCTTTCGGCGGGGTGGTCACGCTCGGCGGCGCGTCGTCCGCGGGCGGCGCGGCCGGCCTCGGCGCGCTGGTCTCGCAGCTGCCGGCCGGGCTGGCGGGCCAGGCGGGAGCAGCGGCGGCCGCTCCCGCGGGCCGTTCCGGCGGGACGATCGCCACCGGTGTCCCGGTGGCCGCGGGAGACCCGATCGCCACGGTGACCGACGTGTCCGTGCTCACGCTGTCCGCCGACGTCGACGAGACCGACGTGCTGCTGGTCCGCGAGGGCACGCGGGCCGAGGCCGAGTTCGACGCGGTGACCGGCGGGACCTACACCGCCACCGTGACGGGCGTCGGGGTCACGCCCAAGGAGGGCGCGACCGGCGGCGTCAGCTATCCCGTACGACTGCGATTGGGCCGGGGCTCCTACGACGACGGCGGCGCGGCCCCGGCGCCCAAGCCGGGGATGAGCGCCGTCGTGCGGCTGGCCGTACGCCGGTCGGAGAACGCCACGGCCGTGCCCGCGTCGGCGATCGTGACGAGCGGCCGGGAGACGATCGTGTGGGCGGTGCGCGGCGGCAGGGCGGAGCGGCGGGTCGTACGGCTGGGCGCGCAGGGCGACGCGGTCGTGGAGATTCTGAGCGGAGTGTCTCCGGGCGAGCACGTGGTGGTCAGGGGCGCCGACGCCGTACGCCCCGGCCAGTCGCTGTCGTGAGCCGTGACGGGGGCGCGGGAGCGCCGGCGTTCGAGGCGATCGGCCTCACCCGCTCCTACCGCCTGGACGGAGGGGTGCTGGTCGACGCGCTGCGCGGGGTGGACCTGCGCATCGGGCAGGGGGAGTTCGCGGCGATCGTGGGACCGTCGGGGTCGGGCAAGTCGACGCTCATGCACCTGCTCGGCTGCCTCGACCGGCCGACCTCGGGCACGCTGCGGGTGGACGGAGTCGACGTGGCGACGCTCGACGACGCCGGGCTGGCCGGCCTGCGCAACCGCACGATCGGCTTCGTGTTCCAGTCCTTCCACCTGCTGGCCCGCACGTCCGCTCTCGACAACGTGGCGCTGCCGCTGGTCTACCGGGGCGTGCCCAGGGCCGAGCGCAGGGATCGGGCCCGGGCGGCGCTGGAGGCGGTCGGGCTCGGCCACCGGCTCACGCACCGGCCGTCCCAGATGTCCGGCGGCGAGCAGCAGCGGGTGGCGGTCGCCCGCGCGCTGGTGGGCGATCCGCGGGTGGTGCTCGCCGACGAGCCCACCGGCAACCTCGACACCCGCAACGGCGAGGAGGTGATGGGCCTGCTCGAACGGCTCAACGAGGGCGGCGTGGCCGTCGTCCTCGTCACCCACGACGCCGAGGTCGCCGCCCGGGCCCGCCGTCAGATCCGCGTACGGGACGGCAGGGTGGAGACGGACACAGCCGAGACGGACACAGCGGAGGCGGACGCGTGAGAACCGCCGAGGCGCTGCGGATGGCGGTGGAGGCGCTGCGGGTCAACCGGCTGCGCAGCATGCTGACCATGCTCGGCGTCATCATCGGCGTGCTCTCGGTCGTGATCCTCGTCGCCGTCGGCACCGGCGCCAAGAACGCCGTCGAAAGCGAGATCGCGGGGCTCGGCAGCAACATCATCCTCGTGGTCCCCGGCCAGGTGGGGCTGGGCGCGGCCCCCACCCAGAGCCGCCTCGACCTGGCGGACGTCGCGTATGTGCGGCGCGTGGTCGGCGACCCGTCGAAGGTGACGGTGGCGGTGAACTCCGGTGAGCCGGTCCGGGTGGGGCGCGTGGAGGTGTTCGCCACGCTCACCGGGACGGACGAGAATATGCCCCACGTGTTCGACCGTCCGCTGCGCCGGGGCCGCTACCTCACCGAGACCGACGTGGACACGCGGCGGCGGGTGGCGATCCTCGGCGCGGAGGTCGCGGCCAAGCTGTTCGGCGACGTCGACCCGATCGGCCGCCAGGTCACGATCGCCGGGGTGCGGTTCCGGGTGATCGGCGTCTACGAGACCGTCGGGTCCACGTTCGGGGTGGCGCGGGACCAGGAGGTGCACCTGCCGGTCACCACCGCCCAGCGGCTGATCGGGCTGCCGAGGATCAACGGCATCGCCGTCGGCGCCTCGAGCCCCGACGAGATCGAACCGCTGCGGCAGCGGGTGGTGGCCGCCCTGGACGCCCGCTATCCGGGAGAGAAGTTCTCCGCCGTCACGCAGACCCAGCTTCTCGGCACGGTCGGCACGGTCCTCGGCATGCTGACCGGCGTGCTGGCGGCCATCGCGGGGATCTCGCTGCTGGTCGGCGGCGTCGGCGTGTCCAACATCATGCTGGTCAGCGTCAGGGAGCGGACCAAGGAGATCGGCCTGCGCAAGGCGCTCGGTGCCCGCGGCCGCGACATCCTCGGCCAGTTCCTGATCGAGGCCGTGCTGCTGACCACGATCGGCGGCGTGATCGGCATCCTGACCGGCGTCGGCGGGGCGCTGCTGATCCGGACGGTCTCGCCGGTCCCCGCGTCGATCACCTGGTGGTCGATCGCGCTCGCCTTCGGGGTCTCCGCGGCCGTTGGCGTCTTCTTCGGCGTGGCCCCCGCGCGGCGCGCGGCCAGGCTCGACCCCGTCGTCGCCCTCCGCGCGGACTGAGGCCGGCTGAAGCCTCCTGATGCCGACCGATGCCTACCGACGCGGACCGACGGCGTCACGACCCGCGCCGCCCGTATCGACGTCCGCGACCAGCCGTGCGGTAGCGTCGCGTCATGAGTCAGGCGGTGCGGGTGGTTTGGGACGACGCTCTGGTTTCCTACGATTTCGGGCCCGGCCACCCGCTCGCGCCCGTACGCGTCGAGCTCACCATGGCACTCGCTCGCGACCTGGGCGTGCTCGACGCCGCCGAGATGACCGGCTGCGTCCCCGCGACCGAGGACGAGATCGCGCTGGTGCACCACCGGGACTACATCGAGGCGGTCAAGAACGTCTCCAAGGACGGCCGCCCGGACCTGCGCTACGGGCTCGGCACCGAGGACAATCCCGCCTTCGTGGGCGTCCACGAGGCCTCCGCCCTGGTCACGGGGGCGACGCTGGCCGCCGCCAGGGCGGTGTGGACGGGTGAGGCCGAGCACGCGGTCAACGTGGCCGGCGGGCTGCACCACGCCATGCCCGGCGCCGCCAGCGGCTTCTGCGTCTACAACGACCCGGCCGTCGCCATCGCGTGGCTGCTGTCGCAGGGCGCGACCAGGATCGCGTACGTGGACGTGGACGTCCACCACGGCGACGGCGTGCAGGCGGCGTTCTACGACGACCCGAGGGTGCTCACGATCAGCCTGCACGAGAGCCCGCGCACGCTGTTCCCCGGCACCGGTTTCCCCCACGAGACCGGCGCGGAGGGCACGGCGGTCAACGTCGCGCTGCCGGCCGGGTGCGGCGACACCGGGTGGCTGCGCGCCTTCCACGCGGTGGTCCCGCCGCTGCTGCGGCATTTCCAGCCGCAGATCCTGGTCACCCAGCAGGGCTGCGACAGCCACGCCCTCGACCCGCTGGCCCACCTGATGCTCAGCCTCGACGGGCAGCGCACGGCGTACGCCGCGCTGCACCGGCTGGCCCACGAGACCGCCGAGGGCCGGTGGATCGCGGTGGGCGGCGGGGGATACGAGCTGGTCCAGGTCGTGCCGCGGGCGTGGACCCACCTGATCGCCGAGGCGGTGGGACGCCCCGTAGAACCGTCGGCCGAGACCCCGGAGACCTGGCGGACCTTCGTGCGGGAGCGCACCGGGGAGATCCCACCGCTGCGGATGACGGACGGACGGCACCCACAATGGCGTGACATTTCGGAAGGGTACGATCCAGCCGACGCCGTCGACCGGGCCGTCATCGCGACCAGGAAGGCGGTGTTCCCCTTCCACGGGCTGGACCCCATGCCGTAGCCGTGGGGGCCGGAATCACACCGAGACGAGGAGCGCTGTACCTGTCGTGACCCTTCCGCCGCCCCGAACGCCCACCAGAGCCGAACTGCGCGAACACCTCGTCAGGACCGCCATCGCCGGTGACGTGGCGACCAGCCGCGAGAACAACCTCGATCACTACCGGTCGCTCGCGCTGCGCGACCCGCACTACCTCTTCGGGCTCAGCTTCGCGGGCGAGTGGTCCTACCACGAGGTGCTCGCGCTGATGGCCGAGAAGGCGGGGGTCGTCGCCGATCCCGGGCACCGCGAGGGCCCCGACACCATCGACCCCGAGCGGACCATCGACGCGATCGAGGAGATGGGCGAGCGGATCGCGAAGGTGCTGCGGCGCGCCTCGCCCCGGATCGTGCTCGCCACCGGCCACCCGACCGGCCTGCTCACCATCCACCTCGCGCTGGCGCGGTTCCTCGCGGACAACGGGGCGTCCCTGCTCTTCCCGGCGGAGGGGTGGACGCACATCGGCGGCCTGGGCCGCCGCAGGCGGATCCGCTACCTGGACGGCGTGGCGATGCTGGAGGACCGGGGCACGTTCGTCCACACCCACGAGGCGGCGCCGATGGAGGCGATGCTGGCCGAGGAGCGGCCCGATCTTGTGATCGCCGACCACGGCTGGGCCGGGGCCGCGGGTGAGGCCGGGGTCGAGACCGTGGGCTTCGCCGACAGCAACGACCCGGCGCTGTTCGTGGGCGAGGCCGAGGGCAAGATCGCGGTCACCGTTCCCCTGGATGACAACGTGCTGCCCCGCTTCTACGCTCCGTTGACGGCGTACCTGCTCGCCCGGGTCGCCCGCAGCCTCTGACTCCCCTCGACTCCCCTTCCGGACCTCCCAAACCGGGCATTTCGCGCCCGCTTTTGCGCCTCTGTGCCGACCGGTTGCCAACTTTTTTCTGTGCCTGGGCGACTCTAATGGGAGAGAAGTTGGTCCGTTCCAAGGTTGAGGCGAGGGGCACGGTCCGGCTGCTGCCAGCGACTTTCCCGGTTTTGACGGCGCATGGCTCTGACGACTGATGGAATGAGGGGTTTGCCTAGTCGGAGTCCGGACTTACGCTGACGGCAGTACACGTGCGTGAGCAATGGCACCAGTGGGGATAACCCGGAAACACGTGCGGAAGAGGCGTCCGATGGGTGCAGGCGAAAGACCTCTCAGCGAGGTGAAGTTCTTGACGGTGGCCGAGGTGGCGACCGTCATGCGGGTGTCCAAGATGACCGTGTACCGGCTTGTGCACTCCGGTGAGTTACCGGCCATCCGTGTCGGCCGGTCCTTCAGGGTGCCCGAGCAGGCGGTCCACGACTACTTGCGGGACGCGTTCATCGAAGCAGGATGAACCGCCCGGGCGGCCGCGCTTGACAGTGGCGTGGCCGACTCCCGGCCGATGCGGGGTCCCCCGGGGGAGCGATCTACCACGGATCGCCGGTAGTCTGTTGTGCCGGTGTGCGCTCGCGCGCCGGTTGGACAGACACACCTTCACCTGGGGGTCCCGTGGGCTCTGTGATCAAGAAGCGCCGCAAGCGCATGGCCAAGAAGAAGCACCGCAAGCTGCTGAAGAAGACCCGTATCCAGCGGCGTAACAAGAAGTAGCCGAGACGGAGCGCGCACCGGTCCTCAGGGACCGGGCGACCGTGAACACGCACACCCCCGGCGAGGCATCGATGACTCGTACTGTGCTGGTCACCGGCGTCTCCGGTCACATCGGCGCTCGTGTGGCGATCGCGCTCGCGGCCGACCCGGAGATCGACCGGGTCATCGGCGTGGACACGGCGCCGCCGCCATCCTCCGCCGGGGAGGACGGCGCGGTGCTCGGCCGCACCGAGTTCGTCCGGGTCGCGTTGCGCAGTCCCGACCTTGTCAAGGTCATCAGGGACGCCGATGTCGACACCGTCGTGCACCTCAGCCTGGTCAGCGGCCCCGGCGGCGGCCGGGCCGGTGACACCGTCGGTGGCCGGCCGGCCATGAAGGAGCACAACGTCATCGGGACGATGCAGCTGCTCGCGGCGTGTCAGCGCTCCGCCACGGTGCGCCGGGTGGTCGTGCGGTCCACCACGGCCGTGTACGGCTCCTCTCCGCACGCTCCGGCCGTGTTCACCGAGGACACCCTGCCGGTCGAGGTGTCCCATCACGGCTACGCCAGGGACGCCACAGAGGTGGAGACGTACGTGCGGGGCTTCGCCCGGCGCCGGCCCGACGTGACGACGACCACGCTGCGGTTCGCCAACCTCATGGGGCCGGGCGTCGACTCGCCGTTGACGCGGTACTTCTCCCAGCCCGTGCTGCCCACCGTGCTCGGGTTCGACCCCCGGCTGCAGTTCGTCCACGAGGACGACGCGGTCGAGGTGCTGTGCCGTACGGCGCGGGCCGACCACCCGGGCGTGTTCAACGTCGCGGGCGACGGCGTCCTGCTGCTGTCGCAGTGCGCGCGGCGGACGGGCCGGCCGGTGGTACCGATGCCGTCTCCCGCCTTCCGCCTCGTCAGCGGGGTCGCCCGTGGCGCGCGGCTGGTGGACTTCTCACCCGAGCAGCTGTCGCTCATGAGCCACGGCCGCGCGGTGGACACCACCAGGCTCGGCGCCGAGCTCGGCTGGCGGCCGAAGTACAGCACGGCGGCGGCGTTCGACGACTTCCTCCGCTCCCGCGGCGGCCCGGGCGAGCTGCCGCGCGCCGCCGTCGACTGGCTGGCCGATCTCCTGACGGGACGCTGATGGACGACTTCCGGGACCGGCACACGGTCGAGGGTGCGGCGGAAGGCACGGCTGGGGGCACGGCTGGGAGCACGGCCGACGAGCGGCTCGCCGAGCTGTTCGCCTTCCTGCGGCGCAGGCTCACCGGCGAGTACGAGGTCGACGAGTTCGGCTACGACCCCGACCTCAACGAGAAGGTGCTGCTGGAGGCGTTGCGCCCGCTCTACCGGCACTGGTTCAGGACCGAGGCCCTCGGCCTGGGCAACGTGCCGGCCGACAGCGGCGCGCTGATCGTGGCCAACCATTCCGGCACGCTGCCCGTGGATGCGCTGATGCTGCAGGTCGCGATGCACGACGAGCTGGGCAGGCCGCTGCGTCTGCTCGGCGCCCACCTGGTCTACCAGCTGCCCGTGCTCGGGCACCTGGCCCGCAAGTCCGGGCACACGCTCGCGTGCCCCGAGGACGCCGACCGGCTGCTGCGCAAGGGTGAGGTCGTCGGCGTCTTCCCCGAGGGCTTCAAGGGCATCGGCAAGCCGTTCTCCGAGCGCTACCGGCTCCAGCGGTTCGGCCGCGGCGGGTTCGTCGCGTCGGCGATCAGAGCAGGCGTGCCGATCGTGCCGTGCGCCATCGTGGGGGCGGAGGAGATCTACCCCAAGATCGGCGACGTCCCGTCGCTCGCCCGGCTGCTCGGCCTGCCGTACCTGCCGATCACGCCGCTGTTCCCGTGGTTCGGGCCGCTCGGCCTGCTCCCGCTGCCGTCGAAGTGGCTGATCGAGTTCGGCGAGCCCATCCGGACCGACGAGTACGCCCCGGAGGAGGCCGACGACCCCATGCTGGTCTTCGACCTGACCGACCATGTCCGGGAGATCTTGCAGGGCCAGCTCGACGCCCTGCGGCTGCGCCGGGGACCGGCGTTTCCGCCGATCGCGATGTGACAACGGGCCGCGTACGGGACTGCGCAAGGGCGTCTGACAGCGCGCCGGGACCGGGTCCAGCACAGCGACCTACTGGTCGGTATGGTGTGCTCACCCTCATCCCCGGAGGAGCACCATGAACAAGGGGCGGAAGGCCGCCCTCGCCGGGCTCGCCCTCGGCTTGGCGATCGGCACCGCGCGACGCGTCCAGACCGGACGCGCGAAGGCCGCACAGGGTCCGTACGGCGCGTCCGCGCGCCGTACGACGGTCACGACCGACGACGGGGTACGCCTGGCCGTCGAGATCGACGACCATCCCGACCCCCGGTGCGCCGTCGTCTTCGCGCACGGCTGGCTGATGAACCGGCACTGCTGGCAGCTCCAGCGCGAGGCCCTGGCGGGTCTGGGCACGCTCGTCTTCTACGACCAGCGCGGGCACGGCGACTCCTCGGCCGGGGCGCTGGAGTCCTACACGATCGACCGGCTGGGCGACGACCTGGCCGCCGTCGTCGAGGCCGCCGTGCCGGAAGGGCTGCCCGTCGTCCTCGTCGGCCACTCGATGGGCGGCATGACGATCATGGCGTTCGCGGACCGGCACCCCGGCATGACCGAGTCGCGGGTGGCGGGCGCCGCGCTGCTCAGCACCTCGTCCGGCGGGCTCGACACCAGCACCTTCGGTCTCCCCGGGCCGTTCGGGCGGCTGGCTCCCCGGGTCGCGACATCGGTGTTCGAGAACATGATGGCCCGCGCCGCGGTCATCGACGCGCGTCCCCGGTTGAAGGGCTGGACGAACCTGCCGGTGACCCGGTACGTCGCCTTCGGCAGGGGCGCGAGCCGCCGGCACGTCCGGGTGGTGAACGCGATGGCCACGGCGACGCCCACGGAGGTCATGGTCGGGTTCTTCCGGGACTTCCGGGTGCACGACAAGCACGCCGCGCTGAAGGCGCTGGAGACCGTGAAGACGCTCGTCATGGTGGGAGAGCGGGACCGGCTCACCCCGCTGGCCCACAGCCGCAGGATCGCCGAGGCGCTGCCGGCCGCCCGGTTCGTCCGCATGCCCGGCACCGGGCACATGATCGGCTACGAACGCCCCGCGTCGGTGAACCGGGAGCTGACCAGCCTGATCATGCGGGCCGTGGCGGACCGGCCGGTGGCCTGACCACCGCTCACGGCCGTGGGCGACCCCCGCGCGGGCCTTGATTCAGAGGGTCAGAGGGCGGAGCGGTAGTGACGGCGCAGCGCGATGCCGGCGGCGACGCCGCCCGCGATGGCCCCCGCCGTCGCGGCGATCGGCAGGCCGATCATCGTCGCCTTCCGGCCCGTGCGGAAGTCGCGGATGTCCCAGCCGTTCTCCCTGGCGTGCTCGCGCAGTTCGCTGTCCGGGTTGATCGCGTGCGGCTGCCCGACCAGGGAGAGCATGGGCAGGTCGTTGGCCGAGTCGCTGTAGGCGGAGCAGCGCTCGAGGTCGAGGCCCTCGCGGCGCGCCAGCGCCCGGACGGCCTCGGCCTTGGCCGGGCCGTGCAGCAGATCGCCGACGAGCCTGCCGGTGTAGGCGCCGTCGGCGGTCTCGGCGACCGTGCCGAGCGCGCCGGTGAGCCCGAGCCGCTGCGCGATGACCCGGGCCAGCTCGACCGGAGTGGCGGTGACCAGCCACACGCGCTGCCCGGCGTCGAGGTGCGCCTGGGCCAGCGCGCGCGTGCCCTGCCACACGCGGTCGGCCATCACGTCGTCGTAGATCTCCTCGCCCAGCCGGACGACCTCGTCCACCTTCAGCCCGGCGACGAAGGCGAGGGCCATCTCCTTGGCCTTCGCGATGTGCTCGGGGTTCTCGTTGCCCCGTACGCGAAACAACGCCTGCCCGAGCGCGAACTTCATCAGGTCACGGCTGGTGAACAGGCCGCGCGACGCCAGTCCGCGGGCGAAGTGGTAGATGGAGGCGCCGCGCATCATGGTGTTGTCCACGTCGAAGAACGCCGCAGCCGTGAGGTCGGGGACGATCTCGGGGGCGGACACCGCCGCGGCGGCCGCCACCTCACCGGCGATTTCCGCCGCTTCCCGCCGTCGCAATAGCCGCCTCATGGCTCATCAGCTTAACCGCCGCACGGTGCCGGGAACGGGACCAGGGTGTGAGCGGGACATGACGTGTCAACGTCCGGAACCCGTGAACGAGTCGATATAACTCAGATACTGGTTCGCTTTGTCGCGATTTTCCTGGTCGAGCTTCGGCAGCAGCGGCTCCACCAGATTGTGCTGCTCACGGGCGAACTTGCGGGCGTCGCCCGAGGTCTGTCCCCGCCGGGCCACCCGGCTGAGCGCGGACCTGGTGGTCGACTCCATGTCGTCGAGCGTCTGCGCGATCAGCCGGCGGCTGCCGGGGGCGGACGTGCCCACCAGCGAGGCGGTCTCGGCCGCCCGCTGCCGTGCCGCCACCATCTCCCGCTTCGCCAGCTCCTCCTCGCTGTACGCGAGGTCGAGCACCGTCGACTCCGCCAGCCGCTTCAGCGGGTACAGCACCTCGCCGGGCACCGAATGGTAGGTCCGCACACCGGTGCCGAACATCCCCGCCAGCAGCACGCAGAACACCAGCAGGGGGCGCAGCCGTACGAGCGGGGACCGGCGGGGGCGCGGCCGCGGGGGCCCGGCGGCCGGCGGCGCCGCGTGCCTGCCCGCGGTGCGCTCGGCGGCGTGGGCGCGCATCAGCTCGGCACGCAGCCTCTCGCGGAACTCCGGTCTCGGGCCGTCGCCCGGCCGGGGGCGCAGGCCTGTCAGGCGCGCGACGGCCCCGCGGGTGCGGGGCGGCCGCTCACGGCGGAACGGGTCCCGGCGGCCGGCGACGCCGCGTGCGCGGGCCTTCGACCCGCCGCTCGCCCGGCGCGAGGGTCGCCACCAGCCCATCACCGCTCCCGCCATCCCCCGCTTGACGCCGGCGGAGATCCGCGCGCCGAGCCGCTGGGAGGCGCTCGTCGCCCTCCGGACGGCCCGCGGATCCGCCTGAAGATCCGACCTGCCACATGCCCAACGATGGGGTATGGGTAATGGTTACGGGGGGCTCAGCCGAGATCGTCGGGGAGCGCCCGGGCGAGCGCCCTGATCGCCCGGAACTGCAGCGCCTTGATCGCCCCGGACTTCTTGCCCATGATCTTCGCCGTCTCGGCGAGCGACATCCCGTGCAGGAAGCGCAGGATCACGCATTCCTGCTGCTCCGCGCCGAGTTGCTTGATCGCCTGCATGACCCGCTCGTTGACCATGTTCGCGACGACCGCGTTCTCGGGGATGTGCGGGCCGTCCAGGGGCGTGTCGAGTATCTCGGCGGTGGTCACCTCGAGACGGTTGCGGCCCGACTTGAAGTGGTCGGTGATGAGGTTGCGGGCGATCGTGACCAGCCAGGCGCCGAAGTCGCGGCCCTGCCAGGTGAACTCGGCGATGCCCCGCAGCGCCCGCAGGAACGTCTCGCTCGTCAGGTCCTCGGCCAGCGCGTGGCTGCCGACCCGGAAGTAGACGTACCGGTAGACCAGCTCTAAGTAGTGGTCGTAGAGCATGCCGAACGCCTCGCTGTCGCCGGTCTTGGCGCGCAGCACGAGGCTTCGCATCTCGTCGTACTCGTACTCGTGCTCGCGGTCGGCGAGACCGGTGGAGCGCGCGGATTGCGCTGCTCCTGCGGCGGCCGGAGGGGACAGCCCGGCCAACGGCCACGTATTCGGCATCCGTTATCCCATGGGGGAAGGGGAGTCGGCGTGCTCGAACACTCTAGAAATCAACGGGAGATAACACAATCCGTTCGGGTGGAGGAATCGTGTTCGGGTGCGGAGACGCGGGTGGTGACATTCCCGTACAGGGCGACCGGCTACCGGTGACGAGCCGATGTCCGGCAGCATGGGTCCACCATGGAAGTCCTCGTCGCACTCCTCGCGTTCGCCGGCGCACTGCTCGCCGGCATCACCACCGGCGTCCTCGTCGGGCGTCTCCGTGACGAGCCGGCCGGTTGGCTGATCGCGTGGAGCATCGCCACGGGCGCGCTGGCGTTGTCGCTCGGCGCCATCGCCGTCGGCCACCTCACCGGTTTCGGACCCGTGACGTTCCGGGCGTACCAGATCACCGGGTCGCTGCTGGCGCCGCTGTGGCTGACGATCGGCGTCGTCCAGCTCCTCTCGGAGAAGCGCGGCGCCCGCTTCGCCGGCTGGCTCCTCGGCGCCGCGCTCACCGTCGTGGGCACGGTCATCATGGTGCTCGACCCCGTCGTCACCGCCGGGTTCGGCAAGTCGCTGCCCGACGGGCCGGCCCACTGGGACCTCTGGCCGGAGTGGCTGTTGCGGGGCGTCCACGGCCTGGTGGTCTTCCTGCTCCTGCTCTGCCTCGCCATGGCGCTGATGGCCTGGCGTGACGGCGACGACTACGACGTCGACAACATGAACGCGACCGTCGTGCTCGCCCCGGCGGGAATGGCGATCTCGGGCGTGCTCGAATTCGGGCTCCCGGGGCTGGTCGTCGTCGTGGTGCTGGCCGCCTCCGCCGGCGGCGTCTGGTACGCCGTGGCTCGCCCGCTCGCGCCGTACGACGACGAGGACGAGGACGACGAGGCCCCCGAGGAGGAGTGGCAGGGGCGGCGCGGCGGCCGGGCCGACAGCGCCCTGCGCGCCGAGACCCGTGTGCCCTCCGCGCCCTCCGGGCCGCCCGCGCCGCCGCGCGGGGCTCCGGGAGGCCGCCCCGCGAGGCCCGGCGCGGCTCCGCCCGGGGTCCCTGGAGCGCCGGGTGTTCCGGGAGGGCCAGGTGTTCCGGGAGCGGCCGGGGGGCCGGGAGGGCCGCGCCGATCCGGGCTCGGGGACCTGGTGGCCGAATACCGGGCGGGGGAGCAGGGCGAGGTCGACTACGCCGCCCGCATGCGTCCCTCCGACGGCCGCCCGTCCGCCGACGACTTCGGCGGGCCCGCGACCGGTCAGCTCCTCGCCGCCGACCAGTACGGCCAGCCCCCTCGGCCCGAGTACGGCATGCCCGCGGCGGCTCCGTCCGAGCCCGACCGGGCGATGCCCGCCACGGGGGCCCTCTATCCCGGGGCGGAGGTCCCCGACCCGGCCGACCTCGCGGCGAGCTTCGGCGTGGGGTTCGGCGGCAGGTCCCGGCCGCCCATGAACCGCCCGGGCGGCGGGCAGGGGGACCGGCCGGTGGGCCGGCCGGCCGGACAGGGGGGCTCGGTGAAGCCGGCTCCCGGCATCTACGGCCTGCTGACCGTCTTCACGCTGCTCGACGGCTCGGGCGAGGCGTTCGACAAGCTGGCCGAGGAGACGGTGGAGGCCGTCCAGCGCAACGAACCCGACACGCTGCTGTTCGTCTGCCACGGCGTCAAGTCGGCGCCGCTCCAGCGCATCGTCTACGAGCTCTACCGGGACGAGGTCGGCTACGGCGAGCACCAGCGCCAGCCGCACATGGAGCGGTTCGCGACCGAGCGGGTGAGGTACGTGCTGGCGGCCAACGTCATCGAGCTCAGCGTCAACGCCGCCAAGGTGGTCCCCCTCCCCACCCGCCAGATTCTCTGACCCCTCCCGGGTGGGGTCAGCGGCTGAGGGCCTCGCGGAGCCGGTTCTCGTTCACCCGCCAGTAGTCGTGCTGCACGCCGTCGATCAGCACGACGGGGATCATCTCCCAGTACTCCGCCTGGTCCTCGGGAGAGGCGGTGATGTCGCGTTCCTCCCAGGGAACGCCCAGCTCCGCCGCCACGCGCTCGATCACCGCGCGGGCGTCGTCGCACAGATGGCAGCCGGGCTTGCCGAGCAGCGTGATCCGGTGATCTCGAGGAGCCATGCTCTCGATTATTGCGATCCTCGTGGCCCGGAATGGAGACCGGCGTCCCCTCCTGCGACCCTTGGATGCGTGGGAAGCAGCGCACGATCACTTTGTGCATCGCTTCACAAAGGCACTAACCTGGTATTCATCCGTCGCATCCGCTGTGCGGCCGGGGGCGTAACCGGCCGACCGTCCCCCTGGAGCCCCGGCAAGTGATCCGCCGTATCCCGCAGGCCCGCGACCGCGGCATTCCCGACGCCACGGTGGCGAGGTTGCCGCTCTACCTGCGCGCGCTCAACGGGATGGCCGAGCGCGGCACGGCGACGGTGAGCTCGGAGGACCTGGCGCTCGCCGCCGGGGTGAACTCCGCCAAGCTCCGCAAGGACCTGTCCCACCTGGGGTCGTACGGCACCCGGGGCGTGGGCTACGACGTGCAGTACCTCATCTACCAGATATCGCGTGAGCTTGGTCTCACTCAGGACTGGGCGGTGGCCATCGTGGGCGTGGGAAACCTCGGCCGGGCGCTGGCCAACTACGGCGGGTTCGCCTCCCGCGGGTTCCGGATCGCCGGCCTGCTCGACGCGGATCCGCACGTCGTGGGCGACCGGATCGCCGGTCTCGTCGTCGAGCACACGGACGAGCTGGAATCGGTGATCCGCAAGCGCGGGGTGTCGATCGTGGTGATCGCCACCCCCGCCACGGCGGCGCAGCAGGTTTGCGACCGTGTCATCGCGGCCGGCGTCACCAGTATTTTGAACTTCGCCCCTGTCGTCCTGGCTGTGCCTGACGGCGTGGACGTCCGTAAAGTCGATTTATCCATCGAACTGCAGATACTTGCGTTCCACGAGCAGCGCAAGGCTAATGGAGGGCCCATCATGGCCGAGGAGTGGCCGGACGGGGTGGTCATGTGAGTGAGCCATCGATCGGAGCGAGCTCATGAGTGTCCTCGTCGTCGGCCTGAGCCACCGGACGACACCGGTCGCGCTGCTCGAACGTGTCACGGTCAGCGGGGACGCGCTCGTCAAGCTGCTGCACGACGTGCAGGCGGACGAGAACGTGTCCGAGGCGCTGGTCGTCTCGACGTGCAACCGCGTCGAGGTCTACGCCGTCGTCGACCGTTTCCACGGCGGCGTCACCGCGGTGACGAACATGCTCGCCGCGCACTCGGGCCTCCCGCAGGAGATGCTCGCGCGGCACCTGTACGTGCACTACGAGGACCGCGCGGTCCAGCACCTGTTCGCCGTCGCCTGCGGGCTCGAGTCCATGGTGATCGGCGAGGGGCAGATCCTCGGCCAGATCCGCGGCGCGCTGCGCCTGGCGCAGGAGGAGGGCACGGCCGGGACCACGCTCAACGAGCTGGCCCAGCACGCGCTGCGCGTGGGCAAGCGCGCGCACGCCGACACCGGCATCGACCGGGCCGGCGCGTCCCTGGTCGGGGTGGGGCTGACGCTCGCCGAGCGGGTGCTCGGCCCGATCACCGGCCGGCGCGCCCTGGTCGTGGGCGCGGGCTCGATGAGCGCGCTGTCCGCCGCGACGCTGTCCCGCGCGGGCGTGACCGACATCGTCATCGCCAACCGCACCCTCGAGCGCGCGGAACGGCTCGCCGAGACGGTCGGCGGCCGGGCCGCGGACCTGGCCGACGTCCCCGCCGAGCTGGCCGAGGCCGACCTAGTCATCTCCTGCGTCGGCGCCGGGACCCGCACGATCACACCCGAGATGATCGGTGACCGCGCGCGTCCGCTGTTCCTCCTCGACCTCGCGCTGCCGCACGACGTGGACCCCGGCGTACGGGCCCTGCCCGGCGTGACGCTGGTCGACCTGGAGTCGATGCAGCAGGACGGCGTGGGCGACGTCTCGGACGGCGGCCGGGCCGAGGCGATCTGCGAGGTCAGGCGCATCGTGGCCGAGGAGGTCACCGCCTACCTCGACGCGGCGCGCGCCGCGGTCGTCACCCCGACGGTCGTCGCCCTGCGCAGCAAGGCCGCCGGGGTCGTCGAGGCCGAGATGGGCCGGCTGCTGTCCCGCCTGCCGGACATCGACGGGCGGATGCGCGACGAGATCACCCAGACTGTGCGGCGGGTCGTGGACAAGCTGCTCCACGAACCGACCGTACGGGTCAAGCGGCTGGCCGCCTCACCGGGCGGCGACCAGTACGCGGAGGCGCTGCGCGAGCTGTTCGACCTCGACCCGAAGACGCCCGACGCCGTCGCGAGCCTGGAGGTGGAACAGTGACCGTCCCCCTGCGGCTCGGCACCCGCAAGAGCCTGATGGCGACCTCGCAGTCGCAGATCGTCGCCGACCGGCTGACCGCGCTGACCGGCCGGGAGGTGGAGCTCGTCGGCGTCACCACGTTCGGCGACGTGTCCCGGGCCCACCTGACCCAGCTCGGCGGCACCGGCGTGTTCGTGAACGACCTGCGCGGCAGGCTGCTCGCGGGCGAGGTCGACTTCGCGGTCCACTCACTGAAGGACCTGCCGACCAAGCCGGACGAGCGGATCGCGATGGCGGCGATCACGCGGCGGGACGACCCGCGCGACGCGCTCGTCGGCCCGGTCAAGCTGCACGACCTGCCCGCCGGGGCCCGCATCGGCACCGGCTCGCCGCGCCGGGTGGCCCAGCTGCGGGCGCTCCGGCCGGATCTCGAGTACGTCCCGATCAGGGGCAACGCGGAGACCCGCATCGGCAAGGTGACGTCGGGCGAGCTCGACGCCATCGTGCTGGCCGCCGCAGGGCTGGTCAGGATCCGCCGGGACGCGGAGATCGCCCAGGTGTTCGAGGTCGACGAGATGCTGCCCGCTCCCGGGCAGGGCGCCCTCGCCGTCGAGTGCCTGTCCGACCGCGACGACCTCATCGAGCTGCTGAGCGCCGTCGACGACCCGCTGACGCGGGCCGCGGTGGGCGCCGAGCGCTCGGTGCTCGCCGCCCTCGAGGCCGGTTGCGCGGCCCCGGTAGGTGCTTTCGCCTCCGGTGACGGGCACATTCTCAATCTGACCGCCACCGTCGTCGCCGTCGACGGCGCACGGTCGGTGCGCAAGTCCACCTCCGGACCCACTTCGACGGCCGTGGAGATGGGCCGCGATCTCGCGGCCGCCATGATCGCCGAGGGGGCCGACACGTTGATGGGGGAGCAGGCCCGTTGAGCCCCGCGAATCACAGCACTCAGACCCGGTCCGGGTTCGTCGCCTTCGTCGGCGCCGGCCCCGGTGACGAGAACCTGCTCACGTTGCGCGGCGCCGACCTGCTGGGCAGGGCGGACGTCGTCGTGCTCGACCGGCAGGCGTACGGCTCACTGCTGCGCCACTGCCGGGAGGACGTCGAGGTCGTCGACATCTCCGCCGACGCGGCGGAGAACTCGGTGTCGCTGAAGACCATCCAGGCCGCCAAGGCGGGCCGTACGGTCGTTCGGCTGTGCTCCGGCGACCCGTCCTTCTTCTCCTCGGTCACCGACGAGGTGGCCGCCTGCGCCAAGGCGGACGTGGACTTCGAGATCGTGCCGGGCGTGCCGCCCGCCACGGCCGTGCTGACCTACGCCGGCATCCCGCCGGCGGCGTCGGCGCCGGAGTTCCGCATCGTCGACGCCGCGCAGGTGGACGACTGGGCGAAGCACGCCGCGTGCGAGGGCACGCTGGTGATCTACAACGGCGTCGCGGACGCGGTCCCGATCGGCAAGGCGCTGATCGCCGCGGGCAAGCCCGACTCGACGCCGGTGGCGGTGACCAGCGACGGCACGACCACCGAGCAGTACACGGTGGTCTCCACGCTCGGACGCCTCGGTCCCGACCTCAAGCACGCCGGGATGACCGAGCCCGCGCTGATCGTGGTCGGCGACGCGGTCGGCATGCGCGAGCGCCTGTCCTGGTTCGAGACCAAGTCGCTGTTCGGCTGGCGGGTCCTCGTGCCGCGCACCAAGGAGCAGTCCAAGGGCCTGTCGGAGCAGCTGCGCTCGTACGGCGCGGTGCCCGAGGAGGTGCCGACGATCTCCGTCGAGCCGCCGCGCACGCCACAGCAGATGGACCGCGCCATCAAGGGCCTGGTCACGGGCCGCTACGAGTGGGTCGCCTTCACCAGCGCCAACGCGGTCAAGGCGGTGCGCGAGAAGTTCGAGGAGTACGGCCTGGACGCCCGGGCCTTCGCCGGGCTCAAGGTCGCCGCCGTGGGCGAGGCCACCTCGCGGGCGCTGGTGGAGTTCGGCGTGAAGCCCGACCTCATGCCGACGGGCGAGCAGTCGTCCGAGGGCCTGCTGGCCGAGTGGCCGCCGTACGACTCGATGCTCGACCCGATCAACCGCGTGCTGCTGCCGCGGGCCGACATCGCGACCGAGACGCTGGTGGCGGGCCTGACCCAGCTCGGCTGGGAGTGCGACGACGTGACGGCCTACCGGACCGTGCGCGCCGCGCCGCCGCCGGCCCCGATCCGCGAGGCGATCAAGGGCGGCGGGTTCGACGCCGTGCTGTTCACCTCGTCCTCGACCGTGCGGAACCTCGTCGGCATCGCCGGCAAGCCGCACAACGTCACGGTGATCGCGGTCATCGGGCCGCAGACGGCCAAGACGGCCGAGGAGTTCGGGCTGCGGGTCGACGTGATGGCCGACAATCCGTCCGCTTCGGCCCTCGCGGCCGCGCTGGCGGACTACGGTGCCAAGATGCGGCACGCCGCGGTCTCGGCGGGCGAGGTGCCCCGCCGGCCGTCCCAGATGCGCAGGGGCGCACGGCGCCGCGTGAAATGAACCGACTCGCGTACGGCCCGCCGGGAACGCACACCCGGCGGGCCTGCGCGATCCAGAGCGGAGAGATCACTGTGAACGCCCAATACCCGGTGGCGCGGCCCCGGCGGCTGCGTCGTACCGCCGCGATGCGCCGGATGGTCGCGGGGACGCGGCTGCACCCGGCCGAGCTCATCCTGCCGATGTTCGTCAAGGAGGGCATCGCCGAGCCGCAGCCGGTGGGCTCCATGCCCGGGGTCGTCCAGCACACCCGCGAGTCGCTGCGCAAGGCGGCCCACGAGGCGGCCGAGGCCGGCGTGGGCGGGATCATGCTGTTCGGGATCCCCGCGCACAAGGACGCCCGGGGCTCCGGCGCCGACGACCCCGGCGGCATCGTCCAGGTGGCGCTGCGCGACCTCGCCTCCGACCTGGGCGACGCGCTCGTGCTGATGACCGACACCTGCCTGGACGAGTACACCGACCACGGCCACTGCGGCCTGCTGACGGCCGACGGCGAGGTGGACAACGACGCGACGCTGGAGCGGTACGCGTCGGCCGCGGTCGCGCAGGCGGCCGCCGGCAGCAGGATGATCGCGCCGAGCGGCATGATGGACGGCCAGGTCGGCGCCATCCGCGCGGCCCTCGACGCCGAGGGCTTCGCCGAGGTCCCGATCCTGGCGTACGCCGCAAAGTACGCCTCCGGGTTCTACGGGCCGTTCCGCGACGCCGCGGAGTGCGCGCCGCAGTTCGGCGACCGCAGCGCCTACCAGCAGGACCCGGCCGGCCCGATCGGCGAGGCGCTGCGCGAGGTGCGCCTCGACCTGGCCGAGGGCGCGGACGCCGTCATGGTCAAGCCGGCCCTGGCGTATCTGGACATCCTGCGGCAGGTGCGCGACACCGTGGAGGTGCCGGTCGCGGCCTACCAGGTCAGCGGCGAGTACGCGATGGTCGAGGCGGCCGCGGCCAACGGCTGGATCGACCGGGAGCGGGTGATCATGGAATCACTGATCGCGATCCGCCGCGCCGGAGCCGACATGATCCTCACCTACTGGGCCACCGAGGTCGCCCGCGGACTATCCTGACACCTCATCAGGGGGGTCCTGCCGCGCCGCGACCGGCCAGAAGGCATTATCAGGTACGTACCGCGTGCATCTTGCGTATCCGCAGGAGGGCGGCGGGGACGCTTGTGGGGAGGAGCGCCATGGTGGGGGTACCGCTGGCCCGACGTGCGAAACGACGTGCGCATCACGCGCCGCGGAAGCTGACGTCGGTGCTCGAATACGCGCAACTGGGCTGGGCGAGCTGTATGGGCGCGCATCCGCTGAGCGAGGGGGGCAGGGCGTGCTCCTGTGACCGGGTCGGCTGTCCCGACCCCGGGATGCACCCGCTGTCGCCCGCGTGGCAGATGCAGGCCACGACGGACACCGCGCTGCTCACGCGGTGGTGGAAGCAGGATCCGGACGCGAACGTGATCCTGCCCACCGGCAGGGTGTTCGACGTGTTCGACGTACCGGCCTCGGCGGGCCGTCCCGCCCTGGCCGCGATGGACGCCGCAGGCTTCGACACGGGCCCGGTCGCCGAGAACGGCGACCGGGTGCTTTTTTTCGTGGCCACGCGTGGGGCGCCCGAGGACGAGGACGAGTGGTGGTCCTGCAGCCTGGACGCGGGACCCGAGACGATCGACAGCACGCCGGGGCTGCGCTGGCACTGCCGGGACAGCTACGTGCTCGCGCCGCCGTCCACCACGCCCTTGGGCGGCGTCGTGAGCTGGATCAGGCCTCCCGACGGCCGTCCCCTGCCCGATCCGCTGCGCGTGCTCGACCTGCTCGCCGACTTCTGCGAATAGGTCGCGTCTCGTAATCCTTCTCGCCTACTGCGGTCGCTACGGCGAAAGATCACGTGCCACTCCCCGTTCCGGTACGGGAGCCGCGTGGGTGGGCCCGTAATCTGGAGGGCGTGACTCGCACGCAGACCTCCGAGGACCTGTTCGACCGCGCCCGCCGGATCGTTCCCGGCGGCGTCAACTCGCCGGTGCGCGCCTTCGGCGCCGTGGGCGGCACGCCCCGCTTCATGGCCTCCGGCGAGGGCCCGTACATCACCGACGTGGACGGCAACCGCTACGTCGACCTGGTGTGCTCGTGGGGCCCGATGATCCTCGGCCACCGCCACCCCGCCGTCGTGGAGGCGCTGGAGGAGGCCGTCGCGCACGGCTTCTCGTTCGGCACCGCGACCGAGGGGGAGGTCCTGCTCGCCGAGGAGATCGTCTCCCGGGTGGCCCCCGTCGAGAAGGTCCGCCTGGTCAGCTCCGGCACCGAGGCCACCATGTCCGCCGTACGGCTGGCCCGCGGGTTCACCGGGCGGGCGAAGGTCGTGAAGTTCGCCGGCTGCTACCACGGGCACGTGGACGCGCTGCTGGCCTCGGCCGGGTCCGGGGTGGTCACCTTCGGCCTGCCCGACACCCCCGGCGTCACCGGCGCCTCGGCCGCCGACACGATCGTCCTGCCGTACAACTCGGTGGAGGCGGTCGAGGAGGCGTTCCGCAGCTTCGAGATCGCCTGCGTGATCACCGAGGCGTGCCCGGCCAACATGGGCGTGGTGCCGCCCGCCGACGGTTTCAACCGGCGCCTGCGCGAGCTGTGCACCGAGCACGGCGCGCTGCTGATCATCGACGAGGTGCTGACCGGGTTCCGCGTGTCCGCCTCCGGCTGGTACGGCATCGATCCCGTCGAGGCCGACCTCATGACGTTCGGCAAGGTCATGGGCGGCGGGCTGCCCGCCGCCGCGTTCGGCGGCCGGGCGGAGGTCATGGCCGCGCTCGCCCCCGAGGGGCCCGTCTACCAGGCCGGAACGCTGTCGGGCAACCCGCTCGCCTGCGCGGCCGGGCTGGCCACGCTGCGCGCCTGCGACGACGACGCCTACGACCGCATCGACGCGTCCGCCCTGGTCATCGGCCGGGCCGCCTCCGACGCGCTGGCCGCCGCCGGGGTCCCGCACCGCCTCCAGCGGGCCGGGAACCTCTTCTCGATCTTCTTCACCGAGACCCCGGTCACCGACTTCGACTCCGCGCGCACCCAGAACGCCGACGCGTACCGCGCGTTCTTCCACAGCATGCTCGACCAGGGCGTCTATCTGCCGCCGTCGGCGTACGAGGCGTGGTTCCTGTCGGCCGCCCACGACGACGCGGCGCTCACGCAGGTGGCCGAGGCCCTGCCCCTGGCCGCCAAGGCCGCCGCTCAGGCCGCCGGCGTCTGAGCCACCTCACCCTCGTGCTCGGCACGCGCCGGCTTCGGGCGGGTGCCGAGCACGAGGAGCAGCGAAGCCGCCGTCAGCGCCAGGCCGTACCAGACGACGCTCGTGACGCCCAAATGGTCGGCGAACAGCCCGCCGAAGAGCGCCCCGAGCGCGATGGACGTGTTGTAGGCCATGGTGTTGAGCGACATCGCGGCCTCGAAGGTGCCGGGCGCGGCGGCCTGGGTCATGGTGATCTGGGATAGCTGGACGACGCCGAAGGAGACTCCCCAGACGATCAGCGTGACGATCGAGCCGCCCGGCCCGTGACCGATCGTGAGCAGCAGCAGCAAGGACGCCACGAGCCCGGCGCAGCCGGCGATGAAGCCGGCCCGCGGATTCCTGGTCACCGTGAATCCGGCGGCGAAGTTCCCGGCCGCGCCTCCGGCGCCGTAGAGCATCAGCACCAGCGTGACGAACAAGGTCGTGGCAGCCGCGCTCTGCTCCAGGTATGGGCGCACGTACGTGTACGCGCCGAAATGGCCGAGCACGAAGAGCACGACGGCGATCAGCACCAGGCGCAGCCGCGCGTTCCGCAGCGGGAGCCCGAAGACCTCCCGCACCGAGACGGCGTTCGTCGACGGCAGCGACGGGATGACGGCGACGACCGCGACGAACACCAGCGCGCTGAGGCCGGCCCAGATGAGGAACGTGGTCCGCCAGCCGTCGAGGCTTTCCAGGACCGTTCCCAGCGGTATGCCCACGACCGCGGCGACCGAGATGCCGGACATCACGATGGCGGCCGCCCTGCTCGCATGGCGTTCCGCCACAAGGCGCATCGCCATGCTCACGCCTATGGCCCAGAACACCCCGCTCGCGAATCCCATGACGAGCCGCGTCGTCAGGATCAGCGGATAGTCCGGCGAGACGGAGGTGATCACGTTGCCCAGGGTCAACGTCGCCAGGAGCGTGGACAGCAGGACGCGCCGGTCGACCCGCCTGGTCCACGCCACGATGAAGGGCACGCCGAGCCCGGCCGAGACGCCGTACAGGGTGACCATCAGCCCGGCGGCGCCCACGGAGATGCCGAGGCTCGTGCTCATCGGGGTCAGCAGGCCCACGGGCATCAGTTCGGTCGTGAGGAAGACGAACAGGCTGGCGGTGATCGCCGAGACGCCGAGCCATGACCTCAAGGCCGTGGGCGTACGTCCACCAGGGGCGGCGATTGTCGTTTCGGTCATGGGCTCAAGGGTGCGCGAGCAACCATCTATGAGTCCAACACATGATTTTCATCGTTATCCATCGACGAATACGATGAATAGGTGGAGCTGCAGCAGCTGAGGTATGTCGTCGCGGTCGCGGAGACCAGCAACTTCACCCGGGCGGCCGAGCGTTGCCGGGTGGTGCAGTCGGCGCTCAGCCACCAGATCGCCGCTCTGGAGCGGGAACTGGGAGCGCGGTTGTTCGAGCGCACCAGCCGCCGCGTACGCCTGACACCGGCCGGAGAGGCCTTCCTGCCCGCGGCCCGGGAGTGCCTGGAGGCCGCGGACCGCGCCCGGGCCGAGGTGGCGGTCGCCGGCGGGGAGATCCGCGGGCGGCTCGCCGTCGGCGCCGTTCCCACCGTGACGGCCGTCAACCTGCCGGTCGCCCTGCGGGGCTACTGCCGGCGTCATCCACGCGTGCGGATCACGCTCACCTCGGCGGGCAGCGGAGAATTGGTCGACCGGGTCCGGCAGGGCGGCGTCGACGTCGCGTTCCTCGGCCTGCCGCCCCGTGCGGAGCCCAAGGGCGTTCGCAGCCGCCGCCTCGGCGGCGGCGAGCTGGTCGCCGTGGTCGCGCCCGATCACCACCTGATGGAGAGCGAGGCCGACCTGCGGAGCCTGGCGGACGTGCCGTTCGTCGACTTCCGCGCCGGCCATGCGGGGCGAGCGCAGTCGGACGAGGCTTTCGCCGCCGCCGGGGTGCGGCGTGAGGTGCCCTTCGAGGTGTCGTCCGCCGAGTTCATGGTCGATCTGGTGCGTCAGGGCCTCGGCGTGGGCATGCTGCCGGCCGCGTACGTGTCGCGCTATCCCGACCTGCGCGTGATCCGTCTTCGCGACGCTCCGACACGGGTGGAGCACCTGATCTGGGGCAACCGGCCGTCCCCGGCGGCCACGGCCTTCCTCGAGCTGCTACGCGCCGATCACACGGAAAGCGGTTGAGCCTCCCGAGGGCCGCCGCCTTCCGGGCCTCACTTCACCAGTTGGTCGAGATCCACCTCGACGGGGAAGGGCACCTGCACCGCGAGGTGCCCGTGGTGGATCCCCGTCAGTGCGTACGCGCCCGTGGCGGGATCCCGTTCGTGCACGTAGGCGACGGGACGCCCGTCGCTCTCCTCCACCCGCCAGAAGTGCGGGATGCCCGCCTCGGCGTACCGCAGCGGCTTGAGCTTGCGATCACGCTCCATGGACTCGGGGGAGACGATCTCGATCACGAGATGAACCTCTCGCGCCTCGTAGTAGGTGCGGTTCATGTCCGCCGCCGCCTCGGCGTCGATGACCATCACATCCGGGCACGGCCGCGTCCGAGGCCCCAGCTTGACGTCCATGCGATGGACCGCCGACAGATGACCGGGAGCCCGGCCTGCCAGTGCTCGAAAGCGTTGCTCACGCTCCGCACTGTAGGTCAGCGGGAGGCGGGGGCGAGGGGTCTTGTGAGGGCCGTACGGGGGCGGGAGTTGGCGTAGAGGAGACCGGCGAGGATGAGGGCGCCCGCGGCCATCGTGAAGAGGGAGATCGGCTCGCCGGTGAACAGCGCGGCGGCGGCGATGCCGAAGACCGGCACGAGCAGGCTGTACGGCGCGACGACCGAGGCGTCGTAGCGGGCCAGCAGCCACCCCCAGACGGCGAAGCCGCCCAGGGTGGACAGGAACGCGGTGTAGAGCACGGCGCCCACGCCCTCGACCGTGAACGACCCCAGTGAGGACGCCCCCTCGGTCGCCAGGGCCAGCGCCAGGAGGGGCGGCGCCGATACCGCGCTGACCCAGACCATGAAGCGCAGGGAGTCGGGCGGTGCTGCCCTGCGGGTGGCGACGTTGCCGAGCCCCCACCCGGCCGCCGCGCCGACGCACAGCAGGAACGCGCCGAAGGGGATCGCCCCCGACCTCGCGACCACGCCGGCCGCGATCAGGCCCAGGCCGCCGAAGGCCACCGCCGTCCCGGCGATCCGGCGCCGCCCGAGCCGTTCGCCCAGCAGCGCGGTCGCGAACAGCGCGGTGAAGACCGCCTGCACCTGGAGGACCAGAGAGGTCAGCCCGGCGGGCATGCCGGCGCGCATGCCGAGCAGCAGCAGGCCGTACTGGGCGACGCCGAGCGACGCGCCGGTGGCCAGCACCCACCGCCAGGGCACGCGTGGCCCTCCGGCGACCAGCACGGCGGGGAAGGCGGCCAGCAGAAACCGGAGGGCGGCGTACGTCAGCGGCGGATAGTGCTTCAGGCCCGTCTGCATGACGACGAAGTTGAAGCCCCAGACGGCGGCGAGCGCGACGGCGAGAGCCAGGTGACGGGGGCGCATGGACCAGGGGATCAGCGCGAGGAGGGGCGGCGGTCGCGGGTCTGCCGCGCCTGCCGCGCCAGGGTCTCCAGATAGGAGGTCTGCTCGGAACGGGAGGGCTTCGTGAAGAGGCGGTTGAAGATTCGCATGGCTATATCGTCGCATCGCTAAACAGTTGAGCGCAAACAAGTTTTTCTAAGCAGAACGGTTTAGACTGGCTACATGTTGGACCTCAACCGGTTGAAGGCCCTGCACGCCGTCGCGGTCTACGGTTCCGTGGGCGCCGCGGCCGAGGCGCTGATGGTCACCCCCTCGGCGATCTCGCAGCAGCTCGCCAAGCTCGAACGGGAGACCGGCGCCGTGCTGATCGAGCGCAACGGGCGCGGGGTGAAGCTGACCGACGCCGCCGGGCTGCTCGCCGAGCACGCCGAGCGCATCCTCGCGCTCGTCGAGACGGCGGAGGCCGACTTCGAGGCGCTGCGCGGGGAGGTGGTCGGCAAGCTGAACATGGCCGCCTTCCCCACCGCGGCCCGGGGCATCGTGCCGCGCGCCCTGACCGCGCTCAAGAGGCAGCACCCCGATCTCGACCTGCTCGTCTACGAGAGGGAGCCGGAGCGACAGACCCGCGAGCTGGTGCGCGGAGACCTCGACCTCGCGGTCCTGCAGGACTGGCTCAACCGGCCCATGGCGCTGCCCGAGGGGCTGTCGCGTACGACGCTGCTCGACGACGTGGCCGACGTCGTCGTGCCGGCCGACCACCCCCTGGTGAGCGCCGACCGGGTGCGGCTGAGCGACCTCGCGGGCGACAACTGGATCAGCTCGACCCCCGGCACGGTGTGTCACGACTTCCTGGTGTTCCTGCTGCGCTCCGAGGAGCGGGAGCCGCGGATCGTCTGCATGGCCGACGAGTACCCCACCCAGCTCGCGCTGGTCGCAGAGGGCCACGGGTGCGCGCTGATCCCCCGGCTGGGCCGGGGACCGCTGCCCGAGGGCGTCGCCGTCCTGGCCGTCCAGCCGCCGCCGATGCGGCGGATCTACGCGGTCTGGCGGACCGACGCCGCCCGCCGTCCCGCGATCCGCGCCGCCGTCGACGCGCTGCGCTCCGCGTGCGCCGAGCTGCCCGGCGGGTAGGCTGTCCAGGTCATGACAGAGATGACCATCGTTCACCTGCTCCGGCACGGTGAGGTTCACAATCCCCGTGGGGTCCTGTACGGCAGGCTGCCGGGCTACCACCTGTCCGAGACCGGCCTGCGGATGGCCGAGGTGGTCGCCAAGGCCGTCGAGGGCAGAGACATCGTCACGGTGTGGAGCTCGCCCATGGAGCGCGCCCAGGAGACCGCGGCGCCGTCCGCCAAGGCGCTCGGCCTGGAGGTGGCCACCGACGAGCGGCTGATCGAGGCGGGCAACGTCTTCGAGGGCCTGCGGATGGCCGGCAGCGACAACGTCTTCCGCGATCCGCGGTCCTACCGCCACTTCAGGAACCCGTTCCGCCCGTCCTGGGGCGAGCCGTACCGGGACGTCGTGGCACGGATGAAGGCCGTCGTGGACGACGCCCGGGCCGCGGCGCGCGGCCACGAGGCCCTGCTGGTCAGCCACCAGCTGCCCATCTGGATCATCCGGTTGGCGGCCGAGGGCAGGCGGCTGTGGCACGACCCGCGCCGCCGTCAGTGCGCGCTCGCCAGCCTCACCAGCCTGACCTTCGAGGGCGACCGGCTCATCAGCGTCGGCTACAGCGAACCCGCCGGGTCGCTGCTCCGGGCGTCCGGCACGCAGCCACAGGGCGAGGCCGCGCTGTTCGACAAGGCCGGCGAAGTGCTCCCGGACGCTCTGCGTGCGGGTCCGGAGGACGAGGAGACGTCCGGCCCGCGATCCGTTCCCGGCGCGTGACCCGGCGAACGGGGCACCCACATCGGTCGGTAGGCTTACAGCTCTACCGGTTGTAGTACAAGGAGAATCTCCTCCCGTGTCCGCCAAGCGCCCGTCCGCCACACGCGTGACCGTCAAGCGTCTGACCGCGCTCGCCGCAGCGGCCGCGGCCGCGACGGCCCTCGCCGGCTGCGCGGGCGGCCAGGCGGCCCAGCCCCGCTCTGGTGACACGCGCTTCATCGCGGGGGACGGCCGCGTCGAGTTCTTCGCCGCCGCCCAGCGCCACAAGGCTCCCGTGGTCGAGGGGCAGACCCTCGACGGCGGCCCGGCCACGCTGACGGCGGGCAAGGTCCACGTGCTGAACTTCTGGGCCTCCTGGTGCGCGCCCTGCCGCGCCGAGGCGCCCGTGCTCAAGGACATCGCGGCGACCACGAAGTCCAAGGGCGTGGAGTTCCTCGGGGTCAACTTCAAGGACCTCAAGGCCTCCGCCCAGGCGTACGACCGCTCGGTCGAGCCCGGATACCCGAGCATCTACGACCAGAGCGGCAAGGTGCTGCTGCAGTTCCAGGGCACGGTGCCGCCCGCCGCAATCCCCTCCACGCTGATCATCGACGCCCAGGGCCGCATCGCCGCCCGCGCGCTCGGCGCGGTCAAGTACGACGACCTGCTCTCGGCCGTCACCAAGGTGACCGATGAGTGACATCGGCAGCACCGTCGCGACCGGATCGCTGCTGCTGGCCGCGCCGATCGCCGCGGTCGCCGGGCTCGTGTCGTTCGTCTCGCCCTGCGTGCTGCCGCTGGTGCCCGGCTACCTGTCGTACGTGACGGGCATGAGCGGCGACCCGAAACGCGGCCGGATGGTGCTCGGCAGCGCGCTCTTCGTGCTCGGGTTCGCGGTCGTGTTCGTGCTGGGAGGCGCGCTGTTCGGCGGCCTCGGCGCGGCGCTGCACGGCAACGCCGAGGTGATCACCAGGATCCTCGGGGTGGTGACGATCGTCCTCGGGCTGGCCTTCGTGGGCGTGATCCCCGGTCTCCAGCGTGACGTTCGCATCCACCGGCTCCCGGCGGCCGGGATCGCGACGGCGCCACTGCTCGGGGTCGTCTTCGGCCTGGGCTGGACGCCGTGCATCGGCCCGACACTGGCGGTGGTGATGACGCTCTCGGTGGACCAGGGCAGTGCGCTGCGCGGCGCCGCTCTCGCCTTCGCGTACGCGCTGGGCCTCGGGCTGCCGTTCGTGGTGGCGGGGCTGGCCTACCGCAAGGCGCTGCACACGTTCAAGGCGGTGCGCCGCCACACCCCGCTGATCACCAAGGTCGGCGGCGGCATGCTCGTGGCCGTCGGCCTGCTGCTCGTGACCGGGCAGTGGTCGGAGATCATCGTCCACCTGCAGGTGTGGGTCGGCGGCTTCAGGCCGGTGATCTGATGAGCGCCCCCGACGACCTCGCGTCCGCCGTACGGGACGAGCCCCCGGTGCAGGAGCAGGCCCAGCAGGAGACGCAGGAACAGGAGCGGGCGAAGCCGGTCGGCCTGGGACCCGTCGGCTGGCTGCGCTGGGCCTGGCGCACGCTTACCTCGATGCGCACGGCGCTGATCCTGCTGTTCCTGTTCGCGCTCGGCTCGGTCCCGGGCTCCATCTACCCGCAGCGGGGAGTCGACCCGGCCAGGGTCGCGCAGTACTTCAAGGACAACCCCACCCAGGCGAAGTGGCTCGACCGGTTCTGGCTGTTCGACGTCTTCGGCTCGCCCTGGTTCGCGGCGATCTACCTGCTGCTGTTCGTCTCGCTGGCCGGATGCGTGTTCCCGCGCGCGCTGGCGCACGTGAAGGAGATCCGGCGCCGCCCGCCCGCCGCGCCGCGCAACCTGCTGCGCCTGCCGCACAGCGCGGCGCTCGACGGCGGCCTCACCCTGGAGCAGGCCGCCGCCACGCTCAGACGCAGGCGGTTCCGGGTGGTCACCGGCGACGGCTGGGTGGCGGCCGAGAAGGGCTACCTCCGCGAGACCGGCAACCTCCTGTTCCACGTCGCGCTGCTCGCGCTGCTGTTCGCCGTCGGCGCCGGCGGCCTGTACGGCTACCGCGGCAACGTGCTGGTCGTGGAGGGCGACGGCTTCTCCAACGCGGTGGCGGCATACGACCGCTTCATGCCCGGCAGCCGGGTCAGCGCCGAGTCGCTGGAGCCGTTCTCCTTCACGCTGAAGGACTTCCAGGCTAGCTATGTGGCCACGGGTGAGAAGCAGGGCCAGCCGCTCGACTACCTCGCCGAGCTGACCGTCCAGGACTCGCCGACGTCCGCGCCGCGCGAGGCGGAGCTCAAGGTCAACGACCCGCTGGACGTGGACGGCACGCTGACCTACCTGATCGGGCACGGCTACGCGCCCACGTTCCGGGTGACCGACGGCAAGGGCCAGGTGGCCTACGACGGCCCGGTGCCGTGCCTGGCCGACGACCAGGCCACGTACACGTCCGAGTGCGTGATCAAGGTGCCGGACGCGCAGCCGACCCAGCTCGGGTTCCTGGCGCGCTTCCTGCCCACGACCGTGCCGAGCGGCGACGCCTGGGTGTCGGTCTTCCCCGGCGCCGCGAACCCGACCGTGCAGATCTTCCCGTTCGCCGGAGACCTCGGCCTGAAGTCGGGGCAGCCACAGTCGGTCTACCAGCTCGACACCACGAGTCTGAAGCCGCTCGGCAAGATGTCGGCCCAGCCGGCCCCGCTCAACGTGGGCGAGACCAAGGAGCTCGCCGACGGCGCCGGGAAGATCCAGTTCACCGGCGTGAAGGAGTGGATCAGCCTCCAGGTCACCTACGACCCCGGCCGGGAGCCCGCCCTGCTGGCCGCGGCCGCCGCGGTGATCGGGCTCGTGCTGTCCCTCACGGTCCGCCGTCGCCGCGTCTGGGTGCGGGTGAAGGACGGAACGGTCACGGTGGGAGGATTGACCCGCACCGAAGGCGGCGGCGCGGCCTTCGCCGAGGAGTTCGCCCAGATCGTCACCGCCCTGCGTGGCGGCACCGACGGGTCCCCGGCCGAGCGGCCGGAGGCGACCGGGCCGGACAAGCCCGGAACGACCGAGCCCGCCATGAGGGAGCCCGGGACGTCCGCGCCGGACGCGCCCACCGGAAACGCTGCGCCGGGCGGCCGCCCGGACGAGGAGTGAGTGATGCCCGCCCCGGTAACCCAAGCGGTCAACCAGAGTCTCGCCACACTGAGCGACCAGCTGATTCTGATCACCGTTCTGCTGTATCTCGCCGCGATGATCTGCTACGCGCTGGATCTCGCCTTCGGCCGGGCCCGCACGGTCGTCGCCGCACGGCGGCGGGAGCTTGTCGGCGCAGGCGGCCCGGCGGTGCCCGATGACGCGACCGGCGACGCGACCGGTGACGCGGCCGGGGACACGCCGCGGGATCCGGGCTCGCAGCCGGCGGCGTGGGCTGTCCGTGCGGGGACGGTCGCGGTGGTCCTCACCTGGGTCGCGTGGGCCGCCAACCTCGCCGGCATCCTCACCCGGGGCATCGCGGTCGGCCGGTGGCCGTGGGCCAACATGTACGAGTTCGTGGTGGCCATCTGCTTCGCCGCCGTGACCGCGTTCCTCGCGCTGCTGATCCGGCAGCCGATCCGTTTCCTCGGCGCGTTCGTGACCGTGACGGCGGCGCTCGGCCTGGGCTTCGCCGTGCTGTTCCTGCACGTCCAGGCGGGCCCGGTGATGCCCGCGCTGCACTCGTACTGGATCGCGATCCACGTCACGGCGGCGATCGTGGCGAGCGGGCTGTTCATCGTCGCGGGCGTGTGCGCGATCCTCTACCTGATCCGCAAGGACGGGCGTCCCTCGGTGCTGCCGAGCAGGGAGAGCCTGGAGCGCGTCGCGCACCGCGCGATCGTCATCTCGTTCCCGATCTGGACGTTCGCCGTCATCGCCGGCGCCCTGTGGGCCGACCGCGCGTGGGGCCGCTACTGGGGCTGGGACCCGAAGGAGGTGTGGGCGTTCATCACGTGGGTCGTCTACGCCGCCTATCTCCACGCCCGGGCGACGGCCGGGTGGCGCGGCAAGGCCGCGATGATCGTCTCGCTGGTCGCCTTCGGTTGCCTGCTGTTCAACCTGGTCGGCGTCAACATCTTCTTCTCGGGACTGCACTCCTACGCCGACGTGCCCAAGTAGAGGGCCGTTCGCGGCGCAGGCCTCACGCGGGGAACCCGGTGGGTGGTCCGAGGGGGGTGCGCGGGGGGGTCGCGCGGGGTCTCATGCGGGTCTCGTATGGGCTGTCGTATGGGCTCTCGCGCGGGTCAGTCCTCGTCGCGCAGGCGCCGATCGAGGCTGCGCAGGAACTCGGGGTCGTCGTCGGGTCCGCGGGGCACGTCGCCGCTCTGGTGGGCCCATCCGCCGCCTCCCGCCGCGTACACGGCGTGCTGACGGCGGGGGCGACCCACGAGGAGCCAGGTCAGCGCACCGATGTCCGCCAGGAGGATCACGATGAGGACCCACAGGAACTTCGGGAGATTGCGCACGTCCTGTTCGGGGGTCGTGATCACGTCGAAGAGGCAGTAGAGCCAGAAGGCAAGCAGCGCCAGGCCGATAATCACGCTAGGCATGCCCACACGGTAAGCCATGCCGGCCACTGATCGGGTCGGGCTTTCGGGTGACGGAGACAGCGCGGCATCGTACGGTGGACCGGTACGCGGCACGAGGACGCGGAGCCTGACTGAGGGGTGCGATGGCGGAGCCGGGCGACAGGGGCCGCCACCGGCGGGGGTCGCGGTGGTGGCAGCGAGGGCCCTACCTGTCCTCCCACCGCCGGGCGGACAGTCCCGAACGTCCTCGCGACCGTGCTTCCGAGAGGTCTGCCGATCGGGCTTCCGAACGGGCTTCCGAACGTGACCGGGACCGGCCCGCCGAGCGGGCCCAGGGCCGGCGCACGGAGCGGGACGCCCAGCGGAATGCGCAGTGGAGTGCCCAGTGGGAGTCGCAGTGGGATGCGCAGTGGGATGCGCTGCGGGGCGGTGAATGGGGTGCCGGTCGGCCGCCGGAGCGGCCGGTGGACCGGGTCCACGCGGTCACCGCGCCCGTTGTGGACGACCGGCCGCAGTACACCTGGCAGGACTTCGAGCTCGACGACCTGCCGACGCGGGCCGCGCCCCACCCGCCCGACGCACCCGACCTGCGGGACGGCAGACGGCACTGCGGGCCGCTGGAGCGCATCCTGTACCGCGAGTGGGACGCCGCCGAAGGGCCTCCTTCCGCCGACGCCGTACGGGCCGTGGACAGCCTGGCGAGGCTGCCCGAGCAGCTCAAGACGAAGCTCGCCATCGGGCTCGAAGGCATCTACGTCGGGCGCGGCGGGGTGCCCGACCTGGACGACATGGGCTACCTGCGCGGCGCGCCGCTGCCGTCGGGACGGGCCACCTGGGACATCTGCGCCGGCGCGTACGGCGACCGCAAGATCGTGGTGGGGGACCGGCCGTCGCCGACGCCCGACGTGATGATGCACGAAGTGGGGCATGCGCTGGACGACGTGGACGCGGGTCCGGGAGAGTGGGTGTCGGACTCCCCGGAGTTCGCGGCGCTCTACGAGGAGTGCCTGCCGCTGTTCGCGTCGTCGTTCCATCGGCAGTCCGGCGGCCTGGGGCGCAAGGAGTTCTTCGCCGACGCGTTCGCGGCGATCGCGTCCCGGCAGCGTCCGGCCCTGGTCGACATGCTGGGCGGCGACACCCGGACGGCCCTCAACGTCATGCTCTTCTTCAACCGGCGTTACGGAATCTAGGTGATTCGGATGTACGTGATCCGGCTCGGCGACGGCACGCTGCGCGTGCCCCGGTCACTGACCACCGATGACGGGCGCCTCATCGGCAACGCGTACGTGGAGGTCACGCCGGGCGAGCCCGGCTACGAAGGCTGGCTGGCCGAGTCCATCACTGAGGAGGAGGACGCCGAGCGACGGCGTCGCTGGCGTGAGGGCGACGACGCGCTCGAGCAGGCGTTCCTGGCCTTCAAGGCGGAGCAGGACTGACGTACCCGGCAAGGGAGCAGGACAAGCCGGGGACGCAGACTCGACGTGGGACTGACTCCGGTGACCCTGCGGCGTCCGGGTAGCGCGCAGGATCACCTGGTGCTGGTACTGCGTCAGACTCGCGGGGAGTCGCCGTTCGGCCTTTCGGCCGTGAGGACGTCCTCACCGCGAAGGAGGGCGTGCACTTCCGATTCACGGAACCGCCGGTGCCCCCCGGGGGTACGGATGCTGCTGATGCGCCCGGCCGCGGCCCAACGGGTCACGGTCTTCGGGTCGACCCTGAAGAGAGCGGCAACCTCTCCAGGAGTCAGCAGTCGCTCGCTGCTACTCTCCACAATCTCTCCCCCTCGCGTCCCGCGTCCTGCAGCGGGCGGACAGGTAACCAGTGTGCCGAGCGAAGCCTGATTTATCCGTGGTTTTCGGAGAAGATCACGGGTTGTTACCGGCTCAGTGCCCGATTGTTATATGATAGAGCCTCTTTGGGGCGCTCATGGGTGTTTCTTTACAAAAGCGCCTTGTTGTGAACACTAGCAGTGCCCGCAGCAGATGCGAAGAGAGACTGGCGGGCCGGGAGGGTGACGTAACCTCGACGCTGTGCATCCGGTTGTCGTTTACACCCTTTCGCGCCTCGGGCTGTTCGCCGTCGCTCTCGGCGTCCTGTATCTCGTCGGCCTGCGGTCGTTCCCGCTTCTCCTGGTCGCCGTCCTGGTCAGCGGTCTGGCCAGCTACGTGCTGCTGTCCAAACAGCGCGACGCGGTGAGCGAGCGCATCGCCGGGAAACGGCGGGAGGCGGGGAAGAACTAGGTCGCCGGGAACATGCCGACGCGGGCATGGTACTCATGCCCGAGCTCCGTCGTGTCGCTTCCCACCAAAAGACCTGTCTTTACGGTCAGGAAGGCCTTTACCCCGATTCCCCTTTCCCTCGTCGGGTTCCATCGCAGCGCCCTGCCCCTGACCGGGTCGATCGCCCCGATGCCGGGCCGGTGGACCGCCCCCGGGCCGGCCGTGTCGGCGCCCTTCGGGTTGTCCAGCCAGCGCTGGTGTCCGCCCACGTAGACGGCGGACCCCGTGACCGCGACCGCGTACAGGGAGTCGCCTCCGGTCAGGTTCACCCAGGTCGGGCGGATCGCCTCACCCTTCGCGTACGTCTCGAACCTGGCGGCGGAGTCGCACAACTTCGAGGTGCCGCGCGCCGCGCCACCGGTCGTGACGACCACGAAGTAGCGCCCGTCCGGAGACAGGTCGAGCCCCCGCACGTACGACGGGAAGTCCGGCTTGCACGCCGGGGCGTACGCCTCGGTGTGCCAGTCGGCCACCCGCCCGGTCGTGAGGTCGATCACGCCGAGCTGCGGGCGGCGCAGGCCGTCGAGCGTGGTGAACGCGCCGTCCACCACTAAGCGGTCGCGGACGGCGGCCATCGCGTGGATGCGGGGATCGCCGCGGCGCCCGTCGCCGGGCGTGACGGTGAACCGGGGGTCGACCGCGCCGGTCTCGGCGTCCACGCGGGCCAGCGCCGTGCGCGGGCTCCGGCCGATCCTGCTGAAGTCGCCGCCCACGTAGAGCGCGCCGCCCAGCCGTACCAGGCTGGTGACGTCCCCGCCGTAGACGGGGGCGGAGAAATCGTCGGCGACGGCGCCGTCGGACACGCGGAGGCGGACCAGGGCCCGGTCGGGCATCCCGAAGGCGCCGCCCACGTAGACCGTGTCGCCGGGACCGGCGGCCAGCGCGGCCACCGGCCCGTCGAGATCCGGCGCGAAGTCGCGCAGCACGCGCCCGGTGTAGAGGTCGAAGGCGAAGACGTTCGCCCGCGGCAGGTCCTCCCCGCCCCGGGCCTCGCGGACCGCGCTGAACTCGCCCCCCACCACGACGGTGCGGCCGACCAGCGCGAACGCGGTCACGATGCCGTCCACCACGTGCGGTGTGGTGTTCACCGGATTCTCCGACACCACGCCGGGCTGGCGGATGCCGGCGGACGCCGTGACGGCTGGGAGAAAGGCGGCGCATGTGACGAGCGATGCGACCGGAAGCAGTGCGGTGGTGACGCGCATTCCCCAATTTCTAGCAGACTCAGCGTAATCGGAAAACTACGTTCCGCTTATCCGGTGGCGGTGGTGAGGGGGCGCGCCCGTCGCGTCCTAGGCTTGCCTGCATGACGCGCGCATCGCTGGACAAGCAGCCGCACGAGGTCGCCGCGATGTTCGATCGCACGGCCCGGCGCTACGACCTGGTCAACGACGTCCTCTCGCTCGGCCAGGACCGCCTGTGGCGGAAGGCCACCGCGGCGGCGATCGACGCGGGGCCAGGCGAGCTGGTCCTCGACCTCGCCGCGGGCACCGGCACCTCGACCGACGCGTTCACCGAGCTCGGGGCGCGGGCGATCGCGTGCGACTTCTCGCTCGGCATGCTCCGCACCGGGGTCGAGCGGCGCGGCGGTTCCGGTCTGTACGGCGGGGGCGTGCGCGGGGTGACGTTCGTCGCGGGCGACGCGCTGCGCCTGCCGTTCCGTGACGAGACGTTCGACGCCGTCACGATCTCCTTCGGCCTGCGCAACGTGGCCGACACCGAGCAGGCGCTGCGCGAGATGCTGCGGGTGACCCGTCCGGGCGGCCGGCTGGTGATCTGCGAGTTCTCCCGGCCGACGCCGAAGTCGTTCGACCTCGTCTACTCGCAGTACCTGATGAAGCTGCTGCCGCCGGTGGCCCGGATGGTCAGCTCGAATCCCGAGTCCTACGAGTACCTCGCCGAGTCGATCCGGGCCTGGCCGGACCAGGAGGCGCTGGCGCGGATCATCCAGCGGGCGGGCTGGCGGAAGGTGGCCTGGCGCAACCTCACGCTCGGCATCGTCGCCCTGCATCGGGCGGTCAAAGCGTGATGAGGCGTGCTTGGCCGTACCCCTCTGACACTTCGCCCCGGATAGGGGTTAGACTGCGGCGCGACAGTTTGTGAAGTTGTTCACAAAGGCACGAAGGTCTAAACCAATTTCGAGGCCTTCCTTCCCTGGAACGGACAGGTCCCCCGTGAGTGAGCGAACCCGCGTGACGCGGAGAGAGGTCGACGCCGACGTCATCGTCGTCGGCGCGGGCCCCGCGGGTGCCACGACGGCCTTCCACCTCGCCCGCGCCGGTCTCGACGTGCTGCTCCTGGAGAAGACGCGCT
Organism: Microbispora sp. NPDC004025; assembly: GCF_053604425.1. Lineage (NCBI taxonomy): Bacteria > Bacillati > Actinomycetota > Actinomycetes > Streptosporangiales > Streptosporangiaceae > Microbispora > Microbispora sp. NPDC004025. The sequence continues at coordinate 322,841 of NZ_JBSGHN010000004.1, read as the reverse complement.
TCCCCAGGGAGAAGGTCTGCGGTGACGGGCTGACCCCGCGGGCGGTGAAGGAACTCGTGGCCATGGGCGTCGACATCGACGCTCCCGGCTGGATCAGGAACAAGGGGCTGCGCGTCTACGGCGGCGGCATGCGCCTCGAACTCGACTGGCCCGAGCTGTCGAGCTATCCCGACTTCGGCCTCGTGCGCACCCGCGCCGACTTCGACCAGATCCTCGCCAGGCACGCCGAGCGCGCGGGCGTCCGGCTGCGCGAGGGCGTGAACGTTACAGGCCCCCTGCTCGACGAGCGCAGCGGCCACGTCGTGGGCGTGACGGCCAAGGCGGACGGCGAGGAGGTGTCCTACCGCTCGCGGCTCGTGGTGGCGGCCGACGGCAACTCGACCCGGCTGTCGATCGCGCTGGGCCTGCACAAGCGTGAGGACCGCCCGATGGGCGTGGCGGTGCGCACCTACTACAAGAGCCCCCGCCACGACGACGACTACCTGGAGACGTGGCTGGAGCTCTGGGACGGCGACCGGCTGCTGCCCGGCTACGGCTGGGTCTTCCCCGTCGGCGACGGCACCTCCAACGTCGGCCTCGGCCTGCTGAACACCAGCGACGCCTTCAAGAACATCGACTACCGCGACCTGCTGCGGCGGTGGATGAAGAACACGCCGGAGGAGTGGGGCTTCACCGAGGAGAACATGACGGGCCCGATCAGGGGCGCCGCGCTGCCGATGGGCTTCAACCGGCAGCCGCACTACTCCCGCGGGCTGGTTCTCGTCGGCGACGCGGGCGGGTCGATCAACCCGTTCAACGGCGAGGGCATCGCGTACGCCATGGAGACCGGCAGGACCGCGGCCGAAGTGATCGCGCAGGCGCTGTCCCGGCCGACGCCCGCCCAGCGTGAGCGCGTATTACTCGCGTATCCTCGTATGCTCAAAGACGCCCATGGCGGATACTTCACCCTCGGCCGACTGTTCGTGGAGGCGATCGGGAGGCCGGGTGTGATGAGTTTCGCCACCCGGCACGGGATGCCCCATCCCACCCTGATGAGATTCGCCTTCAAGCTGCTCGCTAATCTCACAGACCGGCGGGGCGACGTCTCCGACCGCATAATCAACGCCCTGTCCAAGGTGGCTCCGCCATCATGATCGCCGAAGCCAGCATGACTGAAGCCCGCATGACCGAGACGATGCGCATGTCGCCCGCGGCCCCGCAGGTGGCCGCCCGGCCGGCCGCGCCCTCCGGCATTCTCGTGATCGCCCAAATTCATCGAGTAAGCGAGGACATGTAGCCATGGAGCTGTATGTGCCGATCGTGGTGCTCGCGGTCCTCGCGGCGGGATTCGCCGTGTTCTCCGTGAGCATCGCGCCATTCACCGGGCCCAAGCGCTGGAACCGCGCGAAGCTGGACGCCTACGAGTGCGGCATCGAGCCCACTCCGCAGCCGGTCGGCGGCGGCCGATTCCCGCTGAAGTACATGATCACGGCGATGTTGTTCATCGTGTTCGACATCGAGATCATCTTCCTCTATCCGTGGGCGGTGGCCTTCGACAAACTCGGCGTGTTCGGGCTGGTCGAGATGGTGCTGTTCATCGTCACCGTTCTCGTGGCGTACGCCTACGTGTGGCGGCGTCGCGGCCTCGATTGGGATTAGCCATGGGTCTTGAAGAGAAACTCCCGAGCGGGTTCATCCTCACCACCGTCGAGCAGGTGGCGGGCTGGGCCCGGAAGAACTCCGTCTGGCCGGCGACCTTCGGTCTCGCGTGCTGCGCCATCGAGCTGATGGCCACCGGCGGCCCGAAGCACGACCTGGCCCGCTTCGGCATGGAGCGCGCCTCCGCCTCCCCGCGGCAGGCCGACCTCATGATCGTGGCCGGCCGGCTGTCGCAGAAGATGGCGCCCGTCCTCCGCCAGATCTACGACCAGATGGCCGAGCCCAAGTGGGTCATCGCGATGGGCGTCTGCGCGTCCAGCGGCGGCATGTTCAACAACTACGCCATCGTCCAGGGCGTGGACCACGTGGTGCCGGTCGACATCTACCTGCCCGGCTGCCCGCCGCGCCCGGAGATGCTGATCGACGCCATCGTGAAGCTGCACGACAAGATTCAGAACATGAAGTTCGGCGCGCACCGCGAGAAGCAGATCGAGGAGCTCGAGCTCCAGGCGCTGCGCACGCTGCCGCTGATCGACCAGGGAGCCGGGAAGTGACCACCGAGAACCTGCCCGGGCTGCCCGAGGAGCCCGTCGCCCGCAGGGGCATGTTCGGCGTCAAGGACAGCGGCGACACCTCCGGCTACAACCGCCTGGTCGTCCGCCGCCCGCCGAAGCTGTCCAGCAGCCGGCCGTACGGGTCGTACTTCGACGAGGTGGCCGACGCGCTGGAGCCGGCGTTCGCCGACGCGATCGAGCGCGTGGTCGTCGACCGCGGTGAGATCACCTTCCACGTGCGGCGCGAGCGGCTGCCCGAGGTGATGAAGCACCTGCGTGACGACCCGGCGCTGCGGTTCGAGCTGTCGCTCGGCGTCTCGGGGGTCCACTACCCCGAGGAGACCGGTGCGGAGCTGCGCGCCGTCTACCACCTGTGCTCCATCACGCACAACCGGCGCGTCCGGGTGGAGGTCTCCTGCCCCGACGCCGACCCGCACATCCCCTCCACGGTTCAGGTCTACCCCACGCACGACTGGCACGAGCGCGAGACGTACGACTTCTTCGGAATCGTCTTCGACGGCCACCCGGCGCTGACCCGGATCGAGATGCCGGACGACTGGGAGGGACACCCGCAGCGCAAGGACTACCCGCTCGGCGGCATTCCGGTGGAATACCGCGGCGCCGAGGTCCCCGCGCCGGACCGGAGGAGGTCGTACTCGTGAGCGTCGACCTGCACGAGTGGACGAGGGCAGCGAGGAGAGCGTCGTGAGCACCACCGAGACCGAGGGCCGGATCTACGACGTCGCCGGTCAGGACTGGGACGAACTGGTCAAGACCGTCAGCGAGTCGGCCGAGGAGCGCCTCGTCGTCAACATGGGCCCGCAGCACCCGTCGACGCACGGCGTGCTCCGGCTCGTGCTGACCCTCGACGGCGAGACCGTGACCGAGGCCCGCACGGTGATCGGCTACCTGCACACCGGCATCGAGAAGAACATGGAGTACCGGACGTGGACCCAGGGGGTCACGTTCGTCACCCGCATGGACTATCTCGCGCCGATCTTCAACGAGACCGCCTACTGCATGGGGGTCGAGAAGCTTCTCGGGATCACCGACCGGATCCCGGACCGGGCGCAGGCTCTCCGGGTCCTGACGATGGAGCTCACCCGGATCTCCTCCCACCTCGTCGCGATCGCGACGTTCGGCATGGAGCTGGGCGCGACGACGCCGATGCTGTTCGGCTTCCGCGAGCGCGAGATGGTGCTCGACCTGATGGAGTACATCACCGGCCTGCGGATGAACATGGCGTACGTCCGGCCGGGCGGCGTCAGCGTCGACCTGCCGGCCGGCGCCGTCGACAAGATCGGCGAGTTCCTCAAGGTCATGCCGGGGCGGATCAAGGAGATGCGCAAGCTCCTCGACGCCAACCCGGTCTACACCCGGCGTACCAAGGACGTGGCCTACCTCGACCTGACCGGGTGCATGGCGCTCGGGATCACCGGGCCCATGCTGCGGGCCGCCGGTCTGCCGTGGGACCTGCGCAAGTCCCAGCCCTACTGCGGCTACGAGACGTACGAGTTCGAGGTGGCGACGCAGAACACCTGCGACGTGTACGGCCGTTACCTCGTGCGCATGGCCGAGATGGACGAGTCCCTCAAGATCATTGAGCAGGCGCTCGACCGGCTGTCCGGCCCGCTCAAGGGCGGCCCGGTGATGATCGAGGACAAGAAGATCGGCTGGCCGTCGCAGCTCGCGCTCGGCCCCGACGGCCTCGGCAACTCGCCCGACCACATCGCCCACATCATGGGCAGCTCGATGGAGGCCCTGATCCACCACTTCAAGCTGGTGACCGAGGGCTTCCGGGTGCCGGCCGGGCAGGCGTACGCCTCGGTCGAGTCGCCGCGTGGCGAGCTGGGCGCGCACGTGGTCAGCGACGGCGGCACCCGGCCCTACCGGGTCCACTTCCGCGACCCGTCGTTCACGAACCTGCAGGCGGTGCCCGCGACGTGCGAGGGCGGCATGGTCGCCGACGTCATCTCCGCGGTCGCCTCGATCGACCCGGTCATGGGAGGTGTGGACCGTTGAGCGGCGAGCCGACGAGTGAGCGGAGCGGCAGGCCGAGGGACGAGGCCACCCGCGTAGCGAATGAGAAGGGGAGCGCGACCATGAGCACGGGGTACTCCCCAGAGGTCCGTGAGCGTCTGGAGACGGACGCCAAGGAGATCATCGGCCGCTACCCCCGGCCGCGTTCGGCGCTGCTGCCGCTGCTGCACCTGGTGCAGTCGGAGGACGGCTACATCTCCGACGCCGGGCAGGAGTTCTGCGCCGAGATGCTGGGCCTGTCCAAGGCCGAGGTCGTCGGCGTCGCGACCTTCTACACCATGTACAAGCGCAAGCCGGCCGGCGAGTACAACGTCGGCGTCTGCATCAACACGCTGTGCGCGGTCATGGGCGGCGACCAGATCTGGGACGAGCTCAGCGAGCACGTGGGCGTCGGCCACGACGAGACCACCGGCGACGGCAAGATCACGCTGGAGCGGCTGGAGTGCAACGCCGCCTGCGACTTCGCGCCGGTCATGATGGTCAACTGGGAGTTCTTCGACAACCAGACCCCGGAGTCGGCCAAGCAGCTCGTCGACGACCTGCGCGCCGGCAAGGAGGTCGCGCCCACGCGCGGCCCGCGCCGGCTGTGCACGTTCAAGGAGGCGTCCCGGGTCCTCGCCGGCTTCCCCGACGGCCAGGCCGCCGAGGGCCCGTCGGCCGCCGGTCCGTCGCTGGAGGGCCTGAAGGTCGCCAAGGCCAACGGCTGGGAGGCCCCCAAGGCCGAGGGGAGCGAGAAGTGACAACGCGGAGAGAACCCGACGCAGTGAGCGGAACGGTCCGCGAGGTACGAGCGGCCCGCGCAGCGAACGAGGAGCGGTGAGCGACCAATGACAACGCTGACGCCGATCCTGACGAGGAACTGGGACCAGGACGACTCGTTCACCATCGACGGGTACGGCGAGTACGCGGCCGCCAAGAAGGCCCTGGGCATGGACCCCGACGCCGTCATCCAGGCGGTGAAGGACTCGGGCCTGCGCGGCCGTGGCGGCGCGGGCTTCCCCACCGGCATGAAGTGGGGCTTCATCCCGCAGGGCGACGGCAAGGCCCACTACCTCGTCGTCAACGCCGACGAGTCGGAGCCGGGGACCTGCAAGGACATCCCGCTCATGATGGCCAACCCGCACGCGCTGGTCGAAGGCGTGATCATCGCGTCCTACGCCATCCGGGCCAACCACGCCTTCATCTACATCCGCGGCGAGGTCGTCCACGTCATCCGCCGGGTGCAGGCCGCGGTCCGCGAGGCGTACGAGAAGGGCTACCTCGGGACGGACATCTTCGGCTCGGGTTACGACCTCGAACTCGTCGTGCACAGCGGCGCCGGGGCGTACATCTGCGGCGAGGAGACCGCGCTGCTCGACTCGCTGGAGGGCTACCGCGGCCAGCCCCGGCTCAAGCCGCCGTTCCCGGCGGTCGCCGGCCTGTACGCCTCCCCGACGGTGGTCAACAACGTCGAGTCGATCGCGAGCGTGCCGAGCATCATCGCCAACGGCGCCGACTGGTTCGCCGGGATGGGCACCGAGAAGTCCAAGGGCTTCGGCATCTTCTCGCTGTCGGGCCACGTGACCCGGCCGGGCCAGTACGAGGCCCCGCTGGGCATCACGCTGCGCGAGCTGCTCGACATGGCGGGCGGCATCCGCGAGGGCCACGAGCTGAAGTTCTGGACGCCGGGAGGCTCCTCGACGCCGATCTTCACGGCCGAGCACCTCGACGTGCCGCTCGACTTCGAGTCGGTCGGGGCCAAGGGCTCGATGCTCGGCACCCGCGCCCTGCAGATCTTCGACGAGACGACCTGCGTGGTCCGCGCGGTGATGCGGTGGACCGAGTTCTACGCGCACGAGTCCTGCGGCAAGTGCACGCCCTGCCGTGAGGGCACCTTCTGGCTCAAGCAGGTGCTCAAGCGGCTGGAGAAGGGCCAGGGCACCGAGGACGATCTGGCCACCATCACCGACATCGCCGACAACATCCTCGGCCGTTCGTTCTGCGCCCTCGGCGACGGTGCGACGAGCCCGATCCACTCGTCCGTGAAGTACTTCCGCGACGAATACCTCAAGCACTTCGAGATCGGCGGCTGCCCGTTCGATCCCGCCGCTTCCACGGTGTGGGGGTCCAAGTGACAGTTCAGACGACGCAGCCGGAGCAGCCGGTCGTGGACATGGTCTCCCTGACCATCGACGGCTTCCAGATCAGCGTCCCCAAGGGCACGCTGATCATCCGGGCCGCGGAGCTGCTGGGGATCCAGATCCCCCGGTTCTGCGACCACCCGCTGCTCTCGCCGGCGGCCAACTGCCGCCAGTGCCTGGTCGAGATCCCCGACGCGGGCAACGGCCGCGGCTTCCCCAAGCCGCAGCCGTCCTGCGCGATCGAGGTCGCCGAGGGCATGGTGGTCAAGACGCAGCTCACCTCGCCGGTGGCCGAGAAGGCCCAGCGCGGCGTGATGGAGATGCTGCTGCTGAACCACCCGCTCGACTGCCCGGTCTGCGACAAGGGCGGCGAGTGCCCCCTGCAGAACCAGGCCATGTCGAACGGCCAGGGCGAGAGCCGGTTCACCGAGCAGAAGCGGACGTTCGAGAAGCCCGTCCCGCTGTCGAGCGAGGTGCTGCTCGACCGCGAGCGGTGCATCCAGTGCGCCCGCTGCATCCGGTTCTCCGAGCAGATCGCCGGTGACCCGCTCATCGACTTCTTCGAGCGCGGGGCCAAGGAGCAGGTGGGCGTCGCCGACGGCGAGCCGTTCCAGTCCTACTTCTCGGGCAACACCATCCAGATCTGCCCGGTGGGCGCGCTGACCGGCGCGGCCTACCGGTTCCGCTCCCGCCCGTTCGACCTGGTCTCCACGCCGAGCGCGTGCGAGCACTGCGCGTCGGGCTGCTCGCTGCGCACCGACCACCGCCGCGGCAAGGTCACCCGCCGTCTGGCCGGGGACGACCCGCAGGTCAACGAGGAGTGGAACTGCGACAAGGGCCGCTGGGCCTTCACCTACGCCACCGCACCCGACCGGCTGCGGTCGCCGCTGGTCCGTGACGAGAGCGGCAAGCTCGTCCCGACCTCCTGGCCGGACGCGCTGGCCGTCGCGGCCGAGGGCCTGCTGCGGGCCCGGGGCAAGGCCGGCGTGCTGGTCGGCGGGCGGCTCACGGTCGAGGACGCCTACGCCTACAGCAAGTTCGCCCGGATCGCCCTCGGCACCAACGACATCGACTTCCGGGCCCGCCCGCACTCCGAGGAGGAGGCGCGCTTCCTCGCCCACGCCGTCGCCGGCAAGGGCATCGAGGTCTCCTACGCCGACCTGGAGACGGCCCCGGCCGTGCTCCTGGCCGGGTTCGAGCCCGAGGAGGAGTCGCCGATCGTCTTCCTGCGCCTGCGCAAGGCGGCGCGCAAGCGGGGCCTGAAGGTCTACTCGCTCGCGCCGTTCGCCACGCCGGGCCTGGCCAAGATGCAGGGCACGCTGATCCGCACGGCGCCCGGCGCCGAGGCCGAGGCGCTCGGCGACCTGGTCGGCGGCGACGTGCTGCCCGCCGGCTCGATCGTCCTCGCCGGCGAGCGGCTGGCCACCGCCCCCGGCGCCCTGTCCGCGCTCGTACGGCTCACGCAGGCCACCGGCGCCCGGCTCGCCTGGGTGCCGCGCCGGGCCGGTGAGCGCGGCGCGCTGGAGGCGGGCGCCCTGCCGGGCCTGCTGCCGATCGGCCGCCCGGCCTCCGACGAGGCCGCCCGTGCGGAGGTCGCCCGGGTGTGGGGCGTCGGCTCGCTGCCCGGCGCGCCCGGCCGCGACACGGCGGGCATCATCGAGGCCGCGCTGAACGACGAGGTCGACGCGCTGGTCGTGGCGGGTGTCGACCCCTACGACCTGCCCGACCCGGCCCGGGCCCTGGCGGCGCTGGAGAACACGCCGTTCATCGTCAGCCTGGAGATCCGCGCCAGCGCGGTCACCGACCGGGCCGACGTGGTCCTGCCGGTCGCCGCGGTGGCCGAGAAGTCCGGCACGTTCGTCGACTGGGAGGGCAGGGGCCGCTCGTTCGGCGTGGCCACGGCCGTCCCCGGTCTGATGAGCGACCTGCGGGCCATCGCCTCGATCGCCGACCAGATGGACGTCCACCTCGGCCTGCCCGACCCCGCCGCCGCCCGGCGGGAGATGGCCACGCTCGGCTCCTGGAAGGGCACCCGCCCGGCCGCGCCGGCGGTCACCGGCCGTCCGGTCAGGGAGCCGCAGGCCGGCGAGGCCGTGCTGGCGACCTGGCACCTGCTGCTCGACGACGGCAGGCTGCAGGACGGCGAGCCGTACCTGGCGGGGACCGCCCGCTCGACGGCGGCGCTGCTGTCGGAGGCGACGGCCGCGGAGATCGGCGCGGTCGACGGCGGCAAGATCACCATCGGTGACGACGTGGTCGTGCCGGTGCGCGTCGCGGACCTGCCCGACCGGGTCGTGTGGGTGCCGTCCAACTCCGCCGGCCTGTCGGTCACGCGCGACCTGCGCGCGGTCGCCGGAGACGTCGTAAAGATCGGGAGCGTCTCGTGAACAACCCCGGACCCACGCTGAGCGACTTCGGCCACGATCCCCTGTGGATCACGATCATCAAGGCCGTCGCGATCTTCGTGTTCCTGATGCTGGGCGTGCTGATGGGCGTGTGGACCGAGCGCAAGCTCATCTCGCGCATGCAGCACCGCTACGGCCCCAACCGCGCAGGTAAATTCGGCCTGCTGCAGACGGTGGCCGACGGCCTGAAGATGGGCCTGAAGGAAGACATCATGCCACGCACCGTGGACAAGGTGATCTACTTCCTGGCCCCGGTGATCATCGCCGTCCCGGCCTTCCTGGCCTTCTCCGTCGTGCCGTTCGGGCCGATGGTGTGGATGTTCGGCCACAAGACGCCGCTGCAGCTCACCGACCTGCCGGTCGCGGTGCTGCTGGTCCTGGCCACGGCCTCGATCGGCGTCTACGGCGTGGTGCTCGCCGGATGGGGCTCCCGCTCGCCGTACGCCGTGCTGGGCGGCCTGCGCTCGGCCGCCCAGGTCGTGTCGTACGAGATCGCGATGGGCCTGTCGTTCGTCGCGGTGTTCCTCCAGGCGGGCACGCTGTCCACCTCGGAGATCGTGGCGAAGCAGGCGGGCGGCGGCACCTGGGACATCGGCGCGCTGTCCATCCCGATGCCGTCCTGGTACGTGGTCTCGCTGATCCCGTCCTTCCTGATCTACGCGATCACGATGCTGGGTGAGACGAACCGCGTGCCCTTCGACCTCCCCGAGGGCGAGGGCGAGCTGGTCGGCGGCTTCCACACGGAGTACTCCTCCTCGCTGAAGTTCGCGATGTTCATGCTCGCCGAGTACGTGAACGTCTTCACCGTCTCGGCGATGGCGATCACGTTGTTCTTCGGCGGCTGGCGGGCCCCGTGGCCGATCTCCATGTGGGACGGCGCGAACTCCGGCTGGTGGCCGCTGCTGTGGTTCTTCATCAAGCTGGTCATCGCGTTCGGCTTCTTCGTCTGGGTCCGCGCCTCGCTGCCGCGGGTCCGGTACGACCAGCTCATGGCCTTCGGCTGGAAGGTGCTCATCCCGGTCAACCTGGCCTGGATCCTGATGGCCGCCACGTTCAAGGCGCTGCGCCTGCCGGACAGCAACCGGGCGGTCATCATGACCATCGGCGCGGTCGTCATCATCGGCGCCCTCGCGATCTGGCTCCGGTTCGACACGGTCAACCAGCGCCGCAAGGAGGCCAAGGCCGCCCAGATCGAGGAGGAGTTCGAGCAACTGCGGGAGGAGCCGGTCGCGGGCGGGTTCCCCGTACCGCCGCTCGACGCCCCGCACTACCACGGAGTCGTGCCCGCCGCGCGTCTCAATTCCGACGCCGCCAAGGAGGTGACCAGTGGGAGCAACTGATTGGCTGAACCCGATCAAGGGATTCGGCGTCACCTTCCACCACATGTTCAAGAAGCCGGTGACCGTCAACTATCCGGAGGAGAAGCGGCCCACCGCGCCGCGCTTCCACGGAAGGCACCAGCTGAACCGGTGGCCCGACGGGCTGGAGAAGTGCGTCGGCTGTGAGCTGTGCGCCTGGGCCTGCCCGGCCGACGCCATCTACGTCGAGGGCGGCGACAACACCGACGAGGAGCGTTTCTCGCCGGGTGAGAGGTACGGCCGCGTCTACCAGATCAACTACCTGCGCTGCATCCTCTGCGGGCTGTGCATCGAGGCGTGTCCCACCCGGGCGCTCACGATGACCAACGAGTACGAGCTCGCCGACTCCAGCCGCGAGTCGCTGATCTTCACCAAGGAGATGCTCCTCGCACCGCTGGGACCGGGCATGGAGCAGCCGCCCCACCCGATGCGCCTCGGCGAGACCGAGGAGGACTACTACCGGTTGGGTCGAAGCAATGGGTGAGTCCATCACGTTCTGGGTGCTCGCGGTCATCTCGGTGATCGCCGCGCTCGGACTCGTCTTCAGCCGCAGGGCCGTCTACTCGGCCCTCATGCTCGGCGTCGTCATGCTCTCGCTGGCGGTGCTGTACGCGGTCCAGGACGCTCCGTTCCTGGCGGCCGTGCAGATCATCGTCTACACCGGCGCGGTCATGATGCTGTTCCTGTTCGTGCTCATGCTCGTGGGCGTGGACTCGTCCGACTCCCTCGTGGAGACGATCAGGGGCCAGCGGTTCTGGGCCATCGTGGGCGGGCTCGGCTTCGCCGTCCTGCTCGCGGCCGGCATCGGCAACGCGGTCGTCGGCGCCCCCAGGGGCCTGACCGCCGCCACCCAGGCGGGCAACGTGCCCTCCCTGGCCGAGCTGATCTTCACGCGCCACGTGTTCGCCTTCGAGGTGACCTCGGCGCTGCTGATCACGGCCGCGCTCGGCGCGATGGTGCTCGCGCACCGGGAGCGCAGCGAGCCCAAGCCGACCCAGAAGGACCTGTCCCGGCAGCGCTTCGTCGCCTTCGGCAAGACGGGCAAGAACCCGGCGCCGCTGCCCGGCCCCGGCACCTACGCCCGGCACAACGCCATCGACATGCCGGCGCTGCTGCCCGACGGGTCGGTCTCGCCGCTGTCGGTCAACCGGTACATCGCGCGCTACGAGGAGTCCCAGGGCATGCTGCCCCCGGAGGTCGCCCGCGTGCTGGAGCAGGAGGAGGCCGCTCAGCGGGCCAACGGGCACTCCAACGGGCACAGCACCCCGACGGTCGCCGAGGAGGCCAGGGACGGCGGTCCCGACACCGAGCCCATGGCCGAAGAGGGCCCGGTGGAAGAGGGCGTCGTGGCCGGCCGGGTCGTCAGCTCCCGCGCTGACGCCCGGAGCGAGGAGGACGGCAAGTGACCACGCACTACCTGGTGCTCTCCGCGCTGCTGTTCGCGATCGGCGGCGTCGGCGTGCTCGTACGGCGCAACGCCATCGTGGTGTTCATGTGCGTCGAGCTCATGCTCAACGCCTGCAACCTGGCGTTCGTCACCTTCGCCCGGCAGAACGGCAACCTCGACGGCCAGCTCATCGCGTTCTTCGTGATGATCGTGGCCGCCGCCGAGGTGGTCATCGGCCTGGCCATCATCGTGACGATCTTCCGAACCCGCAGGTCCGCGTCGGTCGACGACGTCAGCCTGCTGAAGTACTAAGAGGTGGCCGTGGAACCCGCTGAGATCATCCAGCACTCCGGCGGAGCGATCGGAGCAGCCTGGCTCATGATCGCTCTGCCCCTGGTGGGAGCGGCGGTCCTCCTGCTGGGCGGCCGGAGGACCGACAAGTTCGGCCATCTGCTGGGCGTGCTCATGGCCGTCGCGTCCTTCGTGGTGGCGGCGCTGTCGTTCGTACAGCTCCTCGGCTTCGCCCCCGGCGAGCGCCGCCGCGGGATCGAGCTTTACGACTTCATCCCGGGCCTGGCGAAGGTGGGCCTGCTGGTCGACCCGCTGTCGATCTCGTTCTGCCTGCTGATCACCTTTGTGGGCTCGCTGATCCACGTCTACTCGATCGGCTACATGGCGCACGACCCGAACAGGCGGCGGTTCTTCGCCTACCTCAACCTGTTCGTCGCGGCGATGCTCCTGCTGGTGCTGGCCGACAACTACGTCGCCCTGTTCGTCGGCTGGGAGGGCGTCGGCCTCGCGTCGTACCTGCTGATCGGGTTCTGGCAGCACAAGCCCTCGGCGGCGACCGCGGCCAAGAAGGCGTTCATCGTCAACCGCGTCGGCGACTTCGGCCTGCTGATCGGCATCTTCACGATCTTCGCGACGTTCCACACGCTGGCCTTCGACGGCGTCCTGGCGAACGCCGACAAGGCGTCCTCCGGCACGCTCACCGCGATCGGCCTGCTGCTGCTGGTCGGCGCCTGCGGCAAGTCGGCCCAGCTCCCGCTGCAGTCCTGGCTCCTCGACGCGATGGAGGGCCCGACCCCGGTCTCGGCCCTCATCCACGCGGCGACCATGGTCACCGCCGGCGTCTACCTGATCGTCCGGTCCGGCCCGATCTTCGTCGGCACCGAGACCGCGCAGCTCGTGGTGACGATCGTCGGCGTCGCGACGCTGCTCGCCGGTGCGATCATCGGTACCGCCAAGGACGACATCAAGAAGGCGCTGGCCGGTTCGACGATGTCGCAGATCGGCTACATGGTGCTCGCCGCGGGCATCGGCCCGGCGGGCTACGCCTTCGCGATCGCGCACCTGATCACGCACGGCTTCTTCAAGGCCGACATGTTCCTCGGTGCGGGCTCGGTCATGCACGCTATGAACGACGAAGTGGACATGCGGAAGTACGGCGCGCTGCGCAAGGTCATGCCGCTCACGTTCTGGACGTTCCTCATCGGCTACCTGGCGATCATCGGGTTCCCGCTGCTGTCCGGCTACTTCACCAAGGACGGCATCATCGAGACCGTGATGGAGCACAACGCCGTCCTCGGCTGGCTGGCCGTGCTCGGCGCGGGCATCACCGGCTTCTACATGTCGCGCCTGGTGTTCATGACGTTCTTCGGCACCAAGCGCTGGGAGCCCACGGCCCACCCGCACGAGTCGCCCGCCGTCATGACGGTGCCGCTGATCGTCCTGTCGGCGGGTGCGGTCGTCCTGGGCTGGATCCTCATCATGGACAACCGGTTCATGACCTTCCTCGCCCCGGCCGTCGGCGCGCCGGAGGAGATGCCCTCGTTCCACCCGTTCAGCGTCCCCGGCCTGGCCACGCTCGCGCTCGTCGCGGTCGGCGCGGCCTTCGCCTGGATGAAGTACGGCAGGGCCGAGGTGCCCGCGGTCGCCCCGCGCGGCTCGTTCCTCACCACCTTCGCCCGTCGTGACCTGTACGGCGACGCCCTGAACGAGGCGCTGTTCATGCGCCCCGGCCAGTGGCTGACCCGCCTGGCCGTGTTCTTCGACAACCGCGGCGTCGACGGCCTCGTGAACGGCCTGGCCGCGGGCATCGGCGGCACGTCCGGGCGCCTGCGCCGGGTCCAGACCGGGTTCGTCCGCTCGTACGCGCTGTCGATATTCCTGGGTGCCGCCGTCCTGGCCGGTGCCTGGCTCGTCGTAGGGAACCTGTGATGCCCTGGCTTTCAACCCTGATGGGCGTGTCCGTACTCGGCGCGCTGGGCGTGACCCTTGTCCGCAACGACAAGCTCGCCAAGCAGTTCACCCTCGTGGTGTCGCTGATCGTGCTGGCGCTGACCGTCGCCATGGCGGTCCAGTTCAGCCCGAACGGCGACAAGTTCCAGTTCGCCGAGACGTACGACTGGATTCCCGCGTTCGGCGTCCACTACGGCGTCGCCGTGGACGGCATCGCTCTGGTGCTCATCCTGCTGTCGGTGATCCTCGTGCCGATCGTGGTGCTCGCCTCCTGGCATGACGCCGAGGCCGGCAAGCGCTCGGTCCGGACGTACTTCTCGCTGCTGCTCGTGCTCGAGGCCATGATGATCGGCGTCTTCGCGGCGACCGACGTCTTCCTCTTCTACGTCTTCTTCGAAGCCATGCTGATCCCGATGTACTTCATGATCGGGTCGTACGGCGGGGCGCAGCGGTCGTACGCGGCCGTGAAGTTCCTGCTGTACTCGCTGTTCGGCGGGCTGCTGATGCTGGTGGCGGTGATCGCGCTCTACTCGATCGCCGGCAAGGGCACGTTCATGTTCACCGACCTGGTCGGGACCATCCAGGACGTGACGACGCAGAAGTGGCTGTTCCTCGGCTTCTTCATCGCCTTCGCGATCAAGGCACCGCTGTGGCCGTTCCACACCTGGCTGCCGGACGCCGCCGCCCAGGCCCCGGCCGGCGCGGCCGTCCTGCTGGTCGGCGTGCTGGACAAGGTCGGCACGTACGGCATGCTGCGCTTCTGCCTCGAGCTGTTCCCCGACGCCGCGAAGTTCTTCACGCCACTGGTCATCACGCTGTCGGTGATCGGCATCGTGTACGGCGCGATCGTGGCCATCGGGCAGACCGACATGAAGCGGCTTATCGCCTACACCTCGGTGTCGCACTTCGGCTTCATCGCGATGGGCGTGTTCGCGATGACCACCAGCGCGGGCGCGGGCGCCACGCTCTACATGGTCAACCACGGCTTCTCGACCGGCGCGCTGTTCCTGATCGCGGGCTTCCTCATCTACCGCAGGGGCTCGCAGTTCATCGCCGACTACGGCGGCGTGCAGAAGGTCGCCCCGGTCCTCGCCGGGACGTTCCTGGTGGCCGGCCTGTCCAGCCTCTCGCTGCCCGGTCTCAGCACGTTCGTCAGCGAGTTCATGGTGCTGACCGGCACCTACCAGCGGTACGTCGTCCCGGCGGTGATCGCCACCGTCGGTGTCATCCTCGCCGCGATCTACATCCTGTGGATGTACCAGCGGACGATGAACGGCCCGACGGCCGAGTCGGTCAAGTCGCTGCCCGACCTGAACGCCCGGGAGAAGTGGGTGGTGGCGCCGCTCGTCGCGCTGCTGCTGGTGTTCGGCTTCTATCCGAAGCCGCTGCTCGACGTGATCAATCCCGCCGTGAAGGACACGCTGTCGAGCGTGTCGGTCACGGACCCGCAGCCGGCCGTACCCGTTGCTCAGGAGGGCCAGTAGTGAACGGCACCATTGAGGCGCCCACGATCGAGTACGCCCAGCTGGCGCCGCTGCTCGTCGTCTTCGGCGCGGCGATCGTCGGCGTGCTTGTGGAGGCGTTCGCCCCGCGCTACCTGCGCTCGGCGATCCACCTGCCGCTCACGCTGCTGTCGCTGGCCGGCGCGTTCGCGCTGGCCGTCTGGCAGGCGGTCAAGGGTGTGCCCACCAAGCCCGCCGCGATGGGCGCGGTGGCCGTGGACGGCCCGGCGCTGTTCATCTGGGGCACGATCCTCATCCTCGCCTTCGTGAGCGTGCTGCTCATCAAGGACGAGGAGCACTTCGTCGGCTCCGCGGCGGCCGTGCCGGGCTCGGCCGAGGAGGAGCAGTCGCTGGTCGAGCGCGCCACGCACACCGAGGTCTACCCCCTGCTGCTGTTCGCGGTCGGCGGCATGCTGCTGTTCCCGGCGGCCAACGACCTGCTCGTGGCGTTCGTCGCCCTCGAGGTCATGTCGCTGCCGCTGTACCTGCTGTGCGGCCTGGCCCGGCGCCGCCGCCTGCTGTCGCAGGAGGCCGCGGTCAAGTACTTCCTGCTGGGCGCGTTCTCCTCGGCCTTCTTCCTGTACGGCACGGCCCTGCTCTACGGCTTCGCCGGCTCGGTCGACCTCGTGAAGATCAACCAGGCGCTCGGCGCGGTCGGCGGCCAGGACACGCTGCTCTACATCGGCGCGGCCATGCTCGGCGTCGGCCTGCTGTTCAAGATCGGCGCGGCGCCGTTCCAGGCGTGGAAGCCGGACGTCTACCAGGGCTCGCCCACGCCCATCACCGCGCTGATGGCCTCCGGCACCCTGGTGGCCGCCTTCGGCGCGCTGCTGCGGGTGTTCTGGGTCGGTCTCGGCGGTCTCGACTGGGACTGGCGCCCGGTGCTGTACGGTGTGGCGATTCTCACGATGGTGGTCGGCGCGGTCCTCGCGATCACGCAGACCGACATCAAGCGGATGCTCGCCTACTCGTCCATCGCGCACGGCGGCTTCCTGCTCATCGGCGTGATCGCCACCGGTCACACCCAGGCCGAGAACACCTCGGCCCTGTCCGGCCTGCTGTTCTACCTGGTGGCGTACGGCTTCACCACGGTGGGCGCGTTCGCGGTCGTCACGATGGTGCGCGACGCGGGCGGCGAGGCGTGGCACCTGTCCCGCTGGGCCGGGCTCGGCAAGCGCTCGCCGCTGCTGGCCGGGGTCTTCGCGTTCTTCCTGCTGGCCTTCGCCGGTATCCCGCTGACCAGCGGGTTCTTCGGGAAGTACGCGGTCTTCCAGGCGGCCGTCGCCAACGGCGCCACGCCGCTGGTCATCATCGGCGTGGTCGCCTCGGCCGTCGCCGCGTTCTTCTACGTCCGTGTGATCGTGCTGATGTTCTTCAGCGACCCGGCCGCCGACGGGCCGTCCGTCGTGCTGCCCTCGCGGGGGACCGCGGCGGTCGTCGGTGTCGCGGCATTGGCTACGGTAGTTCTCGGGGTTTATCCCCAGCCCGTGCTGGACCTCGCGCACACGGCAGCACAGTCCCTGTTCGTCCGATAGGAGATCTCCGTATGGCCGCGCCGCCCGTTGTGGACATTCCTCTCGTAGACGAGCGGCTGGCCGACGACCTCGCGGGCGGGCTCGCGGCGGTGGAGAAGCTGCTGCGCTCGTCGGTCGAGAGCGAGGACGCCTTCGTCACCCAGACGTCCAGGCACCTCATCGAGGCGGGCGGCAAGCGGTTCCGGGCGATGCTCGTGCTGCTGGCCGCCCAGTTCGGCAACCCCGACGCCCCGGGCATCGTGCCCGGGGCCGTCGTCATCGAGCTGACCCATCTGGCCACGCTCTACCACGACGACGTGATGGACGAGGCCCCGGTGCGCCGGGGCTCCCCGTCCGCCAACGCCCGGTGGGACAACACCGTGGCCATCCTCACCGGCGACTACCTGTTCGCCCAGGCGTCGGAGATCCTCGCCGACCTCGGCGCCGAGCTCATCCGGATCCAGGCGCGTACGTTCTCCCGCCTGGTGCGCGGTCAGATCCGCGAGACGATCGGGCCCGCCGAGGGCTCCGACGCGATCGCCCACTACATCGGCGTGCTGGCCGACAAGACCGGCTCCCTGATCGCCACCTCGGGCCGCTTCGGCGCCATGCTCGCCGGTGCTCCCCCGGAGGTGGTCGATCGCCTGACCGACGCCTGCGAGGCGATCGGCGTGGCCTGGCAGCTCGGCGACGACCTCATCGACGTGGCCGCGCCCACGGCCGACTCGGGCAAGACCCCGGGCACCGACCTGCGCGAGGGCGTCCGCACCCTCCCGGTGCTGTACGCCCTGACCTCCGACGACCCCGCGGACGAGCGGCTGCGCGCACTGCTGTCCGGGCCGGTGGCCGAGGAGGACGTCGAGGAGGCGCTGAGGCTGCTGCGGGCCCACCGGGCCATGGACCAGGCCCGCGAGGAGCTCACCCGCTGGATCGGCCGGGCCAAGAGCGCCCTCGCCGGCCTGCCCGACATCCCCGCTCGTACGGCCCTGATCGCCCTGTGCGACTACGTCGTCGACCGCACCGGCTGACCGGCTCGTAAGTCGTTAGGCGGCCGGGGCATCCCAGGGACCGCCGACAGATGGGCCTCCGGGGCATGGCGGGTGGTGTTGTGCGCCTACAACCGGCTCGGCATGCGGATCGCCGCGACGCTGACGGGCGCGATGAGCGACGCTGCCGCGCATCGCCGAGGCCGCGTACGGTCAGGGCCGAGGCTGCGCCGCGGTGACAGCGGCTGTTCCGGGCGACCGTCACCCGGGTGCGACGTCGCGAGGGCGCGTGGCACTCCCGGTGAGGTCGTCTACTTCTGCGCGGCGAGCCACTCGTCGAAGGTGGTGGGCGCGATGCGGGCGCCTTCTCCGGGCAGCAGCACGTCGCCGGCCATCTCCGTCCCGAAGAGTCCCGACCAGGTCGGCACGAGCCTGACCGTCCGGCCGCGTGCCGCGAGGGTGCGCCGGGCCATGTCGACGAGGTCCTGCGGCTCGGGACCGGCCACGTCGGCGTAGCGCCCCTGGGGATCGCCCACCGCGATCTCCGCGAGGACGTCGGCCACGTCCGCGGGCGCGATCGGCTGCACCAGCAGCGGCGCGATCGTGGCGACGCCGTCCTGCTCGGTCCACCCCGCCACCATCTCGGCGAAGTCGTGGAACTGCGCGACCGGCACGATCGTCCACGGCACCGGACCGGCGGAGACAAGGCGCTCCTGCTCGCGCTTGCCGGCGTAGTGGGCGTTGCCCTCCACCCCGTGGATGCCGATGATCGAGAGCAGCACGTGGTGGCGGACGCCCGCCCGCTCCTCGGCGGCCAGCAGGTTCGTGGTGGTCGTGCCGAAGTACGCCACCGACTCGTCCCGGTCGGTCGCCTCCGAGCTGATCGCGTCGACGACGGCCTCGACGCCGTCCAGGGCCTTGTCGAGCCCCTCGCCCGTCAGCAGGTCCACGCCGAGTGAGCGGCTGACGCGTACGACGTCGTGCCCGTCCCGTTCGAGGGCGGCGACGGTGAGCTTCCCGATGTTCCCGGTGGCGCCGGCGACTGCGATTCTCATGGTCTCTCCTTCGCTAGACGCCTCGGATGCTATCTCGGACAAAATAGATCTGCAATGTCTTCGATAGACTGTCGGGCATGAAGCTGCCTGCGAGCACCGAATGGGTGTTGCACTGCGCCACAGCGCTGGCGCAGCTCGAGCCGGGAGCCACCGCGTCGGCGGCGCAACTCGCGGATTATTACGACGTTCCCGCGCCCTACCTGGCCAAGCAGTTACAGGCGCTCGTCCGGGCCGGTGTGCTGGCCGCGATGACGGGCCCGCGCGGTGGGTTCCGGCTCGCACGGGCGGCTTCCGACATCACGTTGCTGCAGATCGTCGAGGCGGTCGACGGCGCGTCCTCGCCGTACGAGTGCCGCGAGATCCGCCAGCAGGGGCGGGGGGCGCTCCCTCCCGAGGACTGCCGGCGCATCTGCGTCATCGCCGAGAAGATGGCCGAGGCGCACCGCGCGTGGCGGAGCAGCCTCGCCGGGGTGACGCTCGCCGACATCCTCGCCGAGCTGCCCGAGTGGGCGCCCGCCCGCACCCGGTCACGCCTGTCGGCCACGCGCTGACGTCAGCGGCCCGCGAGGAGTTCGACGACGGGGGCGAGGGCGTCGGCGAAGAAGCCGTTGACGGTGATGTAGGACAGGCCCAGCTCGTCGCGGCGGCGCAGCAGCGTGCCGGCCATCTCGCGGGGCGAGCCGCGCAGCACGGCGGCGGCGTCCGGCGACGGGGCTGGCAGCCCGCCGGGCATCCACGGGGGCGGTTCCTCGCCCACCTGGAGCAGGTTCATGCTCAGCTCGATGTCGTCAAACCTCGCCCCGGCCATCTCCCGTAGCCTGCCGACGGGTCCGCGCAGGCCCTCCTCCGGTGTGGCGGGGGGTACGGCGAGTGCGACGATGTCCGCCTTCTCCGCGGCCAGCGCCAGCATGCGGGGACCGGCCCCCGCGACGAGGATGGGCGGCCCCTGGCGCTGCACGGTGGTCCCGCTCCTGGTGAAGGCCGCCCGTACCTCGTCGATCACCGACCGGACCAGCGCCACGCGCTCGCCCGCCGTGCCGTACGGCATGCCGAGCGCCCGGGCCTCCTCCTCAGCGGCGGGCCGGCCGGCCCCCACGCCGACCTCCAGCCGTCCGCCCGACAGGAAGTCGAGCCCGGCGAGCTCGTGCGCGACCTGTGGGGGATTGCGGTAGGGCGCGGCCAGCACGAACGTTCCCACGCGCAGCGTCGTCGTGACGGTCGCCGCGGCGGTCATCGCGAGCAGCGGTGGCAGCGTCCCCAGGGTGTCGGGGACGAGCAGGGTCGAGTAGCCGAGGTCCTCGGCGCGGCGGGCCGTCGCCGTCCACGTGGCGGCGTCGGGGGCCAGACCGGCGACGATCCCGAAACGGAATTCCTTGCTCATGCCGCCGATCCTCGCCGTCGCGGCCCGTGCCGTCGTCACCCCGCCGGAGGCGGGCCTCGTACTCCGGGAGGCGTATCAGACGGTCTCGAGCGCCGCCGTGCGTTCCTGCCGGGACGTACGGGCGGCGCGGACGCTGTCCCAGGTGAAGACGCTCAGCGCGAGCCAGACGACCACGAACCCGGCCCACCGGCTGGCGGGCATCGTCTCGTGGACGATCAGCACCCCGCACAGGAACTGCAGCACGGGGGCGATGTACTGGAGCAGGCCGATGATGGTGAGCGGAACCCGCAGCGCGGCGGCCGTGAAGAGCATCAGCGGCACCGCGGTGATGAGGCCGGCCGTCACCAGCAGCAGCGCGTGGCCGAGACCGTGGTTGGCGAAGGTCCCCGTGCCGTCCGCCTGCAGGACGAGCAGGTAGCCCAGGGCCGGCACCAGCAGCACGAGCGTCTCGATGGTCAGGCTCTCCGCGCTGCCCACTCCCGCCGCCTTCTTGATCAGGCCGTACGTGCCGAAGCTGAAGGCGAGCACGAGGGCGACCCAGGGGAGACGCCCGTAGTCGAGCGTGAGGATGAGGACCGCGAGCGCGCCCAGCCCTACGGCGATCCACTGCCACGTGCGCAGCCGCTCACGGAAGACCAGCACGCCGAACAACACGCTGACCAGGGGATTGATGAAGTAACCCAGCGCGCTCTCCACCACGTGACCGGCGTTGACGGCGTAG
Source organism: Microbispora sp. NPDC004025 (assembly GCF_053604425.1). Classification (NCBI taxonomy): domain Bacteria; kingdom Bacillati; phylum Actinomycetota; class Actinomycetes; order Streptosporangiales; family Streptosporangiaceae; genus Microbispora; species Microbispora sp. NPDC004025. The sequence goes on along the minus strand of NZ_JBSGHN010000004.1, from coordinate 301,939 downwards.
ATGTAGACGCCCCAGTTGACCGAGACCGTGACGGCCGCGAGGGCGAGAAGGAGGAACTGGCGGCGGGTCATGGTGCGGATCCAGGACCAGTGGCGGCGTACGGCGAGGACCGCGACCACCACGACCAGAGACCAGACCATTCGGTGGGCGAGGATCTCCACGGCGCCGGACGGCTTGAGCAGGGGCCAGTAGAGAGGGAACAGACCCCACATCGTGTAGGCGGTGACGCCATACAGGACACCACGGCGCGTATCAGGCATGACCCCCATCTTCGCTGCTTACCTAGATTCAGCACAAATAAGGGTCTCTATGACTGAGGTTTAGAAGCGCTTACGTGAGGAACAAGGCCGCCCGGCGCCTGGTTGGGGATGGCAGAGCGGAAGGAAGGCTACGTGATGGGCTGGCTGTTCGGCACAGACAAGACGACGATGGTGGACCCCGCGGACGCCCTGCCGGGCCGGGCCGAGGTCATGCCGGTGGCCACCCGCCACCAGGTTCTCGGCGCGCCGCTGGCTCCGCCGTACCCCGAGGGCACGGAGATCGCCGAGTTCGGGCTGGGCTGTTTCTGGGGCGCCGAGCGCAAGTTCTGGCAGACTCCCGGGGTCGTCTCGACCGCCGTGGGCTACGCGGGCGGTTACACGCCCAACCCCACGTACGAGGAGGTCTGTTCCGGGCTTACCGGGCACACCGAGGTCGTCCGGGTGGTCTTCGACCCGGCGGAGGTGACGTACGAGGAGCTCCTGAAGGTGTTCTGGGAGGCCCACGACCCGACGCAGGGCATGCGCCAGGGCAACGACGTCGGCACCCAGTATCGGTCGGCCATCTACATCCACGGCCCCGAGCAGGCCAAGGCGGCCGCGGCCTCCAGGGACGCCTACCAGGAGGTGCTCGCCAAGGCCGGGTACGGCGAGATCACCACCGAGATCGCCCCCGCCGGCGAGTTCTACTTCGCGGAGGATTACCACCAGCAGTACCTTTTCCGCAACATTAACGGCTACTGCGGGATCGGTGGCACGGGAGTCGCGTGTCCGATCGGCCTGACCACCGGTGAGGCCTGACCCGCGGTAACTGACTGATCCTGGCCCTTGGTCGCCCGGCTAACCCGGTGTCGATCGAGGGTCAGAGCCGTTTTCGGCGAGAACCTTCACTACAGGGTCAAGGCGAGCCGCCTGCGGCGCCTCGCAGCGCGCCAGGCGGCCAGCGGGCCGGGCATGCGGCCTGGGGGCCGGTCCCGGCCCGCGCCGCCCGCGCGCTGCACAGCCAGGAACTGGCCGCGATCTCTCGATCGTTCTGAGCTTGATGCGTTGGCTCTTCGGCCTTTGACGGAACGGAGACAGGCATGTCCGAGGTTGCCGACTGGATTGCGGCCCTGGGTACAGCGGGGGCCACCCTCCTTGCCGCAGGTGCCATAGCTCTACAACAGCGTGACCGGCGACGGGCTCTAGCGGAGAGCGTGACCGCGTGGATCACAGTGGGCGAGCAATCGGGCTTGCCGATGGCAACGCTCCATGTATTGAATGCGGGGAATCAGGCTGTCTTTGAGCTATGCGCTCGGGCGGTGGGTAGCGGTGGCTTTACGAGAGACTATTGGGCACTAGGGACGCTTCCGCCGGGTGAGGGAACGGCCATAGGTCAAAGTGAATGGGGAGATCACATGGATGCGGTGAATTTCCCGAAAGTTGAGATGTTTTTTCGTGATGCAAGCGGTCGCGGCTGGCGAAGGCGACCTAGCGGACGCCTCTCTCGCACCATTAGGGCCAGGTCGGCATATTTCCATTGGATGAAGTGGTCTAGTGAAGTTGAATGGGAACCAGTAGGTGAACGCGTAGATGACGGCACCTATACATGAGCATCTTTCGCTCTCGCCTCTAGCTGCGGAGCTTGATGTTGTGTAGGGATGCCCATTCCTGTGCGCCTGCAATGATCAATCTTTTGGCTTGTGCCTTGCCTTCTGTCTTCACTACGTCAACGAAACATGCACAGTTCCCTAGGTCGTAACCTTGCAAGCAACACACTCCTATGCCTGTGATCTGTAGGCCGCGAGCTACGGCTGTCATCTTCTCGTCTACTACCGGCAGGGGTATTCGCTTCGCTATCTCTTCGGCAAAAGTACGCTCCAGTGAGGATCTTCCGAGTAGTCCTAATATGTGGCTGGCGGCTTTCCCGATCCCGTTGTGTAGCGCCGTCTTTCCTTCCAAGGTTTGCCGCGCCAACTCGGCCAACGTCCTGCATCGTTTTCCGCTCCAGCCTGCAGTCAATCGATGCCATGTTTTCTCGCTTGCGTAGTCGGCAGCATGATATATGGCGGCGGATAGTGCGTCACTGTCGATCGCGTCCTGGCAATAGTCGATCGCTTCCTCGGTGATTCGTCGTTCACGTTCTTCTGTCTTGCGTGAGCGGTATGACGAGCGCGACGCCTGCCCACCCCTAGAGCTGGTAGCGACTCTATGCTGGGCCTTGGGTTTTGGCGGTTTCTTCTGGCGCTCACCAATGCCAAGGGCAGGTAGGCCCTTGTGGTGGCGGCAGCGCTGATTGGGTCCTGAAACCAGTATCTTGCAGGGTGTTCCATCACCGGTTGGAGCTCGACATCTGAATTTCGGCGATTTCCTGGAAGGTGCCACAAATTCGTAGTTTCAGGTGTGTGCCCACCGCAGTCAACATGTTTGCATCAGTCTGTATCTATCAAGTAATGCGCCATGTCCGGTTTGTCCCCCCGTGGAGAACCATCCGTATCACCGAGCAGAGAGTGCACTCCAGCTACAATCACCCCATTTATTTCCATTCGCAGGGCCCGTGATCCGGTGCCAGGCGAGTACGGGGAGTGGCGGTAGCCAAAGTTGCCCTCGATGGCTCCGCGGATGGCAATGAGTGCGCTGATGCAATGGGCGGCGGAGTACGTGCAGCCCCGGAGCCTGGGCACCACGAGGCGCGGGTGAAGCCCACCCTGCATGGAAGAATCCAACCATGGACGGGAAGGCCCAAGGGCAACTGCGTGTTATCCGCACGGTCATCGCGGTCATGCAGGCAGCCGGTATCCCAGCGTGGCTGTTCGGGGGCTGGGGACTCGATGCGAGGATCGGCCGGATCACCCGCGAGCACGGCGACGTGGAGTTCTGGGTTGAGCGTATTCACGCCGAGCGGTCGAAGGCAGTCCTCGTAGGAGCAGGCGCCACGGCTCTGACGACTCAGCCTCCAGAAGAGTCCTGCGAGTTCACGCTGGATGATGTGCCGTTCAGCACCGCTTACTTTGACCGGTGGCCAGACGGATCGTTCAGCCCTCTGGGGCGATGGTCCGACTGGCTTTTCCCGCCAGGGTCCTTCGGCGACGAGCCCGTGACACTCGATGGTACGCCGGTGCTGGCCATGAGCGTCTCCGGCATGCTCGCCATGAAGGAGCAGTTCCCGCGCCTGCGCAACGGTCGGCCGTGGCGGCAGAAGGACATCGCTGATATCGAGATACTCCGAGGGTTGGCCTCCCGGGAGAGAACCGGCGGTCACAGCGGAGCGGCCTGAGCAGCGCAGGCCGTCATATGGTCCAGATATGGCGGTATACACCATGGACGGTTGGCTCCGATTTACTGCTACTTCCTAGATGATCGCGTTAGTCACTCCTGTAGTCGATGGGAGTGTTCCCCGCCCCCGCTGCTCAATTGTTCGTGGCCCTTGGTCGGCGTCAACGCCGTCTGTGCGGGTTGGGTGCCAGGTTGCGGTGTATGTCGCTGGTGGACGGACACGCGAAGACGGCATTGACACCTCGGTCGGGCCACTGATGTCGGCAGCTATCGGGGGCGGGGGAGGAGTGGCGCGGTTCCTGAGCACGAGTGCGGCCCCGCCCGAGGTGAGCGGGGCCGCGTGAGGGCTGGACCGTCTATCGCATCTCGCCGAGGAGCAGGGCATGCCACACCCTGCGCGCTTCTTCTATAGGCCAGCGGTGTGTCTCTTTGATCTCCGGTGTGGGTTCGGTCTGGGTGGTCTTGCGGATGAACGCCTGCCCACCGGTCTGGAGGAGTTCGTAGACGACAGCCCGGCAGTCGCACGTCCAGGCGAGCGCTCGCAGTCGCCGGACCCCTTCGAACGGCTCATGCCAGACGAGTCTCACGTGATCTTTTTGGCGCATCTCCCAGTGCGGACTCAGGCACTCGTCCAGGTGCGGGATGGAGGCCGCCATGGGTACCGCCGCCTTACCGTGTCCCGCCGTTGGCCCAACCGGCGATCCAGCGGACGGCGGACTGTGGTTGGTCGACCGTGGACAGCAGAACGACGGTCCCGGACTTCGGTAGCTTGATCAGGAAGCGGCGCGGCTTGTTCTCCGGGTCGATGGTGACCGTCGCGACCTGTCCGCCGAGGCCGTAGATGTCCAGCTCTGAGACTGCCGGGTCCCAGATCGGGAACCCGGTCATCCGCACGGTGATGTGGCTGATGAGCCGGGTACGGACCTCTTGGGACTGGAGCAGGTCGCTGAGGGCGGCCAGGATGCCCGCCTGCTGGTCGGCGGTTCGGTTGCTAGTCGTGTTCTGACGCATGGCTCTCCCATCTGTCTCGCTGACGGGTTGAGCGTACGCCAACCTTCCTACTCCTACCTAGCCCTTCTCCTAGGTACCTCTGGGTACCTGTGGTAACGACATGGAACGCTTTCGTTCCTACTCTTGAGCCCGTGATCGAGTTCCGGCCTGACCAGCTCAAATGGGAAGCCGTCCTCGAAGAGATACGACGCCGTATCCGGACGGGCGAATACCGGGTGGGCCACCCCATCCCTGGCGAACCCCGCATGGCCGAAGAGTTCGGCATCGCCAAGGGCACCGCACGCCGCGTCATCAACGAACTGCTCAAAGCAGGAGACGTCTACACCGTGCTCGGCAAAGGCACCTTCGTCGCCGACCCCGAGACCGGCGGCCCGCCCAGGAGAGACACCGAAGACGAGTGAAGGCCCCCGAACGAGTCCGGGGGCCTTCAGCCTTCTATCGGTTGTCAGCGAGACGATGGAAGGCGCACCAAGCGTAGAGCCGACGAGCCAAGGGCAGTAGCCACCGGCCGTGGCGCCGCCGGCCCAACCGCTTCGCGGCCCTTCGGGTGCCTACGGCATTGCGCCGGCCGCACCACTCCCGCACCCGCATCTCCGCCGGTCAGGCCGACTCTCCCCGCTCACGAGCGATCCGGCGCGCGGTGGCGACGCGTTGCCGGATCATCTCGGCCCACAGATGTTCCCCATGCCGGTACCCGCTCCCGGCGAAACGCCACTCACCAACCGTCACCGTCTCCCGCTCGGCAGGATCAGGCAGGCCGCGCCGTTCCCGAGCCCGCTCGGCCTGATGATCGGCCCGCACCTGACGCAGCGCGCCGAGCGTGGTCGAGTACTGACGGCTCTTGGTCGAGAAGTGGCCCCGGTAGCCGAGCATGTGCGCCCACCGCCGCAACGGGACCAGCCGAAAGGCCGGATCGTTGCCGAGTGCGAAGCAGGTGTAGATCATGCGCCGGGCATGTTCGGTGACGTCGAGCCGCGCGACGTCGGCGACCTCCCGGATCGGCCGGTCCACGGTCCCGGCTGACTCGGCCCCCTTCGTCGCGTACTTCGCGATGTAGGCCGCCACCCGCTGATCCGCGAGCCCTTCCAGTGCCGTGGCGACGTAGATGGGATCCACGTCGAGCTGCGTCCCCCACCGGCCGACGAACGACGGGGAATCGTCCGGCACGGGAACCGAGATGGCAGCCGCGGTTTCCCGAATCGCCTCCTGGAGCACCGGCACCGTTGCCCAGTATGGCGGACGATCGGACGGCCCCTCCGGCCCGTCGAGACGGATCACCGCGTGGAAGTGGACCAGGCCCCGCGCCTGATACTCGGCCACCTTGGCATACGACAGCCGCAGTCGCCGACGAAGCTCGGCCCGCGAAAGACCGAGTTGCCGGGCGAACGTCGCCGGTAGCGCCTGAGTAAAGCGCCGCCACAGCTCGCCCGCGTGCGCGTTCCACAGCACCGCGCCCCGGTAGTCGTAGCAGTCCACGCAGATCGGCTGCCCGACCTGGGGGTCATCGTCGGCATGGCGGACCCCGCAGCCTTCCGGCCTGCCGTGCGCGCACACCGGGTTGTCCCGCCGGGGACGGCACGGCAGCACCTTGTCCCCCTTCTGTCGGCGAGCGTGGACCGCGCCGAACGAGGGGGCGGTGAACGTGGCGAACACGCGGGGATGGGCGCTCACGTCCTCGGGGACGCCCTTGCCGCCGCGTAGGCCGGACAGGATCAGGTGGTAGGTGTCGTCCCGGTAGACCTCCGAGCAGGCCGGGCACCGGGACGCACGACGGTTGCCGCACGCGGTCAGCAGGTACCCGGTCGGCTCGTCGGCCGTTCGGTAGACGTCCAGCACTTCCAACCCGGCATCGAAGGTGATCCGGTGACCTTGCAGCCGGATCGGCTGGGCGCAACCGCCCGTCGCGCGCACCATCTCCTGCCACCGGGCGAAGTCCGGCATGGCGGCGCGCTGGGCAGCGGCGAGGACATCGGGGGAGAGGGGAGGAAGCTCGCTCACGCGGCATCCCTCCCGCTCTCCTCGTCGGCGGGCTCGGTACGGCCAGGTTCGTCGGCCAGCACGGCACCGAGAACGGTGGCCACCCGGTGCCACTTGTCGGCAGACCAACGAGGAGACTCGGCGGCTTTGCGTCTGCCCCACTCCTGGGCAGACATGGGGGTCTGTGTGGTCAGATGGGCTCCTTTCCTCGTGGGTGGAGCCACCGCCGCGCATGCGGAACAGACGCCGAGCACCGTGAGCCAGCAGCCGAACGGCCGAACACGGGCACGTCAGCGAGAGAACCTGGGAGTGTGCGACCAGAAAGTGAAAGGGCGTGACGCCTGCCGCTGGGCCGGGTCCCTCCAGCGGTACGGCGTTAGTTGTTTTGTTTGCCGCCCGGATCTCATGCACGCCGGAAAATGGGTCGCGTAGCTTCTCGCCTGTGTCATTCCGTCAGGGAGACGGTGACTTCTTACAGTTCTGTTCTACCCCAGTAGGACGCGTATGCGTACCGGTCAGTTCCGAAGCCGGAATTGGCATGACGTCTTTGACGGCGTCCCAGGGTGTCCGTTGGCGTCCAGCGGCGTCCGTAGACGTCCGGCTGTGGCGGGAGGCTGGTAAGGGGGTTGTCGCCTGGCGGTAAGGCTGGAGGAGCTACCGCAGACCGCGAGACGTCCTGGACGTCTTGGACGTTCTCGTGTCCTCAGTCCTCACGCCAGACCAGTTCAAGAAGGTCGGGATCGAAGCGCCTGCGCCCCTTGCCGCTCGGGTAGATGATCACGGCGTGCAGCGCCTCCCGGATGTAGGACCGCTTCAACGAGAGCGGTAGACCGCCCTCACTCTCCGACAGGAACCACCGCCGCCGTATCTCGGCCACGTCGGTAGCCGAGCGGGCCTGTCGTCGTTGAGCCGTCGCCGCGAAGCTCTGAGCGTCCGTGCGAAGGCGGGATATGCGCTTCTCCAGATCGGGAGCCGCCGAGAAGAACAGCTCATTGCTGATATTCCCTGCCGTCCACTGGGCGCGTAGCTCTTCGAGCCGGGCCTTGGCGTCTTCGTAATCCTGTTGGCCAGGCCATTCGGTAGGACCTGTAGAAGAGGCCAACTGCACCTCTTCGAGTTTCGCGAGGACCGCTTCCGAGACATAGAGGTCAACCATGTCCCCACGTCTGCCGAGACCGCCACAGCCGCCCACCGTCTTGGCGGGACAGATGTAGATGTGCTGCACGCAGTGCTTCTGGTGTGTGACCCGGAGGGACGCGTTGCACAGAGCGCCGTCCGGTTGAGTCCGGCCACACCGGAGGAACCCGGTGAGCAGGTGGCGGGGCTCCTTGAAGTCTCGCGGAAGGATCGGGCCGAGTCGGCCGTCCCGGTAGACGAAGTGACCCTTGCGCGCGTCGAAGATGGACTTGACCGCCATCCACTGTTCCGGCGTCACGATCGGCTGCCACTGCCCGACCACCGGGTTGCCCTCGGAGTCCCGGATCAACTCGCCGTTCATCTCGCGCCAGCCGCAGACCCGAGGGTTGGTAACCGTGATCTTCAGGGAGCGGGGAGTCCAGAGATTGCCCAGGGAGGTCTTCACGTCATCCCGCTGCCACTGGTTCACGATGGAGTTGAGCGATCGGCCGGCGACGAGGTCGAGGATCGCCTGACGTACGAGAGGTGCCTCTTTCGGGTCGAGGGTCAAGCGATCGGGCAGCCAGCCGAAGGGGCGCGTGCCGCCAACGGGTAGTCCCTGCTCGGCCCGAGCTCGGTGGGAGCGGCGCATGCGGCGCTGCATCTTCCGCACCTCCATCTTGGAGATGACCGCGCCGAACAGGCCCATGCTTTCGGTGTCTTCGCTGTAGAGATCCTTCTGACCCCGCGCGTCCGCGAAGACGCGGCCGTCCTGGTAGGTGATCGCTTCAACGAAGCGCTCGTAGTCACCCGGACGTCGAGCGAGGCGATCCTCAGCCACGATGACGACGCCTCGCACCTCCGCGCCGTCCGGAAGCTCGCCCGAGCGGAGCACCTTCAACATGGCCTCGAAGTCGTCGCGGACGACATCGGCCTTGGCAGCGGACTTGTCGTTGTCCGTGAACTCATGGACGACGGTCCAGCCGTACCGGGCCGCGGTCTCCCGGTTGAGCTTGTGCTGGTCCTGGACTCCGTGTTCGTCCCGCCTGACATCGGCCGAGATGCGAGCGTAGGAGACGACGGGGATGGGGGATGGCTCAGGCAAGGCGACCTCCGCAAGAATTATTGCCTGAAGCGAAGGTCTACCACCAGCAATACCTTTTTAAGGTGCCCAACGGCTACTGCGGCCTCGGCGGCACCGGTGTCAACGCAGGTGACCCTTCGGCCTGGTGCCCGACTGGACTGACAACCTCTGCGGAGGAGTAGCCGGGATTGCTGAGACCTCCGGGCGCTGGCTAGGCCTGCTCGGAGGTCTTGTTCTTGTCCTGGGCCACGAAGGAGCCCATGCCCGGGGTGGTGATGATGAGGCCGTCTTCGCGGAGTTTGGCGGTTACCTTGCGTATGGTCACGCGGGCGACGCCGAACTCGCCTTCCATCTGGACCTCGGAGATGAGGTAGCGGGGCGGGTATTCGCCCGACTCGATGCGTGCGCGTACGACCTCGTAGATCTGCACCCACTTGGGTCGCGTCGGGTCGTAGTCGATCACTCGGCAACTGTAGGTAGTAGCTCCAGGTGAGGCATAGAAGCTCATAGCTATAGACAGGTATATTTAGGCTCTGTAGCCTGCGGGACATGACGGAGCTTGAGGAACTGGTAGCGGGCTTTCCCGGCTGGTCGATCTGGCGCAGCCGAGCGGATGACAGGCCGGGAGACTGGTACGCGACGAGGCGGGGCCATCGGCTTACCCAGGCTGAGCTCGTGGCCGGCGCTTGCATGACGGTAGCCGCTGAGACTCTGGACGAGCTGCGGCGCGAGCTGAACGAACAGACGGGCCGGTCGGCGGCGAAATGACGGCGGTGCAAGGAGGGCCGCGTCGGCTGGCCCGCGATCTGGTGGAGGCCCCAGAGTGGGACTGCCCGGGTATCGCGATCCATCCGGGCATCGCGCTACGGAGCCGGAAACGTCTGGATTGGCAGGACCGGCCGCGCGGCCCTTACCGAGTCATCGACCACACTTGCTGCTGTCAGGCGGTCGTCTACGAGCTGATCTGTGTCGGCGGCATCTATCAGGTCCACAAGGTCATTCAGTCTGACCCGCCCGAGCACACCTACACCGACGGCTGGAGAGGCGACGAAGCCCGCTACTGGTGGATGCGGATTCTGATGGGCTCAGCCCGTTGACGCCTGACTTCGGCAAGAGCCTCGTAGATGACGAGCGAAGCTGCTCGGGCGGCAGCTCCAGACCGGTGGGATGAGACCGCGTGAGGTGCCGTTGCTGTACACGCTGCTGTACAGCAACTTCGTCCGATGGCCCGCCATGATTATCCGGGGCCAAGTGGACCCGGACCGCAGGGCCGCCAGGCCCGAGGACCGGAAGCCGCGCGGCAGATTTCAAAGTAACTGCATTAGGAGAGCAGTGACCGAACGGCTGACTTACGCGTCTTAAGCTGCAGGAACGCTTCACACAACTCATACAAGCCGCAAGATCATCTCGTGCATGTCCCGCACTCATCAGAATCAGAGCCGGAAACAAGCGGGGGTACGAGCGCCTGTTTGTAAGGAGCGCCAGTCACCAGGCGGGGGACTGTTCACCCCACTCGAACGTCTGTTGCCGTACCGAGGAGTAAGGGCTTGTGCAGCCCTGTAGCTGTAACTTCGCTGCTGCGTACAGCAGACCAGCCGGCTGCCTGGCGTAGCGGCCTGGACCAAGGTCGACGGCCATATCGAAGTACATCCCCATCCAACTATGTCCTGCGCTGGGCAAGTTCCTGGGGTACGTTGAGAGGTCGATGATCGGGATGCTGGTCGGGCGGGGGCCGCCATCGTCGGGGTGGGGGTATGGCTCGTCAGAAGAAGCGTGCCGCAGATGCGGCCATCGGGATGCTCGTCGTGCTTCTCGGTATCGCAGTGGGTTTGCCAGTCAATGTGGTCAGTGACTACTTGCCACCATCGGTGACCGGTCACAAGGTGGCATGGATCATCGGTCTGGTCGTAGTGACCGCGATGGTGGCCTTTTTGACGTGGCTGGCACCGCGGCTGACCGGACGACGCCAGCGAGGGAAGTTATTTCAGGTGCAGCCCATACCAAAGGGGTGGGTTCCCCGTAGGGAACTGGATGCGGTGATCCGGGCCTTGACAGGTGCAGGTAGCAGAACCGTTGGGGTGACGACTGCGCTGTTGGGGGCTGGCGGGTTCGGGAAGACGTCGCTTGCAGTAGCGGTCTGTCACGATCGTCGGGTGCGTCGGTATTTCTCCGGTGGCATCGTTTGGGCCACGATCGGCCAGGACCGCACTGAGGCTGGATGCGCGGACGTGATCCGCAGCATCTGCGAAACGCTATCGGCCGATGTACCGCAGATGACGGATCTGACGCAGTTGTCGCATCATCTGGCCGACCTGATGGCCGAACGAGGTCGGATGCTGCTGGTTGTCGACGACGTTTGGACTGGTATCCAGCTGGAGCCGTTTTTAGCTGTTGCGCAACGATCCCGGCTGTTGGTGACGACCCGTCGGCTGAGGACACTGCCGGATGGGGCGACCAAAGTTAACGTGGACGCGATGGCGCCTGAGGTGGCAGCGCGACTTTTGGGACGAAACCTGCCAGCCATGCGCGCGGGCCTGCGGCGGCAACTGTTGGAAGTGACAGGAGGCTGGCCGCTGCTGATGGCGTTAGCCAACGCTCGGCTGGTGGAGGACGTTAACCATGGCGCGCAGGTGGACGTCGCCGCCGCACAAGCGGTGGCCCGATTGCGCCAGGCGGGGCCGACGGCGCTGGACGTCACCGACAGCGGCCAGCGGGAGACTGCGGTCAAGGCGACCATTGACTACAGCCTGGAGGCATTGCCGGCAGACGGACGAGAGCGGTTCCTTGAATTGGGGATCTTCGCTGAGGACGTCGATATCCCGCTTGAAGTGGTGGCGCTGTTGTGGCGACAGACTGCGGGCCTGGCCTTGGAACAGACCCAGCGTTTGTGTGAGGAACTGGTGGGACTGTCGCTGGTGTCGTTGCGCTGGGCCGAGAGCCAGCAGCAGATAGTGGTGTTACATGATGTGGTGCGGAGCTTCATCCGTTCGGAGGATGGTCTGGGCGCACAGCGCCTGGCTCAGACCAACCGGGAGCTTATTGATGCGGCAACCGAGCTAGTGACCTCTGACGGGAAGGTAATTGGGGAGTGGTGGCGGCTGCCGGAAGGGCATTTTTTGTGGGATCAACTTGTCTTCCATTTGTCTGAGGGATGCCTTAACGAAGCCTTGAGATTACTGGTCACCGATGTGCGCTGGGCACTTGCCAGGCTGGCTAGATCCGGGGCGCTCGCACTAGAATCTGACCTTACTTATGTTCAAGACCCCACAGTGGTTCAGACTCGTCGCTTAATTGCCCGGGTAGGCCATCTACTGGCTGACCTAGAATCCGATGAACTCTCTCAAGCTAATCGACTAACTCATCTGAGCGTCCTACCGCACTTCCGGAAGCAGATATTTGAATTGCGCACGGAGTGGGGGTCATTTCTGCTGCCAGCTTGGCCGCTTCCAGAGAACAGGAACTCTGCTTTAATTCGAACTCTCAGTGGTCATCTCGACACCGTGTCTACGGTGAAGATCTCCACGGATGGGGCGTGGCTGGTCAGCGCTGGCGATGATCGGGTAGTGCGGTTGTGGAACGCCGACGGCAGCTTGCGTATGGTCTTGGCGGGCCACACCAGTGTTATAAGCGAGGTGGCGATTGCTGCTGATGACTCTTGGCTGGCTAGCGCCTCGGGTGATAGGACGGTGCGCCTGTGGAACGCAGATGGCAGCCAGCGTGCCGTCCTGAAAGGCCACCGTGACTGGGTGAATTCGGTAGCGATTTCCGCCGATGGCTCGTGGTTGGCAACCGGCTCTCGTGATCGGACAGTAAGGCTTTGGAACGCCGATGGTAGCGAGCGCGCCGTTCTGGAAGGCCACACCGAGGATGTGGAGGCAGTGGCGATTGCTCCCGATGGCTCGTGGCTAGCCAGCGGCTCATACGACCATACGGTCCGCCTGTGGAACGCAGACGGCAGCCAGCGTGCCGTCCTGAAAGGCCATACCGACGAAGTGCGCTCCGTGGCGATTGCCTCCGACGGCTCATGGCTAGCCAGCGGATCGGCCGACGGGACAGTGCGGTTATGGAACGCCGATGGTAGCGAGCGCGCCGTTCTGGAAGGCCACACCGAGGATGTGGAGGCAGTGGCGATTGCCTCCGATGGCTCGTGGCTAGCCAGCGGCTCATACGACCATACGGTCCGCCTGTGGAACGCAGACGGCAGCCAGCGTGCCGTCCTGGGAAGCCACGCCGAATTCGTGGTTGCAGTGGCGATATCTGCAGATAACTCGTGGTTAGCAACCGGATCAACGGATGAGACGGTGCGGTTGTGGGAAATCAGTAGCCATGTTCCTGCGGTTTTAGGAGTCCACACCGACTGGGTAAATTCGATGGCGATTGCTCCCGATGGCTCGTGGCTGGCAACCGGTTCTCATGATCGGACAGTAAGGCTCTGGAACGCCGATGGTAGCGAGCGTGCCGTTTTGGAAGGCCACACCGAGGAGGTGGAGGCAGTGGCGATGGCCTCCGATGGCTTATGGCTGGCATCCGGATCTCGTGATCGGACAGTAAGGCTCTGGAACGCCGATGGTAGCGAGCGTGCCGTTCTGGACCACAGCAGGTCGCCGCACGAGACGGTGCTTTCTGAGGATGATGGTAAGACTTTAGTCTTAATGAATCATTCTGATGAGGTGACTGCGCTGGCGATTTCTGCCGATGGCTCGTGGCTGGCAACTGGTTCCCATGATGGGACAGTAAGGCTGTGGAACGCCGATGGTGGTGAGCGTGCTGTCCTAGAAGGCCACTCCAACGATGTGTATGGGATGGCGGTTTCTACGGATGGCTCGTGGCTGGCAACTGGTTCCCATGATGGGACAGTAAGGCTGTGGAACGCCGATGGTGGTGAGCGTGCTGTCCTAGAAGGCCACTCCAACT